>NZ_JBFAPA010000014.1:0-328905 GCF_040675465.1 Actinocrispum sp. NPDC049592 | reverse complement strand
ACCCCCACCGACTCCCCAAATACGTGCAAAAAAACCACCCCCACCACCCCGCCCAGGCGGGCGCGCATGGCGGGCTGTGGCGCCCCCGCGGGCCAGCCACTCCCATCTCAGGACAGGTGCGCCGCGAGGTCGTCCAGGATCTTGTTGGCGGCCGTCACGCCGATGCCGGTCATCCAGGTCTCATCGTCCACAACGAACACCTTGCCGGCCGCGACCGCGCCCAGCTTGGTCCACAATGGACCCGCGGTCACCTCGGACTGGCGCTGCGCGGCCTTCTCGCCGTACGCGGACACGAAGATCACGTCCCCGTCGACCTCCTGCACCCGTTCCGGGCTGACCTTGTCGAACCGCTTGTCCTTCTTGTCCGCCAGCAGCTGGCGGTCCGGGCGCGGCACGCCGGCGTCCTTGAGCACGATGCCCGCGAACGAGTCCGGCCCGTACACACGGATCTCGTCCGGCCGGAACCGCACGATGGACACCTTCTGCGAGGTCTTCTTCAGGTCCTTGGCCCGCGCGGTGTACTTGTCCAGCAGCGCCTGGGCTTCCGCCTTCTTGCCCAGCGCGTCGGCGTCCAGCAGGAAGTTGTCCTTCCAGGTGATGCCGACCAGCTCGGTGAACACCGTGGGGGCGATTGTGGACAGTTCGTCGTAGAACTTCTCCTGGCGGAACTTGGATCCCAGGATCAGGTCCGGTTTGAGCGCGCGGATCGCGTCCAGATCGGGCTCCTGCAAGGTGCCCACGGTCTTCACGTTCCGCAGGTTCAGGTACTTGGGCAGGGTCGGGCTGTCCGCGCCGACGGTCGCGCCGATCGGGGTGAGCCCCAGCGAGGACAACGTGTCGAGCTTGTCGGAGTCGAGCACGACCACTCGCTGGGGTGTGGCGGGGACCTTCGTCTCACCCATCGCGTGCTTGATGGTGCGGGTCTGTCCCTGTTGCTGCTGGGCCGCGTCGCCGCTGGGCGGGGTGGTGCCGGTCCCGCACGCGCTCAACGCGAGCACGGCGGCCAGCACCGTGGCGAACTTGCGCATTGGTGTTCCCTTCGATCAGCGCTTGCGGCGCACTAACAACCAGACCAGGTACGGGCCGCCGAGTGCGGCCGTGAGCACCCCGACTGGGAGCTGGGTGGGGGCGAACACGGTTCGTGCCGCGGTATCGGCCACCACGGTGAGCACGGCCCCGGTCAGGGCCGCGCAGAACAAGGGCGGGCGTTCGGCTTTGGCGAGCTGGCGGGCGATCTGCGGGGCGGCCAGTGCGACGAAGTCGACCGCGCCGACCTGTGCGGTCGCGAACGCCGCCAGCACCACACCCGCGATGGCCAGCACGAGTTTGCGGGCGCCGACCCGGACTCCGATCGCGCGGGCGACGTCGTCCGAAAGCGCCGACGTGTCCAGCGCGCGCCCGGCCCACAGCAGTACGGGAATCAGCGCCACGACAACGATCGCGACGACCAACGCTTCGTCGTAGCCCCAGCCGGCGAGCGTGCCGATCAGCCAGATCTGCGCGCGTTGCCCGTCGATCGGGGCCGCTCCGACGATGAAGATCTCGGTGATGGCCTTCACCGCGACCGCGACCGCGATTCCGGCCAGCACAAAGCGGTTTCCGCGGCCGAACGCCAGAACCACAGCAGCCGCGCCAAGTCCGCCGATCAACGCGGCCGGAGGAAGCACAGCGACCGGTGCCCCGGCCACGATCACCATCGTCGCCGCCAGCCCGGCGCCCTGCGAGACGCCGATGACATCCGGGCTGGCCAACGGGTTGCGGCTCACGCCTTGCAGCAACGCGCCCGCCAACCCCAGCGCCACACCGATCACCACGGCCAGCACAGTGCGCGGGATCCGGAGTTCGACGACTTTCCCGGCCCAGGTGGGAATGCCGAAGACCGCGCGGAGAACATCCCCGGGCTGCACGCTCGTCGACCCGATGCACAACGCGCCGACGAACACAACCGCAAGCAGGACAAGGAGTCCCACCCCAACGACAACACCTCGCCGATGCAGGGTGAACGAAACGGCCGGGGCGGGCCGCAGCACGAGACGGGTCACGCGAGCACCAACTTCGGCCGCCGCACCAGCAACAGCAGAATCGGCGCGCCGATCACCGCCGTGACCACCCCCGCGCGGATCTCGTCCGGCAGGATCACCACCCGGCCGACCACATCGGACAGCAGCAGGAACACCGCCCCCATCGGCACACTCACGGCCAGAAGCCACCGGTGATCACTGCCTACCAACGCACGCGCGAAATGCGGTACCGCGAGCCCAACGAACCCGATCGGACCCGTTGCGGCAACAGCAGCCCCGGTCAGCAACACCGCCCCAGCCGCAGCCGTGAGCCTCGTCGCGGCAACCCGGCTACCAAGCCCCGTCGCCACATCGTCACCCAACGCCAACGCGTCCAGTCCCCTCGCCGAGATGACCGCGAGGAGGAGTCCGACGGCGATGAACGGCATGACTTGGACGGTGACCTCGGTGGGCCGGCCGGCCAGCGACCCGATCACCCAGAACCGGAACTCGTCGAACGTACCCGCGTCGACCGTCAGGATCGCGATCACAACCGCCCCGAAGGACGCGTTCAAAGCCGCCCCCACCAGCGCCAACGTCACCGGGCTCGACCCCGTCCGCGCGGCCAGCCAGTACACCAGGAACCCACTCGCCAACGCCCCCACAACCCCGAACCACACGTACCCGGGCAGCGTCTCCACCCCGAACAACGCGATGGCGACAACCACACCAAGCGACGCCCCCGAGCTCACACCCATGATCCGCGGGTCGGCCAGCGGATTGCGCGTGAGCGACTGCATCAACACCCCCGCAGTCGCCAGCGCCGCACCGGTAAGCAGGCCCAGGAGCGTGCGGGGCATACGCTGCGTGCGCACGATCAGCGTGTGCGCAGAGTCATCGGGACTGAACACCGCGCGCCACACATCACCAAGCGGGATCCCCAGATTCCCCACCCCCAGACTGAGCATGATCGCCACCACCACCAGCAACCAGGCAATACCCAGCACCAGCCCGCGCCGACCAGCCACAGTCACCCTCACATTAGGAAAGCCATACCTAACCAGTCAGCAGTCTAAAGGTCCCACGATCCCCACCCCACCAGCCCCTCCGCCGCTACACAGAGAGTGACCGACCCATCGCATTCCGAGCGCGACACCCGCGGCTGGGCCTGGGCCCGACGGCTGGGCACGCCTCAAGGGGCTCGGTCCCGAGAGTGGGCACGATCCCGGAGGCTCGGCTCGGAGATGGCGCGATCCGGGCGCCGGGCCACCCCAAACCAAATCGAACCGCTCCCGAGCGCGCCGAGCCCCCGACCCAACCGTCCACCGGGTCCACAGTGCACTCCCGGGGATGGGCAGGTTCTCGCCGATCGCATTGACCAGCGGCAACACGACCGCTTGCATAGGTCTTCATGCGCCGAGCCATCACCGTCCTGCCGGGACTGGCACTGGCGGCGTCGATGCTCTCCGCGCCGGTCGCGGCATCCGTCCCGGCCCGCCTCGAAGTCCCGGCGATAACCTGGGGAACCTGCGAAGAACAGCTCATCGGCTTCGAATGCGCCAAAGTCGCCGTCCCCCTGGACTACGACCGCCCGCAAGAGTCCACAATCGCCCTCGCCCTCGTCCGCAAACCCGCCACGGACACCGAACACCGGATCGGCTCGTTGTTCGTCAACCCGGGCGGCCCGGGCGGATCCGCAGTCGATTTCGTGTTCTCCCATGGAGATGTGCTCTCCACTGACCTCTCCGGCCGGTTCGATATCGTGGGCTTCGACCCGCGCGGCATCGCCCGGTCCACCCGGCTGAGCTGCTTCGCAACCGACTCCGAAGCCAAGGAGTTCTTCACCGCCCCCGCGGCAAGAGTCCCCTACACGCCAGCGGAAGAACGCGCGTATGTGACCCATTTCCGCCAGCTCGGCCCGAAATGCCTCCGCCAGCCCATCGCCCAGCACATGAGCACCGCGGATGTCGCCCGGGACATGGATCTGTTGCGCCGCGCGGTAGGCGACCCGAAACTCAACTACCTCGGCTTCTCCTACGGCAGCTTCATCGGTCACACCTACGCCGCGATGTTCCCGGATACCGTGAGGGTGCTGGCAATCGACGGCGCAGTCGATCCCGCACTGTGGACAACGGGATGGCAGATCGCCGACAACCGGGTCAGCACCGGCAAGGAACTCGACGAACTCCTCCGCCTCTGCGACGAAGCCGGCCCGAGATGCGCCTTCCACAAGGCAGAACAGAGCGCCAAAGCCCGCTGGGAACGACTCGCCGACCAGATCAAGGCCACACCGGCCACACCAGGTCCGACCACAGTGGACTACCGGATGCTGGTCAACATCGCAGGCGCGGCAATGTACTCCCCCGCCATGTGGCCGGAGTTCACCCGGTTCCTCAACGACCTCGCCACCGCGAAACCGGACGCCGAACTCCCCCTCTGGGCAGTGCCCACGGAAGACCCGATCGCCGACCAGACCTTCTACGGCACAACCTGCGCCGACACCGACGTCCCCCTCACCACGAAGGAATACAGCGCCACAAGCAAATGGGCCGAAGCCGGGTCAAGGTTCGGCCGCTACTGGTGGTGGACCACGGCGGGCTGCAGTTTCTGGCCGCCCAACAAGGACAGGTTCACCGGCCCCTGGCACACCAAGGCTTCGGCGTTGGTCGTCGGCAACAAGTTCGACGGCATCACCGGGTACTCCGGAGCGCAGGCGAGTGCCCGCAACATCGAGGGCAGCCGCCTGCTCACCTACGCCGGCTGGGGCCACACCGCGTACTTCCGCGATGACTGTTCCCGCACGTACATTGACGCGTACCTGATCTCCAGAGCGTTGCCGCCACAGGGAACGGTCTGCCCGGCGGGCCCGAACCCGTTCCTGGAAGACAAAGCGACCGATCAGGCAGCGTCGTGAAACACCAGACCCAGGGTGTGTCGCTGCCCTGACCGGATGGTGGAAACCCCATGCCGCACCGGGGAAGCCGACCAGCCACGAGCCGACCGCACCGGACGGTCACGAGTCGTGAACACCAGGCCGTGCCCCTGCGGGATCAGCGTCGAAGTGCCCCGGGACTGAGCCCGCGGCCGCTGCTCGACCAGCAGGAACTCACCGCCGGTGTGGTCCTCCCCCGGCGCGTTCAGGTTGATCACGACCTGGAGCGGAAACACCTTGTCGCCGTACAGATCCCGGTGCAGCGCGTTCCAGTCACCCGGCCCATACCGAAGCAGGATGGGTGTCGGCCGAGTCTGTCCGGCGGAGTGACACTGGTCCAGCCATTCGTCCAAAGTGTCCGGCCACTCAGGACTGCGACCGAGCTTGGCCCACCAGTCGCGGGCGATCGGCAACAACCGCGGGTACAACGCCTGCCGCAACTCCTCGACCGGAGTGGGGAAGGGAGCCGCGAAGTACCGGTACTCCCCGCTGCCGAACCGGTAGCGGTTCATGTCGATGGTCGCGCGGAAGTGCGAGACATCGTCGTACAGGGCCGCGATCTTCGCTGCCTCAGCCGGAGTCACCAGCTGCGGCAGCAAAGCACAGCCGTGCTCGTTGACCTCGTCGGTCACCGCCGCCCAGTCGGCCGCGGCGACGCGTTTGGCGAAACGATCGGTCATGCCGCCTCCATCGTCAGTAGTCGCACCTTGTTCTCCGGGCTGCCCACGTACTCGCCGTAGGTCCCGTCGGACCGGACAACCCGGTGGCACGGAACAACAATCGGAATCGGGTTCGTCGCACACGCCGATCCCACCGCCCGCACCGCACGCGGACTTCCCGCGGCAGCGGCGACTTGCGCGTAGCTCCACGTCTGTCCATATGCGATGTCCGGCAGGTGGTCCAGCACGGTGCGCCGGAACCCCTTGGCCAGCCGGAGATCCAGCGGCAGCTCGAACCGCCGCCGGTCCCCGGCGAAGTACTCGTCCAGCTGGCGCCACGGTTCGTCCAGCCGCTTGGCGGCCTGGAGGATCCGCGGGCTCACCACGTCCGCGATGTGCTCGAGCACGGCCTCGTGGCCCTCCCGCTCGAACACCACCCGCAGCAGCCCCTGCTCGGTCGCGACGAGCATGAGCGATCCGACCGGGGTATCCACTGTGCGGTAAGCGATATCGAGCACACCCTCGCGGTCGGCCTCGGCGGCCAGCCGGTCCCGCAGCCGGGTCACGGTCCGCGGGTCAACGTCAGGGAACTTCATCACTGCTCTCCTGGAAGGTCCTGCGCAAAGTCCTGATGCCATCGGCGGCCGCGCGGCGCGCCGCGTCGGTACTGCCGCCGGTGATCGCGGCGACCTCCTTGAACGGGAGGCCGGCCAGGTAGTGGTAGGCCACGGACAGGCGTTGCTTGTCGGGCAACGCCTTCACCGCGTCCCACAGGCCGTCGCCGGCCGCGGGCGGGCTCGTCGCGCGTTCCGGAATGACCGGGACCGGAATCGGCTTTCGCACTCGCACGATGTCGATCGCCTTGCGGTGCGCGATGGTGACCAGCCACGCCTCGACGTTCGCGTCCGCCGGCAGCGAAGGATAGGCCTTCAGTGCCGACAGGAACGTCTCCGACCAGGCGTCCTCGGCGTCTGCCGGGCCGAGGACGGCCCGGCAGACCCGCAGCACCATCGCGCCGTACTCGGCCACGATCCGTTCGAAAGGTCGCAAGGTCACACCCAGTAGACGCTCACCACAGCCGGTTCGTGAGATCCGCCTGTTCCAGGTCGATCAATGTACGCTTGCGGGCCAGCCCGCCCGCGTACCCGACCAGGCTGCCATCCGCGCCCACCACCCGGTGGCAGGGCACGACGACCATCAACGGATTTCGCCCATTGGCGGCACCCATCGCCTGGGCCAGCGCGACATCGCCCAGCTCACGGGCCAGATCCCCGTAGGACCTGGTCTCCCCGTACGGGATCTTCTTGAGCAGATCCCAGACCCGCAGCTGGAACTCGTCCCCCACGGGCGCCATGGGCAGGTCGAACTCGGTGCGCTCACCGGCGAAGTACTCGGCGAACTGGCGCCTGACCTCGTCGAACGCGGCGTCCTGCCGCGCTCCGAAGGTGTCCTGCGCGGGGCGTCGCCTGTGTTGTTCGAAGTAGACCCCTGTCAGTGCCCCGTCCTCGCGGGCGACAACGGTCAGCTCCCCCAGCGGGGACTCGACGATCGTGTACATGCCCAGTAGACGTCGCCGAGCCCCCGAACGTGAGATTCCTACCGGCCCTGGAGTGACTTGACGTTGTTGCCGAACGTCCAGTTCTTCGAGCCGTCCCAGTTGATCGACCAGGTCATCAGGCCCTTGAGGCCGCTGATGGACCGGTAGGCCTGGGAGACCAGGCTGGGCGACATGTAGCCGCCGCCCGCGCCGGGCTGGGCGGGCAGGCCCGGGACCTGCTTGTCGTAGGGCACGCGGATGGTGGTGCCCTGCACGACCAGGCCCGTGTTCAGGCACTGGGTCTGCACGGTGAAGCCCTGCACGGTGCCCGCGGAGTACGAGTCACCGTGGCAGCCGTACATGCTTCCGTTGTAGTACTGCATGTTCAGCCACCAGAGGCGGCCGTTGTCCGCGTACTTCTTGATGATCGGCAGGTAGGCACCCCAGATCGAGCCGTAGGTGATGCTGCCGCCGGTGACGTACGCGGTCTCCGGGGCCATGGTCAGGCCGAAGTTGGACGGCATCTGGCCGAGCACGCCGTCGATGATCCGGATCAGGTTCGACTGCGACGTCGAGAGCGTGTTGATGTTGCCGGTGTTGGTCAGGCCGGTCTCGATGTCGATGTCGATCCCGTCGAAGTTGTACTTCTTCAGGATCGGCACGATGGTGGCCACGAACTTGTTGGCCACCGCGGTCGAGCTGAGGTCGATGCCGGCGGCCGCGCCGCCGATCGACATCAGGATCGTGGCGCCCGCCGCCTTGGCCGCGCACATCTCGGCGGGCGTGGACACCTTGACCCCCGCGTCCATCCCGTTCTCCCACAGGACGGTGCCGTCCGAGCGGATGACCGGGAAGGCCGCGTTGATCACGTTGTAGCCGTGGTCCTTCATCCGGGTGTCGGTGATCGGGACCCAGCCGAACGGCGGGTGCACGCCGTTGGACGAGCCGTCCCAGTTCTCCCAGTAGCCTTGCAGCACTTTTCCGGACGGCCGGGACTTGACCGCGCAGGTGTCGGCCTGGATCCCGGCGGGCGACGCCGTCGATACCGGGGCGGCGGTCGTCATCGCCAAACCCAGCCCCAGCAGGCATGTGACCAGTCGGCGCATACCTGTCTCCTTTCTGGCTCGCAAAACGGGACGGTGTCCCGATTGCAGGGCGCGAACCTCCAAGTGACTGCTCACCTGGCAACCGGCGAGATCGCCGCCGGTTCGCGCCGCCAGAGAAAACGGTCTGCGACTGAACAGTAAGCCCAGGCCAGGGCCGAGGACAACCGACGATTGGTTGAACCATTCCGCTACCGGGTGCTCGGCTGGGGTTTCAGCCGCTCCGAGTCACCGGCCATCGCGGCCAGCAGGTCGAGCGATTCGCCCTCGGACAGGGCGACCCGCTCGAGCCTGGGCACCAGCCTGCTGAAGCCGCCGACGTACTCGTCGTCGTCCACGAACAGGCCGGCCACCGTGCCGGACTGGTACACCAGCGGCCGGTCCCGTTTCGAGTACTCGAACAACCGGAACGAACCCCCGCACACCGCCGCCGCGCCCGCCGACAACGGCACGACCCGGATCACCGCGTTCGGCCGCGACGAGCTGAACACGAGGTGCAGCAACTGCTCCGACATCACGTGCGGGTCGCCGATCGGCAGCCGCAACGCCTGTTCGTGGATGTAGAAGGTGAACTCCGCGCGGGGCTCGCGCCGGAACACCTCCTGGCGGTCCATCCTGGCCTGCAGCAACAGTTCGAAGTCCTCGTCGGACCCGGCGGTCTCGCGGATCAACGCCGCCGCGTACTCCCTGGTCTGCAGCAGACCGGGAACCACCAGCGGTTCGTAGCTCGTCGACTTGGAAGCGGTGGCCTCGTAGTACACGAGACTGCGCAACGCCGGCGACATGACGGAATTCTCGGCCCGGCGAAGCCAGAATCCGTAATCCCGCTCATCGATCGCCTTGAGCTCCAGCACATAGTCGACCTCCTCGGGCGGTACCCGCAGCCAGGACAGGTACCGCGACACCTCAACATCCGACACCGGGTACTCCCCGGACTCCACGCGGGAGAGCTTGCTGGGGTGCCAGCCCACTCCGCGCGCCAGCGCCGCCGACGACACCCTTGCCGCTTCCCGCCGTTTACGCATCTCGTGGCCGATCTCACGGGCGCAAGGAGTGCTGAATCCTCGAGACATGGGCTGGATGTTAGACACACCAACGCATTCCAGTTGAGCACCGGCACCGAAATCGACCTGAACGAACGAATCCGTGCCTGACGGGCACGAACAACCCCGATCAGGTAAGGATTTGAGAATGTCGAGAATGGACGGTGCATGAAGTCCGCCTCGATTGGGTACCCCATGTCGTATGGCCATAGCAAGTATCAACCCCACCACCGGCGAGACCGAGCGGACGTTCGAGCCGTTCTCCGCCGAGGAGGTCGCCGGGCGCATCGAGCGCGCCTATGAGGCGGCAAACACTTACCAGCACACGAGTTTCGCCGATCGGGCCGGATGGCTGCGCGCCGCGGCGGACCTGCTGGACGCCCAGGCGGACGAGATCGCGGAGCTGATCACGCGCGAGATGGGCAAGCCCGTCGCGGAAGCCCGTGCGGAGACCGGAAAGTGCGCGTCGGCAATGCGGTTCTACGCGGAGAACGCATCCAGATTCCTGACAGATCACCCGATAGATCCGTCCGAGGTTTCGGCCAGCAAGGCCTATGTCCGGTGGCAGCCACTCGGGGTCGTGCTCGCCGTGATGCCGTGGAACTTCCCGCTGTGGCAGGTCGTCCGGTTCGCCGCGCCCGCGCTGATGGCAGGCAACGTCGGCCTGCTCAAACACGCCTCCAACGTGCCCAGAACCGCGCTCAAGCTGCAGGACGTGTTCCTGGACGCGGGATTCCCGCCGGATGTGTTCCAGACCCTGCTGGTCGGCTCGGACGCGGTCGAGCAGGTGCTCACCGACCCGCGGGTGGCCGCGGTGACGCTGACCGGCAGCGAGGCGGCTGGGCGATCGGTGGCCGAGATCGCCGGGCGCGAGATCAAGAAGTCCGTGCTGGAGCTGGGCGGCAGCGACCCGTTCGTCGTGATGCCCTCGGCCGACCTGGAAAGCGCCGTCGCGACCGCTGTGAAGGCGCGCTGCCAGAACAACGGCCAGAGCTGCATCGCGGCCAAGCGGTTCATCGTGCACACCGACGTGGCCACGGAGTTCCGCGAGCTGTTCGTCAAGCGGATGTCCGCGCTGACCATCGGCGACCCGCTGGACCCGGACACCGACATCGGTCCGCTCGCGACCGAACAGGGCCGCAAGGACGTCGAGGACCTCGTCGAGGACGCCGTGCGGCACGGCGCTTCCATTCTGTGCGGCGGCGAACGCGTCGACGGGCCCGGCTGGTTCTACCCGCCAACCGTGATCACCGGTGTCACGCCCGCGATGCGGATGTACCGCGAGGAGGTGTTCGGCCCGGTCGCGCAGCTGTTCGAGGTGCCGGACATCGGCACGGCGATCGACCTGGCCAACGCCACCGACTTCGGCCTGGGCTCCAACGCGTGGACCACCGACCCGGACGAACAGCGCCGGTTCGTGGCGGAGCTGGAGGCCGGACAGGTGTTCATCAACGGGATGACCACGTCCTACCCGGCGCTGCCGTTCGGCGGGGTGAAGCACTCCGGGTACGGGCGGGAGCTGGCCGACCTGGGCATCCGGGAGTTCTGCAACGCCAAGACGGTCTGGGTCGGGTGAGTCAGCCGGCCATCGAGGTCTGGTCGCGGCCGGTGTTCTTGGCGTCGTACAACGCCTGGTCCGCGGCCAGCAGGAGCGGGGTGAGCTCGGCGGCGGTCTCCGGGTAGGAGGCCGCGCCGATCGACGCGGTGAGCCCGCTGATCGGGCGCGGCTCCTCGCAGTTGATGGCGTGCACGGAGACCTCGATGCGGCTGATCGCCTGCCTGATCCGGTCGGCGACGATCCGCAGCTCCTCACCCGCTGTGCCCGGCAGCAGCACCGCGAACTCGTCCCCGCCGTAGCGGCCGACGAAGTCTCCGCCCCGCACCTGGTCACGCAGGGTGGTCGCCACGGCTCTGAGCACCTCGTCGCCGGCGAGGTGCCCGAAGCTGTCGTCGATGTCCTTGAAGTGGTCGATGTCGATGATCAGCACGCCCAGGGTCGAGTTCAGCCGGCGGGCGCGGATCAGCTCCCGCCGGGCGACCTCGGTCCAGAACGACGGGTCGAGCAGGGCGGTCTTGGAGTCGGTGCGGGCGGCGGCCTGGAACTGCGGCAGCAGCAGGCCGATCTGCAGGGCCAGGGGTGTGGCCACCAGGACCGGCAGCAGCCACGGCCGCACGGTCATGACCAGGGCGATTCCCGAGCCTACGCCGACCGCGGCGTTCACGATCAGCACGTCGGACAGGTTGCCCAGGGCGGTCCGGCCGGGGTTGGCGGGGTTCGTCGCGATGATGACCGCGACCACCATGGCGTAGTTGACCAGGAAGTACGTGGCGCCGGCGCCGATCAGGGTGACCACGCCGGTGAAACCGTCCAGATGCGGCATATAGGGCGCGAGAAAACCGCCGGTGCCCAGCTTGAGCACGACTCCGGCGGCCGAGCAGGCGGTGATGACCGAGCAGGCGGAGAACACTTTCCGGTGCAGCACGCCCCGCCGCCGGTAAACCCGGATCCACGAATGCGTGTAGCTCACCACAATCACCACCGCGACCAGCGGGGGCGGCAGCAACAGCAGCGCGGCGAAGATCCAAATCGACTGCAGGTGCATATGCGGGCGGCCCTCGGCGCCCAGTTCGCGTATTCGCTCGATGCCGCGTGCTGCCTCCAAGTGAGTGATTTCACCGGCGAGCAACATCGCGAACCAGATCAGGGACTGGGTGGTGATCGGCACCACGGTCGCGGTAAATCCGACGACGACCAGGGCGAAAGCCTCGACCGTGAGGATGTAGACGACCACCGGGCGCGGCAATGACCAGACCGACCAGCCGCGCGGATTGAGCGCGCCGTTTCGTCGGCGGGCACCGGCCTTGGACAATCGCACCACGGACACCCCTGCCACACGCGGAGAATTCGCACTGTAATTGCAAACGATCTACGTGTCACTAGGCCAGAGGTGGCCACCTGCGTCACGCAATGTCATCACCACAAGTGGAGGCAGTCATGAACAACACCACATCCGCAGCCCAGACCGGCCGGCCCGTTGACTGGCGTGCCCGTCTCCAGCGGCCCGTGGACTGGGCGCGGCGCTGACCCATCAGCGCGCGGGCTGGCGGGTGGCCTTGTGCCACCACCAGCCCGCCCCCAGCGCGGCCAGCATTCCCAGCGCCCCGGCAATGGCCACGACAATGTGCGGGGCTAGGTATTCGGCGGCCAGCCCGGCGGCCAGGACTCCCGCTCCCTGGGACACCCGCAGCCCGGTGATCGCCACCCCGAATGTCCGCGCACGCAGGGCGTCCGGCACCGACTGGACGAAAAGCGTGGAGGCGGTCAGGTTGTAGGCGCTCGCGGCCCCGGAAAATGCCCAGAGGACCATCGTTGCGGGCACCCCCGGATTGCTCACGCAGAGTGTCAGCGGAGCGCAGGACAATACCGCCAGCGGTACCAGCAGACCGCGGCGGCGAACGGGTGGGAATCGCGTCAGCGCGGTCACGCCAATGACATTGCCGATCGCGTATGCGGCCAGCAGGAATCCCACCGCGACCGCGCCGCCGCCGATTTCGGCCGCGTACGGGGTCACGACGGCCTCGCCCGCGATGGCGAACCCGGAAACGCAGCCGAGCGCGATCAACGCGGTCAACCGCCGATCCCGCCACACCACCGCGATTCCCGACAGCCACGGCGTTCTTGAACGTTCGTGGTGCGGGGTCGCGCGGTGCTTCACCCCGAACCGCACCACCAGCGCCGAAACCAGGAAGCTCCCCGCGTCCAGCCACAACGCGCCGTGGGGCGTCAGCCCGGCGACTGCCAGCCCGCCCGCTGCAAACCCGACGACCTGCGCGGTCTGGGTGGTGATGGTGAAGACCGCCATCCCGACGGCGAACCGGTCCCCCGGCAACACCTGCGGCAACAGGGCTGCCCTCGCCGCCGCCCATGGCGCGTTGAGGAGTTGCACGCCGGTCAGAAGTGCTGCCACCACAGGCAACGGCGTTCCCGGCAACGCCATCGCGGCCACCAGCACGGTCCTGGCGAGGTCCGCGGCGACCATCACGGACCGCCGCGGATACCGGTCGGCCAGCCAAGCCAGCAACGGCCCGCTCACCAGATCCGGCAGGAACGTCAACGCATAGGCGGCCGCTGCCCACGCAGGCGACTGCGTCCGCGAGAACACCAGGATCGACACCGCCACCCGCGCCAGCTGGTCCCCCGCGACGGATGCCAGCTGAGCGGCGAACAACGCCCGGAACTCACCGACGGCGGCCACATCCCGGAAGGTCGCCCGCTCAGCTTCGGTCACCGAGAGCAACATAGCGGCTGGAACGGCGGGTTGGCCAACCACTGGCCAACCGGTGCATGACCCCGGTGTTGTGAACGCGTGAACCATTGGGCTGATTCCGGGCCGGGACTACCGGTTCCCGCTGCGCGGTTGGCATCTTCGAGGTGGTGTTGCCGATCACGCAGACGGGACTGGAGATGAGCGAGCACCGGCTCGACCGGCGGGGTGGCGTGCGGGACTTGCTGGTCGCCGGTCGGTGGCGGGCGGACCTCGAGCTGTCCACTTTGCTCAGTCCGGACGGCTCGCCGTGGGGCCCGCACGGCCGCTGGGTGCTGACCCCGATGGGGTTCCCGAAACCTCAGCCTGCACTGGGATCTTCCGTTCACTGTGGACGGACGCCCCGTCCGGCCGGAGCCGTACCACCTGGACACCCCGATCTGCCGGGTTCCGTTCGACGCCACCGAGATGACCATCGGCGGCCACACCATCGATCTCAGGACGTGCCGGGCAGCCGGTTGATCGGATGGTCACCGGTCGCCCACAGGTACTGCACCGCATAGGCCCGCCACGGCCGCCAAGCCGTGGCGTGCGCGGTGAGCGCGCCTGGGCTGGCGGGCATGCCGAGCTGCTCGGCGGCCCGTTTGATGCCCAAGTCCCCTGGGATGAAGGCATCCGGGTCGCCGAGGGCGCGCATGGCGATCGACTCGATGGTCCACGGCCCGAACCCGGGCAACGTCTTGAGCTGTTCGCGCGCCTGCTGCCAGTCGGCGCCGAGGCCGAGGTCGATCTCCCCGGCGGCCAGCGCGGTGATCAGCCTGGTCAGCGTGGTGCGGCGGGACTGCGGCATGGCGAACGTGCCGGGATCCAGTTCGGCCAGCGTGGCCATGTCCGGGAACAGGTGGGTCAGCCCGCCTTCCGGGTCCTCGACCGGATCGCCACAGGCCGTGACCAGCCGGGCGGCATGGGTCCTCGCGGCCGCTGTCGACACCTGCTGGCCCAGCACTGCTCGCACCGCGAACTCGTTGCCGTCTACCGTGCGCGGTACCCGGCGGCCAGGAGCCTTGTCCACCAACGGAGCCAGCAACGGGTCCGCACGCAGGAGGTCATCGATGGCGATCGGGTCCGCGTCCAGGTCGAGCGTCCACCGGCAGCGGGTGATCGCGACCGAGAGGTCCCGCAGGTCGGTGAGGGTGAGCCGGCACTCGATGTAGTCCGGGGTCGGCCGCAGCGCGGCAATGCCATGCCCATGTGGTAGCCGCAAAGTCCGCCGGTACGCGCCCGCCCGCCATTCCTCCACGCCGGGAACCGCAGTCGCCGCCAGATGCCCGAACAGGTTGTCCGGACACAGTGGACTCCGGAACGGCAACCGCAGCACCAGCGAGCCCGGCGAGGACGAAGGCCGCTGCCGGCTCTTCGCCCGCAACTCCCCCGGTGTCACGCCGAAGATCTCCCGGACGGTGTCGTTGAACGTCCGCACGCTGCCGAACCCCGAGGCGAAAGCGACATCGCCGAGCGGCTCCGAGGTGGTCTCGATCAGCAGCCGGGCGGTCTGGGCTCGTTGCGCGCGGGCCAACGCCAGCGGCCCCGCGCCCAGCTCGGCCACCAGCTGCCGCTGGATCTGGCGGACGCTGTAGCCCAGCCGGGCGGCCAGCCCCGGAACGCCGTCGCGGTCGACGACACCGTCGGCGATCAGGCGCATCGCCCGGGCCACCAGGTCGGCGCGTTCGTTCCACTGTGGCGACCCGGGCGTGGCGTCGGGACGGCAACGTTTGCACGCCCGGAAGCCGGCCTGCTGGGCGGCGGCCGCGCTCGGGTAGAAGCGCATGTTCTGGACCTTGGGCGGGACCACCGGGCAGCTCGGCCGGCAGTAGATCCTCGTGGTCAGCACCGCGGTGAAGAACCAGCCGTCGAACCGGGCGTCCTTGGCCTGGACCGCGCGTACACACCGCTCCCTGTCCTCGTGCATTCCCCCAGCATCACCCACCGCGGACATCCCCGCTAGCGAAAAAACGACACCAAGGATCGTGTCCGGAAATGGCCAGACCCGCCTGCCCCGGGACTGATGAACTGCACGTCATGACCGCCAAGCATGAGCTTTTCCGATCGTTGCACGTTCCCGGCACGCCGCTGCGGCTGCCCAACGCCTGGGACGTGGCCAGCGCCCGGGTGATCGAGGACGCCGGGGCCCAGGCCATCGCCACGACCAGCGCCGGGGTGGCCTGGGGCATGGGCGAGCCCGACGGCGACCGGCTCGAGCCCGCGCGCATCCTGGACCTGATGGCGCGGATCGCCGGGAAGGTCGAGGTCCCGGTCACCGCGGACATCGAGTCCGGCTCGGACAACGTCGGCGAGTTCGTCACCGGACTGTGGCAGGCGGGCGTGGTGGGGATCAACATCGAGGACGGTGCCCGGCCGCCCGCCGAGCTGGCGGCCAGGATCCGGATCGCCCACGAGGCCGCGCCGGAGCTGTTCATCAACGCCCGGATCGACACGTTCCTGTTCGGCCTCGGCGACCCGGAGACCCGCCTGCAGGCCACTGTGGACCGCGCCGCCGAGTACATCTCCGCCGGGGCAAGCGGAATCTTCGTCCCCGGCGTCACCGACCTCGCCACGATCGAGACGTTGGCCAGCGCGATCTCCGCCCCGGTGAACACCATGGCGGGGTTCGGCGCCCCGTCCGTGGACGCCCAGGCCGAGGTCGGTGTCGCACGAGTCAGCCTGGGCGGCGGAATCGCCGGCGCCGCCTACGCCCTGGCCCGCGACAGCGCCCACGAACTGCTCAGCCGCGGCACATACTCGTTGCTGGGCAACCAGTTCGACTACGGCCTGCTCAACAAGCTGTTGTCGTGACACAGGAAGGTCCCCGGGCTGCTTGGGGTCAGCCAGGGGACCTTGGTCACGACCGGTGCGTCAGCCGGCCGTGACGGTCAGCCGATCGAGATCGGCTGGGTCAGGACGTTGTTGCCAGGGTTGACATCCGGGAAGACACCCCGGAAGGTCTCGATCTTGATCTCGCCGTTGACCGGCTTGTCGACGCGCACGGTGGCGCCGACGAACTCCACGTCACCGGCGAAGCGACGCTCGTAGAAGTTGCCGATGACCTGCTGGCCCTGGACGTAGGACGGCATACCGCCTGCCCGGTCCAGGATGGTGAGCCCCTCGGGCAGGGTCAGCGTGCCGTTGAGCTGCTCGGGCGCGTTGCCGCTGTTGCCCACCGAGCCGTAGATCTCGAACACGTCGCCGACCTGCGGGTTCTGCTTGGTGACGATGATCTGCACGGCGTGCAGGTCGACACGGGCGTCCAGGAAACCAGAGTCGTAGTCGTCGATCCGGGTCTTCTCGGTGACGTGGATCGGGCCCTGATTCGGGTCGCCGGCCGCGTAGCCGGCGCCGTACTCGTCGAATTTCGAATCACGGCCAGGGTGGGTCCACGACGTCTGGTCGAGCAGGCTGCGGTCGTTGGACCGGAGCGTGTAGTCGCCTTCGGCGATGTTGGTGAAGCAGTAACGGCCGTCGTCGCCGGAATTCACGTAAATGTCGCCGTTGCCGTGCAGGCCGACGAGGTGATTCGGAATAACGGGCTCGTTCGCGTCCCGGACACCATCCTCATTGACGTCGTGCCACACCGTTCCGCAGATCGATCCGCCCTGGTCAGCGGATGCCACACCGGCCATTCCACCCATGAGCGCGCCGGCCACGATGCCAGCCGAGACAATGCGTGCGAGCGCGCGGTTCCCCAGTTCCATTTCGGTTGTCCCCCAGAAGAAGAAGTGAATGCCGTGGTTTGTTCCGGCACCAGTAGAGACGCCATCGGCTGGCCGGGGTTGCTCACTTCCGGAAAAAAGTTCCCCGTTCGCCCGGACGCAGCAGTGCGGGCACGTCCCCCGGGGGACTGGGGACGTGCCCGCGGCCGGAACATCCCCGCTACGGGGTCACGGGGATGTTCGTCAGTCCGGTCCTGGCGTTGGTCACGGTGTTGGAGGCGTAGACCTTGTTGGGGTTGGCGGTGCACTTCGACACCGAGGTGATGTAGATCGCGTAGCCACCCACGCCGCCGAGGTCGGACTTGTTGTCGCGCCATACGTTCCCGCAGCCGTTGGCGAAACTCGGGGTGGTGCTGGGGTTGTGCGTCTCGTAGCCGTTGGCGAACGTGCCGGGCGTGGCGAAGGTGCCGGTGTTGTCCTCGATCGTGTAGCCGATGCCCTTCACGTCGATCCACGAGTCGGCCGAGTTCTCGCCGGAGATGCCCTGCCCGTTGAACGTGTTGCCGCGGATGACGCCGTTGAACGTGCCCTCCTTGACGTCGATCGGCTCGGCGGCGATGTTCGGCCCGATCCGGTTGCCGATCACCTGGACCCGGTCGGCCTTGTCCACGCCGCCGGAGTTGCCGTGACAGCCCCAGTTCGAGCCGGCCGATCCAATGTAGACACCTTCGCCGTAGCCCTTCTGGACCAGACCGGTGTCGGTGATCGTCGAGTTGCGGATGACGCTGTCCGCAGAGGACTTCCGGAAGTGCACGCCCTCTTCGTCGACGTGGCGCACGGTCACGCCGTCGACCACGGTGTGGTGCGAGTTGTCCAGGACGATGCCCTTCTTGGACTCCGCGACGGTGAACCCGGTGAGGTTCCAGTAGGGCGCGTTGTACAGCCACAGCCCGTAACCCGAGTCGTACCCGGGCGCGGGCGCCGGGCAGTCCGGCGGATCACCGGCGGGACCGTCGTTGATCAGGACCGCGCTTGCCGGGCCGGTCAACGTGATCGGCTGGGCCGCGGTCCCGGCCTTGGTGGTGACGAAGGAACCGTGGTAGGTCCCGGCCGCCAGCTTGATCGTCTGCCCTGGCGTGGCGGCGGCCAGGGCGGCCTGAAGCTGGGCCGTGCCGGACACGTCCACAGTGGACCCGCCACCGCCGCCACCGGAGGTCGTGGCGCTGACCTGGTTGCTCGCCGGTGAGGTGTTACCGGCGGCGTCCCGGGCGCGGACGGTGAACGAGTAGGTCGTGTTCGAGGCGAGGCCGCTGACGGTCGCAGTAGTCCCCGAGACGGTCGCTGCCACCGTTCCGCCTTGCAGCACCTGGTAATCCGCGACACCGACATTGTCGGTCGCCGCGTTCCATTCCAGGGACACCGAACTGGACGTGACGCCGGTGGAACGCAGCGTGCCGGGCGCGGTCGGCGGCTGGGTGTCGACCGGCGGCGCGGCACCGCAGGCGGCGCCGTTCAACGTGCAGTTCAGCGGGGTGCCCAGGCCGGCGGCGTTGAAGCCGAAGTTCTTGTTCGCGCCGGGCGCGATGACGCCGTTGTGCGAGGCGTTGGTGAACTTGTAGTGCTGGCCGGTCTGGGTCCGGTTCGAACTCCACGAGTTGGTCACCGTGGTCCCGGACGGCAGGTCGAACTCCAGCGTCCAGCCGTTCGACGCCGTGTCACCCCTGTTGGTAATGGTGTAGGTCGCGCCATAGCCGCTGTCCCAGACAGATGTCTGCTTGAAGTCGGCGGCCAGGTTCGCGGCGGCCTGAGCCGCCGGAACCACACCTAGCAGAAGTGTCAGCGCACCGGTGGAGCACAGAATCCCGCGTTTCATCCGGCACCCCTGATAGGCGCGTTCAGGCAGGTCAAAGTCACAGGGAACCTCCGAGGGCGGGTCGGACCGAAAGATGTGCGGCGGCTCACACCCAAGGGGTTTCTTTGTAGCTCACACTATGACCGGACGTCAATTCCTCCACATATGTGAAATAGGATCGAAAAATAGGGGGAGAGTTGACGAATTCGACAATTCCGCTGGTCAGCTGGCAACTCCCCCGATCGATGGCTTGCCCGCCCCATGGGCGCAGAGGATGCTGTGCCGGTGAACCGACCCACGCCTCCGCCGCTGCAGCCGATCGGTCCCCGGAGCTATGACGAGCAGACTCCCAATGCCTCCCGGATGTACGACTACTACCTCGGTGGCGCGCTGAACTTCGCGGCCGACCGGGAGCTGGCGGAGCGGGCCAAGACGGTGCTGCCGGTGACGCCCGTGCTGGCCCGGCTCAACCGGTCCTGGCTGCGCCGGGTGGTGAACGTGTGCATGGACGAGGGCATCGACCAGTTCCTCGACCTCGGCTCGGGCATCCCGACCGTGGGCAACGTGCACGAGATCGTCGAGCGGCGCGCCCCGGACGGTCGCGTGGTGTACGTGGACTACGACTCCACGGCCGTCTCGCATGCACAGAAGTTGTTGCGTGGCAACAAGAACGCGACCATCCTGCATGCCGACATCCGTGACCCCGACTCGGTGCTCGGCTCGCCCGAGGCCGAGGCGCTGCTGGACTTCAGCCGCCCGATCGGCATGCTCATGGTCGGCATCATGCTGTACGTGGCCGACGAGTACGACCCCCGCGGCCTGGTCGCCACCTACCGCGACCGGTGCGCGCCCGGCAGCCTGCTGCCCATTTCGGTCATCTCCGCCGACCTCGTGCAGCACCACGACCCGGAGACCCATCGCCAGTTGATGGACATGGTCAGCGTGTACGACGATGCCAGTGAACAGATCCACGTGCGCGGCTACGACGAGTTCGTGTCCTACTTCGACGGCATGCAGCTGCTGGAGCCAGGCGTGGTGATCCTGCCGGAGTGGCGTCCGGACGGCACCGCGGAGTACGACTCGGCCAGTCCCGCGCGCTGGATCGGTCTCGGCGGCATGGGACGGATCACCGGGAGGACCGATGGGACTGCTTGACCAGGTGCGGGAGGCCTTGCGCAGCGGGGCCATCGAGGTGGTCGACCTGACCGCGCCGCTGAGCGCGGAGACGCCGATCCTCAAGCTGCCGGAGCCGTTCCTGAACACGATCCCGTTCCGGCTGGAGGAGATCAGCCGGTACGACGCGGGCGGGCCGGCCTGGTACTGGAACAACATCCACACCGGCGAGCACACCGGGACACACCTGGATGTGCCGGTGCACTGGGTATCCGGAAAGGACGGTCACGACGTCTCCCAGGTGCCGCTGTCCACATTGATCGCCCCCGCGGTGGTGCTCGACGTGTCCGACCGGGTCGCTGAGGACCACGACTTCCTGGTGGAGATCGACGATGTGAAGGCGTGGCAGGACCTGCACGGGCCGTTGCCGGAGGGCGGCTGGCTGCTGGTGCGCACCGGCTGGGACGCGCGCTCCGACACCGAGTCCGAGTTCCTCAACGAGGGCCGCAGTCCCGGCTGGTCCGCGTCGTGTGCACGTTGGCTGGCCGAGGAAACGCCGTTGACGGGTGTGGGCGTCGAGACCGTGGGCACGGATGCCGGTGCCGCGCACAGCTTCGATCCGCCGTTCCCCTGCCACAACTTCATGCTGGGCGCGGGCAAACACGGGCTGACCCAGCTGCGCAACCTCGCCTTGTTGCCGCCGGCCGGAGCCATGATCGTGGTGTCGCCACTGCCCATTGTGGGCGGTTCCGGCAGCCCGGTGCGCGTGCTGGCGTTGGTCGAGCGGTGAACGTCGCCGAGGCGGTCGGCCGGACGCTCGCCGAACTCGGGGTGGCGCAGGCGTTCGGGGTCGTCGGCAGCGGCAACTTCGAGGTGACGAACGCCTTGCGCGCGTACGGCGTGCCCTTTGTCGCGGCCCGGCACGAAGGCGGGGCCGCGACCATGGCCGACGCGTACGCCCGGATGAGCGACCGGGTCACCGCTGTGACGCTGCACCAAGGGTGTGGCCTGACCAACGCGATGACCGGGATCACCGAGGCCGCCAAGAGCCGGACCCCGATGATCGTGCTGGCCGCGGACGTCCCGACCGGCGCGACCGCCTCCAACTTCCGGATCGACCAGAACGCCGTTGTCAACGCTGTTGGCGCGGTCTCCCGCCGGGTGACCTCCGCCGAGACCGTTGTCGAGGAAACCTTTGCGGCCGTGGAGACCGCGGTCCACGACCGCAGAACCGTCGTGCTGAACCTGCCTCTCGACGTTCAGGCCCAACCGGCGGAGTTGACCGCGGTTGCGCCGCTGACACCGCCGGTGATGCCTGCGCCTCACGGGGTCGAGGACCTCATCGAGGTGCTCCAGACCGCTGACCGACCGGTGTTCATCGCCGGCCGAGGTGCCCGCGGTGCGGGTCCGGCCGTGGCGGAACTGGCCGGGAAGGTGGGCGCGCTGCTGGCGACTTCGGCTGTGGCGCACGGGTTGTTCCATGGCTCGCCGTGGAACCTGGGGATCTCCGGCGGGTTCGCCACTCCTCTGGCGGCCTCACTGATCGCCGACGCCGATGTCGTTGTGGCGTGGGGATGTTCGCTGACCAAGTGGACCACCCGGCAGGGCCGTCTGCTGGCGGACAAGGTCATCGTCCAGGTCGACCTCGACCCGCAGTCCCCGGACGCGAAACACCGGATCCACGGCGATGTGGGCGAGGTCGCCCGGCTGGTGGCCGACGTCGCGCCATCGCGCACCGGTTACCGCACCGAGGAACTGCGGGCGTGGCTCGCCGGTCCACAATGGGCGTACGATGATCTGTCCACTTCGAACACCATCGACCCGCGCACGTTGACCATCAGGCTGGACGAGCTGCTGCCGCGGGACCGGATCGTGGCGGTCGACTCGGGCAACTTCATGGGTTACCCGGCCGCGCACCTGTCGGTGCCGGACCAGTACGGGTTCTGCTTCACCCAGGCGTTCCAGTCGATCGGGCTCGGCCTGGCCACCGGGCTCGGTGCCGCCCTGGCCCGGCCGGACCGGCTGCCGGTGGCCGCGGTGGGCGACGGCGGGTTCCTGATGAGCATCGCCGAGCTGGAAACCGTGGCCCGCCTTGAGCTTCCGATGGTCATCGTGGTGTACAACGACAACGCGTACGGCGCCGAGGTGCACCACTTCGGCGACGCGGACATGGGCGCGGTGTCCTTTCCGGACACTGACATCGCCGCGATAGCCCGTGGCTACGGCTGTCACGGGCTGACCGTGCGGACCGTCGAGGACCTCAACGATCTCGTGCTCGACGGCCGGCCGGTGGTGATCGACGCCAAGATCACCGGCGACGGCGGCTCCTGGTGGCTGCAGGACGCCTTCTCCTAACGGTCTTCCAGCAACGGCCGCCGCGGATCCCAGGACGTGCCACCGCGTTCGTCCTGGCGCTTGCGCGCGATCGCCGACAACGCTTCCAGCACAACGCGGTTGGCCAGCGCGGCGGTGATGTCGGCGTGGTCGTAGGGCGGGCTCACCTCGACCACGTCGATGCCCACGACCGGGAGTTCCAGGCAGATCCGGCGAACCGAGTCGAGCAGCTCGCGAGCGCTCAGACCGCCCGGCTCGGGAGTCCCGGTGCCGGGTGCGTGTCCGGGGTCGCAGACGTCGATGTCGACCGACAGGAACACGCCGTCGCAGTCGTCGGTGGCGATGGTGAACGCCTCGGTCAGGCACTCGGTCAGCCCACGGGCGACGATCTCGGTCATCTCGTACGAGCGCATCCCCTGGTCGGCCATCCATTTCAGGGTCTGCGGGCCGGGCCAGTACCCGCGCAGGCCGATCTGCAGGAACCGGTCGCCGCGCAACGCCCGCGACTCGATCAGCCGCCGCATCGGCGCGCCGTGTCCCCACAGGGAACCGAACTCGATGTCCCCGGTGTCGGCATGCGCGTCGAAATGCAGCATCGACACACGTCCAGCGCCCAGAACGTCCGCCACCCCGGAGGCATCGGCGAACGCGATCGCGTGATCCCCGCCCAGGATCAGCGGGATCACCCCGGCGCCGGTCACTTTCGCGACCGCGGTCCGCAGGTCGGCCAGCGATTTCGCGGCGTCACCGGAGAACATCTCGACATCCCCGGCGTCGTACACCTTCAGATCGGTGAGCGCGTCGGTCCGCAGCGCGAGGCTCGGCCGGGAACCGTCCTGCGGGAGGTAGTCCGTGGTGCGGATGGCCTGCGGCCCGAACCGGGTGCCGGGGCGGTGCGAAGTGCCGCCGTCGAAGGGGGCGCCGAGGATGACGACGTCGGCGTCCGCGTAGCTGGACGGTTCGTCGATGTCGCACCTGGGCACGCCCAGGAACGTCACGTCTGGCCCAAATTGAGCACCGTATCGCGCCATGACCTGGCATCCTAGCGACGTGCTGGACGTCGAGGGGTTGAAACGGGACGCGTTCGCGGTGCGGTCGGCGGTGGACGCCGCCCGCTCGGGGCTGGTCGACCGCGAGCTGATCGCCGAGGTCGTGGTGCTGTGCGCGGTGGCGGGCGAGCACCTGCTTGTGGTCGGCGCGCCGGGCACGGCCAAGTCGGAGGCGGTCCGGCGGACCGCGACGCAGCTGGGCGGGCGCTACTTCGAGTACATCCTGGGCCGGTTCACCGAGCCGAACGAGATCTTCGGCCCGGTCGACCTGCGCCGGCTGCGCGAGGGCGTGGTCGAGGTGGAGACCGCTGGGATGCTGCCCGAGGCCGAAATCGCGTTCCTGGACGAGGTGTTCCTGGGCTCGACGGCCATCCTGAACACGCTGCTGGGCGTGCTGAACGAACGCACGTTCCGGCGGGGCAGCACCAATCTCGCTGTGCCGCTGCGGATCTGCGTGGGCGCGACGAACACGCTGCCCGAGGATCCCGCGCTGGCCGCGTTCGCCGACCGGTTCCTGGCCCGGTTGTTCGTCGCCCCGGTCGCGGACGCGCGGCTGGAGGAGCTGCTGGAAACCGGCTGGCAGCCGGCCGCCGCCGTGCCTGCTGAGGCTCTGCTTCCTGCCGTCGACAGGCTGGCTGGCGCTGCTCGCTCGGTGTCGCTGGCCGCGGTCGTGCCCTTGGTGGCGACGGCAATTCGTCGCCTCCGAGGTGCGGGGATCCCGCTCACCGACCGGCGGGTCGTTCGCGCGCAACGACTCATCGCCGCCGCGACCGTCCTCGATGGACGGACCGACGCCACCGCCGCGGACCTGTGGGTTCTGCCGATCGTGGCGCCGACCTCGGACACCCAGGTCCTGGCGCGGGAAGTGCTCGGCGATCTGCTGACCACAGCGCACAACTCGAGCCTGTTGTACGCGGCCGAGGAGTTCTCCGACGGTCCGCGGGCACGCGCTCGCCGGTTGGTCGAGACCAGTGAGAAGCTGCTGTCCGCGGTCACCGATCCGGTCGAACCGGACGACCGGCTGCGGGTCGAGGCGACGCTGCGCGAGATCGACGCCACGCTCGCCGAGGACCAGATGCCCGAGTCGATCCGCTCGATCCGCGATCGCCTGATCGCCGTCCTCGGACCATGATCACCTGGTCCTTTCGCGAGCCGCCGTTGCCCGCGGTCGCCGTGGCCGGGACGTCCGCGCTTTACGCCGCGACACAGGCTTCGCTTGCCCGGGGTGTGTCGTTGCGGGCCGCGGTCGGCGATGACTGGATCCTCGTGCTGGGCGACGATCTGCCTTGGGCTGCCGACGTGACGTACTTGGGGTGGGACGGCGGCGTTCTCGTGCCCACGACGTTGCGGCCTTCGGTTCCCGGTGGGGTTCTTCGCGCTGCGTTGGGGTCTGAGGTGCTGGCCGTCCTTCCGGGACGGATACTCAGTGGAGCGATGCCGGTACGGAAGGCGGTGCTGCCGTGAACCTGCCTCCCGCTCTGGCACCCTGGAGCGCGGCTTTGTCCACGTTGGACGCACAACCGCTGGTCGCGCTCGGGCCGTTGCTGCGCGGCCTGGACTCGCTCATCGCCCGGCACAGCGCCATCGACCACTCCGGCGAGATCCTCGACGGCTACAGCGGGATCACCAGCCGTGGCCTGCCCGAACGGATCCTGGCCTCGGAGTGGGCGCTCGCCGACGAGGTACCGCTGGAGTTCCTGCGCCGTGCGGCCGGGAATGAGTTGCTGCACACCGCGCCCGCGTACCTCGCCGAGCGCAGACGCGGCCGGGTGGCGGTTCTCGTCGACACCGGGCCGGATCAGCTCGGCGCCGGGCGGCTGGTTCAGCTCGCCGCGCTGATCGTGTTGCACCGCCGGGCCGAGGCTCGTGGTGTTGATCTCGTCGTGGGCGTGCTCGGTACCAAGGCCGGCTCCTGGCAAGGCGGCGACCTGGCGAAGGTGCTGCCCGCGTGGCTCAAGAGCCGGCGCAGCACCGAACCGACGCCGGACGACGTCGCCGAGTGGACGGACAGCGTGCCCGCGGACGACGACCTGTGGCTGCTCACCGGCCCCCGGCTGGCCCGGAAACTGCCTGGGCGCAAGCACATGCTCGTCAGCACCGAGTCCGCCTGGAGCGCTCTTGGTGCGGCGGCGGTTCAGGTGAGCTTGGCCGAGACCACTGTGACGTTGGCGTTGCCGGACCAGAACACCGCCGTCCGGACCTTGCGGGGCGCGGCCTTCCGGCCAGCGAAGAAGCAGATCATGACGCCAGCCGGGATGCATGACCCGTTGTTCTCGTCCAACGGTCCGCAGCTGATCACCCGCGGCCGCACCGATCGTGAGCTGTACTCGCTGCACGTTCCCGGCAAGCCGAGGGCAGACGTCAAGGTGCACCGGCATGAACTGCCCGGTCCGGTCGTCGCGGCCGCGTATCTGGGCGGGCGTCTGGTCACCCTGATCCGCGTCGGCGCCGAGCTGCATGGGCACGTCATCGGCAAGAAACTGGCGCGGCTGGACCGGCTCGTGATCCTGGCGGGCGAGTTCGACCCGGAGCCAGGGCCGCTGAAACCGTTGTACTTCGCCGACGGGAACCTGCTCATTCGGGATCTCGACCGCTGGTGGGAGCTTTCCGTCGATCGGGGCGCGGCCACGGTGAACGTGTTCGGCGTCGGCACCGGTCCGAGGTTCGACCGGCCGAACATCGCCCGCCGGATCGGGAACTCGATGGTGGTAAACGGCAGGCCCACGCCCGCCGGTGGCGAGATCATCTTCGGCTACGACGAGTTGTGGGCGTGGTCCAGGAACGGTCTGGAGTGGACGGTACACACCCGCGTGTACCACACTGAGATCAGGGTTCCCGAAGGCTGCCGGGTGCTCGGGCTGCAGTGGCTGGACAACATGCCGACGCTGATCACCTTGTCGGCCAGCGGGCTCATCGTGCGTGCACACACCGCGTCCAAGGAGCGGACACTGACGAAGTGGTCGAGTGGTACAGCGCCGCCCGCGCTGCATCCGACCCGGCCGCTCATCGCCGTTCAACGCGGAGCCGGGGCGATCGACGTGGGCAACATCCGCACCGGCGAGACCGTGTTGTCGCTGCGAGGTGAGCCGTGATCTTCCGTGGTTCGGTGAGCGCGACCGCGTTCCTGTTCGATCCCTCGGTGATCGGCACCGCCGAGGCTCGCCGACGCGTGCTGGACTGGTGGAGCGAAAGGGCGTCTATCCACTTGGTACCCAACGGGACTTGGCTGCTGGTACTCAAGAATCCGGTGACCGTCCGCGCCGAGCACGCTCCTGGGCTACCGCTGACGGCTTCTGACGTCGTGACCATTCCCATCGCGGGCGTGGACCACGAGTACGATGTGGACTCTTTGCCGCTGCTGGATCTGACCGGGTGGGTGGACGTCGGCTCGTTCGCCGTGCACCGGTTGACTCCGGCCGACGCCCCGCCGCCCGAGCCGGTCGTTCCGGTGTCGGCGATCCCGGCCGTGCGTGAACAACGCCGGACCACGGCCGCTTCGGAGGAGTCCGCGAGCAGCGGGCTGTGGTTCAAGGTGGTGCGGCTCTTCACGCGTGCGTCGTATGACCGGTACCTGGATCGGCTGACGAAGTTGTTCCGGCAGAAGGCATGGGACGACGCACTGCGGCAGGCGATCTCGATCGGCGGCTCCGGCGGCCATGGCACGCCCACCTTCCGGATGCCGCAGCCACGGCCGGGTCCGTTGCGGCCGACACCTTTCCGGCGGCCGGGCGGGCGGATGATCGCTGGAACCCACGGCGACCAGCACCGGCTGGCGGAGATGTACCTGACCGCCGCGACCGAACTGGAGAAGGCGGGCCGGATCGAAGAGGCCGCGTTCGTCCACGCGGACCTGCGCAATGACCCCTTGCGCGCGGTCACTTTGCTGGCCGGGCATGAGATGCACGCGCTCGCCGCGGAACTCGCCGAGGGCCGGGACCTGCCCGCGGACCTGATCGTGCGGCTGTGGTGGCAGGCGGGCAACCGGACGCGTGCCGTCGATGTCGCCCGCGTGCGTGGCGCGTTCCCAACCGCGATCGCATATCTGTCCCATGTGGACGCTCTGGCCGCGAAGAACCTCCGGCGGGAGTGGATCTCCGACCGGCAGCGCGCCGGTGACCACCTCGGCGCGGTGGGTGCCGCCTGGCCTGTTCCCGAGTTGCGGTCGCTGGTCGAGGAGAACGTCCGGGGCGGGATGGCGCTGGGCGGGCCTGGCGCGGCCCAGTTGCTGGCGTATCTCGTGGCCGAATGGCCGTCGGAGTCCACTCTGGCCGAAGCACTGTCCGTTGTGGAGAGTGACTCGCTGGCGTTGACACGCGAGCGGTTCGTCACCGCGTTGTCCTCGGTCTCAGTGCGGGATCCGGCGATGGACCGCCGGCTGTGCACGGCGGCGATCCGGGCCATGCACCGAGACCGCAACCCCGTGTTGGTACGCAAGCTCACCAACCGCAGCGATCCTTTGGTGGTCGCCGATCTGCCACCGGTCTCTTCCGCGCGGCGGGACTCGCCCGTGGAGATGCACGCTGCGGTCGAGCCAGGTCCGTTGCCGGTGTTCGACGCTGTCCGGTTGGGCGATTCGCTTCTGGTGGCACATGGCGAAGCCGGCGTTCGGCTGCTCACCTCGGACGGCCGCGTCCGGGCACAGTGGACAGTCCCGGCGTACCAGTTCGTCGTGGCCGACCACGGCGGAACCGTCCTGCTCGTGGCTCGGTACGACGCCGTCCGTGAGGTGCACCGGCTGGATCTCACCACCCGCAAGGTCACCCGCTGGACCACCCTGGGGAACGTGGCGTTCCTGCCCTCGTACGACGGCAGCGTCGCTTTCGTACTGGACGCCGACGGTCTCGCGGTACTCGACGCGTTGAGCCCAGTGCCGCGGGTGGTGTGGCGTGAGCTGAGCCGGGCCGACCGCGTGTACGACATCGTCCGCAGCCCGTCCAGCCTGGCCGCGATCGTCAACGACGAGCTGTGGCGGTGGGACCTGCCGTCGATGATGCTGCGCCAGCGGACCCGGATCGAGTCGCTGCCCGGCCCGCTGACCGCGACCGGGTTCGCGCCCGACGTCGCCGAGGAAGCCCTGATCAGCGGCTCGCTGATCGCCATCCACGACGGCTCGGACACCTACGTGCACAAGGCCCAGGCCCAGCTCGCGGTGACCTTCAACAACCTCGTCCCGGCCGGTTTCCGCGCCCACGCCGACACCGTGACGGTCTGGGACGCGGATGGCCGGGTCCTCAGCGCCACCCTCTGACTCAGGTGGAGGCCAGTGCCTGGGTGGGCGTCAGGCGGGCGGCGCGGATCGAGGGGTGGATACCGGCGAGAATGCCGACGACCAGGGCGCCGGTGAGGCCACCGAGGGCGGCGAGCGGCGGGATAACGGACGGCCAGCCCTGGTAGGTGGCGTAGCCGGCGGACGCGATGACGCCGAGGGTGGTGCCGGCGATCCCACCGAGGCCGGACAGGACGACGGCCTCGGTGAGGAACTGGCCGCCGATCTGCCTGCGGGTCGCGCCCAAGGCCCGGCGGAGGCCGATCTCGCGGCGGCGTTCGAGGACCGAGATGAACATGGTGTTGGCCACACCCACCCCGCCGACCAGCAGCGCGACGCCCGCCAAACCCAGGAACAGCGCGGAGAACGTCCTCTGCGAGGCCTGCTTCGCGGCCAACGCATCCGACGGGCGACTGACCTGCACCAACCCGGGCACCTCGGGGTAGATCGTCGCGGGCAGGACCGCGCGCACGTCGGCGATGGCCTCCTCGCGGGCCTTCACGTACACGACGGTGGGGTGGCCATCGAAGCCCAGCAACGACTTCGCCGCGCCCCAGCCGACCATCACGGCCCGTTCGACGTCCGGCGCCAGCGGCATCGGGTCGAGGATGCCGATCACCGCGAACCACGTGTTCCCGATGTACACCAACGGCGCCTGCTGGCCGGGCACGAGCTTGTTGATCCCCAACCGGGACGCGGCAACGTAACCCAGGACGGCGGTCGGCAGGTTGGAACTCGAGTCGTCGAGGTACTTGCCCGCCTGGACCTTGCCGTTGATGGCGTCCAGCAGCCCGGTGCTCGACGCCAGCACGGTCAGCCCGGAGTTGTCGGCCGGGTCGGTGCGGTCCGAGCGGCGGACGACGGTGTGCGTGTTGGCGACCATCGCGGCGGTGGTGACCGGGCCGACCCGGGACACACTGCCCAAAGTGGACTCGGGTAGCTTGATGGTCTGGTCCTGTTGCTGGGGAACGGGTTCGGCACGGAGCATGTTCGTGCCCAAAGCCGACAGCTGCTCCAGCAGCGCCGACTGGCTGGACGCGGGGATGGCGGTGACGACGATCATCGTGGCGATCCCGATCGAGATCCCCAGCGCCGACAAGGTGGCCCGCAGCTTGCGGGTGCTGACTCCCAGCAACCCCAGGCGGACGACGTCGACGAAACTCAGCCGGACCGGCTTCACGCGGCACTCCGATCGGCCACGATCCGGCCGTCCCGGAACTCGACCTGCCGGGGCAGCCGCGCGGCGATCTCCCGGTCGTGCGTGATCACGGCGATCGTGGTTCCCTCTTTGTTCAACGCGGTCAACAGGTTCAGCACCGCGTGACCGTTCGCGGTATCCAGGGCACCCGTCGGCTCGTCGGCAAGCACCAGCGAGGGGTCGTTCACCACCGCCCGGGCGATGGCCACGCGTTGGCGTTCACCGCCGGAAAGCTGGTGCGGCACATGGTTCACCCGATGCGATAGGCCTACTCGCGCCAACGCTTCCATTGCCTGACCGCGCCTTTTCCGCCTCGGCACGCCCGCGTACAACAGCCCGGTCGCGACGTTCTCGACCGCGCTCAGGCCGTCGATCAGGTGGAACTGTTGGAAGACAAAGCCAAGCTGACGTCCGCGCAGCGCCGACAGTCTTCGGTCGGACAACTCGGTCACGTTCTGCCCGCCGATCTCAACGGTTCCGTGCGTGGGCAGGTCGAGCGTGCCGACGATGTTGAGCAAAGTGGACTTCCCAGAGCCCGACGGTCCGACGATCGCGAGCAGCTCCCCTTGCTGGATGTCCAACGTCACCTTGTCGAGCGCGATCACGTCGCCGGTGTAGATCTTGCTCACCTCGCGCAGGGCGAGAACCGGCGTCATGACGTCGTCACCACCTGCATGCCGGCGCCGATCCCGGCCCCGCTGATCTCGACCAGGTCCTTGGCGAACATCCCGATCTGCACGGCCTTCAACGTCCCGTCCGGCAACTGGACCGCGTACCCACCCTCGCGCAACGCCACCAGCGCACCGACCGGCACTGCGAGCACTCCCGCATGGGTCTCGGTGGTGATCTTGATCTGCACCGTCGCCGAGTCGTAGGCGTCCAGGTCCTGCTCGTTGTCCGGGGTGACCGTGATGTTCACCTTGGGCGGACCGGAACTGCCTTTCTCGACGTCACCGCCGGTCACGATCGTGCTGATATCGGTGACCTTGCCGGTGATCTCCTTGGCGTCCGGCCGGACGATGGTCGCCGCGACCCCGGTCTTGATCGCGCCGACCTCGTTGGCACCCACCGGCACAGTGACCACTTTGGACTTCGGTGTGACCGTGAGCAACGGAGTGTTCGCCGCGTCACCGAGCTGGGCGGTCACGCTGTTGACCCGCATCGCCCCGGACAGCACGACCACCTGTCCAATGTCGAGGGTCCCGGTGTCCGGCAGTCCCGCGGCCTTCTGCCACTTCTTCAAGGCATCCGCGACCGCCGGGGTGAACGCCGTCTTCGTCCGGTCCTTGGGCCGCGTACCGACCCTGTACCCGAGCGCGGTCAGGTTGTCCGCGACTACGGACACGTCAGGGCCCTGCAGATCGGGGTTGTCCAGCTTGCGGTACAGCGGCGTGTCGCCGAAGAACACCGGCACCGGCGTGCCGTTCACCGAATACAACGGCTTCCCGCGGTCGACCGGGTCGCCCGCTTTGGGCAGCTTGGTCACGATGCCCTCACCCGCGCCTTTGACGCTTTGCGGGGTCCCGAACCCCAACGTGCCACTGAACGACGAGGTACTCGACAGGTCAGTCCGCTCGATCGCCACGGTCTTCACCGCCGCAGGCGGTGGCGCACCGGGCACAGTGGACTTCCCGTGATCGATCACGAAATAGACGCCGACCCCAACCGCCACAACCACAACGACCAAGACCCCTACGACAGCCCCACCCCGCCGCCTCACACCCCACCACTCCTCCCGCCGCCGAACTTCGGCGGCGAGGCGGGCGGCGCCAGCCGCCAGTCGGGCGCACTCCCTGGACGGGTGCGTGCCCGCCAGTCCGGGGCGCTCACTTGCCACCGCCGAAGGCCTGTAGCTGGCAGTCCTTCTCGATCTCCGCGGCTTCCTTCTCCGGCACGGTCACCGTGCCGTTGTAGGTCCAGCCACTGCCTGGCGGGTCAGTCTCCACCACCGGAATCCCGTGGTCGTTGATGCACTTCACCCACGCGTGGTAGTCATCCACGTACTTGGGGTTCTTGGCCGCGTCCATCTCCGGCGGCTGCAGCGGCAGCTTGCCCTTGCACTTCTCCTCGGCCGCCTTGCTCGCCGGGCTGTCGTCGTTCATGTCCGGCGTCTCGATGTCATTGCCCGCCGGGCCGGAGTGCTTGCGCGCGCTGAGCATCACGTGGCCGTTCTGCTTCAGGCACACGTAGTAGCCGTCCCAGGCCGCCTGCTGCTCCTCGTCGCTGCTGTCCAGCCGCAGCTGGGGACGTTGGGACTCGTCGGACGGCGGGGCCTGCTGCTGGGTGGCGCCCGGGGTGGACAGTGAGGCGACGTCCTTGGCCGGCGGGGTCTGCGTGCTGCTGCAGGCCGTCAGCAAACCGCACAGCACGACCACGGCACGGGAGATCTTCATGCCGCCATGCTGTTCGGTGATTGTCAGGAACCTGTCAGAGAACCTCAAGCATCCGATGTGCCCGAAACGACCACGAACGGCCACACCATCCGGCATGATCACCGGTTGTGAGCAAGAAGTCCGTCGAGCTGGTCGCGGTACGCAGCCGTGACCTGCGGAAACCTCCGACCGCGTCGAGCTGGCTACCGCCGGAGCATGGCGGGCACGGCGACCCGCGCTATCCGTCACCAACCGGGCGGCGCGCGTTCTGGAGCTTCGTCCTGGACATGATCGTCCACCTGGGACTCGCGTTCGGCGTCGCGGTCGGTGTGGCGCACGGGAAGTTCACCGATGGCTGGCTGATCGCCGGGGTCACGCTGGCCGGGTTCGTCGGGTTCTCCATTGTGGACCGGATCATCGTCCAGTGGGCCCTGCAGGCCACGGTCGGCAAGCTGATCACCGGCCTGCGACTGATCCGCAAGGACAACGGCGGCCGCGCCCCGCTCTGGGTGTACGTCCGTGACTGGCTGCTCCGCACCCTAGGCCTGGTGGCCTTCCTCTCCTCGTGACCGCCCGATCCACTCCGGACGCCAGGTCGGGCTGTACTGGGTGTCGTTGCAGCGCGGGCGATACATCGCGATCAGCTCGGCGGTGATCTGCTCCCGGTGCGAACGAGTGCCGCCGGGCACCTCGAAAGTCGCGATGTGCACCTTCCACCGCGAACCCGCCCGCGCGATCCACGCATGCGCACGCGGGTGGTGGAACGGAAAGCCCTCCGCCGCGAGGTCGTCGGTGTGCGCCACGTAGATCACCGCATAGCGCTCGGGTTTCGCGTCCGGGTCCGGTTTGCACAGCACCGCATAGACCGCCGGCTTGCTCGGCGGGGTCCACCCGCCGAGCAGCCGTGGCCCGTCGAAGAGATAGCCCGCGAGCGACCCGAGCCGGATCATCCCGGGGTGAAGCCGACCGTCTCGTGCAGCCGCGAACGCCGCTGCCCGGACGCCGGCCGGGTGACCCGGTGGTCGGGAACCGCGTCGGCGGGCGTCACATTGGTGACGATCTGCTCCGCGAACCCGTACAGCAGCGGCAAAGCACTCGCGACCACCTTGCCGGTGCGGTTGATGTGCTCCACGCCGGGGACGATGTCCCCCGCGTGGCCGAGAATGGTCTGGACGTGTTCGCCGCACTCCTCCAGGTTCGCCGCGATCCGGGTCAGCAGCGACCCGATCCAGTACAGGAAGAACGCCAGCCCGGCGATCAACACCACGATCTCCACGACCGTCAGCACGATCATTGGTTCTCCCTCGTCGCGTTGGCGACCCGGCCCAGGAACAGGTGGTGCTGCAGGCCTTCGGCGAGCACAGCGTCCACACGGGACGCCGTCTGCGGGATCAGCGCCGCGGAAGCGGTGTTGGCACTGACCTCGGCCAAGGTGTCCCGGACGGCGGCGACCCGGCGGTCGATCAGCTTGACGAAGTACACCAAGAGGCTCAACAGGATCACGACCGCGACGATCACGATAGCGCCCAGGATCAGGATCGTCGTCCAGTAGTTCAGCTCTTCCTGGGGCATGGCTAGCCTCCCAGCCTCTCCCGGCCGCGCCGCAGCCCGGCCACGATCGTCTCGGCGTGGTCGATGGTCACCGTCAACGCGGCCAGCGGAGCGGTGTTCTCCTTGGCCTGCCGCAAAGCCGCGTCGATCCGCGGGGCCTGTTTGCCGATCTTGTAGGCCAGCACGAGGATCGGGGTGACCAAGGCGACCACAGCGGCCACCACGACGAGCCCGATGATCAGCCCGACGGTCCAGCCGGTCAGGTCCGGTTGCATGACAAGCCTCCCCTCAGACCGTCTCGGTCCAGTCGCGCACGGGCTTCAACGTGGCGTTCACCGACGTCAGCCGGGCCGGCACGGTCGAGGTCCGGGACGCGATCGACTCCACGCCGCCGATCACCGAGTCCAGCGTCCGGTGCACCCAGCGCAGGTGCAGGATCACCCGGAGCAGACCGAGCGCGGTCATCGCGATGATCAGGGAGGCGGCCACCAGGGTCACCCAGGCCACAGCGGGCATCTCGTCCTCCTTCAGGCGTCCAGCAGCTTCTGCACGCTGCCCGCGTACCGCACCGCGCCCACCTGGACCTCCTGGATGGTCGCGTCGGTGGTGGCGAGCAGCGCGGGCACCGGTTCGAGGCCGTCGTTCAGCGCGGCCCCGTCCCGCAGGATGTGGTTGGCGGCCAGCCGGATCCGTTCGACCGCCGCGAGGATCCGGTTGAGCAGCCACAGGACCACCGGGAACACGACCACCAGCAGGGCGATCGCGCCGATCCACCAGAGTGTCATGTCAGTCCCCTTGCCTTTCTGCTGACGAAGAACCGGCCGAGAAACCGGCCCAGCGCGGTCTTCGTGGCCTGCCACCAGATGCTGAACCCACTGGCGGCGCGAGCCGGCTCCGAGCGTTGCTCGCCCCGGCTCCACCGCGGGATGTCCTCGGCGACGTTCTGGGCGAACGTCCGCATCAGCACGGTGGTGACGTCGCCGATCATGCCGCGGCCGAACTGGGCGGCCGCGCCGGAGATGTCGATGTCCTGCGCCACCAGCACTTTCGTCCCCGACCCGGCCTTGACGAGGGTCGCGGTCAGGCCCATGCTCGCCTGGCCCTTGCCGGTGGCCTCGGCGCCCTCGGCCTTGATCACGATCCGGTGCGCGGCCTCGTCCCGTTCCAGGATCCTGGCCACACCGGCGAACCTCATCGACACCGGGCCGAGTTTGGCGGCCAGGTGGCCTTTGTAGGTGTTCTCGTCGACGACCTCGTTGAGCTCCGTGCCGGGCAGGTTCGGCGCCATCCGCGGCACGTCCAGCAGGTACCTCCAGACCTGCTCGACCGGTGCCGGTACTTCGAACTCGTTGTCCAGACGCATCATTCACTCCTCACCGGCGGAGCCCCGGAGACGTCCCTGCGCTCGGTCAACGCCTCCCAGACGCGGTCGGGCAGCAGCGGCATGTCGATGTTGCGCACCCCGGTGTCCGACAAGGCGTCCATCACCGCGTTGACGAACGCCGCCGGTCCACCGACCGCAGCGCACTCGCCGACGCCCTTGGCGCCGATCGGGTGGTGCGGACAGGGCGTGACGACTTCGTGCAGCTCGAACCCCGGTGTCTCCCAGGCGGTCGGCAGCAGATAGTCCATGTAGTTCGAGCCCACACAGTTACCTTGCTCGTCGAACGTGATGAACTGCATGGAGGACATGGCATACGCCTCGGTCAGCCCGCCCATGATCTGTCCCTCGACGATCATCGGGTTGATCCGCACGCCGCAGTCGTCCACCGCGACCGTCCGCAGCACGTCCCACACGCCCGTCTCCGGGTCGACCTCGACGGTCGCGATGTAGCAGGCGAACGGCCAGGTCAGGTTGGGCGGGTCGTAGTAGGCGTTGTTCTCCAGGCCCGGTTCCATACCGTCGGGCATGTTGCCGTACGCGGCCATCGCGCATTCCTGGATGGACACGCTGCGCTGCGGCGCGCCCCGCACCGAGAACCGGCCCAGTTCCCACTCGACGTCCTCTTCGGACACTTCGAGCAGGTGCGCGGCCAGCTTCCGGGCCTTGGCACGGATCTTGCGCGCCACCATGGAAACCGCGGCGCCCGCGACCGGTGTGCTGCGGGACGCGTACGTGCCCATCCCGAACGGCGCCGTGTCCGTGTCGCCTTCCTCGACGGTGACGTCCTCCGCGGGGATGCCCAGCTCGTGGCTGACGATCTGGGCCCACGTCGTTTCGTGGCCCTGGCCCTGGGATTTCGCGCCCGTGCGCAGGATCGCCTTGCCGGTCGGGTGAACTCGCAGCTCGGCGGAGTCGAACATCTTGATACCCAGGATGTCGTACTCCCGGCTGTTGCCCGCGCCCAGCGGTTCGGTCATCGTCGAGATCCCGATGCCCAAACGCCTGCCGCGGGCCCGGGCGGCTTCTTTGTCGAGCAGGAACTGTTTGTAGTCAATGGCGTCCAAGCCGATGTTCAGGCACTTCTCGTACTGGCCGGAGTCGGTGAGGAACCCGAACGGCGTGCGGTGCGGGAAGTCGTCGTCCCGGACCAGGTTGACCCGGCGGAACTCAGCCGGATCCATGCCCAGGTCGGCCGCGGCGGCCGCGATCAACCGTTCCTGGAAGAACATCGCCTCGGTGACCCGGAACGAGCACCGGTAGGCGACCCCGCCGGGCGCCTTGTTCGTGTACGCGCCGCGGGCGGTGATGTGCCCGACCGGGATGTCGTAGCAGGCGAAGGCGGAGTGAACCAGGCCGATCTTGAACTTGCTCGGCTGGGCGTCGGAGAAGAACGCGCCCTGGTCGGTGTCGGCGTGGAACCGGACGCCCAGGATCCTGCCGTCCCGCCGCAGCGCCAGCTCACCGTCGAAGTACATGTCCCGGGCGAACCCGGTGGAGATCAGGTTCCCGGACTTGTCCTCGATCCACTTCACCGGCTTGCCCAGCAGGATCGAGCACAGGATGGAACAGACATAGCCGGGATAGACCGGGACCTTGTTGCCGAACCCGCCGCCGATGTCGGGCGACACGATCCGGATCATGTTCTCCGGCAGCTCGGCCACCAGCGCCACCGCGGCCCGGATGATGTGCGGGGCCTGCGTTGTCATGTAGACGGTCAGCTTGCCGGTCGCCGAGTTGTAGTCCGCCACCGAACCGCAGCACTCGATCGGCGAGGGGTGCGACCGCGGGTAGTGCAGCTTGAGCTTGGAGACCACGTCTGCCTGCGCGAACGCTCGCTCGGTGGCCTCCTTGTCGCCGACCTCCCACTGGTAGCAAACGTTGTCGTGCTGGCCTTCCTTGTCGTCCCGGATGATCGGGGCGTCCGGAGCAAGCGCTTGCAATGGGTTGACGATCGCGGGCAGCTGCTCGTACTCGACGACGATCGCCTCGCAGCCATCCTTGGCGATATATGGGTTGTCGGCGACCACGCAGGCGACTTCCTGGCCCTGGAACCGGACCTTGTCGGTGGCCAGCACGGCTTGTGTGTCGTACGAGAGGGTCGGCATCCAGGCGAGGTTGCGCTGCGCGGCCATCTCACCGGTGAGCACCAGCCGGACGCCCGGGATGTCCCAGGCCTTGCTGGCATCGATGGACTTGATCCGGGCGTGCGCGACCGGGCTGCGCAGGATCTCCATGTACAGCATGCCAGGCAGCACGATGTCCTCCGTGTACGTGCCGCGGCCGCGGATGAACCGGTCGTCCTCGACGCGTCTGCGACTGGCCCCGACGCCACCGATCTTGATCTCGTCAACTGCTCGGTGGACTGTCTCAGTCACTTCATGCCTCCCGTTCACGACCGCAGCTTCGCGGCCGCCCAGAGGACGGCCTTGACGATGTTCTGGTAGCCGGTGCAGCGGCAGAGGTTGCCGGACAACGCCCAGCGCACCTCCTCCTCGGTGGGATCCGGGTTGCGCTCCAGCAAGGCCATGGCGGACAACATCATCCCGGGCGTGCAGAAGCCACATTGGAGCCCGTGCTCCTGCCGGAAGCCCTCCTGCACCGGATGCAGCTCACTGGCTGAGGCCATGCCCTCCACTGTGGTCACCTGATGGCCGTCGGCCTGAACCGCGAGCATCGTGCAGGACTTGATCGGCTTGCCGTCGACCAGGACCGTGCACGCGCCGCAGTTCGTTGTGTCGCAACCGATGTGCGTACCGGTGAGGCCGAGGCCGGCCCGGAGCAGGTGGGCCAGCAGCACCCGGGGTTCGATCTCGACGGTCCGCTGCTCGCCGTTCACGGTCAGGGTGACCCGCCGCTCGGTGATCGTCTCCGGGCGGATCTCCCGCAGGTATCCGGTCATGTCACGCCGCCTTCACGAGGACCGGGGTCAGGCCCCGGGTGACGAACGCCCGCACCACTTGGCGTTTGTAGGCCGCGGTGCCGCGATGATCGGTTCTTGGCTCGGCCGCGGCCGCCGCCAGCCGCGCGGCCTCGGCGATCTCCGACTGTGTCAAAGTCCCGCCCACCAGCACGTTCTCGGCCTCCACCGCCTTGATGTTGTTGGGGCCCACACCGGTCAGGCCGATCCCGGCCCGGACCACCTTGCCGTCGCTGGTCTCCAGGGCGATCGCGGCCCCGACGGTCGCGAAGTCGCCGACCCGGCGCTCCAGCTTGAGGTACCGCCCCGATCTCGCGCCGGAAGCGGCCGGAATCCGGGCTTCCACGGCGATCTCGTCCGGCCGCAGGGCGGTCTGGAAGGGACCGAGGACGAACTCGGTCATCGGGATGGTTCTTCGCCCGGTCGCGCTCACAGCCACGATCGACGCGTTGAGCGCCAGCATGACCGACGCCCAGTCGCCCTGCGGATCGGCGTGGCACACCGAGCCGACGAGCGTGCCTCTGTTGCGTACCAACGGGTCCGCGATCAGCGGTGCCGCGGCGGCCATGGTCGGCTGGGTTTCGGCGAGCAGCGTCGACCACTCGAGGTCGACGTGACGGCAGAGGGCGCCGACAGCCAGCGAGCCATCGGCGTCCTCGCGGTGATAGTCCAAAGCGGGCAGCCCGTTGATGTCGACGAGCACGCCCGGAGCGGCGAACCGGAGCTTGACCATCGGGATCAGGCTCTGGCCGCCGGCCAGGACCTTCGCTTCGTCGCCGTGGTGGGCGAGCACCTCTAGGGCCTCGTCGAGCGATCCGGGTGCCTCGTAACGGAACCGCGCTGGGTACATCACGCACCTTCGTCCGGGACGGCGGTGGGCAGGGACTCGTCGGACGGGTCCGGCCTGGGTTCCTGATGCGGCGGCCACGGCCCGGCCACCGGACGGCCCGCCACCTTGAGCCAGGCGACGACCGCGGGGAACGCCCAGATCGTGGGACTGCTCCCGGTCTTGGGGGCGTTCTCGATCACCTCGTACATGCGTGGGTTACCGGCCTCGTTGCCCATGCGCAGATCGTCGTGACCAGTCGTCACTCCGGGCAATCAGCCCATAAGCCTTTGCTTAACTCCACAGCGTGACGTAGACCGGAGGCTTGAACCTGGATGGCGGCACGCCCGCGCCGGGCTCGCGCATCACCCGCAGCGCGGTGGCCGTGGACAGGAAGTGCCGGAACGTCTCGGCCGAGATGGACCGCCGCTCGGGCACCAAAGTGGTCAGGTACCAGACCGAATCCATTGGCGTGACAGTGGTGTTGACGACCTGCAGCTCGCCTCGCTTGAGCCGCGCGGTGATCAGGTGCGCGGGCGCGATGGCGACGCCCTGGCCGTCCGCTGCCGCCGCCCATGCGGCGGTCTGACTGGGAAAGACCCGTATCCGCGACTCCGGCACGCGCAGGCGGCGCAACACCTTCCCGCTGTCGCTGGCCGGATCGGTGGCCTCGGCGTCGGCGAGCCACAGCCAGCGCGCCGGACCGCCCGGCGGCTTGGCCGTGCCACCTGCGACGACGGTGAGATGCGTGCGGAACACCGGCTCGCTGACCAGCTCGTCGTTCTGGGTGGCGAGGTTCGGTCCGAGGGCGACGTCCGCGAACCTGTTGCCCAGCAACACCGGCATTTCGTCGGTGGCCGCTCCCCCGGCGGTCGCGTCGATCCGGCGGCCGGGCCGTTCGGTGAACGCGGTGATCAGCGGGGTGGTGACGAACTCGAGGACCGTGCTGGACGCGACGATCCGCAACGTGTCCGGGATGCCCTTGCCCGCTCGCACGGCCTGCTCGGCGTCCGCGCCCAGCGCGACCATCTGGGAGGCGACCGGCAGCAGGCGGCTGCCCGCAGCGGTCAGGCGCATCGCCGGGCCGGCCCGTTCGACCAGCGAGTCGCCCAGTTGCTGGCGCAGCGCGGCGAGCGCCTGGGACACCGCGGGCTCGCTCACACCCAGCGCCGAGGCCGCCGCCTTGACCGATCCCAGCCTCGCGACCAGCACGAACGCACTCAGCTGCGTGAGCGTCATACCGACATTGTTCTCCTCGGGCGCTCGTGGTCCAGAGCCCTTAAGCGTTTACTTATCACTGCGTTGCCGGCGTCCAGGTGCTCATCGGAGACTTCAGCCCCAGGGAGGACCCATGCAAGTTCCGGCCCCGTTCCAGTACCAGAAGGCGGCCAGTGTGCAGCACGCGCTGACGCTGCTGGCCCAGTATGGGACCGAGTCGATGGTCCTCGCCGGCGGGCACAGCCTGCTGCCGATGATGAAGCTGCGGCTGGCCCACCCGGAGGCCCTGATCGACATCAACGGCCTCACCGAGCTGTCCCGGATCAGGCTGGACGGAACGCTGCGCATCGGTGCGCTGGTCCGGCATGCCGAACTGCTGTCCTCCACCCTGGCCGGGTCGATACTGCCGATCCTGCATGACGCCGAACGGGTGATCGCGGATCCGATCGTCCGAAACCGCGGGACCATTGGGGGTTCGCTGTGCCAGGCGGACCCCTCGGAGGACTTGTCCGCCGTGTTCGCGGCTTTGCGTGCCGATCTGGTCGCATGTGGACCTTCCGGGACCCGGACCATTCCGGCGCGGTCCTTCTTCACTGGGCCGTACCAGACTGCTCTCTCGCACGGCGAGCTGCTGACGGAGATTCAGGTGCCGGTGGGGTCTTTGAGTGCCTATGTGAAGGTCGATCGGCGGGCCGGCGACTGGGCGGTGGGCGCCGCCGGGGCGGTCTTGTCGCTTGTGGATGGTGAGATCGCTGAGGTTGGCATTGGGTTGACTGCTTTGGGGGCTTCGCGGTTCGTCGCCGCCGAGGCCGAGGACTTCTTGCGCGGTGGGGTTGCCTCCGACGAGCGGTTCGTGGAGGCGGGCCGGATCGCCGCAGCGCACTGTTCGCCCACTGCCGACCAGCGAGGACCCGTTGCGTACAAACGGCATCTGGCCGGGGAGCTGACCACGCGGGCGCTCCGGCTGGCCGCGAGACGGGCGGTCTGACATGCAGATCACGGTGGTCGTCAACGGTCGCGAGTACGTGCGGGACGTCGAGCCCCGGCTGCTGCTGGTGCACTTTCTGCGCGACCATTTGGGGCTGACGGGGACGCATTGGGGTTGTGACACCTCGAACTGTGGCGTGTGCGTAGTGCATCTTGATGGTGTGCCGGTGAAGTCGTGCACTGTCCTGGCCGTGATGGCTGACGGGCAGGATGTTCGGACGGTTGAGGGGCTGGCCGCGGGTCCGGAGCTGGATCCGGTGCAGCAGGGGTTTGTCGCGTGCCACGGGTTGCAGTGCGGGTTCTGTACGTCCGGGATGATGATGACCGCTCGATGGTTGCTGGACACGGTTGCCGATCCGTCCGATGAGGACATCCGGGCGGCTCTCGCCGGACAGCTGTGCCGGTGCACCGGGTACGAGAACATCGTGCGCTCGATCCGGCATGCAGCGGCGTTGGAGGCGGGCTCATGACCGCCAATGGCACGCCGATGGGGTTCGGGCGGATGAACCGCAAGGAGGATCCGCGGTTCGTTCGTGGCCGAGGGACCTATGTGGACGATATCCAGCTGCCTGGGATGCTTTACGGCGCCGTTTTGCGCAGTCCGTTGGCACATGCGCGGATCTTGTCCATTGACACCATCGCGGCGGCTGCTCATCCCAAGGTGCATGCGGTCTTGACCGGCGCCGATCTACAGGAACGTTCGTTGGCCTGGATGCCAACGCTTTCGTACGACACCCAGGCCGTGCTCGCCACCGACAAGGTCCGGTTTCAGGGCCAGGAGGTGGCTTTCGTTGTCGCCGAGGACCACTACGCGGCTCGCGATGCCTTGGCATTGATCGATGTCGAATACGAGCCATTGCCCGCGGTCGTCGACGCTCTAACATCGTTAGAGAGCCCTCCGATCCGCGATGACCTGCCGGACAAGGACGACAATCGCGTCTTCGACTGGGAGGCGGGTGACCAGGCCGCGACGGACGCGGTGTTCGCTGCCGCCGATGTCGTTGTGGCTCAGGATGTTCTTTATCCGCGGGTGCATCCGGCGCCGTTGGAGACGTGCGGGATCGTGGCCGACCTGGATCCCGTCTCCGGCAAGCTCACCGTGTGGTCGACCTCCCAGGCACCGCATGCGCACCGGACTTTGCTGGCCACGATCCTGCGGATGCCGGAGCACCTGATCCGCGTGATCTCGCCCGACATCGGCGGTGGGTTCGGCAACAAGGTGCCGATCTATCCGGCCTACATCTGTGCCGTGGTCGGGTCGATGGTCACCGGGCGGCCGGTGAAGTGGGCCGAGGACCGCTCGGAGAACCTGATGACGAGCGCTTTCGCCCGTGACTACCACATGCATGGCGAGATCGCGTCCACTCAGGACGGTAAGGTCCTTGGTCTCCGGGTGCGGGTGCTCGCCGATCACGGGGCGTTCAACTGCACGGCACAGCCGAGCAACTATCCGGCCGGGTTCTTCCACATCGTCACCGGTTCTTACGACCTCACAGCGGCTCATTGTTCGGTGACGGGTGTGTTCACCAACAAGGCGCCGGGCGGGGTAGCCTATTCGTGTTCGTTCCGGGTAGCCGAGGCGTCCTATTTGGTCGAACGCCTGGTGGACCTGCTGGCGTTGGAGCTGTCCCGGGATCCGGCGTCGCTGCGGTTCCAGAACCTGGTGAAGCCGCAGCAGTTTCCTTACGTGTGCCCGACCGGGTGGGAGTACGACTCGGGCGACTACCCGGCGGCGTTGCGGTTGGCTCTCGATACCGCGGACTACCCGGCGTTGCGGGCAGAACAGGCTTCGCGGCGGAAGCGTGGCGAGTACATGGGCATCGGGTTGAGCTGTTTCACCGAGGCCGTCGGCGCGGGCCCGCGCAAACACATGGACATCCTCGGCCTGGGGATGGCCGATGGGGCCGAGCTTCGTGTTCACCCCACCGGTTCGGCGGTGTTGCGGATCTCCGTACAGACCCAAGGTCAGGGACACGAGACCACGTTCGCGCAGATCGTCGCGCACGAGCTGGGCATCAGCCCGCAGGAGGTCGAGGTCGTCCACGGCGACACCGATGTGACGCCGTTCGGCCTGGGCACCTACGGTTCTCGCTCGACTCCCGTGTCCGGCGCGGCGGCTGCTGTTGCGGCTCAGCGGGTTCGGGAACGGGCCAAGCTGGTCGCGTCCGCCATGCTCGAGGTGAGCCCCGACGACCTGGAGTGGGAGCGCGGAAGGTGGTTCGTTCGCGGCGCACCCACCATCGGGCGGACGATCCGCGAGATCGCCATGGCCGCACACTCCACTGTGGACCTCCCGGAAGGCGTTGAGGGGCATCTGGACGCGAGCTGCGTGTACAACCCACCGAACCTGACGTTCCCTTATGGCGCGTATCTGTGCGTTGTGGACGTGGATCCCGGGACTGGTCAGGTGTCGGTGCGGCGGTTCATCGCCGTGGACGACTGCGGGGTGCGGATCAACCCGACCATTGTGGAGGGTCAGATCCACGGTGGGCTGGCCGATGGGATCGGCATGGCGTTGATGGAGTTGATGCCGTTCGACCGGTCCGGGAACCATCTCGGCGGGTCCTTCATGGACTACCTGCTGCCGACCGCCATGGACTGCCCACCTTGGGAACTCGCAACAATGGTGACCCCTTCACCGCACCACCCTCTGGGCGCCAAGGGAATCGGCGAGTCGGCCACTGTCGGTTCGCCTGCCGCCGTGGTGAACGCGGTGATGGATGCCCTGTCCCCCTTTGGTGTTCGCCACGCGGACATGCCGTTGACTCCAGCGGCCGTGTGGTGCGCCATACACGGCCAGGGTTTCCGTAGTGACCTGGCCATCGAGTAGGTAGAGAGGAAGAGGAGGCGGCCATGCACATGCTGGACCGGGCGGAAGGCCTGCGTGAGGGCCGGACCCCTTACGTGCTGGCGACCGTCGTGCGCGCCGAACGTCCTACCAGCGCCAAACCCGGCGACCGCGCCTTGGTCCTGTCCGATGGCTCCATGGAGGGCTTTGTCGGCGGTGACTGCGCGGAGTCAACGGTCCGCGCCCAAGGCATGCGCCTGCTCCGCACCGGCGAGTCCACCCTCCTCCGCATAACTCCCACAGCAACAGCAGAAACCACGACAGAAGGCCTCGTCACCGTGGGAAACCCTTGCCTCTCCGGCGGTTCCCTGGACATCTTCCTCGAAGCAGTCCTCCCACCTCTCCTCATCCACATCCACGGCGACGCCCCCATCGCCCGCGCGTTGCGAACCGTAGGCAAAGCCCTGGGCCACGACGTCCGCCCATCCGGTCCTTTGCTTCCGGAGGACCTGGCAGCGGTTGTCGTTGCTTCGCACGGAAAGGACGAGGCCCCCATCCTGCTCTCCGCCGTCCGCTCCGGCGTCCCCTACATCGGTCTTGTCGCCAGCCAGAAACGCGGCCAGGCCGTCCTCAACTCACTCGACCTCTCCCCCACCGACCGTCTCCGCATCCACACCCCCGCCGGCCTCAACATCGGCGCCCACACCCCCTCCGAAATAGCCCTGTCCATCTACGCCGAACTCCTCTCCCTCCGCCCCCACCCAACCCCCACCCCCACCCCCACCGCCCCCGAGACGACCACCCACACCTGCCACCACGACTAACCGGCTGGGCCAGGCCCCAACTGGCGAAGGCGCGGCCAGAGGCGAAGGCGCGGCAAGGCGCGAGCCCCAGGAACGCGAGGGCAGGAGCGCAGGGCGAGGGCGAGGGCGAGGGCGAGGGCGAGGGCGAGGGCGAGGGCGAGGGCGAGGGCGAGGAGATTATGCGGCAGTGGGTAGTGGCGGTGTTCGGGATGGTGGCGGCGGTGTAGGTAGTGGGGGTGTACGGGGTGGTAGCGATGTTCGGGGCGGTGGTGGCGGTGTTGTGGGTAGTGGCGGCGGTGTGGACAGTGGGGGTGTATGGGGTGGGGGTGTTCGGGGTGGGAGGGGTGTTCGGGCGGAGTTGGTTCGGGGGCGTTGGAGTGGGTCGATGTAGGTGGGTGGGGTGAAGGATGGGCGGTTGTTGAGCAGTTGGATGGTCCAGTCGCTGTTGTGGATGAGGCGGTGGTGGTGCGGGCAGAGCAGGACGAGGTTGTCGATGTGGGTCACGCCGTTGTCGGCCCAGTGGTGGATGTGGTGGGCATCGCAGACACTCGCGGACTTCGGGCAGCCGGGGAAGGCGCAGCCCTTGTCGCGCAGGACCAGGGCACGGCGGATGTGCGCGGGGGTGGAGTAGGCGCCTGCGGCGATGTCGAGGGGTTCGGAGTTGCTGCCGAGGACCGCGGGGAACAGATGGCAGTCGCAGGCGATCCGCCGAGCCTCGCGGGCGGTCATGTAGATGTCATCACCGACCAGGATGCGGTCGTCGAGGTCACGCATGAGGTCGTTGAACGAGATGGTGAAGGCGATCTCGGTGCGCAGCCCGTTCTTCAACGGCATGTCCGGGCAGTTGGCGGCACGCTTGAGGATCCGCTCAGCAAAAGCATCACCGAGACGCTCAGCGAACGTACGGGTGTCCTCAAGGTCGCCAGGCCGAGGCCGTTCACACTCCTGGATCATCGCTCGCAGCGGGCCAGCATTCTCGGCGGCCACCACAGCGGACATCTCCAGGCTGCCATCCCGGCGATCGCGGTAGCGAAAGACCTGGGTCTGCCGTGCGGGTTCAGGGTCGACCGGTGGCGGCCCGTCGGGATCGACCATGGCACGCACACGCAAGCCGAAGCGGGCCAACGCGTTGGGGTCGTCCTCGGCGGCCTGCTCCAGCATCACCGACTCAGCCAGCACACGCTTCTCCGCGTCGAGATCCGGCAAATCCTTGAGAGTCTTGCGGATCACGTCCACGGCCTCGGAACTGATCTCACCGGCGGCCAAGGCTGCGGAGGTCTGCGGAAGCGGAGCTTCGGTGACCGCACCGGTGGGCGTGACACCGGGGAACAGATCGGCGGCCTGGGCGATCAGGTGAAGGGCTTCCCGACGCGGGACGCGTAGCACATGCACCAGCAACGCAGCGGTGTTGGAGTACCCCAGGTTCGTGCCAGTGCCGCCGTTGTCCATGTGGGACACGACTTCCAGCAACCGGGCATGCAACTGCCAGATCTGAGCCGCGATCCCATGAGCCAGCGACACCTTCTCGGTATCGCCCAACTGCCAGAGGTTCTCGCAACTTTCCACGACTCAATAGTACCGCCACAGCCAGAAAAACTCCTTGGCATATAAGGGTTTCACCCATCCCAGCGACTCACCGCAGGTCATAACAAGCGCAAGCGACACAGACCCCGGCCTCGTGTTCTGTCCCTCCCGTATGGCCTGGGCGAAGCCTCATCACAGGTGTCAAGGGGGATCCGCCAACGCAAAGCACAACGCTGGAAGCCCTACGGATCCCCCTTGACACCTGTGATTACCTCCGGCAGGCCATACGGGAGGGACAGGACACGCACCCAACCCAGCCCACAAGGGATCCGAAGGATCCCCTGCCCCTCTTGGCGGCCTGCCGCGCGGCGAGCGCTTCTTTTGAAGCGCCCTACAGAGATGGCAGTACCCGAGCCAACTCAGCCAAACCATCCAGATCATGCCCATCCAGCAACACATCGATATGCGGATCGGCAACCATCATCCCCAACGACTGAGGCCGAGCCGTCCAATGAGGAGTGACCCAGACCAGGCGATAACACAGCCGGGACAGACGTTCCATAGCACTGGCCAACAGATCCGGATCACCGCGATCCAACCCATCAGAGCACACGACGACGATCCCACCGCGGCACAAACCCCGACGCCCCCAGTCGCGCACAAAAGTGTCCAATGAGGACCCGATACGAGTGCCGCCATCCCAATCAGTGACCCGAGAAGCAGCACGAGTAAGAGCACTGTCAGGATCGCGGTGACGGAGCTGGTGGGTGACCCGCGCCAGGCGGGTTCCAAAGCAGAAGACCTCCACCTTGTCCGCGGCCCGACCCGTCGAGTACGCGAACTGGAGGAGCGCGCGAGAGTAGCTGGCCATTGATCCGGAAACATCGAGGATCAGGACCACGGGACGCGGGCGGACTCGGCGTTGTTTGCGGAGGAGAGCTGCTGGGTCTCCGCCGGTTCGCAGAGAGGCTCTGATCGTGCGGCGCAGATCGAGGAGGCCGATACGGCGGGGATGAGTCCGGCGGGAACGGCGGTGTGGGGGTTTGAGGCGGATCCGGGACATGATCCGGCGCAATGCAGCGAGTTCCGACGGAGTGCAGGCGGCGAAGGACTTGTGACGCAACACTTCCACAGCCGACGCCATCAGGCCCAGCTGAACCGCATCGGATTCAGAGGAGCCGGGCTCGACAGACGGGATGTCGAACGTGGTGTCGATACCCTCAACGGCGGTCTTGAGCTTCATCAGCTCCTCAACCGGAGAACCGGCATCCAGGAAGTACGCCCGAAACACTCGGTCATACACCGGGATGTCGTCTTTACGCTTGACCAAAGTTGTTCGGCCGACCCAGTACATGTCGGTGAGGTCGAGACGAGCCAACGCCGCACTGAAGGTGAGGATGTCACCCGTTCCGACGGGCACACCGGCATCGCGGAGTGCCTGTCCGAAGTGGACCAGGACCTCAAGCATCGGGAGCGATGTCCCGCAACGAACCCTGAACCAGATGCAGGTCGTCGCGCTCCTTCACGACAGCCCCCAGAGTCGACGACACCACATCGGGGGTCAGGGACGTCTCGCCGAGCAGATCCAGAGTCCGCACCCAGTCGATGGTCTCAGCCACCCCCGGCGGCTTGGCGAGGTCGAGTTTGCGCAACCGAGTCACGGCATCGACCACCTTGCGCGCCAAAGCCTCCCCCAGCGAAGGCTGCCGCAGCAGCACGATCTCCACCTCGCGATCAGGCGGCGGATACCCGATCCAGTGATACATGCACCGACGCTTCAAAGCATCGTGGAGTTCCCGGGTCCGGTTCGAGGTCAACACAACCAGCGGCGGAGAAGCAGCCGCGATCGTCCCAACCTCAGGAATCGTCACCTGAAAGTCCGACAACACCTCCAGCAGAAAAGCCTCGAACTCGTCATCCGCCCGATCAACCTCATCGATCAGCAGTACCGCCGAAGAACCAGCCCGCACAGCATGCAACAGCGGCCGCTCCACCAGGAACGAGGCCCCGAACAACTCCCCAAGATCCGGAGCCCCAGCACGCACGGCCAGCAACTGCCGCGCGTAGTCCCACTCATAAAGCGCCTGATTGGTGTCAATGCCCTCATAACACTGCAACCGGATCAGCGAACGCCCCAGCACCGCGGCCAGCACCTTCCCGATCTCGGTCTTGCCGACGCCGACCTCACCCTCCAGCAGCAGCGGCCGCCCCAGTGACATGGCGACGAAAGCGGCCGTGGCGAGACCGCGATCGGCGAGGTAGCCGCCGCTGCGGAGGAGCGCGGTCAGGTCACTGACCGACTGCGGGAGGTCCACTTTTGCCCTCCCTGGCCAGGCGGTCCCGCCAGGCCGCCCGGAGGTCGTCGTCCACCGGCTCGGCGCCCACGTGCCGCATCGCGCGGCACGTCTTCCCCTGCCCGGTGAACGTCGAAAGGTCTGTCTGCGAACGCGCACGCCAGATGTCCCGCAGCACGTCCTTGTCGGGCTGCTCGCTCATGAACCCCATGCTAGGAAGAGCCGCGAAAAGAGAAACGGCTCCATTAACCGAATGCTTAACAGGCCAGTGGGGCCACCCAAGTAACTCCGTAGCATCGCGGTGCATGACGCTGACGCAGCTCGGCACTTTTGTGCTGGTGGCCAGGCTGGGGTCGGTGAAGGCCGCCGCCGACGCGCTCGGTGTCAGCGAGCCCGCCGTCTCCCAGGCGTTGAGCGCCTTGCGTCAGCAGTTCGACGACCAGCTGATCGTGCGCGCGGGCAGTGTCATGCAGCTGACTCCGGCCGGTGGGCGGCTGCTGCCGCTCGCGTCGAAGCTCGTCTCGCTCGGCGCCGACGCTCAGGCGGCGGTGCGCAGCGGGCTGGGCGCGCCCGAGGAGCTGCGGGTGATCGCGTCCAGCACGATCATCGAGTTCGTCGTCCCTCCGCTGCTGGAGGCGTTCACCAAGGGACGCATCACCGACACCAGCGCCGGGGTCGCCGCCAGCGGGGAGCTGCCGGTGCTGGTCGGTAACCGGTTCGCCGACGTGGCCATCGGCCCGAACCTGGCCAACGACCCGGGTGTCGAGCTGGTCAGCGAACCGGTGTTCCGCACCCAGCTGGTCGTCGCCGGGCCGCCGGGTGGTCCACCGAAGCAGTGGAACTGGCTTGTCGGTCCTTCTGGCACGGATCCGGGCAGTGACTGCGGGCGATTGCTGCGCAAGATGAAGGTGGAGGATCATCGGATCAGGGTCTATCCGAGCCAAACGGCCGCTTGGGCAGCCGCCGCGGACGGCGCCGGCGTGGCCCCCGCGCCCGCCCATCTGGTCTGTGCCCAAGTGCGGCGGGGAGAGCTGCGAATTCTGCCCACTTGGGCAACTCCGGCGGAAACGACCTGGTACGCAACTACCCTGATGCCGGAGCGAAGATCCCCAGCCGCCGAGGCTTTCCTGCATTTCCTCACCGGCGCGACGGCGTTGCGCGTGATGCGCGAACCGGGCTCCGGGCTGCCGCCGTCGCGGTTCCGCCCACCGGTGTATGTCACTCTCTGGAGCTGAGGCATTTGGGGGGTTTCGCCGGTAGAGCACGCGTGACTACGCTCTGCTCACCGTCGACCGAGCACAGGAGGGGCCAAGGTGGGCGAGTTCCAGATCCTTGGCCGCGTGCAGGCGATCGGTCCGGCGGGCCCGGCCGTCCTGCAAGGCACCCGGCAACGCGCCGTGCTCGGCATGCTCGCGCTGCACGCCGGTCAGGTGCTGCCGGTGGGCAAGCTCGTCGACGTCGTCTGGGGCGAGGACCCGCCGCGTACAGCCGTTCGCACACTGCACAGTCACGTCGCCCGGATCCGCCAGGCGCTCGACCGGTCCGGCTTCGACCCGGTGCTGCGCACCAGCAATCCCGGCTACGTGCTCGATGTGGACGCTTCAACTGTCGACGCTTTGCTGTTCGAGCAACAGGTCCGTGTCGCCAAACGGCATGCGGCCGAGGGCGCGGTCGACCGCGCGGCCTCCGGGTTCCGGCGGGCACTGGACCTGTGGCACGGCGAGGCGTTCGCGGACGCCGCCCTGACCGGCTGGGGCCTGCGCGAGGCGGACCGGCTGCACGAGCTCCGGCTGTCCACTGTGGAGTCCTTCTGGGATGCCGAGCTGCAGCTGGGCAAACACGAGGAGGCGGTCCGCGAGCTGGCCCGGCTGCTGGCCGAGCACCCGACCCGCGAAGTGCTGGCCGGTCTGCAGATGCTGGCGCTGTACCGCTCTGGGCGGCACACCGAGGCGCTGGGCGTGTTCCAGACCGTCCGGCTGCGGCTGGCCGACGAGCTGGGCACCGAGCCCGGCCCGGAGCTGCTCGCCCTGCACAGCTCGATCCTCCGGCGCGACGCCAGCCTGGACGCGCCGCAGCAGATGACCACCGGCCCGGCGCAGCTTCCCGCGCGGGTCGGGCATTTCACCGGCCGCGAGGCCGAACTCGCCGCCCTGGACCAGTTGCTGGACGAGTCCGAGCCGCCGGTGGTGGTGATCTCCGGGACCGCGGGTATGGGCAAGACCGCGCTGGCCGTCCAGTGGGCACACCGGGTGGCGGGCCGGTTCCCGGACGGGCAGCTGTTCGTCGACGTGCGCGGGCACGACCCGCGCCGGATGATGTCGTCGGCCGACGCCCTCGCGCATCTGTTGCGCAGCTTGGGAATGCCCGAGGACCGCATCCCCGGCGGGATCGGTGACCGCGAGGCGCTGTACCGGTCTTTGGTGCACGGCAAGCGATGCGTGATCGTGGTCGACAACGCGGGCGACGTCGAGCACGTGCTGCCGCTGGTGCCCGGCGGGACCCGCACGCTGCTGATCGTCACGAGCCGCAAGTCGTTGGCCGCCTTGGGAACCCGCTACGCCGTGCGGATGGTCCCGTTGGACGCGTTCAAGCACGACGCCTCGATCGCGTTGCTCAGCAGCGTGCTCGGCGCGGACCGGGTCGACCGCGAACGCGGCCCGGCCGCCAGACTGGCCCGGTTGTGCGGCGGGATGCCGTTGGCGCTGCGGATCGCCGCGGCCCGGCTGGCCGGGGAACCCGCCCGCCCGATCGCGGGCCTGGCCGGGGAACTGGCCGGGGCCGACCGCCTCGACGCGTTGGCCGTCGACGGCGACACCAGGACCGTCCGGACCGTGCTCGCCAGCGCGTACCTGCCGCTGGAACTGGCGCAGACCAGGATGTTCCGGCTGCTGGGCCTCACCCCGGGGACCACGTTCACCGCGTCGCTGGGCGCCGCGATGTGCGGCGTCCCGGCCAAGGACGGGCGCCGGGCGACCACCGAGCTCAAGGCCGCGCACCTGATCATGCCGGTCGGCGAGGACCGGTTCCGGTTCCACGACCTGATCCGCGAGTTCGCCCGGCAGTGCGCCCGCACCGACGAGCCGGAGGCGGCCACGGCCGAGGCCGGGCACCGGCTGGTCGACTGGTACCTGCTGGTGGCCAGCGCGGCCAACAAGGCCATCGACCCCAACCGCGACCTGGTCACCTCGAGCCTGCGGTACGAGGCGCCGGAGCTGCCGTTCGCCCCCGACCGCCACGCCGCGGTCGCATTCCTGGAAGGCGAACGGCACAACCTCGTGCCCGCCGCCAGGTTCGCCCGGGAGAGCGGAAGGCTCACCGCCGCATGGCATTTCACGTACCTGCTGACGAGTTTCTACGACGCCACCGGCCATTGGCAGGACCGCGTGGAACTGTGCCGGCAGGGCGCGGCCGCGGCCGCCGAGCTCGGCGATCCGTTGGCCGAGGCCGAGATGCTGCGCGCGCTGGGTGTCTCGTACTACATGACCCGCCGCCTGCAGGACGCGGTCAACACCAACATCCTGGCGTTGCGGGCGGTGCGCGCGGCCGGGGACCTCGACGGCGAGGGACACGTCTACAACAACCTCGCCAACGCCTACTCCGAGATGCGCCGGTTCGACGAAGCCGTTGAGGCGCACCAGATGGCGGTGGCCCGGTGCGCAGCGGTCGACAACCACCTCGGCCATGCGCTGTCGCAGCGCAACCTCGGCAGCACGCTGATCCAGATGGGCCGGGCCGCGGAGAGCCTCGAGCCGCTGACCGAGGCGCTGGCCCGGTTCCGCAAGCTGGACACGCCCCGGCTGGAGGCGGCCACCCTGGACACCCTCGGCGAGGCCTACCTGGAGCTGGGCGACGACGACCTCGCGCTGAACACGTTGCAGGAGGCGGTCACCCTGCTGCGCGAGATCGGGTACGTCTGGACCGAGATGGAGGCGTTGCTGCACACCGGCGCGGTGTACCTGCGGCGCAAGGACTTCGCCGCCGCCGCGGAGCAGTTCGAGCTGGCGCTGGCGCTGGCCAGGGAGCACCGGGCCCCGCACATCGAGGCGGTCGCGCTGGACCGGCTCGGCCGGGCCTGCCTCGGCCGGGACGACCTGCGCGGCGCCCGGGAGCACCTGGAGCTGGCATTGTCCATCCGCGGCGCGGTGCCGGACGGGTACGAACATGCCCACCTCTACCGTGACCTGGGCGACCTGGAGGACCGGCTGGGCCGCCCGGCCGTCGCGTCCGCCCACCGGAGCCGGGCTGTGGAGCTCTACCGGCAGGAGAACGCGACGGCTGAGGCACTCGCTATTGAGGGACTACCGTGATCGTGGTGTCCATGTTGCCCGCGGTGTAGCCGGGCGTGAGCTTGTCGTAGACAAGGTGGATCGTCATCGGCTCGTTGCGGGTCAGCAGGATCCGCACGCTCGCGCGGGTCTCGCCGTCCCGTGCCGAGATCACCTTGTCCTTGATCGGCAGGTAACCCGGGTCCACACCGGCGCTGTCCTCGACGGTGCTGACGGTCACCGACTTGTCGCCGTCCGGGGAGGAGAAGAAGAAGTCCGCGGTCACCGACTTGTTGATCACCCAGCAGATCCCGCTGTCCTGGGACGTGCCCGCGCACTGGGGGCCGCCAGGGCACTCACCGCCGGCGTTGGCACGGCCGAGCGGGCCGTCGTCGTTGCGGATCCAGCCCGGTGCGGCGCCGTGGCCGAGCCACACGCCCTTGGGCGAGTCGAGCTGCACCCAGAACACTTCGAGGCGCTCGGGCACCCGATCGGGGTTGATCTTCACCGAGATGTACTGCGTGGTGGGCTCGCCGCCCCACTTCAGCTCACCCTCGGTGGCCGCGTAGTCCTCGCCGGCCCTGGCGGGGTCCTTGTCCGCCTTCGACCCGTCCCTGGTGTGGTACCGGACCGTCCCCTCGGCCTTGCACCCCTCCGCGGGCGTGATCGTCACCGGGAACCGGAACGTGGTCGCGTTGCCGGTGCCCTCCGGCTGCGACACGCCACCGATGTCCACGATCGCCGGGGTGCACGCCGCGGCGGCCGACGACGGCAGTACGGCCGCCACCATGCCGACCAGGAGCGCGACCGCGGCGAACAACCGGGCCGTTGCTGTTCTCATCTCCCTGACTCTCCCCACCTCATCCTGCGGAACCGCTGTCCAACTGCATATCGTGCTGCTGTTGTGAAACGGTTGTGGGTGCGGCCGAACGGTCGCGGAAGACCACCCACCGCATGGCGCAGTACATGTACACCGCCTCGCAGCCGCCGGCGACCATCCGGGAGATCCGGTAGTCCAGGCCCAGCGCGGTCAAACCCGTGGCCACGCCCAGGATCCACGCGAGGTAGTTGATCACCACGACGATCACGTAGACGGTCAGCTGCGGCCCGACGGCGGCGTGCGAGCGGAAGTTGAACATCCGGTTGAGCGCGTAACTCAGCCCGAACGCGCAGCCGTACGCCACAGTGATGGCGAGCCACAGGGGCAGCAGCCCGTGCAGCAGGCTGAGGATGGTCAGGTCCACGCCGAAGGTGAACCCGTTGATCACCGCGAACCCCAGCAGGCTGGGCGGGACGATCCGGTTGAGTCCAAAAGGGAGCCGCCGCACGACGGCGGCCATGGCGGCGGTGAACCGCTCCCCCCGAGTAGCCGTCATGCCGCCCAGTCAAGCAAGCCCGGGTGTCCGGCAGGCGAAGGGCCGTTCACCCACTGTCCACTTCGGCAACCTGGCGAAATCACGCCTCGCCAAGTCTTTACCAAAGGTTAAAGTCGGGTCATGGATTTCGACGGCCGACTTATCGTCATCACTGGTGGGGGCAGTGGTATCGGTGCGGCCCTGGCCCGGCGGTTCGCCGGGGAGAACCCCCGTGGCGTGGTCATCGCGGACAAGAACCTCGCGGACGCCAAGGCCGTCGCCGCCGAGGTGCAGGGCATGGCGGTGCAGGCCGACGTCGGTTACGAGACCGAGATCCTGCGTGTCATCGCCCAGGCGGAGAGCATGTACGGACCGGTGGACGTGTGGATCTCCAACGCGGGCACCGTGCACCCCCAAGGTGGCCCGGAGATCGGCGACATGGGCTGGCAGCGGCAGTGGGACATGCACGTGATGTCGCACGTGTGGGCTGCGCGGGCGTTGCTCCCCGCGATGCTCGACCGGGAGGACGGCTACCTGGTGAACGTGGCCTCGTGCGCGGGACTGCTGACCAGTCCCGGCGCCATGCCCTACACCGTCACCAAGCACGCGGCCGTCGCCCTGGCCGAGTCGCTCGCGGTGGTGCACGCCAACACCGGCGTCCGGTTCTCCTGTGTGTGCCCGGGAGTCGTGGACACGCCGCTGATGTCCAACGGCGACCAGACCGCCGCCAAACGGGCCGCGCGGATCGCCAGCCGGATGATCCCGGCCTGGCAGGCCGCCGACACGATCGTGCGCGACCTCGAGGCGGAGCGGTTCCTGATCCTGACCCACCCGGACGAGACATCGGCCGCCGCGCGGCTGCGGGCGACCGATCCGGACGGGTACATCGCGTCGGTCCAGGACGTCTGGCACGCGGCCAGCAAGGGCTGGGTGCCCGCTAGCCGGTGATCTCGATCGAGTCGACGCGGTTGGGGTAGAAGGCGACGTGGTCCTTGATCTGCGCGACCGGGTCGTACGGGCTCTCATACGACCAGACCGAGTTCACGCCGTCCTCGCCCGCGGGCACGAGGCTGTAGTAGGAGGCATCGCCCTTGTAGGGGCAGTAGGTCTGGTGCTCGGTGCGCTCCAGCTTGCTGAAGTCCACGTCCTTGCGCGGGATGTACTGCACCGCCGGGTAGGTGGACTCCTGCAGGGTGAGCGCGTCCCGCGAGTCGGCGATCACCTCGCCGCCGAGCTTCACGACCACGCGGCCGCTCGTCGGGGTGACGGTGATCGGGTGGTCCGGGCCGGGGGTCTTCCTTGGCTTGTCTGTCACTTCAACCACTGTAGTCCGGGATCACCGGGCGTTCGGATGACGCAGGATGGAGACATGGAACTCGGGATCTACAGCTTCGGGGACCGCGCACCGGACCCGCTCACCGGCGAACAGGTGCCAGTGGCCGACGCGCTGGCCAACACCCTGGAGCGGATCAAGCTCGCCGATGAGCTGGGCATCGGCATGTACGGCCTGGGTGAGCACCACCTGGACCAGTACGCCATCTCCAACCCCGGCACCGTCCTGGCGGCCGCGGCCAGCATCACCCAGAACATCACCCTGTCCAGCGCGGTGACCGTGCTCAGCACCGAGGACCCGGTCCGGGTGTACCAGCAGTTCACCACGCTCGACCAGCTCAGCCGCGGCCGCGCGGAGCTGCTGGCCGGGCGCGGCTCGTTCACCGAGTCGTTCCCGTTGTTCGGCGCGAAGTTGTCGGACTACGACGAGCTGTTCGAGGAGAAACTCGCGCTGCTGCTGACCATCGACCGCAACGACCCGGTCACCTGGTCTGGCAAGTTCCGGCCACCTTTGGAGAACGTGCGCGTGCTGCCGCGGCCCTACCGCGAACGGCTGCGCATCTCAGTGGGCACGGGCGGTAACCCCGAGTCGTCCATCCGGGCGGGTCTGCTTGGCCTGCCAGTGGTCTACGCCGTCATCGGCGGTCAGCCGGAACGGTTCGCGCCCCTGGTCGACCTGTACCGCCGGGCCGGGGCCGCGGGCGAGCACAGCGACGAGAACCTGCACGTGACGATGGGCGCGATCGGGTTCATCGAGCGAACCTCCCAGGGCGCCAAGGAGACCTTCTTCCCGTACTGGATGGAGGTCATGAAGTACGGCTCGCAGGCGCGCGGCTGGCCGCTGCCGTCGCGGGCCGACTACGACGCGGCCACGCGCGGCGCCCAGGCGTTGTTCACCGGCAGCCCGCAGGAGGTCGCCGAGCGGATCATCGAGGTCGGCAAACTCGTTGGCGCGGACCGGTATGCGATGCAGATGGACTGGGCCGGGGTGCCGCACGCCAAGGTGATGACCGCCATCGAGCTGCTCGGCACCGAGGTGCTTCCGTTAGTTCGCAAGGAGTTCGGCGACTGACCACTGGACCGGGCCCTCGGCCGCGTAGAGACGCGTGAGGCGGTGCATCTCGTAGCGGCCCTGGGCGTGGTCCACCAGGTTCTCCTCCACCAGCCGGTCCAGCACGCGAGCCTGCGCCGTGTACCGGTTGAACGTGCGGAAAGTGGCCGCGGCACAGGGATCCAGCATCCGGTAGGACCAGGTCAAGGCCTCTCGGAGGTCTTCCTCACCGAAGCTGAAGTCGTCCAGGCTGCCGTCGGTCAGCGCCTCGGCCATGCTGCCCGCGCTGCGGGCGCGTTCGGCGGCAATGGCCAGGGCCAGCGGAAGCCGGTCGCACAGCTCGACGATCCTGGTGGCCGCCGCGGTGTCCACGACGCTCATCCCGGCGGTCAGCAGGTCGAGAGCCTCGCTCTGGGTCAGCCGGCCGACCGTCCACCGCGCGGCACCGTCCTTGATGGACAGACCACGCAACTGGTTGCGGCTGGTGATGATCGCGAGGCTGCCCGGGCCGGGCAGCAACGGCCGGACCTGAGCGGCGTCACGGGCGTTGTCCAGCAACAGCAACGTCCGCCGCCCCGCCAAAGTGGTGCGCAGCAAGGCGGATCTCTCGTGCAGCTGCGGCGGAATCCGTTCGCCGGGCACGCCCAGCGACTGGAGCACGGTCTTCAGCGCGGCGGCGGCCGTGACCGGGGTGTCCCGTGAGTAGCCCTTGAGATCCAGGTACAGCTGGACATCCGGGTAGCGGGCGGCGATCCGGTGGGCCCAGTGCACGGCCAGCGCGGTCTTGCCCATCCCGGCCGGGCCGTCGATGGTGACGATGGCATTTCTGTCCATTGTGGACAACATTCGGTCCAGTGCGGACAGGTCGGTGGCGCGGCCGGTGAACCGGGCGCGGCCGGGTGGCAGCTGGTGCGGGCCCTTGCTCGCGGCAGGCCGGTCGCCGCGCAGCACGATCTGGTGCAGCCGTTGCAGTTCCGCCCCGGGATCGATGCCAAGGTCGTCCCGCAGGATCGTGTGCACCCGCCGGTAGGCCGCGAGCGCGTCGGCCCGCCGGCCGGCCCGGTGCAGGGCGCCGATCAGCCGCAGCCACAACGACTCCCGGAACGAGTAGCTGTTGGTCAGCTGCCACAGTTCGGCGATCAGCTCGCTGGAGCGGCCGCGGGCCAGTTCGAGGTCGATCCGCCGCTCGGTCGCGGTGAACCACTCCTCGGTCAGGCCCGGCACGATGTCCCGTTCCAGCCAGCCGCAGTCCACCCCGGTGAACGGCCGGCCCCGCCACAGCCCGAGCGCCTCGGTCAGCCGGTCCAGCTCGTCGTCCGAGGACTGCGCCTCCCGGGCCTGACGCAGCAGTTCACGGAACCGGTGCAGGTCAACAGTCTGACCGGCGCCGGACAGCGAGTACCCGCCGCCCGGGTAGGAGGTGATGGCGCCGCTGCCGAGCAACCGCCGCAGCCGGGTCACGTACGTGGACAGCGTGCCCCGTACGTTCGCCGGCTGCTGGTCCCCCCACAGTTGCTCGGCCAACGTGTCGACCCGCACCGGCTGACCGTCCGCCAGCACGAGTACCGACAAAAGCGACCGCAGGTGGCCTGGCGGGACGGAAACCTCGGTTGGCCCGTCCGTGACCGCCCAGGCTCCCAGCACTTTCATCTCGAGCACGTCGCCCCCCAACGCCCTTGGCCTACCCCCAGCAGGCCACACGAGACATAGTTACGGGGCGGCCTTTCACGAACCTTTCACGGGCAGCGCGGTCAGCCGCCAAGTGCCGCCGTCGGGCGTACGCTCGACCCCCTCACCCAACCGCAAGCTGGGGAAACGCTCGAACAGCCGGGTCAGCGCGACCTCCGTCTCGACGCGGGCGAGGGCGGCGCCGAGGCAGAAGTGCGGGCCGTGCCCGAAGCCGACATGGCCGGTCGCCTGGCGCGTGACGTCGAACGTCTCCGGGTGCTCGAAGACCTGGGGATCGCGGTTGGCGGCCACCATGGCCGTGGTCACGGCGTCGCCCTTGCGGATCAGGATCCCTTCGAGCTCGACGTCCTCCTTCGCGTAGCGGGGCGCGGTGAGCAACTGGGGGCTGCAGAAGCGCATCAGCTCGTCGACGTTGATCTCCTTGACCTGCTGGGTCAGCATCAGCTCGACGGCGTTGGTGATCAGGTTCGCCGGGGTCTGCCCGGCCAGGACCAGGTGCCAGACCAGGCTGACGATCTCGGTGTCGGTGAGGCGTTCGTCCTCGTTCGCCTGGATCAGGAAGGACGCCAGGTCGTCGGCGGGTTCCTCGCGGCGCTGGGTTATGGCGGCCAGGGTGTCGTCCATGATCCCGGGGATGGCCTCGGCGAAACCCGGGCCGTACCCGGCGGCGATCGCGGCGCCGTACTCGCGCCACCTCGGCCGGTCTTCGGGCGGAATGCCGACGAACTCGCAGATCACGTCCATCGGCAGCGGCTGGGCGAAGTCGCGGACGAGGTCCTGGGGTTCGTCGTCGAGCAGGGCGTCGACGATCGGGACGATCCTCGGGCGGAACTCCTCCGCGCGCCTCGGGGTGAACGCGGGCGCGACCAGGCGCCGGAGCCGGCGGTGGTCCGGGCCGTCCATTTCGGACAAGGTGCGCATGTAGGGCAGGTAGCGGTCGGGAATGCCCGGCGGCCGCATGAAGCTCGCCGAGCTCAGCTCGAACCTCGGGTCGGCCAGCATCGCCTTGACGGTGTCATGCCTGGTCACGACCCACCATGCACCCATCCCCGGGATCCGTAACCGCGCGAGCGGGGCCTGGTCGCGGGCTTTGCCGTACGCGGTGAACGGGTCGTTGAGCACTGCCGGGTCACTTGCGTCGATCTCCGGAACGTCCATGGGTCCCCTTCAGATGATGAGATCAGATGCTCATATCATATGAAACTGCTCGGTAGGCTGTGGCTATGGGGGACGTACGGTCGATTGGCGCTGGTAGGCCGCTCGTGCTGCTGCACGGGTTCGGGGCTTCAGGCGAGCAGTTGATCTCTCATGGGCCCGCTTCGGCGCTGGCCGCCCAGGGCTTCCGGGTGATCCTGCCGGACCTCCGCGGGCATGGAGACAACGTGCAGGGGCCCTATCCGCCCGATGTGCTGGTGGACGACGGGCTTGAGCTGGTCGCTTCGCTGGACTCGTACTGGTTGGGCGGGTACTCGCTGGGTGCTCGGGTGGCTTTGCGGATGCTGGTGCGCGGGGCTCGGCCGGTTGCGGCTGTTATCGCTGGTCAGGGGCTTGATGCGGTCACTCGCTCGCCGCAGGGTGGAGGTGTTCGGCGACGGGCGCTGACCGCGATGGCCGCTGGTTCGCCGCTTGATCCGGACACTCCCGAGGGGCAGCAGGCTTACTGGTTCGGGCAGGCCGGGGTTGATCCGCGGACTTCGCTGCTCGTGCTTGACTCGCTGGTGCCTACGTCCGTTTCTGAGTTGTCGCAGGTCAGGACGCCTGTTCTGGTGGCGGCCGGGGATGCGGATGTCTCCGGTTCAGGGCTGGCTGATGCGTTGCCGAATGCGCGGTTCGTCGAGGTTCCCGGGAACCACTTCACCGTTATGGGCAGCCCTGCGCTGGCGGCCGCGATGATCGACTTCCTGGGCTGATGGACGTCGTCGAGGCGGGCCTGATGGGCTTGCGGTCCGCCGTTTGTGTACTGACGCGGCGGTCGGCACCACTGCGGTTCACGCTGTACCCGATGATCCACCTGGGTGAGGCGTCGTTCTACGCCGAGGTGTCACGGCGGTTGCGCGAGCACGACCTGATCGTCGCCGAGGGCGGCCGTCCGGGTTCATCGTCACGCCCGTCCCGCGTCGCCGCCCGCCTGGGCCTGGTCGGGCAGTCCTACGAGATGGTCGAGGTCGGCGTGCCCATCGTGTGGCCGGACATGCCCGGCGACGAGTTCGACCGGAAATGGCGCCAACTCCCGTTCCTCGAACGCGCCATGATCCCCCTCAGCGCCCTCTACCTGCGCACCTTCGCCACCCGCGAACACCTGGCCCGCCACCTCGTCACCAACGACGACACCGACATCGACCAGTTCGACCCCACCAGCGCCACGGACCGCCTGATCAACGACGAACGCGACGCCCTCCTCACCCAAGCGATCACCAACCTCCACACCACCCACCACAACGACCACCTCAACATCGCCATCGTCTACGGCGCCGCCCACATCCCCACCCTCATCACCCACCTGATGTCCACCCTGGACTACGTCGTCACCTCCGCCGAATGGCTCACGGTTTTTGACTACTGACTACCGGAACTGACGCCGCTGAGCCGCAAGAACCGCCGCGCTGACGTCGGCCGGAAGCTGGACCAGCTCTACCTGGATTCCGTACTTGCGCAAGGCCTGTGCAGCCCACGACCGCGCTGTGGTGAAGTGCCGAGCGGCTTCCGGGTCACACAGACACAAGATCAGCCGAGGCGAGTGCGGCAGCGTCGAGGCGACATACATCAATTTGAAAGCATCTGTGAGGACCTTGTACTTCTGAGCGACCTTCGGCGGACCGTGATGAGCCCACGCCTCAACGAGGATCGACAAATCCGCATCGGCACCATCAACTTCCACCCGGACCCCGTCGCCGAGCGGAATCCGCCGCGGGCCCAGGACCACGCCCAACCGTTCTCCGAGCAGTTCGAGCATGATGCGCTCGGCCTGTTTCTGCTCTTGGCTGTTTCCCGGCCGGGCTTCCATCATCGTTGTCCGCAGTCGTACGCTCCGGCACGCTGAGCGACGTGTCCTCGATCTGCGAGACCTGCGTCCCTCCGCCGCGAAGATCATTAACGATCTTACCGCCGGGATTGATCGCCCATCAGGTGCGTTGCGTGACGGGCTACGGCTTTCGGGAGTTGAGGTCCTCCGGCGCCTCGATTTGATCCTCGGCGGTGATGCTGCCGAGCATGGCCAGTTTGTCGGCCATTTCGGTGGCGGGTTCGGCGCGGAACATCTTCATCAGGAGGTCGGTGCCGTTGAGGCGGAGGGTTTCGTAGTTGAGGTCGAGGTCGCCGACGATGGGGTGGTGGTACTGGACGTGGCCGGTGGTCTTCTCCTGGACTTCGGCCTTGGCCCAGCGTTTGCTGAACTCCTCGCTGCGCACCGTGAGTTCCCCGATCAGCGCGAGCAGCCCGGAGTGCCCCGGGTAGTGGGTTGCGGCGGCGCGGATGCCCGCGACGGTGGCCCAGGCGATGCGGTTCCAGTCGCGGTAGAACGTGCGGCCGCCGGGGTCGAGGAAGATCAGCCGCGCGATGTTGTCGCTGTGCTGGTGGCCTGCGTAGATGGCGCGGCCCAGGTGGTTGTGTGCCACGACGTTGTACATGTCGTCCATGATCACGACGGGGTGGTCCGTCAGTTCGCTGATCAGGGCGATGAGGTTGTCCGAGACCTTGGCGTGGCGGGGCTGGACGCGGGGGCCCGCGGTGGCGATGGCGAACAGATATCTCTGCGCGTCGGGGCTCAGCCGCAGGACCTGGGCGAGCGCGTTCAACACGCTGGGTGAGGGGTGCTGCTCACGGCCCTGTTCGAGCCGGGTGTAGTAGTCGACGCTCAGCCCGGCCAGCGAGGCGACCTCCTCCCGGCGCAGGCCCGGCACCCGGCGCGTCCCGGTGCGCGGCAGCCCGGCCTCCTCCGGCTTGACGCTCGCGCGCCGCGCCTTCAGGAACGTGCCCAGCTGGTTCTCGCTCATAGTCCGATGTTAGGTGGCGTCCCGGCCGAGAGGGTGGGTGTGCGGCAACCAGGGTGCAGCTCGGCCAGGTACCCGCGCGACCTGGGCGTTAGCGTCGAGGACATGAAGCACATCTCCCTTGGTTCGCTGGACGTCTCCCGGATCGGGCTCGGCGCCATGTCGATGTCGGCCTTCTACACCGGTGCCGGGAGCGATGACGAGGAAGCGATCCGGACCATCCACAAAGCCCTGGACCTCGGGGTCACCTTCGTGGACACCGCCGAGGTCTACGGCCCCTACACCAACGAGGAGCTCGTCGGACGCGCCATCGCCGGCCGCCGGGACGAGGTCGTGCTGGCCACCAAGTTCGGCATGATCTCCCACCCGAACAACGGCGAGCGGATGTTCGACAGCACCCCGGAGAACATCCGCGCCGCGGTCGACGGCTCGCTCAAGCGGCTCGGTGTCGACCACGTCGACCTCTACTACCAGCACCGCGTGGACCCGCGCACGCCGATCGAGGACACCGTCGGCGCTCTCGCCGACCTGGTGCGGGACGGCAAGATCCGGCACATCGGCCTGTCCGAGGCCGGCGCTGACGTCATCCGCCGCGCGCACGCCGTGCACCCGATCACCGCGGTGCAGTCGGAGTACTCGCTGTGGACGCGGGACCCGGAGGCCGAGGTCCTGCCGGCGCTGCGGGAGCTGGGCATCGGGTTCGTGCCCTACTCCCCGCTCGGCCGCGGCTTCCTGACCGGCGCGATCCGGTCCACCGACGAGATGGCCGCGGACGACGTCCGCCGGACCAACCCGCGGTTCACCGACGGCAACCTGCAGGCGAACCTGCGGATCGTCGAGGAGGTCGAGGCCGTGGCCAAGGAAGTCGGCGCCACCGCGGCACAGGTCGCGCTGGCGTGGCTTTTGGCGCAGGGCAACGACATCGCGCCGATCCCCGGCACGAAACGGGTGTCCCGCCTGGTCGAGAACGCCGCCGCGGACGACCTGCGGCTCAGCGAGGCACAGCTGGCGCGGTTGACGGCGATCCAGCCGCCCGCCGGTGACCGGTACGCCAACATGACGTCGATGAGCGCGCAAAGCATCCGATGACACGGTCGCTGATGGTGTTGTTCGCGATCGCGGGCGGCGCGGCGGTCGGAAGCCTGTACTACGCCCAGCCGTTGCTCGACCTGATCGCGCGGGACCTGCGCGTACCGCAGGAGTCCGCGGGGTTGCTGGTGACCGCCTCGCAGATCGGCTACGCCCTCGGCATTCTGTTCATCGTCCCGCTGGGCGACCTGCGGGACCGCCGCCGCCTGGTGCCGTTGATGATGCTGCTGTCCGCCGTCGCGCTGGCGGCCTGCGGCATCGCACCGGGTTTCGTCACGCTGACCCTGGCCGTCGCCGCGGTCGGCGTGACCACGGTGTCCGGGCAGATCCTCGCCCCGCTGGCCGGGGATCTGTCCGACGACGCCTCCCGGGGCAAGGTGATCGGGATCGTGGTCAGCGGTCTGATCACCGGGATCCTGGTGGCCCGGATCTTCAGCGGCGTGATCGCTGGGCTGGCCGGGTGGCGCGTCGTTTTCCTCGCCGCGGCGGGGATCGCGGTCATCCTGTCGGTGTTGCTGTACCGGTCGATCCCGCACATCCCCGCGAAGACCACCGGGTCCTACTTGGGGTTGCTGCGGTCGGTGCTGTCCTTTGTGGTCCGTGACCGGACCCTCCAGGTGACCATGGTGCTGGGCGCCACCGGGTTCGCGGTGTTCACCATGTTCTGGACGACGCTGACGTTCCTGCTGAGCAACCCGCCGTACAGCTATCCGACTTCGGTCATCGGCCTGTTCGGGATCGCCGGTCTGGTCGGTGCTCTGGCGGCGCAGGGAGCGGGACGCGTGCACGACCGTGGACTGTCCACCTGGGGCACTGGGGTGTCCTGGCTGCTGATCTTCGCCGGGTTCCTGGTCGCCGGCTTCGGCCGGAACGTCCTGGTACTGCTGCTGATCGGGATCGTCGTGCTGGACATCGGCCTCCAGGCCCAGCACATCCTCAACCAGTCCCGCCTGTTCCAGCTCGCGCCCTCCGCCCGCAGCCGGGTCAACACCGCTTACATCACCGGGAACTTCGTCGGCGGCACGATCGGGTCGCTGTTGTCAACAGTGTTGTGGGCCGCGGGTGGCTGGGGCGCGATCACCGGCGCGGGCGCCATCCTGTCCGGCGCCGCTCTGCTTTTGTGGGCTGCCACCAGGAATGGTGCGCTACGGCTCGCGCGACCGGAGCCGAGCCCGGCGATCCCTTAGCGTGTAAGGCCGGCGGTAGGTGCGGGCTGTCCGGGTCGATCGGTTCGGACGAGCCGACCCCGCCGCTGTCCTCGGTGTCACCGTATCGGCGCTCCGATTCCCCTTTGGTACCCATGGTCCGGCGAACCCGGCCAGTGGCCGCGCTCGATCATGAGCAGCACGAGGGAGGCGATGTTCCAGGCGTCGTCGTCGCCGCGGTGGTGGCGGCCTTCAAGGGGCAGCTTGGCGATTCTCAGCGCCCCGGCCATGCCGACCGGCTTGGGCAGGCCGAAGGACTCGGCGAACACGGCTTTGGCGTTGATGTGCCGGTTACCGAAGGGATACTCCACTGTGGACGCTTGGCATTGGCGGGTGAACTGCTTGCGGTCGTAGTCACCCCAGCTGGCCCAGCCGCGTTTGCCCGCCTGGTGGTCAGCGGCCAAGGTCTTGCATGCCTCAGCGAAACTCACTCCGCGGTCGACCTCAGCCTGCGTCAGTCCGGTCAGCTCAGTGCAGAACTCGCTGACCTCGCAACGGGCTGGGCGCACCAGGATCCGGTGCTTGGCAACGCGTTCACGCGCGTCGAGGTCGACCACGGTCAGCCCGATCTCGATGATCTCACTGACCTGGCCCTTCGGCGGGGCGCCGGTCCAACACGTGGCCTCGACGTCCACAACGTTCATCAACACGGGCGGAAGGGTAGCGGCCGCGCGGGTCAGTCGCCTGTGAATATGTCCGTGGGATTGCCAGGGATGCCCGTGGTCATGGGGAAGAACGCCAGGAAGGACCGGCCGGTGCTGACGAGACTGTGGTAGTCGCCCAGGTACAGCGAAGGCACCGGACGGTCGGCTTTCGGCGCGGTGGCGAGGTCGAACGGGCCCGCGATGTGCCGTTCCGTCCACGTGACACCGTTATCGCGCGAGGTCACGAGCCAGTAGTCGGTCGGCAGAGTGGCGGGATCGCTGGTGTTGTCGCGGAAGTCATAGTAGCCGACACCCACCGTCCCATCGCGTTGCGCGGCAAGAGCGCTGAAGAACGCTGGCACGGCGAGGTTCTTGTTCACCGGGACAGGTGTGGACCACGTGCGGCCGGCGTCGGTGGACCGCGAGATCACGATGCTGTCGTGGGTTCCGTTGGTGAACCGGGAATCCTGCCAGCTCACGTAAAGCGTGCCGCGGCCGTCGACCGCGGCTTGCGGCAGCTGGGCTCCGTCGCGGACCGGGGTTCCGGTCTCCGGGTCCTTGGTGCCGGCCCATTGCTGGGTCGAGATCACGCTCGGCGCCGACCATGTCACGCCTTTGTCGGTGGAACGAACCACCACCAGGTCGACGACCGCGCCACTTTGCTGGTAGCGAGCGAAAACGGTGACCAGCGTGCCATCCGGGAGGACGACGAGCCGGTTCGCGGTGGTCTCCGCGTCGACCCCGGGATCGTGCACAACGCGCGGCGACTCCCAGGTCTGGCCGCCGTCGGTGCTGCGACGCAGGACGGTCGGGCCTTTGAAGTGCGGCGAGTCGAGCAGGGTCACCGCGGTCCACAAGGCATAAACGTAACGCGAGTCGTTCGGATCGGCCGTTCCCGTGGGGAGGTCGTTGAAGACCGTCTCGTCGCCCTGGGCGAGCAGGACCGGGTCGCCCCAGCTGAGGCCGCCGTCGTCGGAACGGGACACCATGACGCCGTTGACCGAGCCTGGTTCGAAGGTGGCGCCGGTCATGGAAAGCGTGACCAGGTAAGCGGTTCCGTCCGGGGCCACGGTGGTCCAGGCGTCGGTGGCGCGTTTGAAAGCGTTGTTACCGCTGCACTCCGAGACCTTGGGCACGGCCCGCCGCCAGGTCCAGCCGCCGTCGAGCGAGGTCGCGGTGACCACGCCCTGTGAGGCCACTGTGGACCATCGATCCGACTGGTAGGCGCCGACCAGGTGGCGCGGGTTGCGTGGGTCCACCGACAGGTGCGGCTGGACCTCGGCGTTGGTGTACAACGTACCCGGCGCGGCGCCGCTACATCCGGGCGCGAACGGGCTCGGCCCGGACACCCGGGTGGAGCTGTGCGTCGCGTTGGCCGCGCTGCCCGCCAACGCCAGAGCCGACACGCTCGCGATGAGAAGGGAGAACCGCCGCATCACCCAAACCCCCCATATCGGCCATTCGGTTCAGGCTATCCCCGACACCGGCCGAAGGCGAGCTACGAGCGGCGCAATCTTCGCCACCAACGAGGACGAGGCGCCGGCGGCGGTTGGACGACAGCAGTTGGACGCGGCCGATGGGCACGCCATTGCCCGACCACCTCGTCGGCGTCCACTTTGCCGATGGGGACATGTGGCCCAGTGGGTGCCCGCATCCAGGCGACGATCCGTTGGTTGAGGCCGGCGACGGCTTCACGAACCTGACGTTCCGACGGCAACTCCGCGACAGTTCCCGGCAAACGTTCGATCTCCCGGCGCAGCCGCAGCGACTCCGGCAGCATCCCCTCGGCGGACAGCCCCTCGCGCTCGATGAGCCCCTTGACCCACCAGTTCTCGTCGTGCGGCTTGTCCGCGCCGGGCAACGGTTTGCCTGCGCCCGGCAGGTCGTCGAACTCGCCGCGCTCGGTCGCCTCGCGGATCTGCTTGTCGATCCACGTCTCGAAGGACATCCCGAACGGCTTACGCTCCGTCACGGCTCCATGGTACGTGGACATGACACCGAAAAGGCGGGGCGCCACGGCCCCGCCCCCAGTGGATCAGGCCGCTCGGCGCGGCAACGAAGGACGCGCGGGCACGGCCAGCCGGTTGAAGTTGTTGATCACCACGATCATCCAGGCCACCGCCTGGTACTGCGCCTCGGTGAAGGCCTTGGTGGCCAACGAGTACACCTCGTCGGGAACGTCCTGAGTGGACGGCAGCCGGGTCATCGCCTCGGTCAGCTCCAGGGCGGCACGCTCCTGCTCGGTGTAGAGGTCGGTCTCCCGCCACGCGTCGAGCAGGAAGATCCGGCGGGTGCCCTCACCCAGCTTGACCGCGTCGGTGGTGTGCATGTCGAGGCAGTAGGCGCAGCCGTTGATCTGCGAGGCGCGGATCTTGACCAGTTCGAGGATGAGGGGGTCCACGCCAGCGGCTGCGGCCGCCTGGGTGACCTCCTCGGAGAGCGTCAACAGGGCCTTGAAGGCCTTCGGGATCCCGGGCGAGAGGCTGATTCGCTTTGTCATGGCACCAACGTTAGGGCGAACTTGTTCACGCGTAGAGTCCAGTTCCATGGCAGATTCGTGGTCCAGTTCGGTCGACGCCCACCTCGACTGGGCGCCCGGCAGCGGGCGCAAGGCGCTGGCCGACGCCGTCCGCAAGGCGATCCGCGACGGCCGCTGGCAGCCGGGCGCGGTGGTCCCGTCGACCCGCGCACTGGCCCACGACCTGGGGATTGCCCGCGGCACGGTCACCCGCGTGTACTCCGACCTGGCCGCCGAGGGGTACCTGGAGTCCAGCCAGGGCGCGCCGACCAAGGTCGCCACCGCGGGCGCCGGACCCGAGGCGATCCCGGAGACCGCCTACGCCCGCAAGCCCTCGCCCCGCTGGAACCTCGAGCCCGGCCGTCCCGACCCCTCGCTGTTCCCCAGGGACCTCTGGGCGACGGCGGCGAAACGGGTGCTCCAGCACACGCCCAACGAGACCTTCGGCTACGGCGAACCCCGCGGATCCCTTGTCCTGCGAACGACTCTGGCCGCGTACATCGGCCGCAGCCGGGGCGTGATCGCCGACCCGGCCCGTATCGTCGTCTGCGCGGGCTTCAGCCAGGCCATCACGGTTCTCGGCAAAGCGTTGCAGGACTTGGGCATCACCGAGATGGCCTTCGAGGACCCGAGCTTCAACCGGTTCCGCAACCTCGCCGAGGCGTCCGGGCAGCAGATCGTCGGCGTCCCGGTCGACGAACACGGCCTGCGAGTGGACCAGTTGACCAGCCCATCGGTCGTCGTCACGCCGGCGCACCAGGCCCCGATCGGGGTCACCATGGCGCCCAACCGAAGGACGGCGCTGGCCGGGTCGGGAGCGATCGTGATCGAGGACGACTACGACGGCGAGTTCCGCTACGACCGCCACCAAGTCGGTGCGCTGCAAGCACTCGCGCCGGAACGAGTGGTCTACTCGGGCACCGCGAGCAAGTCGCTGGCGCCCTCGCTGCGGTTGTCCTGGCTGGCGCTGCCCCGGTTCCTGGTCGACCCGGTGATCGCCGCGCTCGAGGCGACCGGCACCCACCCGGGTGTCCTCGAACAGCTCATCCTGGCCGACATGATCAGTACCCGCGCCTACGACCGGCACGTCCGCCGCTGCCGCGCCGAATACCGGTCCAGAAGGGACAAGGTCGTCGCCGCGCTGCCCGCCCACCTCAAGCCGCACGGGATCTCCGCGGGCCTGCACCTGATGTTGCCGCTGTCCAGGGAGGTCGAGGCCACCGTCCCCGGGATCGCGGCTCGGCACTCGCTGGCCATCCACACCCTGGCCGCGCACCGGATGACCGGCGCGGACAACCCCAACGGCCTGATCGTCGGGTACGGTGCGCCGGCGCGCAACCAGTTCGCCGGCACCCTCAACGCCCTGCAGAAACTCCTCGCCGAGCTGTGACTACGTAGTCGGCTTCAGTAGTTGCACGGATCCCGGATCCGGCGTTCGCTGAAACCGTGAACGCATGCGAATCGTGTTCACCAGTCTTCCCGCTTACGGGCACCTGTACCCGATGCTGCCGCTCGCGCTGGCCTGCGCGGACGCCGGTCACGAGGTGACCGTCGCGACCGGCGAGCCGTTCGCCGGCCGGTTGCCGCTGCCGACCGCGCGCACCTTCGACGCGGACAAGCTCAACGACCTGCAACACCAGACGGCCCGCAGCCGCCGCGGCCCGATGGACCCGGCAGGGTTCGCCACCGCCTTCTTCGGCGAGTTCTGCGCTCCGGCGGCCATCGAGGCACTGCAGCCGATATTCACCGAGAACCGTCCTGACCTGGTGGTCTACGCGGTCGCCGACGTCGGGGCGGCGGTCGTCGCCCACGCCATGGGCGTTGCCGCGGTCGCGTTCGGGCTCGGCCAGTGGCACCCGGTCCTGGCCGAGTGGCAGGCCACCGCCTCCCGGCTGAACAACTCGGCTGCGCAGCTGCGGCACTACCTCGACCCGGCGCCGTCCGTGCTGTCCACCAACCCGGCCGGGATCCCGATCCGGCCGGTGGCCTGGTCCGAGGACGGCCCCACGCCCGAGTGGCGGCTGAGCCGGCCGCGCGTCTACATCACCCTGGGCACCGTCGCGTTCGGTGCGGTCGAGGTGCTGCGGCGCGCGATCCTGGAGACCGCCGCGCACGACGTCGAGATCCTGGTCGCGGTAGGTCCGTCCGGTGATCCGGCGCTGCTCGGCGACCTGCCGGACAACGTCACCGTCGAGCGGTTCGTGTCCCAAGCGGCGGTGTTGCCGGAGGTGGACCTGGTCGTGCACCACGGCGGTTCGGGGACCATGCTCGGCGCGATGGAGCACGGCCTGCCGCAGCTGATCCTGCCGCAGGGCGCCGACCAGTTCATCAACGCCGAGACCGTCGCCCGGATCCAGGCAGGCCGGGCGCTGCGCAACGACGAACAGGTCCCCGGCGCCATCCAGGCCGCGGTCGAGCAGCTGCTCACCGACGGCCCGGAACGGCTCACCGCCAAGCGGATCGCCGGCGAGATCGCCGCGATGCCCGCACCCGCCGAGGTCGTCCCCGTGCTGGAAGGACTCGTCCGATGAGCCCGTTCAGGCTGCTGAAGTGGTTGCTGTCCGGCGGGCACGCGTCCCGCTGATCATCGGCCCGGTCGCCTATCGTGACCTTCCGTGGGGTTGTCGCGGTTGGTCGGGCGCCGGGCCGAGGTGGAGCTGCTCGGCGACCGGCGGGCGGCCGCGTTCGCCGGGTCCGGCCAGGTCGTGCTGGTCGCCGGCGAACCGGGGATCGGCAAGACCCGGCTGGCGCAGGAACTCGGCGCCACGGCGGTCTGGGGCCGCGCGGTCCAGGACGACGGCAGCCCGCCGTACTGGCCGTTCCGGCAGGTCCTGCGCACTCTGGCCACGCGGCATCCGGCCGGGCAGCTGACCAGCGATCTCGCCCTGATCGCGCCCGAGGTGGGCGCCGGGCCGACCCGCCCGATCACCTCGGCGGAGGAACGGTTCCGCGTGTTCGAGGCGGTCACCGAATACCTGGTCACCGCGGCCGAGGCGGATGGCCTGCTGATCGTGCTGGACGACGTGCACTGGGCCGACCCGCCGACGCTGCACTTGCTGGTCCACCTGGCCCGGTCCATCCGGTCGTCGAAGCTGCTGATCCTGGCCGCGTACCGGGACACCGAGGCGCACGAGGCGATGTCCGAGACGCTGGCGTCGCTCAGCCGCGAAGACACCGTGACCCGGATCCGTCTACGGGGACTCACCGAGGCGGAGGTCGCCACGCAGCTCGCGGGCCTGACCGGGGCGCCGGTAGCCGACGATGTGGCCGCCAAGGTGACCAGGCAGTCGCACGGGAACCCGTTCTTCGTGGCCGAACTGGGGCGGCTGATCCACGGCACGGACGAATTGCCAGATGCCGTGCGGGATGCGGTCCGTGCCCGGCTGAAAGCGTTGTCGGACCACGAGGTTCTGCGCGCTGGGTCGTTGCTGGCCTCGTTGGATCCGGGGGTGCTGGCCGAGGTCCTGCAGCGCCCGCTCGCCGAGGTTCTGTCCGCTTTGGACGAAGCCGCGCAGGCAGGGCTGGTCGATGGCAGGCGGTTCGTGCACGATCTCGTCCGCGAGGCCGCCAGGCTGGACCTGCCCACCGCGCTGCGGCTCGACCTGCACCGGCGGATCGCCGTCCACTTCGGACAACGCGGCGACTCCGGTACGCGCGTGGCCGAGATCGCCCACCACTGGCTGGAGTCGTTGCCCGCGGGCGATCCGGTGAAAGCGGCCGAATGGGCCGAGCGCGCGGCGGACATGGCGATGGCGCAACTGGCCTGGGAGAACGCTTCGATCCTGTACTCGCGGACCCTGGCGGCGTTCCCGGATCTGAAGCCCAGGGCTCGCGCGAGCCTGCTGTGCCGGCTCGGGATCGCCCGGCTGCGCCGGTTCGACGTGATCGGCGGCGAGGAGGCGCTGCGCGAGGCCGCCGCTTCGGCCCGGGAAGCGGGCGATTCCAACGCGCTGGCCGAAGTCGCGCTGGCGATGGAGGCGATGAGCAGCGCGGAGTGGAACAACACCGGCAAAGCGCTCTGCGACGAGGCCCTCGCGGCCCTGCCGCGAGACGACAACCCGTTGCGTTCGCGGCTTTTGGCGCAGCGGGCGGCCGAGGGAGCGTTCACCGGCGCGCCCGAGGTGGACGAACTGTCCAGGGAAGCGCTCGGGATCGCCGGCCGGACCGGTGACCCACAGGCGCTGCGCTCGGCGTTGCGGGCCCGCCAGCTGGCGTGTTCCGGTCCGGACGGCGTCCACGAACGACTGTCCCTCGCGGACCGGATGCTGGCGCTGGGCGTCGCCGACGATGACGCCGAAGCGTTGTTGTGGGGCCGGATGTGGCGGTTCGACGCGTACTGCCAGCTGGGCCGGCTCGATGACGCCGAGGCCCAGCTGGCGGCGATCGGCGAGGCCGCCGCCCGGATCAGGACGGCGGTCGCGCAGTGGCATCACGTCCGGGCACAGGCCGCCATCGCCCATGCGCGCGGGAACTTCGAGCGTGCCCGCGAACTCGCTGACACCGCACTGGATCTGGTGAAGGACACCGGTGGTTCGGTGGTCACACAGGTCACCGTGACCGTGGTGGCCACGGTTGCCGGGATGACGGGTGATGAGGCCGGTGTACTTGAGGAGTACGGCGAACGGTATCTGTTTCACCCGCCGGAGATCGTGGCCTCGCTGATCGGCGGCTGGCACGCATCGTGCGGGCGGTTGGACATCGCCCGCCGCTGCTACCACCCCCAGCAGGTGCACGACGTCATCGGCGGGATGCGGTTCCTGCCCGTGATGGCCGGACTCGTCGTCCTGGCAACGACTTTCGAGGACAAGGCGACCGCTCAGGCCGCGTACGAACGGTTGCTGCCGTACGGCGAGCTGATCACCTGCGGCGGCGCCGGTGTCGTGACCCTGAACGGTGCTGTTCATGGCGTTCTGGGGCTGGCGGCGGCCGCGGTCGGCAGGCTCGACGACGCGGTCCGGCACTATCGCCAGGCGCTGGTGGTCAACGAGCGGTCGGGCATGCGGCCACATGTGGCCACTGTCGGGCTCGATCTCGCTCGCGTCCTGATCAGACGACGACGGCCCGGCGACCGCGACGAGGCCCTCGCGCTGGCCACTTCCGTTGCCGCGCAAGCGGAAGCTCTAGGGATGCGACCGTTGCTCGCACAGGCACGCGAACTGACCGGCAACAGCAGCGACCCATTGAGCAAGCGGGAACAGGAAATCGCGGTACTTGTGGGCCAAGGCTTGACGAACAGGCAGATCGCGGCCGCGACGCACATCTCGGTCCGGACCGTGGAGACCCACGTCCAGCACATCCTCGCCAAGCTCGGCCTGTCCACCCGCACCCAGATCGCTGCCTGGGCGGCGAAGAACTAGACCACCGTCACCGGGTGCCGCACGATTGCGTCGAACAGATACCCCTGAGTGTTGTGGACGGCGACATCGGGCTGCCGTGTGCCTGTGCCGTCGGTGGCCCTTGCCCGCAAGGTGTACGCCCCGGGAGCTTTGGGGTGCCACGGGAACTCCCATTGGACCCAGGCGTTTTCGCACGCTGGACTGGTGAACCGGGCATGGCGCCAAGTCATGCCGTCGGTGCTCACGTCGACGTGCCGGATGCGACCGTTGCCGGACCAAGATCGTCCGGTGAGGACTTGCTTTCCCCTTGGCAAGACGGCGTTTCGCGGTAGCTCGAAGGCGCTTTTGACGACCTGGTGGGTCACCAGCGTGCCGTCCGGCGGATAGACCGGGCCGATCAGCCGGTAGTACTGGGTGTCCCACGGTGACGCCAACTGAGTGTCGGCGACCTCGATCCGGCCGAGCCATTTGATCGACGCGATCCCCACCCACGAGGGCACCACGAGCCGCACCGGGAACCCGTGGTCCGGCGGCAGCGGTTCGCCGTTCATCTCGTACGCGACAAGGACGTCCTCCAGCGCCTTGGCCACCGGCAACGGGCGCCGCACCTTCCCCAGGTTGACTCCACCGGTGACGTAGTCCGGATCAAGGCCCTCCGGCAGCACATCCACCGCCCGGCGGCTGATCCCGGCCTTGGCGAGCACAGTGGACAGCCGCACCCCACGCCACCGCGCGACCCCGATCGCCCCCAGATGCCATGCCGTGCCGGTGACCTGCTGGCCTTGTTGACTGGCGTAGTAGCTTCGGCCGTTGCCCGCGCATTCGATGAACGCGGACAACGACTCCGACGGCAGGCTCCGCAGGTCCCGGTAGCCGAACTCGACCGGACCGCCGCGCAGACCCGAGCCGAACACGGTCAGCCGCCAGGTGTCGACGTCGATCGTCGGGGTCGATGTGTGGTTGCGGACGAAGAACCGGTCGTTGGGCACGTGGTAACCCTGTCCGCGCAACGCCTCCCAGCGGGTCTCCGCGTTCGTGCCGAGCACGTCGAAGATCTCCGGCGGCAGCGGCTTGACGATCGGCCCGGCCGCCGTCGCTGGGGTCGCCATACCCGCCAACCCTAGCCCCGGCGGCTACTGTCGCGGGCGCCCAGGCCGGTTGCCACATTGCTGTCAACAGTGTTGACAACGGAGCCGATCTCGACCCGGCTTCGCCTCGTGATCACTGGAACTGCGGGATGACCTCGCGGGCGAACAGCTCGAAGTGCTCCCGCAGCCGGCGCACCGGCACCCCCGGCGGCGCGATCCGCAGCCCGAACATGTCGACGGGCAGGTTCCCGGCCATGTTCTTGATCCAGGTCACGCCCTCGGCCGGGGTGACGACCGTGAGCTGCCCGGACTTGCGCAGCTCTTCGATCGACCCGATCGGCGGCAGCCCAGCGGTCCTCGCCATATGACCGGCCCAGTTCAGCACCGGAGGCGCCAGCTCGGCGAACAACCGCTCGGGATCGGAGGACACGAAGAACCACGGCGTGCCGGTGAGGTTGATCCGTGCGGTGGCGGGATCCTTGCCCTGCTCGGCCAATGCGTCCAAATAGGACTGCCAGACCTGCGGATTGGCAGGCCCGGTGTAGGCATCGCCGTAGCGGGCCGCACGGCGCACGGCGGCACGGCTCAGGCCGCCGACCCAGATGGGTGGATGCGGGTCCTGCACCGGGCGCGGAGTCACCCGCGCGCCGTCGATGTCGAAGAAGTCATTGTGGACGGTCACGGTCTCGCCCAGCCACAGCCTTTTCACCGTGTCCAGGACGGCGTTCGCCCTGGCACCCAATGACTTCCGATCCACGCCATATCCGGCGAACTCGACCGGGTTGTACCCCACACCCACGCCGAGATCCAGCCGTCCACCGGAGACGACATCGAGCACAGCGGCGTCCTCGGCGAGCCGGACAGGGTGGTACAGCGGCAAAAGCGCCACATTGGTCGCGACTCGCATCGAAGTGGTACGGGCCGCAATGGCGGTGGCGGCCACAAGTGGTGACGGCAGGAAGGAATCGTCGGCGAAGTGGTGCTCACCGATGACGGCGTGGCTGAAGCCGAGCGACTCGGCCCAGACGATGTGGTCGATGGTGTCCGCGACGACCTCGGGCGAGGTCAGCGAGCCACCGGTGCGGAAGTCGGCGATCAGCCCGAATCTCATGGCGCCTCCAGCGGGATCAGCGGCGCAGGTCGGCCGGTTCGGGCGGCCTGCCCGGAAGGGTGGACCGGGCCGGGGTGACCAGCCCGTCGAGGTAGAGCTGCAGTGAGCGCCGGGCGAACGTCTCCGCGGCGGCCCAGTCCCCGCCCCGCAGCGGCCGGGTGAGCTGGGCCAGCGTCATCAGCAGGTCGAACGCGGACACGTCGTCGCGCATACGCCCGGCCTCCTGCGCCGTTGTCACCAGCGTTGACACGCCTGTGACCAGGCGTTCTTTCTCGGCGGCCAACTCCGGGCTGTCCTTGTCGGGGTGGCCGGCGAGCAAGGGGCAGATCACCGCGATCCGTTCGCCGGCCGCGGCCAGCATGAACCGGCTGACCGCGGCGAACGGGTCGGCCTCGCGCGGTCGCGTGGCCTCGTCGGCGAGCCGGCGAAGCACCCCCAGCACGACCTCGTAGAGCAGCGCGTTCCGGTCGGGGAAGTGCCGGTAGACGGTGGCATTGGCGGTCTCAGCGCGCCGCGCGATCTCGTCCAGCGCGGCGTCCGGGCCCTGCTCGGCGAACACTTCGCAGGCCGTCGCGACGATCCGGGCCCGGTTGCGCAGCCCATCCGCACGCGGCCGCCGCACCCGGCGCGTCTCCATCGCAGCCCCCTCCCTCCTGCTCTTATCCGGGGACTGTATCCGCTCTTAAGCCTCCAGACAAGATTAAACGGGGAGAATCTCCCCTGATAAATCAGCAACACGACAACATCACGATCAGCTGATAGACGCCGACGGACATCAACACTGTTGTCAACGCTGTTGTCAACGCTGTTGTCACCGATGTGTGCGAAGATGCGGCTGGACCGATCAGGAGGGGAACGGATGACCAGAGCCGCGGGGCCGGGGGTGGCCCTGAGCGCGACCACGATCGTGGACCGAGCGCTTGAGCTGGCCGAACGCGAAGGAGCGGCCGCGCTGAGCATGCGGCGCCTCGGCCGGGAGCTGGGCGTGGACGCGACCGCGTTCTACCGGCACTTCCGGGACAAGGACGAACTCGTGCTCGCGCTGGCCGACCGCACCATCGAGAGCGTCCTGGACCGGCTGCGCGACATCACGCCGGACACCGGGTGGCGGTCCGCGCTGCGACGGATCGCGGACGCCATGTGGCAGCAGGCCCAGGAGCACCCGGTCGTGTTCGCGCTGACGTTCGCCCGCAGCACCGGCGGCCCGGCCGAGCGCCAGGTCGTCGAGATCATCCTGCGCACCCTCCAGCCCCTGGGCCTGGGCGCGGCCAAAACCGTACTGCTGTACCGGTTGTTCATGGACACCCTGCTGGCGTTGGCGGGCATGGGCTGCACGGCTCGCACGCTGCCGCCGGAGATCGCCGAGAAGGACGTCACCGCCTGGTCCCGGGTGTACGCGGCCTTGCCGCACAAGGACTTCCCCGCGACCCACAAGCACGCGCCGGCGTTGATCGGCGTCACCGACCACGAGATCTTCATGGCCTCGGTCGACTCACTGATCACCTACATCGAGAGCCAACTGGCCTAGCCGTACGAAAATCCCGCCAGGTGCCCGGTTTCCTTGTCCGACCGGTCGAATTTCCCGCGTAAATGCGGGAACCCGGGCCAAACCGCTATGTGGGTTCCTCGCCGAGCCAGTACCTTCGCACGGCCCAGCGCGGCTACGGCAAAGAGAGGATCACCCATGGGCCAGAACGGGCGCGCAGGCGACACCGCCGACCCCCGCCCGCAGCCGACCGTCCACACCCGCCAGCAGGCCGCACCGGCCGAGGCCGACCCGGAGGAACTGTTCGGCGAGACCACGATGACCGCTCCCCCGGACCTCGGCTGAGAGCTTGACCTGGAGCGCACTTCAGTTGTCGGCGCGCCCGGGCGGCTACCTCAGCGCCGACCAGATGGCCGCGACCATCGTATGGGCGGTCACCCAACCGTCCGGTGTGGACATCAACACGCTCACCGTCAGGCCGGTGGGTTCGCCTCGCTGGCGCGGTACCGGACCTCGAGTATGATGCAGCCGGTCTCGGTGCGGTACGGGCCATGCCGCATGCCCGGTTGCCGCGACGCGTAGTCGCCCAGCCGGAACGCGCTGTCGAGGGTGATGTCCTGCAGGTCGCCGGCGAGGATGTAGACCTCCTCGACGTACTCGTGGGTGATCACACCCTCGGTTTCCACGCCGGGCAGCCAGCGGGCCAGCCGGGTCAGGATCTCCGGGTCCCGCTCATCCCGGGCGAGCACGCGTTCGAGCACGCCCTTCTGGTCGGTCTCCTGCCACGGCTGGTCGTTGGCCGGGAAGAACTCGTGTTCGGACTTCATACCCACGATCTTCCCGGCCGCGGACCGGTTTCGCCTACCAGCGGCGGCAGCTGAAGCTGGCCGCGTTGTTCGGGTCGCCGTGACCGTCGTAGCGCGACACCAGCGGGTACTTGCAGAGGTTGCGCGTACGGGCGCCGTCCACGCTCCGGCCCAGCAGGGTGTCCGGGGCGATGCCCTTCTCCACCCAGTCGACCAGCTGGCCGAGCGGGTCGACCGGCAGCTCGCCCGGGCCGAAGAAGCAGTGGTCCGCGCCGGGCACCAGGAAAAGCCGGTAGAACTTGTCTACTTTGGACGCTCCGCCCATCGCGCGTTCGACCCGTTCACGGTAGTCGACCGTGCCCTTGTACGGGATGAGCGAGTCGACCTGGCCGTGCCACGTGATCAGCTTGCCGCCGGAGTCACGGAACGCGGACAGGTCCGGGTCGTCGGTGCCGATGATGTCGTTGAACCGGCGCGACTGCTCGAAGACCCGTTCGAAGTCGCGATAGGTCATGGTCCTGACGTCGAACGACGGGTTCTGCTTGACGAAGTACTGCACCCACGTCTCGGCGATCTCGAACGGCACACCGGTGAGCTTGCCGTCCGGGCCGGGCACGGTGCTGCCGAGATTGGCCAGTGAGGTGCCGGGGTCGAGCCCGTACCACTGCCGGGGGCCGTCCCAGATCTTCTGCATGACCCGGGCGTCCTGCACGGAGATCGTGATCTCCTTGCCGTCACAGGTGATCTTCTTGCCGACGAGCTCGGCGGCGGTGAAGTCGCACCTGTTCGGCAGGTCGATCACGCCGTCGACGACGCCGTCCTTCGGGTCGCAGGCGGCGACCGCGGCGTCCAAGAAGGCCTTGAACTCACACGGGCTCAGCAGGTTGTGTTCCTGGTACATCACGATCTGCGGCCACAGGTCGGCCGGGACGAACCGGTCCCAGTTGATCGCGGGCGCGTCGGCGTTGATGCCGTCGTAGTCGTCCGGGAACCGTTGGGCGTTCATCATTCCCTGGCGGCCGCCGGTGGAGCAGCCGTCCCAGTAGGCGTACTTGGCGGGTTTGCCGTAGTAGCTCGCGGTCACGGCTTTGCCGGCCACCGCCATGTCGTGCAGTGAGCGCGAGGCGAAGTTCTTGACCAGTTCCTTGTCGCCGGCCCAGGCTGCTGGGTTGTTGATGTTGAAACCCACACCACCGTCGGTGTCCGCCGTCGCGAAGCCGCGCTTGACGCCTGTCGCGAGCGTGCTGTCGCCGAGGTTCATCGCGTAGCCACCGCCGCCCGCGCCGAGGAACCGCCCGGTCCAGCCGGTGACCGGCAGCCAGACGAGGACCTTGACGTTGTCGTGTGCCCCGGGATGGGTGAGCATGACGGTGACTTCGCAGTACGGCGGGACGTCGGTGACCGGCGGCAGCCCGATCGGCGACTCCACCGTCCCACCAGGTTTCTCGACCGCCGTCACGGACACCACCTCGGCGCCAGGGACTCGCGGTTTGGTGGCCTGACAGGTTTGCGCGGCTTGCGCCTGCGGGGCCGTCACCAGCAGGGACGGCAGTAAGAGGGCGGCCGCGAACAGAGTTCGTCGTGTCATACCTTCTCCCCAAGTCGGTCGCCACCTACCGTATCGGGCATGACAACCGTGATCCCCCGGATGTTCGTCGACGACGTCGAGGCCGAGGTCCGGTTCCTGCGGGCGGTGTTCGACGCCACCGGCACCGTGAAACCGGGCCGCCCAGCCGAAATCCACATCGGCGACGCGGTGCTGCTGATCTCCGCGACGACCGAACGCCCCCATTTCCCAGCGTTCCTGTACGTCTACGTGCCCGACGCCGACGCGGCGTTCGAACGTGCCCTGGCCTCAGGCGCAACCACCCTCGAAGAGCCGCTCGACACCCCCTACGGCCAGCGCCGCGCCATGGTCCGCGACCCCGAAGGCAACATCTTCCAGATCGCGCACACCCGCTAGTTGACCAAGTCCCGCCGCGTGGGGATGTCAGTAGTCGGATGGGTTGACCAGGTGGATGGCGGCTTCTTCGGCGGAGGCGGCGCCGCCGTCGATACCGACGTCGGAGGCGAACAGCTGGTCGTCGGTGTCGGGGCCGAAGCCCTCGTCGGTGGCGACCAGGCGGCCGGAGCGGTCGTCGCCGACCTCGTCGTCGAGCAGCTCACCGTCGGTGTCGGTGGTGTCGCCGAGGTCGTCGTCGTCCTCGTCATAGGACAGGTCGGGGACCTCGCGGGCGAGGCGGCCGCCGAGGCTCTCACCATCGGCCGTCTCCCGGGCGGTGGTGCCCCAGTCGTTGATGGCCTGCGCGCGCTCGGGCGGCGAGTAGCCCTCGTCGAACGGGTTCCGGTCGTCCAGGGTGTCCTCGGGGTCGAGCAGCCCGTTGTCGGCGTTGTCCTCGATGTCGTCGTCCACGACAACTCCTTTCGACGGGATAAGGGTGTCACGGGCAGTGTGAGCGCTGCCGGCCGAGGTCCGTGAGCAGGCGAGACAGCACGTTGGGGTTGCTCGGCAGATCGAAGTGGGTCACGCCGGGGTTGTCGCGCAGGCTGAACCGGTAACACGGGGTGCCCTGCCAGGCGAGGATGGCCTCGTTGGTGATGTCCTCCTGGTTCGCGTCGCCGTCGCGGTAGAGGAAACGCGAGGTCGGCACAATCTGGCCAACCGTCAGATCCGGCAGCTGCGCGCCGACGATGGTCGGCAGGCCGGACCCCTTCTCGCCGTACACGTCCACGCCCGGGAACCGCAGCGAGACGAACCCGATGTAGTAGTCGCCGATCTCCCGCGCGTGCGGGAACCCGGCGTCGGCGTACAGCTGCCGGTAGTCGCGCGGGGTGTAGGTGCGCTGCGGGGTCTGCACGATCACCTCGCGGTCGCCGAACACCCGCGGGTCCGACGAGCTCATGTACGTCGAGGGGTGCGAGATGTACATCAGCGCGCTGCTGCGGGCGCCTTCCGGGGTCTGCGGGTAGCTGCCGTCCTGCACGGTCAGGCCCGTGAACATCATCGAGTACAGCAGGCCCTGGCCGGGGAAGTTGCCGGCGAGCGGGGTGAACCCGTGCACGTACTTGGCTCGCCACGCCTTGCTGGTGTGGGTGAGCAGGTACTGGATGTAGAGCGGCCCGTTCGAGTGGCCGACCAGCTGCACCGGGCGGTTGCCGTTGTCCCGGTAGGTGTCCTCGACCAACCGCTTGGCGCGGCCCAGGAACCCGCCCATGTCCGGGGTCAGCCGGGCGTCGTAACCAGCCACCCGGATGTCCTTGTCCCGTACGTATCCCGCGGACTCCAAGGTCTGGTACAGGGTTTCGTAGAACGGCGCGCTGGATGTCCTGCCATAGTCGACGATCCGCACATCGACGCCCGGCTGTTCGCTGAACCGCGACGGCATCGGCTTCCACGGCGCCGGGTCGTAGCGCAGCGTCATCAGCTTGTCCTGGCAGATCTGGCTGAACGTGGTGCTCGGCCGGTCGTTGAGGAACAAGTCCTGGAAGCTGCCCGACGCCGGGCACTCCGGCGCTGCTTTCTGGTGGTGCACGGTCACTTCGAGCCGCGTGAAGTGCCACGCGGGGAACAGCACCACCGGGGTCCGCGCCGGCGCGGCGTTCGCGGCGCCCGGCAACGCCATCACCATGAGCAACGCCAGCAACCAGGATCGTGCCTTCATACCGTGACGATAACGCTGTCGCAATAAAAACGCACCCCATGCCGCCGATTCACGCCTTCCCGCCCGTAACGAAAAACATTTTCGCCGCGGGCCGAATTGAGCCGGACAACGATTGCATCGCCAGCTGACGAAATACACAAAGGATCAATGCGGCACCCTGGGCAAACAGTTCAGCGCGGAGTAGCATCCTGTCGCGCGGACCCTGCGACGCTCCGCCGCATTACCACTGAAAAACGTGCCTTAATGGGGTTCGCCATGCCCGAAACACCAGAAGCACTCAACCTCGACATCCTCCGTGACGCACTTTCCGACGCAGGCGGGCCGTGGGAGAGCGGCACCACCACGATGAGCCTGATGGAGGAACACGAACGGACGATCCGGCTCGGCGTCCCGGCCCGTCCCGAATTGCCCGCCCACGACACCGCTCTGCTTACCGCCGCGACCGCCGTCGACGACGTCACCGCGCCCAGTTCCTTCGATTTGCGGAATGTCGGCGGTGTCAATTACGACACCGCGGTGAAGGACCAGGGCGGCTGCGGTTCCTGTGTCGCTTTCGGCACCGCCGCGACAATGGAGAACGTCTACCGGTTCACCCACCGGACGCAGACGCCGCTGGACCTCTCCGAGGCGCACCTGTTCTACTGCCACGCCCGCGCCGAGGGCCGGAACTGCGGTAACGGCTGGTGGCCGGACCGTGCGCTGACCGCCGCCCGGGACAAGGGCGTCGCGTTCGACGACTACTTCCCGTACACCGCGGGCGACCAGGACTGCAGCAGGCTCAACGCGGACTGGCCCAACCGCAACGCCAAGGTGACCTCGTTCGAGACGATCTCCGGGAACGTCGCCAAGATGAAGGAGTCGATCTCCACCTACGGCGCGATCACCGCGTGCTTCAACGTTTTCCAGGACTTCTTCTCCTACCGGACCGGCGTGTACCGCCACGTGACCGGAAACCTGGCCGGCGGGCATTGTGTCTGCCTGATCGGATACGACGACGCGGCCGGCTGCTGGATCGCCCGCAACAGCTGGGGAACCGGCTGGGGCGACTCGGGCTATTTCCGGATCGCGTACGGGGAATGCGGGATCGAGACATTCCAGACCTGCGCGGCCTATGGCGTGAACATTCGCGCCTGGCTGCCCGACCAGCAGATCCTGGGATTGTGGAGCAACGAGTACGACGCGAATATCTGGGCCTATGGCTCCACGCGCGGCTGGATCAAGCTGGACAGCACGGTGGCCGTCACCTCCCAGACGATGCTGTCCGAACTCGCCGCCGCCAAAGCCTTGAACCGGCCAGTTGGCCTGTTCGAGGACACGGACAGCATCAAGCAAATCTACGCCTGGTAAAGGGTTGCATGATGTCAAACAACAAAGGAACGCCCATTCTCCAGCCGCCGACGACCGAGAGCAGCATCGACATCAGCATCCCCGGCACCTCCGCGCCGAGTGACGAACAGATCGCCGCCCTGGTCGTCGAGTCCGCGCCGCTCGCCGGTCCCACCATGGCACCACCGGCCGCCGCCGCCCTCGCTGAGGAGGCGGTGACCGGCACCTGGCAGAACAACGTCAAGATCGACGCGCTGTGGTGCATCGACGAGACCCGCAACGCCTGGATGCGCGTGGTCGGCGTGGGCTGGAAGAAGATCTACAACGGCCGCGACGGCGCGTTCACCGCCCTGGTCACCCTCGCCTCGCAGGCCCGCCAGACCGGTCACGCCGTCAACATCCGCGAAGAACCCGACGGCATGATCTACGAGATCTACCTGTGGTGAAATAGAAGCAGACTGGGGCCAGCGTCGCGCAGGCCCCAGTCGCCTTCATCTCTGAGGCGTCTCCCGTTCACCACCCCGGCCCCACCGCCCGGTACCCCCGACCTGGGCACCTGTGGGGCCATCGGCGTTGCCCCGAGTCCCCACCACCGCCACCCACCCTCGGGGCAACGCCCCTCATTCACCGCACGGTGACGGAGTACCGGCGTTGCTCGGCCGGCTGGTTCTCCCATTCCCGCGCGAGTTCGAGCACGACCGACGCCTGCCCGGCCGCGACGGCGCGGAGTTTGAGCACGCGCTCGGACGCGGCGCCGATGGCGTGGGACTGCGGGGTCACGCGGTCGTCGGCCAGTTCCAGCGGGGCGCCGGTGTCCTTGACCGACCAGACGTAGCCGGTGGTGCCGTTCTCGGGGAGGCGGATGACCAGCTCGTCCCCGACGCCGACCTCGACGGATGTCCGGTCGGCCATCTCGATTTCGGCCATGGACCGATGCTAATCCGCTGACCGCCGGATCGCCGAGGGCTTGACGTTTGGCTGCCGGTCGCCCAGAGTCTCTTCCAGGAGAGCGCTCTCCCGGACAAGTTTCCCCAGCCGCCACCGGTCCCTGCCGACCATCCCGATGGCGGTGTGAGTCGCGCTCGCCCATGGAGACTTCATGCCACACTCGTCCCCCCTGTCCCGCCGCCGCGGCTGGGCCCTGCTGATCGTGGCCTTGCTCGCCTGCTACCTGGCCGGCGTCCCGACCGCCCAGGCCGAGAGCACCCTGATCTCCCAAGGAAAACTCACCACTGCCTCGTCCGCCGAGAACGATGGCACCCCGGCGACCGCCGCCACCGACGGCAACCCGGGCACCCGCTGGTCCAGCCAGTTCGCCGATCCGCAGTGGCTGCAGGTGGACCTCGGCGGCAACGCCACCATCGACAAGGTCGTTCTCAGCTGGGAAACGGCCGCCGCCAAGGCGTACCGGATCGAGACCTCGAACAACACCAACGACTGGACGCCGATCTACCAGACCGCCACCGGCCCGGGCGGCACCGAGACCCTCAACATCACCGGATCGGGTCGCTACATCCGGATGTACGGCACCACCCGGGCGACCGCCTGGGGTTACTCGCTGTGGGAGTTCCAGGTCTACGGCACGGTGGGCACCAGTGGCCCGCCCGGAAACGTCATCTCGCAGTTCAAACAAGTCACCGGATCGAGCTACGAAGGCGGCAACGCTCCGGCAGCGGCACTCGACGGCCGCACGACCACGAGGTGGTCCAGCCAGTTCAGCGACCAGCAGTGGCTGCGCGTGGACCTCGGCGGCAACGCCACCATCAGCAAGGTCGTGCTCAACTGGGAAGCCGCGTACGCCAAGGCGTACCGGATCGAAGTGTCCAACGACGACAACAACTGGCAGCAGATCTACCAGACGGCCGCGGGTGCCGGCGGAACCGAGACACTGAACATCACCGGATCGGGTCGTTACATCCGCTTCTTCGGTACACAGCGGGCAACCGGGTACGGCTACTCGCTGTGGGAGTTCCAGGTCTACGGCACGGTCGACACCGCCGCGACCACTCCTCCGCTGCTGTCCGGTCCCACCAAGGCCCCGGGCAACCTCAACAAGTTCGCGCTGACCGCCCCGGCGGACAACGCGATGATCACCAACACCCGCCGGCCCGTCTTCTCCTGGGCGTCCACCGGCGCGGCCCGCTACCAGGTCTGGCTCAACATCAGCCGGACGGACTACGACTTCACCCAGTCCGGCAATCTCATCGACCTGTACACGAAGGTCGCCGAGACGACAGCCACGACATACACCCCAACGTGGGACATCTCCGACCGCTGGACCTACAAGTGGTTCATTGTGGACAGTGCCGGCAACGGCTCGAACATCCGCACGTTCAGCCTGTACCTACCGAACGTCACCACGGTGAACGACGGCGTGCGGATCGTCAACGGCAGCCGTGACCTGAACAAGAACGGCACGATCGAGCCGTACGAGGACTGGCACCAGCCGATCGACGCCCGGGTGAACGACCTCCTCACCCGGATGACGATCGAGGAGAAGGCCTACCAGATGTTCTACAACGCCCAGGCCTTCCCGCAGTCCGGCTGGCACTTCGGTCCCGCCGAGGCGAATGACCTGAACACCATCCTGCTGGCCTCCTCTGGCACCCGGTTGGGTATTCCTTTCATCTCAGCGGGCGACACCATCCACGGGTACAAGACGACCTACCCCACGCAGAGCGCGCTGGCGGCGGGCAAGGACTACCCACTCGAGTACAAACTCGGCGACATGCAGCGCCGCGAACAGCTCGAAGTGGGTACACGCGGTGTCCTCGGCCCGCTTGCCGAGGTGGGTACGAAGGTGCTCTACCCACGCATCCAGGAGGGCAACGGCGAGAACGCGGACGTCGCCGCGGCACAGGTGCGCGCGCTGGTGTCCGGTCTGCAGGGCGGACCCGAGCTCAACCCGGCGTCGGTGCTGGCCACGGTCAAGCACTGGCCGGGTGAAGGCGCGGGCGGAGAAGCCCTGATCGTGTACGACGCGGTCACCATCAAGTACCACATGATCCCGTTCCGGGCCGCGATGGAGGCCGGTGCGGTCAACATCATGCCCGGCTACGCGGGCAGTTCGCTGCTCGATCCCGGTGGACCAGGCGCCGGTGACAGCGCCAAGATCCTGGCCTACCTGCGGCAGAACATGGGCTACACCGGCCTGATCACCACCGACTGGCTGCCGTCCGGGTCGTGGATCGGCGCGGCGAACGCCGGGTCGGACGTGATGGGCGGGGCCGACCCGGGCGCCGCCGGGTTCTCCATCGCGAGCTTCACCCAGAACGTGCCCGCGGCCCGGATCAACGACGCCGTCCGCCGGGTGCTCAAGCTGAAGTTCCAGTTAGGACTGTTCGAGAACCCATACGGTGATCCGGTGAACGGACCGTACCGGTTCCACCAGCCCGCCTACACCGCTCTGGTGAACCAGGCGGAACGGGAGTCCATCACGGTGCTGAAGAACAACGGTGTTCTGCCCATGCGGCTCAACGCCGGTGACAACATCGTGGTCACCGGTCCACGGGCGACCGACCCGCTGGCCTGCTGCATCTGGACCAGCTACTTCCACCAGGAGTACGGTTCACTGTCCATAATGGACGCGATCAAGGCCAGGGCCGCCCAGTCCGGCGTGAACGTGTACCAGGACAACGGTCCCGCGCCGAAACTCGCCGTCGTCGCGGTCGGCGAGGGCTCCTACACCCACGCCACAAACTGGGTCAAGGAGCAACCGTACCTGCCCGCGGACCAGCTCGCGCTGATCCAGAACTTCCAGCGGCAGGGCATTCCCGTCGTCGTACTGCTCGTGATGCCGAGGCCGTACGTCATCACCGAATGGAACGACCTGGCCAGCGCGATCGTGGTGACCTACCGCGGCGGCGAGGAGATGGGCCCGGCCGCGGCCGGCCTGCTGTTCGGCGACTACACCGCGCGCGGGCGGCTGCCGTGGCAGCTACCGCGCAGCCTGACCGATGTCCTTCGACCGGGTGGTACCGACATCCCGGCGGACGCGACGGAAAATTGGGACCTGCCATACGATCTGGGTGCCACCGCCGCACAACGTGCTGACATACGGGCGAAAATCGACGCGGGGCAGCCCGTGCCGACGACGTACGGTAACCCGCTCTATCCCTACGGTGCCGGACTCTAGGCCCTGACCGACGCGCTCGCCGCTCACATGGGTGAGTGGCGGGCGCGTCCCATTGTGACGTTCCGCCGTCGGTGCAACGATGCGTCATCACCACGCGACCAAGGAGCATCCGGTGGCATCTGTTCTCAACCCGTACATCGGCTTCGCGGGCAACGCCCGTGCGGCACTGGAGTTCTACAAGGATGTTTTCGGCGGGGAGCTGCGGCTGAACACCTACGGCGACTTCGGCGCCACCGACGCGCCGGCCGACAACATCATGCACGGCCAGCTCGAGACCGACCTCGGCTTCACCCTGATGGCCTCGGACGCCCCGCCCGGAATGGACGCCCCGCAGCAGAGCAACATCTCGATCAGCCTGTCCGGCGATGACGCCGAGCCACTGCGCGGCTACTGGGAGAAGCTGTCCTCCGACGGCACCGTCGCCGTCCCGATGGAGAAGCAGCAGTGGGGCGACGAGTTCGGCATGGTCGTCGACCGCTACGGCGTCAACTGGATGGTCAACATCGTCCAGCAGGCCTGAACCCCGGGTAGCCCCTCGTGAGTGGTTGTACTGGTTCTAACCGGCATGACCACTCACGAGGTGTGGGCTGGGAAATGGGTTGTGTCCGGGGTGGTGCGGGATCCGTAGAACAGTCTGAGCGGAGTTTTGGTTATCCGCGGCCGGTGGGGCCGTCTCCTGGCCGGAGATGTCCCTGACGAGCGAGGGTGGACTGTGACTGCACCGGAGGAGCCCGGGGTCGAGACGGTGATCGCCGCGCGTGGCGGTGACCAGCGGGCGCTGGATGACCTGGTGGCGGGGTATCTGCCGCTCGTCTACAACATCGTCGGGCACGCGCTGGGCGGGCACGCGGACACCGATGACGTCGTGCAGGAGACCATGCTGCGCGCCGTGCACGGGCTGTCCGGCCTGCGCGATCCGGCGAGCTTCCGGTCGTGGCTCGTGGTCATCGCGCTCAACCAGGTGCGGGAACGCCACCGCCGCCAGGTCCCCGCCGAGGAGCTGGTGGACCAGGCCGATCCGGGCGCGGACTTCGTCGACCTGACCATCCTGCGATTGCAGCTGTCCGGGCAACGCCGTGAGGTCGTCGCGGCGACGAGATGGCTCAGCGCCGACGAACGCGAACTGCTGTCCCTCTGGTGGTTGGCGGCGGCCGGGCGGCTGACCAGGGCCGAAGTCGCCGAGGCCACCGGGTTGTCACCGCAGCACGCCGCCGTCCGGATTCAACGCCTCAAAGCCCAACTGGACTCCGCACGGATCGTCGTACGAGCCCTGAGCCAGCAGTGCCTGGCCCTCAAAGAGGTCCTCGGCGACTGGGACGGACAGCCGAGTGCGTTGTGGCGCAAGCGAATCGCCCGGCACGTCCGGGAATGCCCGCAGTGCGGCCGGCACCAGAACGGCCTCGCCGCGGTCGAAGCGCTGGTCGCGGGCCTGCCGTTGGTCGCCGTCCCGGTCACGCTCGGCCACGTCCTCACGGGAAGCGCCAAGCCGGTAGTCGCCGCAGCGGTAGCCAAACCCTGGTACCTCGCCGCGGTCAAACCCGTCGCAGCTGCCGCGGCGGCAGTCGCGGTGACAACGGGCGTGATCGTCGCCCTACCGTCCACTCAGGACGAGCCGATCCCGCAAGCCCTCGCCGCGGTCGCGACAACAACCGCACCAACAACCACGACCACCACGACAGCGACCACAACCACGACTCCCCCAACGACTCCGGTCAAAGCGACGACGGTCAAGGCCCCACCGGTCGTCCCGGCCAGGAAGTCCGCCAAGAAGGGCGTCAGCACCTGGACCTTCCCCGGTGTCACGGACGCGCTGAAGGACGTGCACGCGGGCTGGTTCTACACCTGGGCGGCCGGGCCGGAGAAAGTCGCCGCTCCCCCGGGCGTCGAGTTCGTGCCGATGATCTGGGGTGCCAAGTCGGTCACACCGTCCACTTTGGCCGAAGCGAAGAAGAACGGCACCACTCTGCTCGGGTTCAACGAGCCGGACCTGGCGGAGCAGTCGAACATGACGGTCGAGCAGGCACTCGACCTGTGGCCGCAGCTGCAGTCGACGGGGATGCGACTGGGCAGCCCGGCGGTCGCGTTCGGCGGGGACAAGGCGGGCGGCTGGCTCGACCGGTTCATGACCGGGGCGGCCGCCCGCGGGCTGCGCGTGGACTTCATCACTTTGCATTGGTACGGCGGGGATTTCAGCCCGGCCGCGGTCGGCCAGCTGAAGTCCTACATCAGCGCGGTCCAGGCGAGGTACAACAAACCCGTGTGGCTCACCGAGTACTCGCTGATCGACTTCTCGCAAGGCCAGGCCCGCTACCCGACGCCGGAGCAGCTGGCCGCTTTCGCAACTGGCTCAACGGCGATGCTCGAAAACCAGGCCGGGCTGGAACGGTACGCCTGGTTCGCGTTGCCCGCGGACAAACCCGGAACCGGGCTCTACAAGGACGGAAGGACCCCGACACCCGCCGGGATCGCCTACCGCGCGGCAGGACCGTCCTGAGCGGCCGGGGCTGGGCCGCTCAGGACGGGAGTGCCGGCGCTACCCCTTGAACGAGAGCCGGTACTCCACCCCTCCCTGGTCCTCGCCCTGCGCGTTGGTCTGGATCGCGTTCACCACGAAGGCGTTGCCCGCGGCGTCCTTGGTCCCGGCGAAGTCGAAGATCAGCGCGAACCGGTCCTTCGGGTTGAGCGTGATGCCGCACAGCAGCGACCGGCGCGGGTCGACCGCCTGGAACTGTGTCTCACCAACCTGTTTGAAGCCCTTGGCCTGGCCGCCCGCGGCCTTCCAGCGCTCGAACAGCGCCGGGCCGATGTCGACGAGCATGGTGCCCGGCCCGATGAAGGGCCGCTCGCCACTGGGTTCGACCAGCAGGCAGGCTCGGTCCGGCTTGCGGCCGGGGTTGGCGATCATGAACGGCGCCTTGAAGTGGTCGCCCGGGTCGAACGGGCCGTGCGTGACCACGTTGTGCCACACGATGTTGTTGCTCGCCGATGTGTTGGTGACGGTGCTCGGGCCCTCGACCGGCATCGGGTCGGTCTTGCTCACCCAACGGGCGAGCAGGCAGAAGTGCACCCAGTCGCCGGGCAGCGTCCACGGGATCATGATCGGCGGGTTCACGCCCGGCGCCAGGACCGTGTCGGCCACCGGGGTGTTGATGGCCACCCAGTCGGTCGGCCAGGTCGCGTTGCCGCCCGCCTCGGTGTAGTAGAGGTGCAGCCGGCCGGAGGTCTCGCGTTCGCCGGTGTTGTTCAGGGTCACGAAAACGTAGTAGGTCAGGCCGGGCGTGACCTCGACATCCGCGGCGCAGTAGGAAGGTGTGTCGCAGACCCGGATGTCCGGGCTGCTCCACACCGGGCCCGAGCTGGGCTCGGCACCGGTGTCGGAGGAGTTGTCGCGCATCTTGACATCTGGGTTACCGATGGCGTTCGCCGCGGGCACGCCGGCCACCAGGCCGGCCGTGAGCACCGCGGCGAACGCACCCAGGAGCAGGCGTCGCCAGCTGTGCATGAGATTCCCTCGCAAGTGGGGGCTTGGGGACGCCGAACAGCCTGCGAGCGGCCTGTTGTGAATCGGTTGCGCTATCTGCGGACCACTTTGCGCAGCACGACCGGAGCCACGACGAACCCGAGCACGGCCCACGCACCGAGCACGCCCACGGTCTCCAGCGTCCGCCACGACTGGCCGATCTCGGCTGCTGCCAACGCATCCGGCAGCAACGCCGAGCGCATTCCCAGGCCCATCCAGTACAGCGGGAACACCTGCGCGACCCATCGCAGCCACTCGGGCAGCGACGTCACCGGGAAGAACACCCCCGAGATCATCGCCAGGCCCATCACCAGCAACGTCATGAAGCTCAACGTCTGCGGGCTGCTGAGCACCGACCCCAGGACCGCTCCGATCGGCAGCGTGGCCAGCAACCCCAGCAGCACCAACCAGAGCATGGTCAGCCACGAGCTCGCGCTGCCCAGTTCGATGCCGTCGAACAGAAACGCGCACGGCACCAGCACGATCAGCAGGATCGTCACGGTCATCGCGGTCTGCGAGACGATCTTGCCGGTCAGGTAGCCCACTGTGCCGCCCGGAATGGCCTTGGCCCGCAACAGTGTCCCGTCCATCTGGTCCATGGTCAGCGCGACCGCCACGCCCATCAGCCCGGTCAGCACCACGTTCATCCCCAGCACGCCGGGAACCGCCTGCGAGCCGATCGAGAAGTCGATGCCCTGGACGGTGTTGCCGCGCAACGCGAACAACAACGCGAGCGGGATGATCGACGGCCACACCCAGCCGACCAGCTCACCCCAGCTGGACACGCTCTGCCGGAACTCGATCCAGCCGCGCCGGACACCGGCCTGCACCGCCACAGTCGTCATTTCGCCACCATGCTCAGGTAGATGTCCTCCAGGCTGACCCGGCGCACCTCCAGGTCGTGGATGTCCTTGGCCAGCGCCTCGCGCAGGAACTCGGCGGGGTCGTCGACCGAGTGCACCTCAGGCTCGCCGTTGAGCCGGTAGCGCACCTCGGACTTGCCGGACACCTGTTTGGCCAGCTCCCAGGCGGTGCCCTCGACGATGATCCGGCCGCCGGCCAGGATCACGATCCGGTCGGCCAGCTTCTCGGCCTCGTCCAGGTCGTGTGTGGTGAGCAGGATGGTCGTGTCGGTCTCGGCCAGCCGGGTGACCAGCTCGTGGAACTCCTGGCGGGCCTGCGGGTCGAAACCGACCGTGGGCTCGTCCAGGAACAGCAGCTCCGGCCGGCCGGCCAGGCCGATCGCCACGTCCAGCCGGCGCCGTTGGCCGCCGGACAACAGGGCCACCTTGGTCCGGGCCTGACCGGTCAGGCCGACGAGGGCCATCAGCTCGTCGGCGTCATACGGCTTGCTGTAGGGCGTGTAGTAAAGCCCGATCTGGTGCAGCAGTTCGCGGACTTTCCATTTGCCGTGGTCCTGCCACGACTGCAGCACAATTCCCAGCCGGGCGCGCCAGGCCTCGTCGCCATGGCCGGGGTCCACACCGAGCACTTTCACGTCACCGCCGGTGCGTTTGCGGAAGCCTTCGAGTATTTCGATGGTCGTCGTCTTGCCTGCTCCGTTCGGGCCAAGCAAGGCCAGTACCTCGCCTCGGCACACTTGCAGATCGACGCCGTGCAGCACTTCGTTCGGGCCATAACTCATCCGCAGGCCGCGGACTTCGAGCACGGGTTGTCCGATTGTCATGCCCTCAAGTGTCTCATTGAAACTGCCGTTGAGACTTCGCCAGCGATGTGGGGTCAGATGCCACGCAAACCCTCAAAGCCGCTGGTAGGTCGGCCGGGAAAGTGGACGCTAGTGGTGCGCACCTATTGTGCGGACGAAAACCGGGCAAGGACGGACATGGACTTGCCGGGGCACCCGAGACGGGAGTAAACGTGGGCACGACGAGGCGGTCGGGCTCACCCCCAGGTGAAGCCGCGGAACCCGACCGCCTGCCGGCCAGCCCTTGGAACAAGGGGGACGCGGGCGGTCGCCAGTCCGCTCAGCGCCCGGACAGGGGCTGGTGAAGGTACGGGTGCAGCATCTCAGGCCGGGGGGCGGGCTGGGCTAGTCTCACCGCGGGGGACGCGAGGAGTCCCAGCTCAACGGGGAAGTGTGGATCTTCCGGTCCGGAAACCGGAACGGTGTCAGCCAAGGGGTGGGTCGCCAGGTGCAGGGGTCGGGCGTGGAGCTGGACGACCGGGGGGTCTTCGCGGAGCGGTTCGCGTTGCTCTACGCGGCCGCCGGTGACCCGCCGCTCAAGCGTATAGCCGAATCGGTGGTTCGCGCACGACGGACCGATGAGCAGGGCCGGCCGATCCGTGTCTCGGTGCAACGGCTCAGCGACTGGCGGCGCGGCCGGAATGTGCCCGCCCGGTTCTCCGCGCTGGCCGTCGCGCTGGAAATCCTGATCGGTGAGGCGCGGAAGGCCAATCCGGTGGCGGTCTCCGGGGATCTCTACAACGTCAAGGCCTGGCACGCATTGTGGGAGCGGGCGCTCAACAGCCCGGTCGCCGGGGAGGTGCCGGAAATGCCGGCCGCCGATTCCGGGGTCTGTCCCTATCGCGGGCTGGCGTCTTTCGGGCACGAGGATTCCAGCTGGTTCTTCGGCCGGGAACGAGCCACTTCGGCATTGTTGAAACGGCTCGACAAAGCGCTGGATACCGGCGGTATCACCATGCTGGTCGGTGCGTCGGGATCGGGGAAATCGTCGTTGCTGCGGGCCGGGGTGCTGCCCGCGCTGGCCAATGGCGGGCTGGCCGCGATCGGCCCGGAGTCGTGGAGCCGGGTGATCATGACGCCCGGCACGGACCCGCTCGGCGAGCTGCTCAACCGGCTGCCCGAGCTGGCCGCCCCGCTGGCCGCGGCGGCGAACGACGAGATCGAGGCGGCCGAGTTCGCCCGGCAGGTGCGCGCGGCCATCACGCCGAAGCTGGTCCTGGTGGTCGACCAGTTCGAGGAGACCTTCACGCTGTGCCGCGACGAGCACGAGCGGCGGGTGTTCGTCGCGGCCCTGCACGCGGCCTGTACCGGCGACGACGCGCCCGCGCTGGTCGCGTTGGGTGTGCGCGCCGACTTCTACGGGCACTGCCTGGACTTCCCTGAGCTGGCCGAGGCGTTGCAGGAACGTCAGATGGTGCTGGGGGCGATGACCGCGGCCGAGCTGCGGGACGCGATCACCCGGCCGGCCAAGGCGGTCGGCCTGCAGTTCGAGCCCGGCCTGGTCGACCTGATCGTCCGTGACCTCGGGGTGAGCAGCAAGTCCGAGCACACCACCGGGGGTGCCTACGACGCTGGCGCACTGCCGTTGTTGTCGCACGCTCTCCTGGCGACGTGGCAACGGCGTCAGGCCGGGAAGCTCACCATCGCCGGGTTCCGGGCGGCGGGTGGGATCCAGGGCGCGGTCGCCGCGACCGCCGAACGCGCCTGGGCCGAGCTGCCTCCCGCGGGTCAGAACGCCACCCACGACGTGCTGCTGGGGCTCGTGCACGTCGGCCGGAACACGCGGGACACCCGGCGGCGCTCGACGCGGGCCGAGATCGTGGGCCGCTCGGGTGATCACGCCGCCGCCGAGGAGGCGATCGAGACCCTCGCGCGGGCGCGGCTGGTGACGCTCGACGCCGACTCGGTGGAGATCACGCACGAGGCGTTGCTGCAGGCGTGGCCGCGGTTGCGCAGCTGGATCGACCGGGACCGGGCCGGGAACCTCGCGCGGCAGCGCCTGGAGGAGGACGCCGAGGCCTGGGATGCCGAGAACCGCGACCCGTCCCTGTTGTATCGCGGAGCTCGCCTCGAAGGCGCCCTGTACCGGACTCAGTCCGGGCGGCCGAGCAGCACGGCGCAGGACTTCCTGGACGCGTCGACCCGCTTCCGGCGGCGCTCGATCTGGACCCGCCGGGTCGCGGTGGCCTTGGTGTGCGTTTTGGCTGTGGTGGCCGGGATCGCGGCCGTGCTGGCGATCAACGAACGTGACGACGCCGAGTTCCGGCAGGTGCTCGCCCAGGCGGATCGCTTGCAGGACAGCAATCCTTCGCTGTCCGCGCAGCTGGGCCTGGTCGCGCACGAGTTGCGGCCGACCGACGCGGACGTCTACTCGCGCGTGCTGATGAGCCAGAACATGCCGCTGGCCATGCCGATTCTGGGCGGGCACACCGGTTCGGTGTACGAGACCACATTCAGCGCGGATGGAAAGATGCTGGCCACGGCTGGGTTCGACAACACCGTGCGGCTCTGGGACGTGCAGGACCGCGGGCACCCCAAACCTCTGGGTGAGCCGATCCGCGCACACACCAGCTGGGTCACTTCGGCGGTGTTCAGCCCGGACAGCAAACGTCTTGCCACCGCGGGCGATGACAAGACGATCCGGGTGTGGGACATCACCGATCCGGCCAAACCCGTCGCACTGGCTGCCATCCCGGGTGAGGGCGGCACGATCTACTCGATGTCGTTCAGCATGGACGGCACCACCCTCGCGACCGCCAACGAGGACACCTTCCCGCGCCTCTGGCAGGTCAGCGACCCCGCCCACCCCAGGCTGCTCGCCAAGCTGACTGGCCACAGTGGACCTGTTCGCTCGGTGGAGTTCGCCAGTGACGGCCGTACCCTCGGCACCGCGGGCGACGACAAGACCGTCCGCCTCTGGGATGTGTCCACTTTGGCCACGCCCATCCCACTGGGCCAACCGCTGACCGGCAACGCCGACTCGGTCCACTCGGTCACGTTCAGCCCGGACAGCAAGCTGGTCGCCACCGCGGGCGAGGACAAGACGGTCCGCCTGTGGTCGATCGCCGACCGGGAACACCCCCAACCCCTCGGCCAGCCCATCACCACCCACAGCTCACCGGTGTGGGAGGTCGCGTTCAGCCCGGACGGCCAGATGCTCGCCTCCGCGGGCATGGACAGCACCGCAAGACTGTGGAACCTCACCGACCCCACCAACCCCCAACAGGTAGGCCTGGCCCTGGCATCAAGCAACAGCGGCACCTACACCGTCGCGTTCGGCCCGGACAGCCACACAGTCGTCACTGGAAGCGCAGACGGCTCGACTAGCCTGTGGTCACTGCCGCCAACCGTCCTCATTGGACACTCGTATTATGTCAGCGCCTTGGAGTTCAGCCGCAACGGCCACGTCCTCGCCACCGCCGGCGGTGACAAGACCGCGAGACTGTGGGACGTCAGCGACCCCGCCCACCCCACCGCGGGCGCTGCCCTCACCGGACACACCACCTACGTCAACGACTTGGCACTCAGCGACGACGGCCAGATGCTCATCACCACCAGCGGCGACCACACGGTCCGCATCTGGGACGTCAGGGACATCCACAGCCCCAAGCTGATCGGCGCCCCACTGGTCCTGGAAACCCGGTACGGCGGCATAGTCGCCCTCACCCCCGACAAGAAGGTGTTGGCTGTCAAGGACGGCAACGCCTCCGTCACCTTCTTCGACCTCACCAACCCCACCCACCCAACACCGTTGACAACACTGTCCACCGGCGACCCCGACACCTCATCGTTGAACGACTTCGAGTTCAGCCCCTCCGGCGAACTGTTCGCCACCATCGGCACAGACAAAACCCTGCGCCTGTTCAACGTCCGCGACCACACCCACCCCACCCCCATCGGCCCGGGAATCCCCCAACCAGGCCGGAGCGGAACACTCGTAGCCTTCAGCCCCGACAACAAAACCCTCGCCACCACAAGCGACACCGACAACTCCATCATCCTCTGGAACATCACCGACCCGGCAACCCCCACCATGCTGGGCCACCCCATCACCGGCCACACGGAGTCCATAAGCAGCGTCTCCTTCAGCCAAGACGGCCACACCCTCGCCTCCACCGGCAAAGACAAGACCGTCCGCCTCTGGAACATCACCAACCCCGACCACCCCACCCAGACCACCGAACTCACCAGCTCCCAAACCGGCTACGCCGTCGCCTTCGACCCCACCAACAACTACCTGGCCTCAACCACCGCAGACGCCCTGGTCCGCCTCTGGGACCTCGACATGACCCACGCCATAACGAGAATCTGCAGCTCCACCACCAACGTCCTCACCGAGGACCAGTGGTCCCGCCACCTCTCCCAACTGACCTACGCCCCACCCTGCAAGTAACAGCCCACAAGCAGTCGCGCCCCGACGCCCCCGGCAGTCCACCCACTTTCCGCGCGTGCCCGCGCACAAGAGGACGACCTTCGTGCCCTCTCCCTCCGGGCAGGCCATACCGGAGGGAGAGGGCACGAACCCAAGCAACGCCAAAGGATCCGAAGGGTCCCCTCCCCCTCTGGGTGGTCAGCCCGTCCGGCGAGGACATCTCTTCTCCGCCGGCCTACCCAGAGGCAAGCGCTTCACCCAGCCAGAAGCTCCGCACAAATCCGAGGCACAGCCACCCCAATAGGCTCATCAACCACCTCAGCGGCAAACCGGTCATAGGGTGTCGGCTCGTTGTTCACGATCACGAGAGTCGCCCCGTGCTCCACCGCAGTGAGGCACAACGAAGCAGCAGGCTCAACCTGCAACGAACTCCCCACCGCCAGAAACAACTGACTCGCAGCTGCAACGGCCCGGGCCTGCGAGAGCACAACCTCATCCAAGTACTCTCCAAAAAGGACAACCCCCAGCTTCAAGATCCCACCACAAGAGACACACCGAGGATCGGCCTCACCCGCAAGCACCCGGCTACGCACCTCAGAAGTAGGCACCACAGCGGAACACCCGAGGCACACAGTCCGATGCATGGACCCGTGCAGCTCCAACACCTTCCGCTCCGGAACCCCACCCTTCTGGTGCAGCCCATCAATGTTCTGAGTCAGCACACGGAGAGCCAACCGATCCGCCAAAGACCCCAGCGCCCGATGAGCGGCATTGGGCTCAGCCGCCCAAGCCACATGGTTCGCGTACAGCTCCCAGAACTCCCGCCGCGCCCCAGCGTCCGTGGCGAACGTCGGGAAGGTGAAAGCACTGGCAGCCCCAGGGTTGCGGGTCCATACCCCCTGAGGGCCGCGGTAGTCCGGAATCCCGGAATCGGTGGAGATCCCAGCCCCGGTCAGCACCGCGACCCGTGACACCCCTCGCGTCCACTCACTCATACGACCAACAGTACGAACCCCTACGACTTCTTTTCGAGATCCGTCCCAGGAGACGAAAGCCCCCGCTTCACGGACTCCAGGATCGACAACCCCTGCCCCACAAGCCCGGCAGCCAGCTCACCCATGCCATCCGCGCCGTTGAGGATGTTCACGTTCGCCCCGGCCAACCCATTGGCCGCCTCCCGGACGATCTGCGGCAACTGGTCGATGATGAGCTTGTCCAACGCCACCCGGTCATTCGAAGCAGCCGCAGCGGCCTGCACCTCGGTGCGCTCCGCCTCGGCCTTGGCCAGGATGCGAACCTTCTCCGCCTCCGCCTCGGCCGGCTTGATCACCTCGGCCACCAACTGCTGCTCCCGCAACAAAGCCGACCGCTGAGCCAACTCCGCCTGAGCGTCAATGACCTGCTGCTGCGCGATGGCCTGCGCCAACGGACCCGCCTGCGCCGCCTCGGCCTGCGCTTTGTCCACTTCGGCCTTGTACTGCGCCTGCACGATGGAGGTCTGCCGGGCGAACTCGGCCTGCCGGCGCGCGGACTCCTGCCCGGCCTCGGCGGCGGCCTGGTCGGCGCGGGCCTGGGCGATCTGGGCCTCCCGCTGGATGGCCGCGTTGTGCGGGGCGGCCATCGCGGCGATGTAGCCCAGCTTCATGTCGTCGATGGACTGGATCTGCAGCGAGTCGATGGTCAGGCCGATCTTGGCCATCTCCACCGCCGAGCCGTCCAGCACCTCGGTCGCCAGCTTCTGCCGTTCGGTGATGATCTCCTCGACGGTCATCGAGCCCACAATGGACCGCAGGTGCCCGGCGAAGATCCGCCCGGTCAGCACCGACATCTGGTCCTGGTCGGAGAGGAACCGCTGACCCGCGTTGATGATGCTCTCGGTGTCGTTGCCGACCTTGAACGCGATCACCGCGCGCACGTTGAGCGCGATGGCCTGCTTGGTCACACAGGTCTCGCTGATCTCGGCCTCCACCATGCTCAGCGAGAGGAACCGGACCTTCCGGAAGAACGGCATGATGAACGCGCCGTGCCCGGTGACCACCCGGAACGGCGCCTCGCGGTCGCCCCGCATCTTGCCCCCGGAGATCAGCATCGCCTGATCCGGCGCGGGGACGCGGTATCCGAACATCGTTTTGCTCCTATGTGGACTCGAAGGGATCGGACCAGGCGGTGACCTCGACCGACCGGGACCCGCGAGTGTGCACCACCAACACCGTCGCCCCTTTCGGCAGCGGGTCGTCCGAGTAGGCGAGGTAGGTCTCGGACCCGCCGCGGATCCGCACCAGCACCTCGCCGGGGCCGTCGGCACCCCGGGTGGCGATCAGCAACACGCCGATCCGCCCCAAAGGCGACAAATCAGCCGACATCGCCACCGACCTCGTACCCCGCTACACCGTCACTTCCCACGCTAGACCACCGGCGACCATGCGCGTGGCAGGACAGGCCAATTGATCAGCGGGCGACCGGGATCATGGGCAGTGAGCTGGGTCGCAGGAACGCACGTGCGACCTCGCGGACCGGCCGGCCTGGCCGCGGCCGCAGGTGCCAGCGGGTGCAGATACCGGCGACGACGACGGCCATCTCGGCCCACGCGAACCGGTCGCCGACGCACTTGTGCGCGCCCGCGCCGAACGGGATGAAGCTGTCCCGCGCGGCCGGCTCGAGCCAGCGGTCCGGGTCGAACCGCATCGGGCCGGGGAACAGCGCGGGATCGCGGTGCAGGGTGGGCATGCTGACCATCACCTCGCTGCCCGGCGCGAGCGTCACATCGCCGAGCCGGACCTCGGCGGTGGTCTTGCGGGTGACGAGCCAGATCGGGGTGTGCAGCCGGACGGTCTCGGTGAGCACGCGGTTGATGTAAGTGAGCTCGCTCAACCGGTCCGCGTCCACCGGCTGTCCATTCAGGACGGTTTGCAGCTCGGCGACGACCTGCCCGAGAACCACCGGGTTGCGGCCGAGCTCGTGGAAGACCCACGCGAGCGTGGTCGCCGTGGTCTCGGTCCCGGCCATCAACAGGTTCAGCACCTGGGTGCGGATCTCGCCGTCGCTCAGGCCCTCGGTGGCGATCAGCATGGACAACAGATCACCGTGGTCAACACCGTCGGCCCGGTACGCGGTGATCACATCGTCGACAACAGTCGTGAGCCGATGCAGAGCCGTGTCGAATTTGCGGTTTCCGGGGGTCGGCAGCCGTTCCAGCAATTCGACCGGGATCATTGTTCGTTTCGCCAGGCCGTTGAGCACCGGACCGAGTGACCGGCATACTTCGTCCACCGCCGAACGGCCCAGTTCAGCGCTGAAAAGCGCTTTCGCGGTGACCAGCAAGGTCAACCGGGTCAGCTCGTGATCGAGCCTGATCGGGGTGCCGGAGACCCATGATCCGGTGATTTCACCGACCTGCTCGCGCATCACCGCGACATACGACTTGATCCGCTGGGCGTGAAACGCGGGCTGGATCATCCGGCGTTGCCGCATGTGTTCGGGTTCGTCGGCGGTGGCCAGACCGTCGCCGAACAGCTGGCGCGCCTTTGTGAATATCTCGCCGCGCTGAAAGTGGTGCGCCTCGGTGACCAGGACTTTCCGGATCAGGTCCGGCGAGTTGACCAGGTGCACGGGCCGGGTGGCGAGATAGAAGGTGACTATCTCACCGTGGGCCCGCAATTGCTGGAGAAATGCGATCGGGTCACGCGCCAGCGAGAGCACGTGACCCAGCAGCGGGACCCGCCGAGGTGCGACGGGAAGGGCCTGCACCGTCACGGTTTGCGGGCGACCGCGGCCAGCAGGGAGGCGTGCGAGGGCAGCTCGGTGACCAGCCGCAGCCCGCCCTCCGGCCGCCACTGCGAGGTGTAGACCACGCCCGGCTCGATCAGCTCGAGGGTCTCGAACAGGCTGGAGATCCACTCGCGGGAGCGGGCCACGCCCGCCGCCGAGGTCGTCTTCGACAGCTCTACCAGGCCTTTCACCTCGTCCGAGCCCTCGCCCTGGTTGTCGCTGATGTGCGAGAGGACGAGGTAGCTGCCGGACGGCACGGCGTCCAGATAGGACTCGACGGTCCGCCGGGCCTCGCGCGCGTCGAGGATGTAGTGCAGCGACGACGCCATGATCACGGCGACCGGCTCACCGAAGTCGATCATGCTCTTGGTGACGGGGTGGTCGAGCACCGCGTTGACGTCACGCATGTCCGCGGCGACGATTCCGGCGCCGGGCACGGGGCCGAGGATCAGCTCGCTGTGCGCGACCGCGACCGGTTCCTGTTCGACGTACACAACGCGGCTCGCGGGATCGATTTCGCAGGCCATCTCGTGCACGCTCTTGAACGTCGGCATGCCCGAACCGAGATCGAGAAACTGCCGCACCCCCGCTGACGCGCAGAAACGCACCGCGCGGCCGAGAAACTGCCGGTTGTGCCGGGCGAGATCACGAACCCACGGCATCCGGTCGATCGCCTGCTGGGCCATCATCCGGTCGACGTCGAAATTCCAGCTGCCGCCGAGAAGGTAGTCGTAGACCCGGGCCGGGCTGGCCCGGCCGAGATCGATGTCCGAGGGTATCCAGCTGACTTGCCCGCTCATCGCACACGCCTCACCATGGTCGCCAGATCACATCCCGCGAATGCGCGGAAAACGCTACCCGCGACTGCCCGGAAACGGTAGTTGTGTTAGCCCGATCGGATGATTGGCGCCTACTCCAGCCTGCCTCCGCAGTAGCATGCAGCGGCTCGATATCACTTCCCCGATCTGGGAGATGACACACTGGTGCGCCCGCTGAGAACGCTCGCCGGAATCGTGATCACGTTTCTGTTCTTCACCAGTACCCCCGCTTTGTCCGCGACACCGGCTGCCCGGTGCACGCAGATGGATGTGCCGGTCACGTATGGCCTGCTGCTGCCCGGCAGCGTGCACGGCCAGCTCTGCCTGCCCGGCAGCGGCACTCCGCGCACCGTGCAGCTGCTGGTCCACGGCGGCACGTACAACCGTTTCTACTGGGACATCCCGGTGGACGGCTATTCCTACCAACGTGACATGGCCGCGAACGGAATCGCGACCTTCGCAATGGACGCGCTCGGTTCGGGCGGCAGCACCCAGCCGCCCAGCGCGCTGATCACCGGCACCCTCGAGGCTTCCGCGGTGCACCAGGTGATCCAGAAGCTGCGCGGCGGTGGCGTCGGGGGCGCCCGGTTCGACCGGGTGATGCTGGTCGGGCACTCGATGGGCTCGGGCATCACCATCCTGGAAGCCACTTCGTACCACGACATCGACGGGCTGGTCCTGACCGGGATGACGCACTCGATGGACCTGGTCGCGCTGGGCCTGGTGTTCGTCGACGGGGTGCGGCCCGCGGTGCTGGACCCGGTGTTGTCCAGGCGGCTCAGCGATCCCGGCTACGTCACGACGATGCCGGCGACCCGCCATCTGTTCCACGATCCCGGTGTCGTCGACGCCGCCGTGCTCGCCGCGGACGAGGCCACGAAGGACCAGGTCGCCGCCACCGTCGTGCCGGACCTGCTCACCTTGGCGTTCCTGAGTCCGTTGTCCCGCGGCGTGAACGTGCCGGTGCTGATCGCGAACGGCGCCCAGGACTCGTTGTTCTGCACGTACAACTGCGCCAGTGAGGCCTCCCTGCGGGCCGCGGAGGCGCCGTACTTCACCGCGCCGCTGGAGGTCCACCTGACCCCGCAGGCGGGCCATTCCGTCGCGCTGTCGGTGAACGCGGCCGACCACCGGGCGGCGATCCGGGACTGGATGGGCCGGCACACCGGATGATCGTGCCCGTGCCCAGCGAGCCCTTCCCCGCCGGCGCGCCGCGCCGGCGGGACCGGCTTGTCCGCAAGTGGGCCAATGAAGTCACGTCCAGCACGCACGTCGCCATGCAGCCGGCGGACTTCGAGGCGGTGCTGACCGAGCTGGTGGACCTGTTGGTGGACGGCCTGCTGGCCGAGCCGTTCGACGCGGACTTCGCGCTGGAGTGCGGCGCACAGCTGGTCGAGGCGGGCTGCACCGACCCGCGAGCACTACGGTCCACAATGGACGTTCTTGGCTCCGGGCTGCTCGCCCTGCCGGATCTCGTCGGCGTGCCGCGGGTACCGCAGAAGGTCGTGCAGCTGCTCGGCACGATGTCGACCGGATACGCGGAAGCTTTGCGGGAGAGCACGTTCGCCCACCAGGAGACGCTGAGCCGGACGCTGCGGCAGGCGCTCGACGACGTGCGCCGGGACCTGCGGATGATCACCGCCCAGTTCGAGCTGGTGGTGAAGGCGACCTCGAACGGGGTCGCGATCTGCGACCGGGACGGCGCTTTCGTCTACGCCAACAACATCTTCCTCAACGTGCTCTACTACACGGCGGCCGAGCTGCGCGAGCTGACCCTGTTCGACGTCATGCCCGACCTGAGGCTGACGCCGGACGGCGTATCCGTCCAAAAGCGACAGAAGCTGCTCGGCAAGGACGAGGAGGTCACCTGGGCGTCGGTCACCGTGTCCTCGACCGAGGAGCACCTGATCGCCGTCGTGGCGGACCGCACCGAGCTGGACCTGCTGCAGGGGCAGCTGAACCACCAGGCCCTGCACGACATGGTCACCAGGTTGCCCAACCGCCAGTTTTTCACCACCAGGCTGGAACGCGCGCTGCGGCATGGCGCGGTCACCGTGTACCACCTCGATCTGGACGCGTTCTCGCACGTCACGCACGGTCTCGGCCGGGCGGCGGGCGACCTCGTGCTCACCACCGCCGGGCAGCGGCTGGAAGCCGTTGTTGCGCAGGAGAAGGCGATGGTCGCCCGGGTGGGCGCGGACGAGTTCGCCGTCCTGGTCGAGAACCCATCAACGGATGTCAGCACGACCATGGCCCGGTTCCAGGCCGCGCTGGCCGAGCCCGGCGGTCACGTGACGTCGGCGTGCGCCGGGGTGGTCGACCGTCCACAAGGGATGACCGCGGCCGAGGTGCTGGACGCCACCGAGCTCGCGCTGTTCCGGGCCAAGCGCTCGGGCACCGGGCAGTGGTCGTCCTACCATCCCGCGCAGGACGTGCGCGACCGGGAAGCCTTCCGCCGCACCATGTCCCCGCCCAGCCAGGTGCTGCTCACGCACACTCCCGTGGTCCGCCTGCACGACCGCAAGACCATCGGCCTTGACGCCGTGCTGAACGTGCCCGGCATGCCCGCGCGCCTGCTCAAGCTGGCCGCCGAACGCGCCTGGCAGCACCCGGGCCTGCGGATCCACATCGGACTCGAAGCGCACGCCACCGGCGAGGTGCTGGCCGCGCTGGACGAGACACACCTTGCCCCGCAACGACTGTGGCTCGGTCTGCCGGCGGCCGCATTGAGCACGGAGACCGTGCAGCCGCTGACCGACGCCGGAGTGCGAGTCGAGGCTCGTGATTTCACCGCCGAGCACCTGCCGCAGCTGGCCGACATGCCCATCGACGCGGTCCGGATCGGTCACCGCCCGGCCCGCAACTTCCTTGTCACCCAAGCGATGCGCTCACTCACCGCGATGGTCCACATGACCGAGGCCGAGGTGATCGTGGAGGGTGTGCCGGACGAGCAGCAGGCGCTGTGGTGGCAGGAAGTGGGCGCCGACGCGGCCACCGGAGCCTTTCACCGTCCGTGATCCCTTGCGTCCCACCGGTTACCGCGCGGAGCCGAACATGCGCGCCCCGTGATCTGTGAATGTGCCGGGGTTTGGCGCGAGTGGATGCGGGTGATATTACCGTGCCGACGAATGCGGCCGCGGGGTTTCGTTGAGCCGGCGTCGAACGCGAGTGGAAGGCGAACGGATGGCAGTGAAGAGAAGGGCTTTGGCCGCGGGCATCGCCGGGCTGTTCGGAAGCCTGACCGCGGGCCGGGTGGCGGCCGCGGAGACGGCGGCCACGCCGCCGATGCGACTGGACCAGCTGACCCTGGTGAACCTGTCGCACGTGAACGACCCGGCGACCACCAACGTGTTCCCCGGCGACCCGGCGTTCACGTTGGAGACCATCGCGACCATCCCCAATGACGGGTACTACCTGCAGTTCGTCCGCGAAGGCGAGCACACCGGCACGCACTGGGGCGCACCCGGTCACTTCAACACCGGCGAGCCGCTGGCCGACCAGATGGAGCCGGGCGACCTGTTCCTGCCCGCGGTGAAGATCGACGTGCGGGACAAGTGCCGCAACAACCCCGACTACGCCGTCACGATCGACGACATCAAGGCGTGGGAGCGCTGCTACGGCCGGATCCCGAACCAGTCGATGGTGATCATCTGGACCGGCTGGGAGTCCAAATGGGGCACTCCGGCGTTCCCGAACCAGGACGCCGACGGGGTGCTGCACCAGCCAGGGTTCGCGATCCCGACGGTGCGCTGGCTGATCGACACCGGCCGGATCGGGCGGCGCGGCGGTACCGGGACCGACACGTTCAGCCCGGACGTGGGCACGGATGAGACCTACACAGTGTCCAAACTGGTCTATCAGCGGCACCGGATCAGCCTGGAAATCCTGGCCAACCTGAAGGCTTTGCCGGCCACCGGGGCATGGATCCTCGCCGGTGGCCCGATCAACCGCAACGGCGCGGGCTCGACCGCGACGATCTTCGGGGTCATCCCTCCGGGTGTACAAGCGGGTTGACGTGCCGGCGTGACGCGGACAGCGGCCCGGGGCGGCCGAAGCGGTAGCCCTGGGCCAGCGCGCAGCCGGCCGCGATGATCCGTTCGGCCTGCTCGGCGGTCTCGATCCCCTCGGCGACCACGGCCAGGCCGAGCGAGGCGCACAGGCCGACGAGCGAGCGGCACAGCGCCGCGTCCCGTTCCGGCTGGCCGCCGATGGTCAGCGAGCGGTCCAGCTTGATCAGGTCGACCGGCAGGGCGTGCAGGTAGGTCAGCGAGCTGTAGCCCGCGCCGAAGTCGTCCAGCGCCACCCGAACGCCCAGCGCCTGCAGCCGCCGGATCGCCTTGGCGCCCTCGTTGAGGTCCAGCACCGGCACGGTCTCGGTGATCTCCACGACGAGCTGGCCCGGTGCCAGCCGGTAGCGCTGCACGGCCAGCCGGATACTGTCCTCGAGGGCGGTCGTGCCCAGGCGGCTCGCGCCGACGTTGACGTGCACGGCGAGGCCCAGTTCGGCCTTGGTGATCTCGCGGCAGGCCAGGTCCAGCACGAGCATGTCGAGTTCCGCGCCCAGTCCCGCGCCTTCCACCGCGCCGACGAACGCCTCCGGGGAGACCTGGGTGCCGTCCGGGGCGGTCCACCTGGCCAGAGCCTCGACCGCGACCGGCACTTCGTCGTTCAGCCGGACAATGGGCTGGTAGGCCAGGCTGAACCCGACCGGGATACCGCCCTGGGCCTGGCGCAGCGCGGTCGGGAAGTCCGGCGGCCCGTCGTGGGACGGCCGGTAGACCACCGCGGTGTCCTTGCCGAGGCGCTTGCCCGCGTACATCGAGGTGTCCGCGCGGCCGAGCAGCACGTCCGGGGTGATCAGCGGTTCGGTGAGGTCCGGGACCACCAGGCCGAGGCTGGCACGGACGGTGACCAGCGTGCCGTGCACCGCGAACGGGCGGCGCAGGGCCTCCCGGATCCGGTCCCCAATCGCCTGTGGCGCTTCCTCCTCGCCCTCCAGCAGGATCGCGAACTCGTCGCCGCCGAGCCGGGCCACCATGTCGCCGGAGCGCACGCAGCCGAGCAGCCGCTGGCCGACCGCATGCAGCAGGACGTCCCCGCCCGCGTGCCCGAACCGGTCGTTGACCTCCTTGAAGTCGTCCAGGTCGACGAAGATCAGCACCATCGGCTGGCGGGTCGGTTCGGCAATGGCGTGGTTGAGCCGTTCCGCGAACAATGCCCGGTTCGCCAAGCCAGTGAGAGGGTCGTGGTAGGCCTGGTAGGCCAGTTGCTGCTGACCCTCGTACACGCGGCGCAGGAGCAACCTGTTGTCCAGCAACGAGAGCAGCTGGCGGGCCAGGACCAGGAAGATCACCAGCACGCTGAGCATGACCTCGACCCAGTCCGGACCATCGCCGAACAGCAGCTGGCCCGTGATCAGCAGGACCACTGCCGTCACGGGAATGTAGGGCAGGACGAGTTGGAGCCAGTCGACGCCGCCGGTGCGGGTGTCCTCGCGGCGCTTCTCGCGGGGCATCACCAGCAGCGCGTACGTGATCAGCAGCGGACCGATGACGAAACCGGCGTCGGACCACGGTTTCATGCTCTCCGCGCCGATGCTGACCAGGTACGCGAAGATGCTGTCCGAGCAGGCCAGCGCCACGATGCCGGCCGCCAGCAGGAGCAGGTTGGCGCGGTATGGGCGGTCGACCCGGTCGAACACCACCATCAGCACGGCCACGACCACGATGACCAGGTCGGACAACGGGTACGCGATGGCCACCGACCAGGCGAGCGCGTCCGGCGCGGTGGCCTGCACGAGCGCGGCCAGCGCCGAGGTCCAGACCAGGATGAACAGCGACCCGATGACCACCAGGCCGTCCAGTACCACGGCGACACCGAAGTGCGCCGTCCACTGCATGGGCCGCCAGCGTTGCCGGTCCTCCGGCCGGTGGCGCGCTTTGGCCAGGACGAACAACGCGGGCAGGGCGAACACCGGGAACGACAGGTAGCCCACATCGGCCAGCGACGGCGACGGCAGCCCCTCGTTCTCCACCAGCTGGTGCCAGGACCAGACGAACTGCCCGCACGACCACCCGAACATCCCCACGGCGATCAGCAGCCGCCACCACCGCTGCGGCCCGGTCACCCGCCTGGCCACGACCCATCCGCACACAGCGGCGGACAAACCGGTGCTGAGCTGCAGCGCGTCATCGACCCACTGCGCGAGCGTGTCCCCCCACAAGGCCATGCCGTTGACAACGACGACCACGGCCATGACCACGACCAGCGACACCGCCAACTGGTAGCGCCGAGTTGTCATGGCACCTCACGGAGAAGTCAGTGCGCCGGTCAGACTGATGCACATTACCTCAAACCCATCCCCCGCCACCGAGCCACATGTCCCCCGAATTCCCATTCCCACCCCTTTCCCACACCCCCACCACCAACAGCCGGTGTGTTTCGAGTTTCGGCCCGGTGAATTCCGCCGGCCCCCGGCGAACAGTCGCCACTCCGGCATTTCCACCCCGGTTGGATTCTCACCAACAGTGACGGCGCCGGTCTCCCTCCGCAGCCACCCCACACCTCACCCACACCGGCGACCCCGCCCAGCCCGACGCCCCCGCCCCGCTGCACCCCACCCTGACAACCGTTACCGTTTTGAGTCCCTCGATGGACTCACAGCACCACCCAGCCGTGCCGGTCACTTGAGCTTGACTTAATAGCAGACCACGTGCTTCGCGGGCATAATAGGCATTGGTCATGGGGGACCACATGGCTCGATCACTGTTTGCTGATGCCGCCGTACCTGTTCGTGTCTACTCGGCATCTCAGCTGGTCAGGCTATGCGACACTCGATGAGACGCCGGTCAGGACTGTGCTATATCGTTTGCGCGTCCGAGCCATCCTGGTGCGGCTCAACACCACCCGATGCCGCACCTCGATGGACGGCATGTTAGGAGATTGGGGATACGGCGTGACCGTTCAGCCGCCGTCGGACCGCGACACGCATTTTGTCGACGTGAGCGGAATACCGATGGACCAATTGCTGCGGCTGGGCGACTCGGCGCTGGGACTCGCGATAGACAGGTTGGCGCGGGAGGTCGAGAGCCCGCAGGACGCGGTGGCAGGTTACAGCTCGGCTGTGTGAGGGTCCGGCGGTCTGGTTACGGAGTAGGGTGCGCGGGTGGCCGACGAGTGGCCGATCGGCGGGCTGGATGTCGCCGCACTGACTGTCGGTGGGTGGCGGCCGCACCCGTTCACGCAGTTCGTCCTCAAGGTCCACAGTAGATGCGACCTGGCCTGCGACTATTGTTATATCTACACTCTGGGTGACAGCACGTGGGCGTCACGTCCCAAGGTGATTACCCCGGCGGTGATGCGAGCAGCCGCCGGGCGGATCGCCGATCACTGCTCGAAGCATGAACTCGCTGAGGTCATGGTCGTTCTGCATGGTGGCGAACCGTTGCTGGCAGGGCCATCGGTGATCCGCGAGGTCGCGGCCGTACTGCGATCGGCGCTGCCTGGCCACACCACACTGAACCTGCAGATCCAGACCAACGGCGTGACACTCGATCGGTCGATGCTCGATCTGTTGCTGGGGTTGAACATCAAGGTCGGCGTCAGCCTTGACGGAGCGCAACCACAACACGACAAACATCGTCGCACGGCCCGCGGCACCGGCAGTTATGAACACACGGCGCGGGCATTGAAGTTGCTGAGTTCGCCCGAATATCGGGCGATTTTCGCGGGTTTGCTGTGCGTGATCGATGTCGACGGCGATCCGGTCGAAACGTACGAAACTCTACTGTCTTTCTCCCCTCCCGCGGTGGATTTTTTGCTCCCGCACGGGAATTGGACGACCCCGCCGCCGAATCGGGCCGTTGGGGATCCTCGGACGCCGTACGCGGACTGGCTCGGCGAGGTGTTCGATCGCTGGTACTCGGCGCCACGGCAGGAAACCCGCGTCCGCCTGTTCGAGGAGATCATCAACCTGACGCTCGGCGGCGCCAGCGTCAGCGAGCAGGTCGGCCTGAGTCCGGTGGCCTGCCTCGTGGTCGACACCGACGGTTCACTCGAACAGGTGGATGCGCTGCGCTCAGTCGGCCACGGCGCTGCCGACACCGGGCTTACCGTGTTCGGCAACGACTTCGACGATGTCCTGCGGCATCCGGCGATTGTGGCCCGGCAGATCGGGATGGCCGCACTACCCGAGACATGCATGGACTGCCCGATCAGGCACATTTGCGGTGGCGGTCACTACGCGCATCGGTACCGGCGCGGCAGCGGCTACCGCAACCCATCCGTGTACTGCCCCGACCTGACAAAGTTGATCGGCTACGTGACTGGCAGACTTCGAGCGGACATCTCGGAGCTGCTGGAGACGACTTGATCAACACCTTCCGCGTGACAAACGACTCGCTCGACGCCTTCGCCGCCGGATCGAGTGATGCCGTAGGCCGCAAGCTGTTGCGTTCCATCCAGCTGAGCAAGCATCTGCTTCTGTTCCGCGAGCTGATCACGCAAGTGGACGACAACGACGCCCGTCTCAAGGCCGGTCTCGACCTGTTCCTCAAGGCTGACAACAAGAATCGGGATGCGGCACTGACCGTCATCGGGTATCCGCACACCGGAGCCTGGCTGATGCGATGCCTGCGCACCCACGATGATCCTCAGTGGACAGACTTGGCCCACTTGAACAACGTGGCCGTCGCAGCCGCGATCCGCGCGGGCTTGGACTTCGCGATCCCAGTTCCGGTGCGGGACGGGAAGGTTCATCTGCCCACGATGGGCGCCGCGGACGTGAACCCGCACAGCCAGAACGTCACCGCCAGCGGCAAGGACGGCCGCTACTGGATCGACAGCGTCGAGCTGCCGACAGACCCTCGTCAGGACGGCCCGGGCTGGCACGCGGTGCACGCCTTGGGCCCGGTCCTGCTGGACGATCAGGATCCCTACCGGCCGATCGCGAAACTCGGCTTCGCCCAACGACTTTCCCCGGCGGATGCGGCGAAGTGGCGCGAGACCTTCGATGCGGCCATGGCCGTGATGGCCGACCGGGTGTGGATCGACGAGGTCAACGAGCTGATCATGTCAATCGTTCCGTTGCGGCGCACCGAGACCGGGCACGGTATCAGCGAGACCTCCCGGGATGCGCTGGGCAGCTTCTCGATGACGCTGCCGACCACCGCGGACTCGTTCGCGGCGACCCTGATCCACGAAGCCCAGCACAACAAGCTCTCGGCGCTGCTCACGGCTCTGCCGTTGCTCGACGAGGCACCGGTCCAGCGGTACTACTCGCCGTGGCGTGGCGATCCCCGGCCGCCGTACGGTCTGCTGCACGGCTGCTACGCATTCATGGCTGTCACTGACTTCTGGGGGTCTCGCCGCACGGTCAGCGAGGTGGCCGCGTTCGAGTATCTCCGTGGGGTGCGGCAGGTTCGTACCGGACTGCGCACCCTGATCGACATCCCGAACCTCACCGCGGCGGGCAAGGACTTCGTGTCCGCGATGCTCGAGAAGGCGGAAACCTGGGACACCACCGGGATTTCCGATGAGGTCGTCGCCATCGTGGACGACGCCATCGACGAACACTGGATCACCTGGTGCCTGGCCAACAGGTTGGTCACGCCAGAAGACGTCACCACACTGAAAACCGCCTGGCTCAACGGTTCCGCGCCCGGCCCGTTGCCGCCCGCACGGGTCACGGGACCGGCTCCGGTCGTACTCACCGAGAATCCCCGCCTGCGCCTGGCCAGCCTTCGGCTGGCGTCGGTGGAGCAGTTCGAAACCCTGCGCGACAAGGCACACCAAGCCGAGTACCCCGGCCTGACACCAGGGAACACCGCCTTGGTGGAACGCGACTATCGCACCGCCTGGAACTCCTTCGCCGCAGAGGCAAGCGAGAACGCGACGGCCACCTGGATCGGGCTTGCCCTCGCCGGATACCGCACCGGACAGTCCCCGCTGTGGGCCGAGCGCCCGGAGCTGGTCCGCGCGCTGTGCGAACAGCTCGACGACCCGGCGCCGGACGCGGTCGCGGACTGGTTGTCAGGTCGGTGACACCTCGTAGTCACAGTCCGCGCGGGCACCTTCGGAGATCTTCCTGACCACCGGGTGACTCTCGCCGAGCTGCCTGGACAGCTCGGCGAGCGCGGCCTCGAACGCGGCTCGCCCAGCCTCGGCTTCACCGGTCGCCTGTAGATCAAGCGCCGCGTTTATCGCACACGCCAACGTGTACGGGGCCGTGTCACCGCGGACCATCCGCGACCGCGCCAATGTGTCCATGGACATGGCACGCGCCTGATCGTGCTTGTGCAGCATCGCGAGATCGCTGGCGAGATTGATGGAACAGCACAGGACGATCGGATGGTCCGCGCCGAGCACTGCGATCAGCTCGGGCCGCGTGCGTTGGTTCATCGCCAACGCCGATCGGTACTCGCCGATGTGCCGCAGGACGATCGCGAGGTTCGCGGCGCAGGCCAGCGTGAACGGGTGCGAGGGGCCGAACGTCTGGCCGTACCGCTCGAAGGCATCCGTCAGCGTCTTCCTGGCGAGCGTGAGGTTACCGTTGTCCCGCAAGGCGTTGCCGTAGCTGGTCGTCGCCGCCAAGGTGTGCTCGTGGTTCGGGCCGAGGCGTTGCCTGCAGCGCGTCAGGTGATCCAATGCCGCGGCCTCAGCCCTGGCATACTGTCCGGTCTTGCGCAGCCCGATGACGATGTTCCTTGCTGCCAACAACACGTCGTTGTGGTCGGGCCCGAGCATCTCCACATGCCTTGGCAGCACTTCTTCCTGCATCCGCAGGGCACGTGCGTAGTCGCCCATCTTCATCATGTCGCGAACGTTGTTGCTGAGCGACAGAAGCGTCCGTGGGTGGTAGTCGCCGAAGATGTCGCGGAACCGGCGCAGCGAGTCTCGGTCCAGGTCGGCGGCTCGCTGCCCGTAGCCCAAGAGCCGGAAGTTCACCGCCAGGTTGCTGGCCACTCGTACAGTGGCTTTGTCGTTCTCCCCGAACACCCGGATGTGCCGAGCGTAATTGTCCTCATCGGACTCAAGGGCCTGCCGGAACAGCCCGCGCTTACGCAGATCCGCGGCGAACATGTCGGCCGCCGCGAGGGTGTGCTCGTGGTCGGGGCCGAGGGTCTCGCGCATCCGGGCCAGCGTCTCCTCGTTCAGCTCGAAGGCCCGTTCCGAGTCGCCCAGTGCGCGCAGCGCGTTCGCCAGGTGCCGCCGGGCGATCAGGGTCCACAGTTCGTCCCGGCCCCAAGTGTCCTGCCACACCTGGACGACGACCTCGCCGAGATCCCGGCTGCCTTCGTAGTCGCCGCGCACGAAGCGGTAACGGACCTGGTCGAGGGCGACCTTCCTGGTCTCCTCGTCGCGCGAGTCGATCACCCCGGCCGGCACGATGTGTGGGGAAAGCTGTTCGTGCACGGCCCAGTTCGCCGCGTTGTCCGGCTCGCTGGGGTTGGCCGCCGCCAGGATCCGGCGAGCCGCCCGCCACATCGTCTCCTTCGTCTCCGGCGTCATGTTCGCGCGCAGCACCGCCTGCACGAGGCGGTGCACGACGAACTGATCGGCAACCGGATCCATCCCAGCGAGTGCGTAGCGGCTGATCTCCCGCAGCGCGCGGCGCAGCCGGATGTTGTCGCGGACTATCGCGGCCAGCGCATCCGGCAGGTCGGCGTGCCGGCCCGCCCAGAACAGGTCCACCGGGATGGGTTCCGCGCCAAGGAAAGCGCAGACCTCCAGCAGCTGGACCGCGTCCGGGGACTGCGCACGCAGGCCGTCGAAGGAGAGCTGCCAGGTGGCGCCGAGCGTCGCCGGATAGCCGGCCGGTGGGTTGTCGGTGAGCAGTTGCAGCTTGTCGTCGAACAGCTCCAGATACTCGCGTACCGGCATGCCGGTCTCCGCCTGCCAGGCGGCCGCCTGCCCGAGCGCGAGCGGCAGGTCGCCGAGCCGTTCGGCGAGCTCGTCGGCCTCTTCACGGGTGATCCGCGGCGCGCGGCGCAGCAGCAGCTCGATGCTCTCCTCCCGGTGCAGCACCGGGACCTCCGCGATGCGCGCCACCTCGGTCCAGGCCGCGTTGCGCGAGGTGATCAGCACATGTCCGGTCGGCACGGGAAGGTAGGGCAGCAGAGCGTCCGGCCGGTCGGCGTTGTCGAAGACCAGCAACCATTTCCGGAACGGCTTCTGCACCCGCAGCGCGTCCAGTACGAAGTCGATGGTCTGGGCGATGCCCGCGCTCTCCGGCAGGCGCATGATCTGCCCCAGCCTGGCCAGCGCCGTGCGGACCTGGTCCGGGTTCTCCGCGGAGATCCAGTAGATCAGTTCATAGTCGTTGGCGTAGCGGTACACGTACTCGACCGCGAGCTGTGTTTTGCCCACGCCGCCGAGTCCCTGCAACGTGTGCGGGAGCAGCGCCACGCGTTCGGTGCTCTCCCGTAACATCTGGCGCAACCTCTCGAGCATTTCGGCGCGGCCGGTGAAGTGCGGGTTACGCGGAGGCGCGCCGCGGACGATCGGGGTCTCCATCACGACGGACTCGTTCTCACGCTGGTCGTCGGCCGGCCAGAACGGCCGCACCGCGGCGAACCGGTTCTCGTCGGCAGGGCTGTCGAGGAAATCGTGCGCTCCGAAACTTGGTCTGCTGGTGACTTCGCGCCGCATGCGGCCATCGCTCAGCTGGCTCAGCCGCCGGGCCGCGTCGGCATACCGGCCACCCAATGATCGCAGCACATCGTAGGCGACCCGGGCGAACGGCCGGGACAGGCCCAGTGGCTGCGGCGGGTTCTCCATCGTCAGCAACGCCGGGAAGTCGTTGGGAGAGCCCAGTCGCTGCGACACGAAGGTGGAGACCTTGGACAGCACCTGCAAGGCGTCGCTGCGGGAGAGCTGGCTGAGCAGCTCAGCCCGTACGCCTGGCCGGAAGTCGTACTCGATCTCGTCCTCGTGCGGCCGCCGCGTCCGGCTGGGTGAGCTCAGGCCGTGCAACAGGTCGCTGAGGAACACCTCGGCGAGGTGCGAGGACTTGGACTCCGGCACCATCGCCTGTTGCACCAGCCGCATCACCGGAAGGGTCAGCGGGGCACCGGAAAGGTAGACGGCGAGCTTGTAGGCCTCCGGCGAGGAGCGGGCCCGGAACCGCTTCACCCGGTCCATGGCGCCGAGAGGCGCCACCGGGTCCGCCGGCAGCATGTCCACTTCGGACATCATGCCGGTGAAGATTGCCGTGGCGTCGACCCAGCCGGGTGTCGCGCCCGCGACGAGCGCGGCCCACCGGCCCAGCCAGCGAGGTTCCAGCCGGACAACGGGAATCGGCACACCCGCGGAGGTCAGGTCGGGTTCGAACGGGTCCGCCTCGGCATTGGCACGCACCAGCCATCGCGCGTTCGGCGCGCCGGGATTCTGGTTGTGCATCCGCACCGGCAGGAACTCCGGCACACAGTCGAGCCACAACCGTTGCGGCAGCAGCTGAACGATCGCGACCGGGCCGCTGCTCCCCCACCGGGCCAGAACCGGTGCCAGCGTGCCATTTCCCCATGCCCGGCCGACGCAGTCGGTCACCACCAGGATCATCCGGCGACCGGACGGGTCGACCAGCTCGGCGGGATCCCGCCCGGCCCGGTCAAGGCCCATCTCGCTGTGCAGCAACGCATGCCCGTCGCCCTCGGAGTCGCCGTCGACGAACCAGAGCCGCACGTCCCGGAACATGCCCGCGCGTTCCAGCATCTCGCGGAACTCGGCAACGGTCTGGTCCCACACGACCATCGACGCGCTGCTGTCCACCACCAGCGCGATGTCCAACCAGCGTTCGAGTTCGGGGCGGATGGACGGGATCCACAGGTTGGTGTCCGCGATCCGTTCGGCGGTCCGGTCCTCGTCCGGCACGGTGCGCCTGCGGGACTGGAACTTCCGGCTCAACGGCCGCAGCGACCGGCCGAGCTTCAGCTTGTCGGGTACCGCCGGGATGGCCGGGCTGCCGACCGGGACGCCCTGACGTGAGTTCACATCGGACGGCAGCCGGAAGGACGCGTTCCCGGTCTGCCGTCGGGGATCGGCGGGCGGCCGCACCGGCGGCAGGTCCGGTGGTGGCGCGACCGGTGAACCACCTCGCGCCGGATCGTCCAGCGGCGGCAAGGCATCCGGTTCACCGTCGGCCCCGTCCGCCGCGGTCGAGGGCAGGAACTCCGCGAGCCACAGCACGTCGGCGATGTCCGTGCTGGTGACCTCGGGATCTTGCGCACGGATCGCGGCGACGAGACGTTCGATCACTCCTGCCTCGCCGATGAGTCCAGTGGCTGGAACAGCGCGGTGTACAGGCGTTGCCGGATGTCGTCGGCCGGGCGAGTGCCGGCGCCGGCCAGGTAGAAGGCGTTCAGCAGCTGGTCGGTGGCCAGGTCGCCACGGTCGCGTGTGGACAGGAACCGCTCGATCAGCCGTTCGCTGTCGGTGCTGGCCGCGGGACCGAGGTGGCCGGCCACGATCTTGGCCAGTTTCCCGGCATCCGGCGGCTGGATGGACAACCGCACACACCGGCGAAGGAACGGCGGCGGGAACTCGCGTTCGCCGTTGGAGGTGATGACCACGAACGGGAACGCCGCACACTGGACCCGGCCGCCCACGACCGTCTGCGACACGTCGGCATCCTCGGTCATCACGCTGATCCTGGCCTGGTCGTCGGGCAGCCGGGTCAGCTCGGGGATGTCGAACCTGCCTTCCTCGAAGATGTTCAGCAGATCGTTGGGCAGGTCGATGTCGCTCTTGTCGAGCTCGTCGATCAGCAACACCCGCGGCCGCGGCCACGGCAGCAGCGCGGTTCCCAACGGCCCCAAGCGAATGTACTTGCCGACGTCCGGCGGCTCGGCGGACCGGTGCAGGCTGGCCTCCTGCAGCCGCCCGATGGCGTCGTACTGGTACAGCGCCTCCTTGAGGTTGGAACTGCTGGTGATCGGCCAGTACAGCACCGGGCCCAGCTTCAGCTCCCGGGCGACGTCGTGCGCCAGCGTCGACTTGCCGGTGCCCGGCTTGCCGGTCACCAGCAGCGGACGACGCAGGTACAGAGCCGCGTTCACCAGTTCCACCACATCGCGGTCGGGCAGGTACACCACCGGATGGTTGGCGGGGCCGTGCCCGTCGATGGCCGTGGTATCCGCCCAGACCCGCTCACCCGGTCCGGCGGGCCGGGAGAACGTGCGCCACGGCGGCGGATCCGGCAAAGCGGCGATGCCGTCGTGCGGCTCGGAGTCGCCCCGATAGATGTACCACTGGTCCTGGTCAGTCATATCGTCGTCCTCACTGCGTCTGGGGTGCCTGCAGCCGGGTTGAACGAGTGAAAGACTCCGGAATACGGCTGTAGTCGTCGTAAACCAGGGTGATGTGACTCCCCAAAGTCTGTTCCTCGTCGGATTGCCGCCGCAACCGCAACAGCGCGGTGGGCAGTTCGCCCAGCCCGTGCGCGGCCAGCAGTTTGCGGAGCACCTTCTCGAACACCGAGCCGAACGTCTCGTCGCGGACCCACACGATCACCGGAATCCCGGCGTACAGCGCGGCGGTCAGTTCGTCGGGCCGCAGGTCGGCACTCGACTCGGGCGGGAAGTTCATCGCCAGGGTCACCGTCGAGTCCTCGCTCAACAGGGCGCTGTACAGCGCTTTCGGCGCACGGGCGCCGGGAGTGCTCAGCCACATCACCGATTCCGGCGGCGTGCCCAGATGCCGGATGCCGGCCAGCCAGCGCGACTTCACCTGCCAGGCGCGGTGGGACTTGCGGCGGCGCATCCGGTCGAGGCTGCGGATCACCACCACGTAGTCGACGCCCAGGGCGTGCGGCAGGACCTCGTCGATGACCCATTGGTCGATCGGCAGATCGATCAGCCGCCTGGGCAGAATGAACTCCAGCATCAGCTCGGCATTGTCGCCCGCACCGGCGTGCGCCGCGCCGAGCAGATGCGGCAGCAGGTCCCTGACCTCCTCCAGCCGGAGTGCGTCGTCGTTGCGGTACAACGGTTCCTCGATCGAACCATGCCGCTGCAGCCAGGCCGAGGTGAGATACCGGTCCGGGTCGACACCGTCCGGCACCAATTGCAGCACCAGGTAATACTGGTGAACGGTTTCGAGCTGGGGCCGCGCCGAACAGAGCGCCCGCAGCTGACCCACCGGGACATTCTTGCGGCCGCCGATTTTGTCGATCCACCGATGGTGTTCCGCCTCGCGGTGCGGATCCAGCTGGTGCGCCAGGTAATCGACGAACATCAGCAACGGCGGCGGCCGGTCGAGGCCGCCGATGCAGCCCTCCAGCCTGCGGATCAGGTCGGCCGGATCGGCCACGTCCACCACCATCGTCTGCCAGGACCACGGCCCGGCCCACCGGAACGCCTCCAGCAATTGCCTGCGGTCGATCCCGGCCAGCAGCGCGACCAGTTCCTCGCGTTCGGCCTGGCGCAGGAAATCCTCCGGGAAAAGCGCCTCGACGAGCGCGTCCAGCTCGTACATCGCGCGGCTGCCCTGATGGAACTGGCGGACGATCTCGGTCAGCTTGCGGATGACGCCGTTGAGCATGCAGGTGGTCAGGATCGACCAGATGTCGTGCCGCAGATCGGGATAGCGGGCGAACGACAACCGAGGGCCCGCTTCCGCGTCGAGCACCTCCAGGTAGAGCTCGCGGGCGTGCGGGTCGCGAATCCCCGGGAGGGCCATGAACGCGGTACAGAGCATCTCGAGCTCTCGCACCGATAACGGACGGTCGCCGGACGACACGCCACCTCCCTAATGCCGCGCAGCCGCGGAAATCGCGCCGGTATGTTTTTGTCCCGATCCTCCTTCGGACAGCCTGAGCAACTGTAGCGGGGTCCATGATCCGTTACCACGTAACGTTTTCCCGTTGTGCGTCGGATGACACACAAGCCGCCGACCGGATGGCGCATCCTGGTGGCCGTGGGCAACGCCATGGGAGACGGGGCGCACGGGAATGGGGCGCCGGGGTCGCTTGAGGGGCAGCACGCGTCGATGGTGCTGCTCGACGTGGAGTCGTTCGGGGATCCGGGGCGGACGGCGGCGGACCAGTTGCAGGTCAGGGCGGGGATGTATGGGGCGCTTGGGAAAGCGTTCGGGGCGGTGGGCATTGTGCTGGGGGACTGTGATGTGGAGGACCGCGGGGATGGGGTGATGGTGCTGGTGCCCGCGGTGGTGTCCAAGAACCGGCTGGTGGCGGGGTTTCCGGACGCATTGCGGGAGGCGGTGGCCGAGCACAATGCGGGGCATTCCGCGAATGCGCGGTTCCGGCTTCGGGTCGCGTTGCACGCCGGGGAGGTGCACCGCGATGCGCAGGGGTCGACGAGTGACTCGCTGAACTTCGCATTCCGGTTGCTGGACGCCGCCGTGGCCAAGCAGGTGCTCGGCTCGTCGGCGGCCGAGCTGGTGGTGATCGCCTCGGAGTGGTTCTACAACAACGTGATCAGGCACGATCCGGCCGCACATGCCGGTTCGTACGCCGAAGTCGCGTTCCAGACCAAGGAAACCTCGGCGCCGGCGTGGATCCGGTTGCCGGGTGCGCACCGGGCGGTGACCATCGCGGTCGAACCGGTGAATACCGCTGTGGCGGTTCCGCTGGCGCGTGAGGAGGACCAGTTGGCGAGGGTGCTGCTCACGGCCGAGACGCAGACCCGGTCACAGCAGGCAGGCCTGACCACATTCGTGGACGCGTTGCTGGCCATTCCGACGGTGCGCCAGGAATCGGGGCGGCGGCTGTTGCTGGATCACCTGCGCCCGGAAATGGCCAACGCCGTCCCGTATTTCCCGCAGACCCGGCACCACGTTTTCAGCCTGGTCCGCACGTGCATGAACTATCCGGGTGGACTGGACGAGCTGCTGGCCGCCATCCGGGAACTGGAAGGAGCCTCCATACCGGTCCGAAGGCTGGACGAGACCGTCACCCGATTGCTCGCTGAACAGGCGTAACGGTCGCCCGCGGGGACGCGACCTATGAGGACAATCCGCCGAGCGGGGAGGACCTCATGGGTATCCGGATTGGTACTTTCAACCTCAACAACCTCTTTTCCCGGTTCAATTTCACCGCGGAGATCCCGGACGGTACCGGTATCGAAGCTGTCACCGAGTTCCGTTTCGACGACCCGACGAAGTTCCGGCTGCGCAAGTACCAGGGCCGCCTGGTGAGCGGCAAACCCCAGGCCGGGCGGGACAAACTCGCCGCCCGGATCAAGGCCATGAATCTTGACGTGCTCGCCGTGCAGGAGGTCGAGGACGTCGACACGCTGACCGCGTTCGCCCGCACCGAATTAGCCGACCTCGGCTACAAACACGTCGTACTCGTCGAGGGAAACGACCCGCGCCTGATCGATGTCGGTGTCATGTCACGGTTACCTATCGGCGCGGTCACATCTTGGCGCCATGCGGTGCACGCCCCGGCCGACACCGACCCGGTATTCTCCCGGGATTTATTAGAGGTCGAGATCTACAACGCGAGCCGCACCAAGCACTTGCTCACCTTGTACAACAACCATCTCAAGAGTCACTTCGTGCCGTTCGGCGAGGACCAGGTCGCCGGAGCCAAGGCGGCCAACGAACGACGCAAGCAACAGGCCGAGGTCGTGGCACGGATCGTCGCCGAACGGACCCGCCCGGACGGCAGCTTCGCGATCGTCGGCGACATGAACGACCCGCCCACCTCGGACTGCCTGACCCCGATGATCGCCGGGCTGTCCTTAGTGGACGGTTTGGCCGCGGCCGTGGAGAACCCGCCCGCCCCCAGCGACAACCCGCCCGCGCCGGCCCGGCCGTGGACCCACCGGTTCAAGGAGTCCGGCAAACCCGCGGACTACGAGTTGTTCGACCACATCTGGCTCAGCACCAAGCTGTCGAAACGCCTCGTGCAAGCCGGGATCAACCGCCGCGTACACCTCGGCGGCGACGGCAGCGACCACGACCCCGCCTGGGTCGAACTCGACCTGTGACCGCCCTCCACACCCGGGGAGGCACGGAGCACGCTGATCGACAAGCGGATCGGTTCGCCGTTCCGGCCGGGGACACCACCCGCGATGAGTTTTCCGCGAGCGGCTGGTCTACCCGGCATGAGCAAAGTGATCAGCAACATCGCGATCTCCCTCGACGGCTACGTCGCCGGCCCGGACCAGAGCCTGGAGGCGCCGATCGGCGTGGGCGGTTCCCGCGTGCACGAATGGATGTTCGCGACCTCGACGTGGAGCGGCGAGGGTGAGCGGACCGTCGACGACGACGCCGTCGAGGCGATCGGGCAGGGCGGCGCGTTCATCATGGGCCGCAACATGTTCGGTCCCGGCCGGGGTGAGTGGGACCTGGACTGGAAGGGCTGGTGGGGCGATGAGCCGCCCTACCACGCCCCGGTCTTCGTGCTGACCAACCACCCGCGTGAGCCGTTGGTGATGGAGGGCACGACCTTCACGTTCGTCACCGACGGCATCGACTCGGCGTTGAAGCAGGCGCGGGAGGCCGCTGGCGACCAGAACGTCTCGGTCGCGGGCGGGGCCAGCACGATCCGGCAGTTCCTCCAGGCCGGTCTGCTGGACGAGCTGACCCTGCACATCACCCCGGTGATCATGGGTCGCGGCGAGCGCCTGCTCGACGACATCGGCGACACCACGTTCGAGCAGGTCGCGGTCGTGCCGTCGAAGACGGTCATCCACGCCACCTACCGAGTGGTCCGCTAGCCGCGGAGGGCGGCCGCGGCCTGGGCGAACATCGTCGACTTGATGGCGCCCAGCGTGCCGCGGTCCTTGCCCGCCAACGGACGGACGACGTCCGCGCCCTGCGTCACCAGCTCGGTCTCCGGGGCGGTGGCGTCGACGAGACCGATGGCCTGGGCGTCCGGGCCGCCGAAGCGCCGGCCAGTGGTCATCGACGCGATCGCCGCGGCCGGGGTGAGCTTGCCCTGGATCAGGGCCGCCATGCCTGGGGTGAACGGGATGTTGATGTCCGCCTCCGGGAAGCAGAAGTAGCCCCGGTCGGCGCGCATGACGCGGAAGTCGTGGGCCATCGCGAGCATCGCGCCCGCGCCGAACGCGTGCCCGTTCACCGCCGCGATGGTCGGCACCGGGAAGGTCAGCACGCGGGCGAGCAGCTCCTGAACGTCGGCCACGTACTGCTCGGCCTGGTCGCCGTGGGCCATCAGCCAGTCCAGGTCCAGACCGTTGGAGTAGAACTTGCCGCCGCCGGTGGTCAGCACCGCCACCGGGGCGGGATCGGCCAGGACGGCGTCCAGTTCGGCGTGCACCTTCTTGAGCCAGTCCGGCGAGAACCGGTTCTCATCGTCGCCGAGCGACAGCACGTACACGGAGTCCGGCATCTTCAGTCCTTTGTGGTCGGGGGGGGGGAGGGCGAGCACCGCGCGGACCGCGGCGGCGAGCCTTGTACGGGAGTCCTGGCTGATCGGCGCGCCTTCGGCCAGGGCACGGCGGAAGAACGCGACCGGCAGGTCGACGACGCAGGTGGTGAGCACCTCGACGGCTCGCGCGTCCCGCCGGTCCCACAGTTTCCGGGACAGCAGGACCAGCACGCGCACCACGCGTTTGTCCAGGGCGATCAGGGCGTCGGCCAGTTCGTCCGGCAGCTGCGGGCCGAGCAGGTGGTCCCTCTTCACGGTCAGCAGCATCCGGGCCGCTTCGGGCCTGCGCTCGGCGAACAACGCCGTCGCGTCCGCCACGGCGACGACCGCGTTCACCGGATCGGGTGTTTCGGCGAGCTCCGCCTGCAGGTCGAGGAAGTCGGTCGCTGCCCGCAGCCACACTCGGGCGAGCAGTGCATTGATGGACCCGAAAGCGTGATAGATCGACCCGTTCGACACGCCCGTGGCCGCGGCGAGACCCCGCACCGTGACGCCGGAGGCACCCACATCGGCGACCAGCTGCTCGGCCACATCGAGCAGCCGGTCCAGGTCGTGGACGCGAGGCCGGGGCATTACCGGACAGTAACAGAGCGGCTGCTCCAAAACCACGCCTCCCGCGGAGTGGGATCGGGAATAGCCGGGTGGCACACCCGTTGCCCTGATGCGGAAGGGAGTGGCGATGAGCGCATTCGAAGACGACTGGCAGGCCTGGCACGACCAGCGGGAACGGGACCTGGCCGACCCGTACGGCTGGCTGGCCCTGGTGTCCCTGGACTGGCTGGACGACACGCCGCGCAAGTACGGCGACCTGCCGGGGCTGTGGTGGCAGGACGCGGACGCCGCCTACGTCGACCCGCAAGGCGCCGAGCTGACCCACGACGGCGAGACGCTGACCGGGGTGCGGCGGTTCGAGCTGGTCAACAGCGGCAAGGGCACCCGCGTGGTGGCCGGGGACCTCGAGATCCAGGTGGCGCGGCGGTCCGGGTACCTGATCCGCGTGCACGACCCGAAAGCCAAGACGCTGGCGGACTTCCGTGGCGTGCCCGCGTACGCACCCGGCGAGCAGTGGGTCGTGCAGGGCCGGTACGAGCCGTTCGACTCGCCGCGTGCCACGACGGTCGGCGCGGTCGTCGAAGGCCTGAGCCATGTGTATATCGCGCCTGGGGTGGTGCGGTTCTCGCATGACGGCGCCGAGCACACGCTGACCGCGTTCAACGGGAAGGACGGCGTGGGCCTGGACATCCTGTTCACCGACGGCACCAGCGGAGTCACGACATATGCCGCGAACCGGTCGCTGGCGGTGGCCCAACCGGACGAGGACGGGACGGTGACGCTCGACTTCAACCGGGCGGTGAACCTGCCCTGCGCGTTCACCGACTTCGCCACCTGCCCGCTGCCCCCGGCCGGCAACCGGCTGCCGTTCGCGGTCGAGGCGGGTGAGCTGACGCCGTACGAACGAGCCTGACGCCCTAATATCGCCTGGTGTCCGTTCAGTTCCGGCTCCTGGGGGAGTTCCAGGTCCTCATCGGCGGCGAGCCGGCCGAGATCCGGCGCGGTCAGCACCGCAGTGTGCTGACCGCGCTCCTGGTGGACCTGAACAAACCTGTGCCCCTGGACGTGCTGGCGGACCGCGTCTGGGGCGACGGCCTGCCGAAACGTCCCCGCCCCGCGCTGCACACCTACATCTCGCTGATCCGCACCGCGCTGCCGGGCGTGAGCATCACCCAGCGGTCCGGCGGTTACCTGCTCAGCGCCGACCCGCATTCCGTTGACCTGCACCGGTTCCAGGATCTGATCGCGGGCGCGCAGATCGTGTCCGATGACGTCGAGACGGCCGCACTGCTCGAGCAGGCGCTTGCGTTGTGGACCGGCGAGCCGTTGTCCGGAATGGACACACCGTGGCTGGCGAACCTGCGTGAAACGCTGACGACGCAACGGTATGTTGCTCAGCTCGATCTCGCCGACGCATGGCTGAGCCTGGGCGAGCACGCCAAGGTGATCTCCAGGCTGGATGAACTGGTGGCCCCGCTGGACGAACGCCGAGCCCGCCAGCTGATGCTCGCACACTACCGGGCCGGCCATCGGCAGGAGGCTTTGCTGCAGTACGAACGGATCCGTGACTCCCTGGCCGCGGAGCTGGGCGTCGATCCGGGACCACAGCTGCAGGAACTGCACCAGCAGATCCTGGGTGGGGACAAGACGCCGCTGCCGCGCCAGTTGCTCGGCGGACCAAGGCACTTCGTCGGCCGGACCACCGAGCTGAGCCGGCTGACCAAGGCGGTGGACCAGGACAACTCGGCCGTGGTGATCTCGGCGATCGGCGGCGCGGGCGGGGTCGGCAAGACCTGGCTGGCGTTGCAATGGGCGTATGACCACAGCGACCGGTTCCCCGACGGCCAGCTTTTCGTGAACCTGCGCGGGTTCGATCCGTCCGGCAAGCCGATGCCGACCCACGAAGCCGTCCGCGGGTTCCTGCACGCGCTTGGCGTGGCGGCCAACGACATTCCCGCGGACGTGGACGAGCAGGCCGCGCTGTACCGGAGCCTGGTGGCGGGCAAGCGAATGCTCGTCGTGCTGGACAACGCCGTGGACGCGGCTCAGGTCGGGCCGCTGCTGCCGGGCGGCCGGACCTGTACGGTGCTGATCACCAGCCGCGACCGGCTCGCCGGCCTGGTCACCACGCACAGTGCGCTTCCGTTGCCGCTCGACGTTCTGGACGATGTGGACGCTCGCGCGCTGTTGGCGGCACGGCTGGGTTCGGAGCGGCTTGCCGCCGAGCCTGAGGCGGTGGATGAACTCCTGGCGGTGTGTGCGGGTTTGCCGTTGGCACTGAGCATTGTGGCCGGGCGGGCGCAGACTTATCCCGACTTCCCGTTGTCGTCGTTGGTCGATGGGCTGCGACCTTTGCTGGACAACGAACCGAGCCTTCGCGCGGTGCTGTCCTGGTCGGCCTCGGCGCTGACCGAGGAACAGTCCACCGTGTTCGGTCTGCTCGGGCACGCTCCCGGCCCGGACATCAGCCTCGCCGCGGCCACCGCCCTCACTGGCCTGTCACGACAGCGGACCGCGGCGGTGTTGCGGGCGCTCGAACGCGTTTCCCTGGTGACACAGCACGTTCCCGGCCGCTACCGGATGCACGACCTCACTCGTGTGCACGCGGCGGAACAAGCCAAGGACGTCGAGCCCGCGCTGCGCCGGATCGTGGACTTCTACCTGCACACCGCTTATGCGGGCGAACGTTCGCTGAACCCGCATCGGGCCCGGCTCGAGCTCGAGCCGCCCAGCGTCGAGCCGCTCGCCTTGGCCGATCCGTTGCCCTGGTTCGACAGGGAACATGCTTGCCTGCTGGCAACTCAGCGACTCGCCGCGGCCCAAGGCTGGCACTGGACGGTGATACACCTGGCGTCGACGCTCGTCGCCTACCACACCCGCAGAGGCCACAATGGACACGACGTGGAGACGACCCAGGCAGCGTTGACCGCTTCGGAGCGGCTTGGCGAACCGTTGGCGCGCATGCAGGCGCTTCGGATGGCCGGGCACGCGCTCGGCCGTGCGGGTGACCCCGAACGAGGACGGGAGCTGCTGTACCAGGCGTTGGCGTTGAGCCACCGCGACGAGGACGCTGCGTACATCCACCACACGATTTCGCAGGCGTGGGCACGGGACGGCAACAGCAGGGAGGCCCGGGAGCACGCGCGCCAAGCGCTGAAGCTGTTCGAGAAGCTGAACCTGTGGGTGTGGGGCGCTCGCGCCTACAACATGATCGGCTGGCTGTCCGCGCAGCTGGGTGAGTTCGAGGAGGCGCAGATCGCGTGTGAGGCCGCGCTTGCCTTGCACAGCAACGCCAGGGACCTTGACGGTCAAGCGGCCACAATAGACAGCCTGGGGTTCATCGCGCACCAGATGGGCCGGTACGACGAGGCGCTGCAGCGCTACGAGCAGGCGTTGGCCATTGCCCGCGAGCTGGGTCACGTCGACTACGAGGCGGACTTCCTGACCCGGTTGGCGGAGACCCGCCTCGCGCTCGGCGACCGGGCGGAGGCGGTCTCACTCTGGCGGCATTCCCTGGCGATGCTGGAGGACCAGCAACGAACCAGGGAAGCCGCCCATGTCCGGGATCAATTATCCACTGTGGAGGGTGAACTGCGGTAACGCGGGTTGGTCTCGTGCCATTCGAACCCGCCGCCCATCCAGGACCGGATGCCCCGCATGAACCGTTGCAGCTCCAGCGAGGGGAACGACGCCAGTTCCTGGTGCCGCGCCTCGAAGTCACGGACCAGCTTGTTGTGCAGGTCGACGGTGACCTGGGTCGCCTCCTCGATCGAGCAGTCCCGGTCGGCGGCGATCTGCAGGACCATGTTGCAGACCGGTTTCTCGTCCGCCGCGTCCTTCGCCACCGAGAACAGATCGTTCACCATCACCGACGCGGTTCCGGCCTGCATCAACGCTTCCCGCACCCGCGGCTCGTAGTAGATCTCCGCGGGCAGGTCGTAGCCGCCGACCGCGTCGATCAGCGTCATCGACGTGTAGAAGCTGTCGTGCTGGCGCGCGGCCAGGTACTCCCACGCCGGCGGGTACGACTCGGTGAACCGCCATGCGGCGTAAGCGTTCCACGACACGAACATCGCGAAGGTGGCGTAGCAGACCCGTTGCACCACCGCTGGTGAGCCATGCCGGGCGAGGTGGTTGATGCCCGAGTTGAGCGCGACCAGGATCGGCTCGCCGCGCAGCTTCTCGGTGAGCTGCTCGGTGAACTCGCCCGCGGTCGCGACCGGGTCCATCGCCGCCATCACCAGCGCCAGTCTCGGCGGCAGTTCCGTCGGCGTGGCACCGAGTTCGCTGTCGTCGGCGTACAAGTCGTCCGCCGCCCACCAGGCCGCGTTGAGCTGGGCCGCGATCAGCAGCCGGTCCGGGTCGTCGGTGTCCGGGTGGGCGAGCATCGCCAGCCGCCCGAACCCCCCCTTGCCCATCAGCTCGACCTGGTCGTCCGGGAACCCGCAGTCCGCGGCCCACCCCATCAGCCGCTGGTTGACCTCCTCGGCCAGCGCGTCGTTGATCCGTTCGACAACCGGGACATAAAGGGGCGGACCGGTTCCGTCGCCCCACGACCGTTCGGCGTAGCCCGGGCCGGGCAGCAGCACCCGGGCCGCGGACGTGCCAAGCCCGGACGGCCCCCGCACGCGGGGGGCCGTGCACCGAGTGTCCACTGTGGTCATCGGGATCAGATCCGGTCGGCAGCGATGAGCAGGTAGTGGAAGCTGCCTTCCTTGTACGCGGTCAGGAACGGGTCCTCGATCCCGGTGGCCACCGACGACTGCGCGCGCAGCTCCCAGTACGGGATCGTCGCGGCGGTCAGGTCGACCACGTTGATCGGCACGAACCCGTTGTCCGCCAACGCCTTGAAGTACGCACTGCGCGGGTGGATGTTGCAGATGTAGTGCTGGTCGATCTGGCTGACCGCGCGCGACCGCCCACCCGTCACGTCGTTGTAGCACCCGGTGATGCACACATACCGGCCGCCGATCGGGATCAGCCGCGCGAACTCGGCGTACAGCTGCTGCAGATCCACGTACATCGTGGTCTCGTTGGTCCAGATCGCCCGCTTCGCCCCGGTCTCGAACCCCGTGTCGAGCATGTTGCGGAAGTGGAACCGCACCTTGTCGCTCACACCCCGTTGGCGCGCCTGCTCGTTCGCGAACCCGACCTGCTGCTCGGAGATGCTCACCCCATCCACCTCGCAGCCGAACCGCAGGTTCGCCATGAAGCTGGTGCCGCCCCGGCCCGACCCCGCGTCCATCAGGCTGTTCCCCGGCCGGATGTCACCGAGATGGTCCAGCAGCACCTCCGCCTGCGCGGTCTCCAGGCGGTGCATCTCCGCGATCATCGCCTGGTCGTCACCGAGAACCGAAGCGTCGTAGCCACCGATCCCATAGTGGTGGTGATAAAGCCCGTCGACCTCCCCCAGCCTGATGTTCACCGGGTCCCGCTCGGCGTTCCAGTACGCCGCGATCGAACGCTGATAGTCGTTGCGCAGCACCGGTTCGGCGATCTTGGCCATTCAGCAGACTCCTCACACTCACGCTAGGACCACCACCGAGCCTCCCAGCCATCCGGACCAACGGGGAATCCGCTATCCGGGGGCCCGCACCACCCCAAAAGGGTGGTTCGAACCACCCCCCGTGCTGCCCTCAGTAAAACCCCATTGTTGACAGCCACGGGCCGCACATGCCGACCAGCGCCACATTCCCGTGGCTCCACACGAAAGTCCCCTCCCAGTCAACAGTGGTGACACCATCGACCGGGAGGGGACAGGTGCGTCCTCCCCACGCCGGAGAGCCGTCAGGGCACGGGCACCGGGCGGTCCGGGCCGGGGTCTGGGGGCAGCGGGTCCGGCGGGAACGGGCCCGGGTCCGGCGGGATCGGCTCGGGGTCGGTCGGAATCGGCCGGCCGGGCTCGCCCGGGATCGGATCCGGGGGCGGCGGCGGCACCGGATGGACCAACGTCAGCATGACACCTCCCTGCATCCCCACCCGGCTACCACTCGCCCACCCCTGCGAAACACCCCGCCGGTCACAGCCGGATTCGCGGCCGGCGGGCGCAGGTGCTCGTTCTGGCAGCCTGTGTCCGCCGCGATGGGCCCGGCTGACAGAATGGCCGCTCATGGTGGCCATCCCAGACGACCTTCAGTCCGCCTTGGACGGTGCGTTGCGCCGGTTCGGCCAGGCGGACCTGTCGCGGGCGGTGACCCGGCTGATCGCCCGCTACCGGGAGGGCGGCGCCGCCACCGAGCCGATCATGAAGTCCGACCTCGACGTGGCCGCGTACGCGGGCTACCGGATGCCGGCGACGTTCGCGGCGGTCAGCGCGGTGCTGGCCGAGACGGCCCGGCTGGCCCCCGGTTTCGAGCCGAAGACCATGGCGGACCTCGGCGGCGGCACCGGAACCGCCCTCTGGTCCGCGTGCGAGACCTGGCCGTCGCTCAGCACGGTCACCGTCGTCGAACAGGTCGAGCCGGTGCTGTCCCTGGGCAAGCGGCTGGCCTCGGCTGCCGGGTCGCCCGTGGTCCGCCGAGCGGCGTGGCGGCGTGGCTTGATCGATCCGGCAACACCCGCCCCCGAGGCCGACCTGGTCACCCTTTCCTACGTGCTAGGCGAACTACCGGACCACACCCGGGCCGACGCGGTGCGGTGGCTCGCCAGCTCGGCAGGCATGGTCGTGCTGATCGAGCCGGGCACCCCGGCGGGCTACGAGCGGATCGTGGCCGCCCGGGACGTGCTGCTGGACCTGGGCATGTCGCTGGTCGGCCCGTGCCCGCACACCGAGACGTGCCCGATCCCCCGCGGCCGCGACTGGTGCCATTTCGCGGCCCGGCTCCCCCGCCTCGGCCACCACCAGGTGATCAAGGAAGGCGTGCTCAACTTCGAGGACGAGAAGTTCTCCTACATCGCCGCGTCCGCCGTCCCATACGACCGCGCGGCCAACCGGATCCTGCGGCACCCACAGAAACGCAAAGGCCTGGTCTCGCTGCGGCTGTGCACCGGCGACGGGAAGCTCGAGGACACCCTCGTGACCAAACGCAACCCAGAGCCCTACCGCGCGGCCCGGGACGTCAAGTGGGGTGACGAATGGCCGTGACCCGGACGGTGGACGCTCGGGCCGCCAAGTCCATCAGGCCGGAGCGACCGCTGGTTCGGCAGCAACACCCGACCGCAGCCTAAACAGCCCGACAGCGCTCACCAAACTGACCGCGCACACTAGCGCGATGTACGTGGTGATCCCGCTCGACGTGCCGATCGCCGTCGAGATCAGTGGCGCCAGCCCACCACCCAGCAGCGAACCCAGCTGCAGCAACAACGACGACCCCGAGTACCGGACGTTCGCCGGGAACGTGTCCGCCACAATCGCGCCCTGAACGCTGTGGGTCACCGGCACAATCAGACCCATACCCACCATCGCCAACACCACGACCGCGGTGTTCTTGGTGTCCAGCAACGGAAAGAACACCGCCGCCCACACCAACAGCGCCACCGATCCGACCAGGAACATGGTCCGGCGGCCACTTCGGTCGGCCAGACGCGTCCACAGTGGAATGCCGAAGAACCACAACACCGCCGACCCGGTCACGGTCAACACCAGGAACTGCCGGTCCAGCCCCAGTTTCGTGGTCCCGTAGGACAGGCTGAACACCATGAACAGGTAAGCCACCGCGGAGTTCGCGATCACCGCCAGCAACGTCAGGAGCAACCGGGAAGGCCCCACCTTCAACGCGTCCTTCAACGGGAACCGCACCTTCGTTGCGTGCGCGAACGACGGGGTCTCGGTCACCCGCATCCGGATCACCAGACCGACCACCACGAGGGCGGCGCTGAGCAGGAACGGGATCCGCCAACCCCACACGGTGAAGGCCGCCGCGGGCATGATCGTGCTGGTCGACAGGAACACGGCGTTGGCCAGAACAAGGCCCGCTGGGGTACCCATCTGCGGGAAGCCTGCGTACCGGTTGCGCTGATCATCGGGGGCGTGCTCCATCGCGAGGAGGTTCGCGCCCGCGTTCTCACCGCCAAGACCGACGCCCTGGATGACCCGCAAAAGGACCAGCAGCACGGGCGCCCATACCCCGATCGTGGCATACCCCGGCAACGCACCGATGAGAGTCGAGCCGATGCCCATCAGCAGCAGGGACACGACCAGGGTCATCTTTCGCCCGATCCGGTCACCGAAATGCCCAAATACCAGACCACCCAGCGGCCGCGCGATGAAGCCCACCGCGAACGTGCTGAACGCCGCCAGGGTGCCCGCGGTGGGTGAGAGCGACGGGAAGAACTGTTTGTTGAAGATCAACGCGGAGGCGGTGCCGTACAGGAAGAAGTCGTACCATTCCAGCGTCGCGCCGGTGAGCGTCGCGATGGCGATCTTCCTCGGCGGCACCGGGCCGCGGGCGGTTGGCTCGTCCATGTCTCCTACCCGGGTCGGTGGTCCGATGCCGTAGAACTGTGAAGGCCGGCTCAGCACCCGCACAAATGCCGAACCGCCGCCCAGCCATACCCATTCGGGCATAGGGCGACATAGCCGGGTGGGTATGGCTCGGTGCCGGATTGGTATTTGCCCGGCATGGCGTGCCGGGTGAGAGTGGGACGATGACAGCACGCACGATCGCCGGGCTCGCGCGGCCGCGGGGGCGGTTTCCGCACGTGAAGCTCGCCGGCGACCTGATCTTCGTGTCCGGCACCAGCTCGCGCCGCCCGGACAACACGTTCGCCGGGGTCGACGTCGACGAGCTGGGGACGACCTGGCTGGACATCCGCGAGCAGACCCGCGCCGTCATCGAGAACCTCCGGGCGATCCTCGCGGAGGTCGGCGCCGGGCTGGCCGACGTCGTGCAGATCACGACCTTCCTGGTGTCCATGAACGACTTCGGCGGGTACAACGAGACCTACGCCGAGTACTTCGACGAGGACGGGCCCGCCCGGACCACCGTCGCGGTGCACCAGCTGCCCCACCCGCACCTGCTGATCGAGATCCAGGCCATCGCGCGGAAGGTGACCCCATGACCGAGGGCATCATCGACGTCCACACCCACTACGTGCCGTCCGGCTGGCCGGACCTGACCGACACGGTCGGCCCGGACGCGCCGTGGCTGCGGGTGGAGTCCGAGTCGGACGCCATGATCATGCTCGGTTCCCGGGAGTTCCGCCGGATCCAGGCCAACTGCTGGGACGCGGGCCTGCGGCTGGCCGACATGGACGCCGACGGCGTGGACATCCAGGTCGTCTCCCCCACACCCGCGTTCTTCCACTATGGACTGCCAGGTCCGGAAGCCACTGCCGTGTCCCGGATCTTCAACGACCTCGCGCTGGAGATCGCCGCGCCCGCGGCCGGCCGGCTGCTCCCGTTCTGCCAGGTTCCGCTGCAGGAAACCGATGCCGCCTGCCGCGAGGTGGAACGCTCGGTCGCCAATGGACACAGAGGCGTGGAGATCGGCAACCACGTCGGCGATCTGGACCTCGACAGCGCCGGAGTGGTGACTTTCCTGCAGCACTGCGCTTCCCTGGACGTGCCGGTGTTCGTGCACCCGTGGGACATGCCGAGCTCGCCTCGGGTGAACCGGTGGATGGCCCAGTGGCTGACCGGAATGCCCGCCGAGACGCACCTTTCGATCCTCGCGCTGGTGCTGGGCGGGGTGTTCGACAACATCGACGACCGGCTCAGGATCTGCTTCGCGCACGGCGGCGGCTCGTTCGCGTTCTGGCTGGGCCGGATGGAGAACGCCTGGCACCAACGGCATGACGTGATCGGCACATCGGAGTACCCGCCATCGCACTACATGGGACGGTTCCATGTGGACAGTGTGGTGTTCGACGAGCGCGCGCTGCGGCTGCTGGTCGACACCGTCGGGGTCAACCGCGTGATGGTGGGCAGCGACTACCCGTACCCGCTGGGCGAGCGCCCGGTCGGCGAGGTCGTGCGCAAGAGCGAGTTCCTCTCCCCCGCCGACAGCGCGAAGATCACCCGGGGCAACGCCGAACGCTTCCTCGGATTGTCCTAAGTGGAGCTTCAGTGACCGGTCATCCGGGCGGCGACCGCGGTCAGGCACTCGATGAGCGCCGCCGCGGCGGGGCTTGGCGTGCGTGCGGGCAGGGTCACGCCGACGCTGTGGCTGATCGGGTCGAGCGAGATCGCCAGCCGGGTCAGCCGGGGGTCGTCGCGGGCGATCAGGCTGGGCAGGGCCGCGATGACGTCGTTGCCCAGCACCAGCTCGCGCACGGTGAGGTACGACGTGGTCTCGACCCGGTTGGCGGGCAACGGGATCGCGTTGCGCGCGAAGAACTCCTCCAGCTCCCGCCGCAACACGGTCTCCGCGCCGGGCAGGATCCACGGGTAGCGGCCGAGATCCGCGATGGTGGCCGTCTGCGCCCCGGCGAGCGGATGGGACGGCCGCACCACGAGTTCGACGTGCTCGTCGTAGAGCTTGCGGCGTTCGACCTGCTCGTCCGAGGGCGCGGTGAGCCGGCCGACGATCATGTCCAGCCGGCCCGCGATCAGCTCTACCAGCAACGGTTGCGGCGCGGCCTCGCGCACGATCACCGTGACATAGGGGCGATCTCGCTTGATCGCCGTGATCGCCTTGGGCAGCAGCACATTCGACCCGGCCAGGTGAGTGCCGACGACGACCGTGCCGCGTTCGGCGCCGGCGAGTTCGACCACATGCCGCCCGGCCTCGTTGAGCTGCGCCAGCACCGCGCGGGCGTGTTCGGCGAACGCGGCGCCGAACACGGTCGGCGTGATCCCGCGCGGGCCGCGGTCGAACAGCGGCACGCCGAGGATCTCCTCCAGCTCGTGCAGCCCGCGTGTGGCCACCGGCTGGGTGACGTGCAGCTCCGCCGCGGCGCCGACCACGCTGCCCTGCCGCAGCAACGCGTCCAGCAGCACCAGGTGCCGCAGTTTCAGCCGCCCGTCGAGCAGTCGCGGAGTCCTCATCACCCGACTGTAACCGTCCTCAATGGAGAAATGTGATGCGCACGGCACCGATCAGGTACGCGACCGCGGCCCGGTTCGCCCGCCCGCAACCGGCCGGCGACTCGCCGTCCAGCGGCGAGATCTGCCCGCAGCCACCGTCCCGGCTTGCGGCCCTGTACGGCAAACCCCAGGACACGCGGCCACAGGGCGAGGACTGCCTGAACTTGTCCATCACCACGCCGTCCGCGTCGGGCTCGCGGCCGGTGATGGTGTTCTTGCACGGCGGCGCTTTCCTCAGCGGCGGCGGGATTTTCGACTGGTACGACGGCAGTGCGCTGTCCGGCGAAGGCGATGTCGTCGTGGTGAGCGTGAACTACCGGCTCAACGCGTTCGGGTACCTGTGCCTCGACGGGGTCAGCGAGGGCAATCTGGGGCTGTACGACCAGGTTGAGGCGTTGCGGTGGGTCCAGCGCAACATCGCCCGGTTCGGCGGCGATCCGGCGCGGGTCACGGTGTTCGGGCAGTCCGCGGGGGCGATGTCGATCCGGATGCTGATGGACCTGGCCGAGGCGCGCGGCCTGTTCCACCGGGCCATCCTGCAGAGCCCCGTGCTGGCGGCGATCCCACAGAGCCGCGCGGCCGCCGCCGAGATCGGGTCGAGCTTCGCCGCCAAGGTCGACCCGTTGACCGCACCGGCGCCCGCGATGATCAAGGCCGTGCAGGAGGTGATGGCCGAGAGCGGCCGCTGGCTGGCGCCGCCGTTCCTGCCGGTCGAGGTGGAGTCGGCGTTCGCGGAGAACGTCCACGGGCTGGACGTGCTGCTGGGCTGGAACGCCCAGGAGGACACCGCGTTCCCGGGAACCGACACCGAGGAGCACTTCGCCCAGCCGGTGCGGGACCTCGTGCCCAAGCTGGAGTCCGCCGGCGCGACCGCGTTCACCTACCGGCTGAACTGGGCGCCGACGGGGTCACCGTATGGCGCGACGCACTGCGTTGACCTGCCGTTGCTGCTGGGGTCCTCGTCCGCGTGGTCGACGGCGGAGCTGCTCGGTTCCGAGCCGTGGTCCGTGGTCGAGGGGTATGGCCGGGCCATGCGCCGAGCGTGGGCGACGTTCGCCCACACGGGTACACCTGGCACCGAGACCGGCGATCTGCCGATCGACTGGCTTACTGCCCGTACCGGCGGCCGATGATCTCGCCACTCAGGCGAGTTCTTTGGCCAGCAAACTCACGCGATGGCCGCTGTTGCGGCTGACCTGCTCGCCGACCTCCACGAAGCCGAGCCGCTTGTGGAAACGCAGACTGCCGGGGTTGGGCGGGTCGAGGTTGACCTCGCAGGTCACCCGCGGGATTCCATGTTCTTCGGCGTGCGCGAAGACGATCTTGTACAGCTCGGCGCCGATGCCCCGGTTGCGTGCGGTCTCGGCGACGACGATCCGGTCGACGTAGACGAACTCGTCGTAGTGCTCGCTGAACCACCGGTAGTTGTCGCTGCCGTAGCCGACCCCAGGCGGCAGGGTCAGCACGAAGCCGAGCACCTCGTCGCCCTCGGTCAGGGCGGCGGTCAGGCCGGACATGCCGACCAGCTCGACGAGCTCCTCGGGCGTGGCGTGGTTCACGTTGGGCACGGCCGCGTTGTTCATGTCGAGAACCAGGCCGGCGTCGGCGGGGCTGAGCACCTTCGTCTGCATGACACCGATCTTCACATGGGGCTCACGTCACATTTTGCGGCTGCCGGTGGTTACCCCCGGTAGGTAACCTGGTGGGTGGTGGCTGGCCTGGGGAGTTGCCCTGTTCGGGGCCCGCGCCGACCGTGTGCTGGGCGGGCGCGGCGGACCAGGCAGAATAGACAGTTGGTGGTCACCGAGACACGTACGGAGGGCAAGCAGGTGGAGCAAGGTGATTTGCGTGGGGTGGTCGCGCTCGATGGCCCCTCCGGCACCGGCAAGTCCACCGTGGCGCGCCGGCTGGCCAGTGCCCTGAAGTCCGGTTACCTGGACACCGGGGCGATGTACCGCGCCGTCACGCTTGCCGTGCTGCGGTCCGGCGGCGACCCGGCCGCGGTGGCCGCGAGCACCCGGCTCGAGCTCAGCACCGACCCCGCTGACCAGGTGATTCTCCTGGACGGCCGGGATGTGTCCGCCGAGATCCGCGGCCCGGAGGTCACGCTGGCGGTGTCGGCCGTGTCCGCGGTGCCCGAGGTCCGGCGCATCCTCGTGCAGCAGCAGCGCTCCATCATCGCGTCGGTGATCGCGTCGGTCGGCGGCATCGTCGTCGAGGGCCGGGACATCGGCACCGTCGTGTCCCCGGACGCCGAGCTGAAGATCTACCTGACCGCGTCGGCCGACGCCCGCGCGCAGCGCCGGTCCCGGCAGGACCTGGCCGCCGGGCGGACCGCGACGGTCGAGGCCACCCTGGCGGACGTCGAGCGGCGGGACCGGCTGGACTCGACGCGGGCGACGTCGCCGTTGCGCAAGGCGGACGACGCCGTCGAGGTCGACACGACCGAGCTGGACCTGCCGGGCGTGGTCGCCGAGCTGCTGGCGATCGTGGACAACCGCGGGCTGCGGCCCGGCCGGGCGGTGACCAGGTGAGCGACCTCCCCGACGAGGCGATCCCCTGGCTGCACGAGGTCGGCCGGGTGATCGGCCGTTACCTGTACCGGCCCGCTTTCCGGTTCCGTGTGCAGCACATGGACCGCGTGCCGATGACCGGGCCGGTCGTGGTGGTGGCCAACCACAGCTCGATGATCGAGCCGCAGGTGCTGTTCGGAATACTGCCCCGGCGGGCCGTGTTCCTGGTCAAGGAAGAGATGTTCAAGGGCATCGCCGGGTGGCCGCTGCGGGCCATCGGGCAGATCGCCATCCGCCGCGGGACGGCGGACCGCAAACCTTTGCTCGCCGCCGTTCAGGTGCTCAAGGGCGGCGGGCTGATCGGCGTGTTCCCGGAGGGCACCCGTGGATCGGGTGACGTGCTGAACGCCGAGCAGGGCGCGGCCTGGCTGGTGCGGCAGTCCGGAGCCGTCGTGCAGCCCGTCGCCGTGCGCGGCACCAAACGGCCCGAGGGGTCCGGGCGCCGGTTCCGGCCGGTGCTGGATGTGCTGGTGGGCAAGCCCTTCGAGCTTCAGGTGGGACCGGGACGGTCCGGCCTGGCCGAGGGGACCGAACAGATCAGGTCCGCGCTGGCGGACCTGGTCGGTGAACTGGATCGAATGCGAGACCTGCGATGACCGAGCTGGACGGGACCTGGATCGACGAGTCCGAGTGGACTTCGGTCGAGACGTCGGCCGAGGACGACTTCGGCGCGCCCGCGCCCCAGCCGGTGCTGGCCGTGGTCGGTCGGCCCAACGTGGGCAAGTCGACGCTGGTCAACCGCATCCTGGGCCGCCGCGAGGCGGTCGTGCAGGACGTGCCCGGCGTGACCCGCGACCGCGTGGCCTACGACGCGCTGTGGAACGGCCGGAAGTTCACCGTGCTGGACACCGGCGGCTGGGACCCCGGCGCCACCGGCCTGCAGAAATCCGTTGCCGCGCAAGCGGAGTACGCGATGGCCACGGCCGACGCGATCCTGCTCGTGGTGGACACGACCGTCGGCGCGACCTCCGTCGAGGAGGCCGCGGCCCGCATCCTGCGCCGTTCGAAGCGCCCGGTTCTGGTGGTGGCCAACAAGGTCGACGACGAACGGCTGTACGCGGACGCGACGGCGTTGTGGTCACTGGGTTTGGGCGAGCCGTTCCCGGTGTCGGCGTTGCACGGCCGCAACTCCGGTGACCTGCTGGACAAGATCCTCGAGGTGCTGCCCGAGACCCCGCACGACGACTTCGGCCGCAGCGGCGGACCGCGGCGGGTGGCGTTGGTGGGCAAGCCGAACGTGGGCAAGTCGTCGCTGCTGAACAAGCTCACCGGCCAGGAGCGGTCCGTTGTGGACTCCGTCGCGGGGACCACTGTGGACCCCGTTGACTCCCTTGTGGAGCTGGACGGCGAGGTGTGGCGGTTCGTCGACACCGCGGGCCTGCGCAAACGCGTGAACACCGCCAGCGGCGCCGAGTACTACGCGTCGCTGCGCACCAAGGCCGCGATCGACGCGGCCGAGGTCGCGATCGTCCTGCTCGACGCCAGCACGCCGATCAGCGAGCAGGACCTGCGGGTGCTCACGATGGTCGTCGAGTCCGGGCGCGCCTGCGTGATCGCGATGAACAAGTGGGACCTCGTCGACGAGGACCGCCGGCACGAACTGGTCCGCGAGCTGGAACGCGGCCTGGTCCGCATCCCCTGGGCCGAGCGCATCAACATCTCGGCGCTCACCGGCCGGTCGGTCCACAAACTCGCGGGTCACCTCCGCACCGCCCTCAAGAGCTGGGACACCCGCGTCCCCACCGGCCAGCTCAACAGCTGGCTCACCGACCTCATCGCCGCCACCCCGCCCCCCGTCCGCAGCGGCCGCCAGCCCAAAATCCTGTTCGCCACCCAGGCCCAGGCCCGCCCGCCCACACTCGTGCTGTTCACCACGGGCTTCCTCGAGGCCGGCTACCGCCGTTTCATCGAGCGCAAGTTCCGTGAGGAGTTCGGGTTCGTCGGCAGCCCGGTGCGGGTGTCGGTGCGGGTCCGCGAAAAGCGCAAGAAGTAGCCCGGCACCCGCCGGCGTCAACCGATGAGGTCATGATCGGTCGTACCGTCTTGCGGTTCGACAGGTGTCAACGGGACTGCGACGCGTGCCCGGCCACCACCGATCGCGGGCAGCAGCCCGCCCAGGAACCGGAACCCGATGATCGTGCCGACCACGACCATCACGACCAGCGACACGACAGTGCGCAGGATCTCCGGCACGGTCCGTCCGACGAGCACCGAGGACCGGCTGATCGGCATCGACCGGAACCGGTCCATGATCCGGTCCTGCATGTCCATCGCCACGCCCATGGTGGCGCTGGCGACCGAGCCGGACAGCACCATCTGCAGAGCGTCACGTCCGCCCAGTCCGGTCCGACGTCCGCTTTCAGCTCGTTGGGGGTGCCGTACTTGATGACCTTGCCGTGCTCGATCATCGACAGCGAGTCCGCGAGCTGGTCCACCTCCTCCAGGTACTGCGTGGTGAGCAGCACGGTGGTGCCGTCCTTGTGCAGCTCCCGCACCAGGTCCCAGACCTGGATGCGGCTGCGCGGGTCGAGCCCGGTGGTGGGTTCGTCGAGGAACAGCAGCTTGGGCCGCGCCATCAGGCTCGCGGCCAGATCGAGCCTGCGCCGCATGCCGCCCGAGTACGTCCGCACCTGACGGCCGGCCGGTGAGACCGATCGCCGCCCGGACCCGCCAGGCGTCGGTGACAACATCGCGGCCGTACACCTCGGCCTTGCCCTCGTCGAGGGTGAGCAACGTGCTGAGGATGCGGACAACGGTCACCGTGCCGGCGCGCTTGGACTCGAACCGTTTGGACACACTGGCCATCCGGATGGCAGCGGGCATGGGGGACCTCCTCCCAATCGCTGGATATCTCCACCGTATACCTGAAAAGTCGAGGTAAACTTACGCGCACTTTTCCAGGCAGAAGCGCGGTAAAGTTTCAAACGTGGTGAACAAGCTGCGGCCAGTCGACCTCGCCCGGGAGCACGGCATCTCGCCTCAGGCGGTGCGCAACTACGAGCAGGACGGCCTGATCCCGCCCGCGGAGCGCACCCCGTCCGGCTACCGGGTTTACACCGAGCTGCATGTGGTGGCGCTGAGTGCTTTTCTCGCGCTCGTCCCCGCTCACGGCTACTCGATCGCGCGGGAGATCATGCGCGCGCTCGGCACCGGCCTGCTCGATGCGGCGCTGACGGCGATCGATCGCAGCCACGCCCAGCTCCTCCGCGATCGCGAGACCCTGGACTCGGTCGCGCAGGCTGTCGTGCACCTGACCTCAACACCGGACGCCGAGTCCACCGCACAGCGGCGCCGCGTGCCGTTCAGCATCGGGAACCTGGCGCGCCGCCTGGGCGTGACCGCCGCGACCCTGCGCAACTGGGAGGAGGCCGGAATCCTGGTGCCCCAACGCATTTCCGGCCAGCGAAGCTACAACGCGGATGACATCCGCGACGCCGAACTAGCACACCTGCTGCGCCGCGGCGGTTACCCGCTCGACCAGATCGCGACCGTGGTCGAGCAGGTCCGCACCGCAGGCGGCACGCCGGCCCTCTCAGCGGCGCTGGAAAACTGGCAGCGACGACTGACCGCCAGAGCAGTCGCGATGCTCAGCGCTGCCAACAAACTCTCGGACTACGTGGCGATCCTCGGGATCACTGGGCAGCAAGTGGCCACAGAGGAGGCGTGATCGGAGCGAGTGTCCACGGGGCTCCGGCTCGACATCCGTGACGGGGTGGTCCACGCCGAAGGCCGAGGAGGTGGCGACACTCCATCGGCTGACCGAGCGGTATTGCGTGGTGCTGCAAACACTTCGCACTCAACCCGAAATAGCAGTCCGCGTGGCGATCTGACCCCGCCGCTGTGGTTCCCGCACGAATCGCGGGAACCACAGCGTAGTGGCTGCTGTTACTGGCAGCGCCAGTAAGCGGGTTTGATTACGTTGTCGGGCGCGAACCGGCTCCAGCCCGCCACCGAGCCGTCGTCGGCCGACACGTAGAGACCGCGCTGGCCGGAGATCGTGCCGACCTTGGCCGCCCCCTGCCACACCCAGTAGGTGATGCTTATGCTGGGGCCGACCTTCCAGCCGACCGTCTGGCCGGTGCGGTTGATGGACAACATCAGGTCGGCCCCGACGGGGTTGGTGATGGCCCCGTTCTGGTCCCACACCGTCCCGATGAGGCCGCCAGGGCTCGACGCCCCGGCCACCCGGCCGTTCGAGATCGCCCGGCCGTCGACCTGCGTGTTGCCCACGGGCGTGGGCAACTGCCGTGCCGTCCCTGCCTTCCACAGGTAGAGCGCGGTGGCGTTGAGCGAACTCGTCAGGGTCGGGTAGTACTGGATGAGGACCGTGCCGTCCTGGTCGATGCCCTTGCCGAGTGTCTGACCGGTACTGGGCAGCCCTGCTGTCAACTGGACCACCGTGCCGGGCGCGCTCGCAGGCCACAGCACGGCCTTGCGCACGAAGTACTGCGAACCACCGATCGTGACGTAGTTACCGACCTCGCCGACGATGTCACCGGCGTCGTTGATCCCGTTGGCATACGAGTCCTCCGCACCAGCGGGAATGGGGAGGACCTCAAGTTTCGTGCCGACGGATCGGAACGCCCGCTGCGTGTTGCCGGTCGCCGCGTTGGTGTGCCCGACAACCGTGCCGAACTTGTTCACACCAGAGACAAACGCGTGCGGGCCGTATCCAGGCACGGTGCCGTAGTCGACAACCTGCCCGTTGACCCACCGAACCACATGCGTGGTCTCACCGTTACGGCTCGCGGAACCCGCATACCCACTCTGGCTGTCAGCCGCGTCGACAGTGCCAGAAGTGAAGGTGGCTGGCAGGGGCAATTGGGTAGGCGTCCACGTACAAGTGGCGGCAGCGGACGCCGCGGGAACGGAGATGGCCGTCAACACCAACGCGACGGCCACCGGGTATCTGAACCGCATGATTCTCCTTCATGAGTGAGAAAAACCAACGATCCAGCGTTGCGCGATGGACTGACCCACCCCTGACATCCCACTGACCGTAAGCGTGCACTTAAACGCCTTTGTTCCGGCAGAAGAAGAACGGGAACGCCCCCGGCCCGCCATTCACTGTCCACTATGGATGACCACTGCCCGCCGAAGTCCACAAAGGACGAATACCTGCAGGTGACCCCAGTGTCCGCCTGCCGAGGCCGGCCAGGGCTTTAGAGCACCGTCGAAATGCTTGGGGCGTGACGGCTCCCGATGGGATGGTTCGCTCGTTTCAATTCGTTCGGGTGGCGACTGGGGGTTCAGGTGGGGCGTTTTTGGCGTGGGCTCTTGGTTGTGGGGGTGGCGGCGGGGGTTGTGGTACCGGCGCATCTGGTGGGAGATCGGCAGGCTGTCGCGGCTGCGATGAGTCCCGCCGAGCAGGCGAGGGTGACCGGGCATCGGGTGGTGGCGGACACGTCGCCGACGACTCAGGTGTTCGCCGAACCCAACGGGACCATGACGATGGAGTCCCATATCGAGCCGGTGCGGGCGCGGCGTGGTGACCAGTGGGTACCGATCGACACCACGCTCCGGGCCGTGCCAGGTGGTGTCGCGCCCGGCGCGACGGCCATCCCGTTGACGTTCTCCGGCGGCGGGGACGGCCCGTTCGCCACGTTCGGCGGGCCGGGCCGGCAGATCGCGCTGACGTGGCCCGCGCGGTTGCCCAAGCCGGTCCTCAACGGGGACACGGCCACTTATCCGGAGGTGGCTCCCGGTGCCGACCTGCGGGTGCGGGCCACCGCGAGCGGCTTCACGCACTCGCTGATCGTCAAGCGCCGCACCACGATCGGCCCGGTCCGGATCGGCCTGCGGGCCGGCGGCCTCACCGTCAAGGTCGACAAGGGCGGCCTGGTCGCGGTGGATGGCGGGAACAAGGTGGTCTTCGAGACCCCGGTGCCCACCATGACCGACGCAAAGGGCGCCCGCACCACGATTCCGGTCGCGCTGGACAAGGACACCCTTGTGCTGTCGCCAGACCAGAAGGTGCTCGACGACCCGGCGACGGCCTACCCGGTGGACATCGACCCGCCGTGGGGCGACCACGGGCACGACTGGGCAATGGTGTACTCGTACCCGCCGGCTCTGGTGAACAACTCCTACTGGGGTGGCGACGGCGACAACATCGCGAAGGCCGGGTTCACCAACCAGGGCGACAGGCAGTTCTCGACGGTGACGGCCCGGTCGTTCTTCCAGTTCGACCTCGGCGGCCTGGCCGGCAAGCGGATCATCTCGGCCGAGTTCGACATCCTCGGCAAGTTCTCGGCATCCTGCGGCGGGCTGTTCGCCGCCGACCAGACGTTCCCGATCAGCCGGTCGACGACCGGCAACAACCAGCCGGCGGTGATCCGGACGCTGAACACCCACCCGATGACCGTGGGCTTCGGCCGGGCCGACTGCAACCCGGGTGGCCTGTGGGTCGGCTGGGGTGACGCGCCCATGCGGGACGCTGTCGTGACCGCGCTGGACAACAACCTCCCGCTCACCGTCCGGCTGATGGGCGACGAGGGCGACTGGAAGGCGTGGCGCAAGTACGACCCGGGCTCGGCGAAGGTGTCGATCACCTACAACTCGGTGCCGAACGTACCCGCGAACCTGTCCACCCAGCCGCGTGGCTGCGCGGGAGAGCAGTACGTCAACACGCTCACACCGACCCTCACCGCCGTCCCGCACGACGACGACGCGGGTGACAACGACTCGGTGGAGTACGAGTGGTTCGACCGCGCGAACGGTGCCCGGGTCAGCGGCACCACGGTGGACAATCAACGGTCCGATGTGGAGTCCCGGATCGTGATACCCGGTGGTCAGCTGGCGGACGGCGGGAAGGTCCGCTGGCACACCCGGGCCCGCGACGGCTGGGACACCAGCGACTGGTCACCCGACTGCCTGTTCACAGTGGACATGAAACCACCGGACAAGGCGCCCATCGTGACGTCGACGTTCTACCCCGAGCACGGGGAGGGCGGGTCGCCGGGCGAGACCGGGCCGGTCACGTTCAACGCCAACGGGGTCGCGGACGCGGCCGAGTTCGTCTACCGCCTCAGCGGCGGCGAGGAACACCGGATCGCGGCGGTGAACGGTGTCGCGACGGCAGGTATCACCCCGGCCACCCCGGACCCCTACACCCTGACGGTGTCCACTGTAGACCGCGCGGGTAACCGAGGGCCGGCCAAGAACTACGACTTCCGGGTCGGCGTCGCGAAGTCGCCGGTCGGGTACTGGCCATTGGACGGCTCCTGGCCGGACACCGGGTTCGCGGACAAGGCGGGCAACCACCCGGGCACAATCCCGGCGGACAAGGTCAGCTGGACCGACGGCCGCGTAAGGGATGCGCTCCAGCTCACCGGCCAGCCAGGCAGTTCCGCGGTCATGTCCAACGGCCCGGTGGTCGACACGTCCAGCAGCTTCACTGTCAGCGCGTGGGTCCGCCTCGACTCGACCCCGACCGGCGGCCGCAACGCCGCCGCGGTCAGCCAGGACGCGACCAATGTGTACGGGTTCGACCTCGGCTACCTCGTAGGGCCCAACCAGTGGACGTTCACCATGGCCGGTGTCGACGACGTGCACACCGACCAGTGGGCGCACGCTGTCTCATCGGTCGCGCCGGTAGTGGGCCGGTGGACACATCTCGTCGGGACCTACAACGTCAGTGACAGCAAACTCCTGCTGTACGTCGACGGTGTCCTTTCGGGACAGGCCACCGGGGTCACCCCGATGAAGTCGAACGGCCCGCTGCGGATCGGCCAGGCCAACATCGGTGGTCCCGCCGAGCTCTGGCCGGGCGCGGTGGACGAGGTGACGGTCTTCGACCGTGCGCTGCCCGACGTGCGCACCGACCAGCCGTCCGAAGTGGACAAACTCGCCACCCGGCCGGCGATGGACGAGGCCGTCTTCACCATGGACGAGGGCAGCGGCACGCAGACCGTGGACGTCTCCGGCGGCTACGCCGTCGGCAAGATCAGCGGCAACCCCACCTGGCAGCCCGGCGTGGTCGGCTCGGGAGCGCTGCAGTTCGACGGCAAGGACGACTACATCACCACGAGCAAACCTTTGGTGCGCAACGACAACAGCTACACGGTCAGCGCGTGGGTGATTCCCGACCGGCTCGACGCGGCCGCGCGGACGGTCATCAGTGAGGAAACGGCTGGGGCGTCGGCGTTCTACCTGTCGTACCGTGGCGACGAGAACAAATGGGTGTTCTCCGTGACCACATCGGACGCCCCGGGCCCGGTGTCGATCAGTGTCGCCGCGCCGAACACCGTGCAGACGGGCGAATGGACGCACCTCACGGGCGTGTACGACGCGTCCGTCCCGGAGATCCGGATGTACGTCAACGGTGCCCAGGCCGGGCCGAACATGCCCGTGCCGGGCGGGATTCATTACGCCGCGACGGGTCCGCTCACCATCGGCCGGGCCAAGTGGGACAACACCCAGACCGGGTACTGGCAGGGCTGGATCGACGAGGTGCATGTCTCGTCCGGAGTCCGTACGCCGGACCAGATCCGGGAGGAGTTCTTCGACCCGCCTGCCCATCCCGCACCGGGAACACAGGTCAAGCGCTACTACGGGCACAACTCGGACCACTTCACCACTGCCGGGGTGGCGCCGCGCAACAGCCGGATGGAGTTCGCGATGGGTTACCTGGCGCCGCCCGGCACACCCGGCACGACCCTGCTGTACGAGTGCCGGCTGTCCGGGTGGGACGAGTTCACCTCCCGGGACCCGAACTGCGAGGGACAGCCGAGGCTGGGCACGCTCGGTGCCGTCTACGACTCGCCTCCACAGGGCCGGACGACAGCGACGCTCTACCGCTGCCTGATTCCCAACAACGGTGAGCACTTCGACGACACCGACAGCAAGTGCGCCGGTTACACCACCGAAGGTCCACTGGGGTTCCTGACCACCTCCTGAAGGAGAGAGTGTGCATCGAAGAAGAGCGACCCTGCTGACGGCGGTGATCGTGGCGACGCTCACGATCACGTCGCCCGCCGGGGCGACACCGACGCGGCAACCGGGTGACCCGGACCCGTTGAGCAAATCGACGTTCCTGACACCGAAATCGGTACCGCCGAAGGCCATCCCGTCCAGCGTGTCGGCCGACCGAGCGCTCAAGCCGCCGACCGCCAAGGCCCCCGGAGGCGCGCCGGTCCAGTCCGCCAGCGCGGACAGGTCCACTGTGGACTTCGACTACGCGGCGACCGACCTGCCCGAGTCCCGGCTACAGGTCTTCGCGCTGCCCGCTTGCGCCACGACCACACCCGACAGGGCCGAGTGCCGCACGCGGACGCCGTTGCCCACCCGCAACGACCCCAAGGCGCGCAAGGCGTCGGCCGAGACCGCCACCGCGCCGGCGAACAGCGTCTTCGCGCTGGCCGCCGCGCCGAACGGGCCGGCCGGCGACTACCGCGCCACCCCGTTGTCGGACAGCGCGACCTGGAACGTCGGCATCCAGGCCGGGACGTTCACCTGGTCGTACCCGATCGCGCAGCCGCCGGTTCCCGGTGGCCTCGTCCCGGACGTGTCCCTGGACTACTCGTCCGCCTCGGTCGACGGCCGGACCGCGTCCGCGAACGCCCAGCCGTCCTGGGTCGGCGAGGGGTTCGACCTCGCCGGTGGCGGCCAGATCACCTGGCGGTTCAAGGGCTGCGCCAACGACGGGGTCAAACCGGTCACCGGCGACCTGTGCTGGGCGGGCGACTACGCGGCCATGACCCTCGGCAGCAAGGCCATGGACCTGGTGCTCGACGGCGGCGTCTGGCACGCCAAGAACGACGACACCATGCGGATCGAGCAGTTGCACAACAGCGGCAACGGAGACACCGGCGGCGACGCCTGGAAGGTCACCACGAACGACGGCACCCAGTACTTCTTCGGCACCCGCGCGGCGGCGAAGTCGACCTGGACCGTCCCGGTGTTCGGCAACAACGACGGGGAACCATGCCACGCCGGCACGTTCGCGGCGTCGGCGTGCCCGCAGGCGTGGACGTGGAACCTCGACTACGTCGTCGACCGGCACAGCGACAGCATGTCGTACTTCTACGACACCGAGAGCAACTCCTACGGCCAGAACCTCGCCGCCACCAAGGCCGACTACATCCGCAGCGGCTGGCTGAAGCGGATCGAGTTCGGCACCCGGGACGGTGTCGCGGACACCGCGCCGGCGAAGGTCGAGTTCACCGCGGCTGACCGGTGCGTGCCGGGCGCGGACTGCAGCCAGCACACCAAGGACGTCTGGCCGGACGTGCCGTGGGACCAGGTGTGCACGGACAACAAGTGCGCGGACAAGTTGTCGCCCACGTTCTTCTCCACCAAGCGGCTGGCGTCGGTGTCGACGAGCGTGCTCGTCAACGGCGCCTACCAGACCGTGGACACCTGGGACCTCAAGCACCAACTGCCGGACCCTGGCGACAAGTCGTCGGCGGCGCTGTGGCTCGCCCAGATCGTCCACACCGGCAAGGCCGGGGATGCGACAGGCATCGCGGAACCGCCGGTGTACTTCGGCGGCACGCCGTTGCCCAACCGGGTCAACAGCGGGTCGGACGGCCTGCTGACGATGAACAAGTACCGGCTCACGTCGATCACCACCCCCAGTGGCGGCGTCGTGCAGGTCACGTACAAACCGTCGGACTGCCTGCCGGACCCGGACCGCAAGGCGGAGACCAACCACGGCCGGTGTTTCCCGGTGTACTGGTCGTACGACGGTGCGGCACCGCAGAACGACTGGTTCAACAAGTACGTGGTGTCGACGGTCCAGAAGATCGACCTCGTGGGCGGCGCGTTCACCGAAGTGACGAACTACGACTACCCGGACGGCGCGGCGGCCTGGCACTTCAACGACGACCCGCTGATCCCGGCCGAGCGCCGCAACTGGACCACGTGGCGCGGCTACGACCTGGTGACCGTCCGGCACGGTGACCCGAAGACCGACAGCACCAAGGAGTCCCGCACCGAGTACCGCTACTTCCGTGGCATGAACGGTGACAAGAACGGCGGCATGCAGCCGGTTCAGGTGACCGACTCCCAGGGCACGGCGATGGACGACAACGACGGCCTGGAAGGTGTCGAACGGGAACGCCGCTTGTTCGACGGCACCGCCGAGGTGTCCGGCACGATCACCGACCCGAAGCTGGTGAAGACCGCCACCCAGGGCACCAAGTCGGCCTACCGCGAACGTGCCGACAAGGTGTTCACACGCACGGCGTTGGCGGCCGGCGGGTTCCGCCGGACCGAGGTGGACAACACCTACGACGACTACGGTTTCCTCAGCCAGGTCAACGACCTTGGTGACACGGCTGTGTCTTCCGACGACCGGTGCACGACGAACACGTACGCGCGGAACACCGACGCGTGGGTGCTCGGCCTGACGAGTCGCGTGCGGACCCTCGGCGTCAAGTGCGGTGCCCCGGCGAGGTTCCCGGACGACAACATCTCCGACGTCCAGACCTACTACGACACCAAGGCGTACGGCGTTCTCGACGGTCCCGGTGACGTCACCAAGTCCGAGAAGGTCGCGTCATTCGCCGGTGCCGCACCGGTGTATGTGACCGACAGCACGGCCAAGCACGACCCCTACGGCCGGACCATCGAGGCGACGGACGCGATCAACCGCACGACGACGACCGCGTACAACGGGTTGACCACAGTGGACAAGGATCCGGCGGGCAACCCCACCACGACCACCTACGACCCGTACCGCCACCAGAAGTTGTCCATTGTGGACGTCAACCAGCGGCGCACCGACCTCGCCTACGACCCGCTGGGCCGGTTGACCGGGGTGTGGCAGCCGGGCCGGTCCAAGGCCGCCAGGCAGGGCCCGAACACGCGGTACACCTACAGCGTGACCGGGACCGCCCCCAGTTCGGTGCTGACCGAGACGTTGCAGCCCAAGCTCAACTACCAGCCGAGTTACGCGATCTACGACGGGTTCCTGCGGCCCCGTCAGACCCAGTCGCCGGCGTGGATGTTGCCGGGCAACATCGCCCGGGTGGTCACCGACACCTTCTACGACACCCGCGGTCTCGCGGTGAAGCAGAACCAGCCGTACCTGTTCTCCGGCGCGGCCGCCGGTGGGCTGATCTGGTCGCCCAACGGTGACGGCGACGTGCCCGGCCAGACCCTGACCACATACGACGGCGCGGAACGTCCGGTCAAGGCGGAGTTCCGCAGCGCCAACGTGCCCAAGTGGTCCACGCTGACCGAGTACCGCGGTGACCGCACAGTGGTCACGCCACCCGACGGGGGTATCAAGACCACGACTGTGACCGACGCCCGTGGTAACACCACGGAGCTGGACCAGGCGGCGGACGCGACCAAGTACGGCTACACCAAGGCCGGGCAGCAGAACTCGCTGACCGACCCGGCCGGCAACACGTGGACCAGCACGTTCGACGTCCGCGGCCGGCAGATCACGGTCGACGACCCGGACAAGGGCCACACCGGCAAGACGTATGACGACGCCGGGCAGTTGACGTCCACAACGGACGCCCGCGGCCAGAAGTTGTTCTACGACTATGACAACCTCGGCCGCAAGAAGGCTGTGCACGCCGACCGCCCGGACGGTCCGGTGCTGGACCGGTGGGACTACGACCCGGCGAACGCCATCGGCCAGCTGGCGTCGAACACCCACTACGCCAACGGAACCGCGTACGTCACCAAGATCACCGGGTACGACGCGGGCTACCACCCGACCGGCACGGAGACCACGATCCCGGCGTCGACCGACCCGGCCGAGAACAAGCTGGCCGGCAAATACACCACGTCGACGTCGTACAGCCCACAGGGCGCGATCATCAGCGAGACCCTGCCGGCGATCGGTGGTCTGCCCGCGGAGACCGTCCAGTACGGGTACGACGACTACGGCAAGCCGAGCACACTCGTCGGCGCGGACACGTACGTCGGGTTGACCCGGTACACGCCGTTCGGTGAGCCGGAAATGGTCCGGATGGGCGTTGAGGGCAAGGAAACGTGGGAACGGCGGGCGTACGACGACGCGACCCGGCGCCCGAAGCAGTCCGTGGTCGAGACCCGGATCTCCACGGACTACCAGTCGGATGTCAGCTACGGCTACGACCCGGCCGGCAACGTGAAGTCGCAGCTGACCAAGATCATCGGCACCGCCGACGACCAGCAGTGCTTCGGCTACGACTACCTGCGCCGGCTGACCGAGGTGTGGACGTCGGGCAACCAGTGCCAGGGTGCGGCGGGCTCCTCGGTGAGCGGTCCGGCCCCGTACTGGACCACCTACGGCTACGACCTCGTGGGCAACCGCAAGTCCGAGACGAACCACGGACTCGGCGCGGCCGACACCGTCCGCACCACGACCTACCCGGACGCCAAGCAGCCCAGGCCGCACGCGCCGGTGAAGTCGGAGAGCAAGGGTCCACAAGGGACGAAGACGGACAACTTCGACTACAACGCGGTTGGCTCCACCACGAGCCGTCCGGGAACATCGACCATGGTGTGGGACCAGCAGAACCGGCTGGTGTCCACTTCGGCCCAGACCGCGTACGTGCAGGACACCGACGGCACCAAGCTGGTCAACCGGGACGCCTCCGGCGCGACCCTGTTCCTGGGCGGCACGGAACTGCGCACCGACAAGGGAACCGGCGCGGTCGTCGGCACGCGGTACTACCGCAGCAACGGCGAGGTCGTCGGCGCCCGCAACGGCGCCGGCCTGAACTGGCTGATCCACGACGGCCACAACAGCGACACGGTCGCGGTCAACGCGAGTTCACTGCAGGTGTTGACCCGCAGGCTGGACCAGTTCGGTGAGCTGCGGCAGGCGCAACCGGCGAACTGGCCGGTGGGCCGTGGCTTCGTGGGTGGCCAGCAGGACCCTGCCACCGGCCTGACCACGCTCGGCGTCCGCGACTACGACCCGGACACCGGCAAGTTCCTGTCGGTCGACCCCGTGCTCAACACGTCGAACCCGCAGCAGTTCAACGGGTTTTCGTACGCCAACAACAACCCGACGACCATGAGCGACCCCGACGGCCGCTACCTGCGAGCCTGCGTCGTGGACACCAACGTCTGCGCGCCGCCGCCCCCACCTGCGCCTCCACAGAACGCACCGGTGGCGCCGGGCGGGACGACCTGGCCCGGGTTCGGTCCGCCCGGACCGAGGGCGAACTGCATGGGTCCGCTCTACCCGCAGTCGTGCGTCATCAAGACGAACGCCAAGGCGCAGGCCGAGTACGAGAAGGAGCGGGCCCGCGAGGCGGCGATGAAGCTGGCCATGCTGCAGAAGCCCCCGAGTGGCGCCACGCTCGACTGTTTCAACTGGTCCGCAACCGTGGTCATCTTCTCCTTCGGCGGCTCGAAGTGCGAGATCACATCGGGCCCGGACAAGGGCAAGCACATCGACGGCAACAGTTACGGGCTGGGCATAGGTCTCGGCTTCGAGGCCGGCCACTCCAACAAGTGGAGCAGCAACGAGACGGCGGCTGACATCGCGGGCTACGACCTCACCCTCGCCGGCGGTGTCGGCATTGGTGTCATCGGCCTCAGCGGCGGAGCCGGGGTGAGCACCACCCACCCCGTGTTCCACGACGACGTGAACGAATTCGACGAAATGCTCAAACCCCCGTGGGAGCGGCGAGCCACGATCCTCGAACCCATCGGGCCGTATACCGGCGTGGAGTTCGACGGCGGGTGGTCGCTCGGCGCCGGCGCCGACGTGACCCTCACCGAAGGCAATACCTGGGTGCGTGAGGACAACCCGTAGTCACCGGAAATGAGGTGGGCGCCCACTGCCAGTGGGCACCCACCTCGTCGGCTATGCCCCCACAAGGGACTTGGTTTGCCGCTGTGCCAACAGGTTTGTGCCGAGGCAGGTCAGTGTGTGGCGGACGGCGATGCCGTCGCGGCGGGTCTCGATCAGGCCCGCGTCCCGGAGGATCGACACGTGGTAGCTCGCGGACGCCACCGATATCCCGGCCTGCCGGCCCAGTTCGGTGGTCGTGCGGCCTTGGCTCGCGGCGAGCAGTAGCTGGGCGCGGGTTTTTCCCAGCAACGCGGCGAGTGCGGCGGCCTGGTTGTCGGGGGTGGGCATTCCGGGTCTCAGGCGGTGCAGGTCGATCGCGATCGGATAGACCAGGACGGGGCGCAGCGTGGGGTCGGCCAGGACGGTGGGCACCCCGTGGCAGAAGAACGAAGGCACCAGGCGCAGGCCACGGCCGGCAAGGAACAGCTCCCCCGTCACGTGCCCGCCGTGCAGTTCAAGCGCGTTGCCACGCCAGGTGAGCAGCGGATGCAGACCCGACAGCAGGCCGCCGAGACCGGCGTCCAGCATGGTGTCCGCCCGGGCCCGGCGGTCGTCGTGCACGCTCTCGGCCACGCTCGGCCAGTACGGGGCCAACGCCGTCCGGTGGAACGTCCTGAGCGCGTCGACGAGCTCGCGCAGCACCGTCCGGTTGCCGGTGGCCACCTCCTTGGCCCAGCCGGGGACGCTGCGCTCGGCGGCGAGGCGCTGGACATCGGTCCGCAGTCGGGGCGTGGGCGTGCCGAGGACGGCCTCCAGGCCCGCGTCGAGCCCGAAGGCGCCCTGCTCCGGTGTGAGGAAGTCCGGCGAGTAACCGCGCGCGGGCGCGATCCGGAACAGGCCGCGAGTCGCCGTGGTGCGCTCGACGCTCGCCCGCCAGTGCCCGATGACCGCGCCGGCGTCAGTGGTCTGCAACGCATGCAGGCCCAGCAGGATCTCCCACATCGGGTCCGGCGCGTCGGCGACGGTGATCCTGCTCAGATCGGGTTCGGAAAAGTGGATCAACAGTGACATCGGCCCCCCATGTCAGCTCGCCCGGTCGGCGGATCAGTCCGACCCCCAGTTGTCGAACCGAGCAGGCCGCTAGCCTTTGCCGGCGAAACCTTCATGATCGTCGCAGCGCGGCAGCGGCCGATCGAGGGCATACCGGTTGCCTCTTCGGGGGAGAGAGCGGGGAAACCGTGACTGAGCAGGACATTCATCAACCACCGCGGGTGCCGTTCGGCCGTGAGCTGCGTCGCGTCCGGCTCGAGCGCGGGCTCTCGCTGGCCCAGTTGGCGGGCCTCACGCACTACAGCAAGGGCTACCTGAGCAAGATCGAGACGGGTGCGAAACCGGCGTCCGCCGACATCGCGCGGCGGCTCGACGAGGTCCTCGACGCCCGTGGGCACCTGGTGCGCCTGATGGTCGCCGCGGACCGTTCGCCGGTGCGTGGTGAGATCTGTCCCTACCGCGGACTGGCCGCCTTCGAAAGCACCGACGCGAGGTGGTTCTTCGGCCGAGAGCAGGCCACCACGGAGGCGCTGGAGGTGGTCGCCGGCGCAGTGCGCAACGGGAAACCGGCGGTGCTGGTCGGGCCGTCCGGGGTGGGCAAGTCGTCACTGCTGCACGCGGCACTGCTGCGCGCGCTTGCCGCCGAAGCGATCGAAGGCTCGGCAGGCTGGCCAGTGCTCGCGATGACCCCGACCACGGACCCGGGCGGCGAGCTGGCCCGCCGGACAGAGCTCCTGCCCAGCACACCCGCGGGCCGATTCGTCGTGGTGGTCGATCAGTTCGAGGAACTGTTCACGCTGTGCGGCAACGAACCCGATCGGGTGGCCTTCGTCGGCTCGCTGGCCGAGCTCGCGGCGAACGGGCGGGCCCTCGTCGTCCTCGCGCTGCGAGCCGACTTCTACGACCGGTGCCTGAACTATCCGCAGCTGCTGGATGCCTTGCGCAGCAACCAGATCACCGTCGGCCCGATGACCGAGCCGCAGCTGCGGTCGGCCATCACCGAGCCGGCCGCGCTGGCCGGTCTCACGCTGGAACCGGGTCTGGTGGAGCTGCTGCTCGCGGACGTGGAACCGACGGCCTTGCCGCTGCTCTCACACGCCCTGCTCGCGACCTGGCAGGAACGGGAGGCGAACACCCTCACGGTGGCCGGGTACCGCCGGACCGGCGGGATCGGCAACGCCGTGGCGGAGACCGCGGAACGCGTGTACGCCGCGTTGCCGGAGAAGTCCCAGGAAGCGGCGCGGGCCTTGTTGGTGCACCTGGTCCGCGTCGGTGAGAACGAGCAGGACTCCCGGCGCCGGGCCGACCGTGCCGCGCTGCGCCGCCAGCTGCCGGATCCGGGTGCGACCGAGCTGGTCATCGAAGCACTGGCCACCGCCCGGCTGCTCACCGTCGACACCGAGACCGTGACCATCGCCCACGAGGCCCTCCTGCACGCGTGGCCGCGGCTGCACGACTGGATCGAGACCGACCGGTCCGGCCTGCGGCTGCACCAGCAACTGCGGGAGGCCGCCGACAGCTGGGAACGGGACCAGCGCGATCCGAGCCTGCTGTACCGGGGTCCACGCCTGGAGCTGGTCGCGAACTGGGCGGCCGGTCACCAGAACCGGCTCGGCGCCGTGGAACGCGACTTCCTCGCGGAGGCACGAGCCCACGAGGACGCCGCCCGGGCCGCGGCCCGCCGGGGAACGCGTCGTCTTCGACGGCTCGTCGCCGGGCTCTCGGTCATGACCGTGCTGGCCGTGATCGCCACCTTCATCGCCGTCAAGCAGGGGGACGCCGCGACCCTGCAACGGGACAACGCGATCTCGCGCGCACTGGCGAGCGAGTCGAACGAGTTGCGGCCCACCGATCCGGCGCTGGCCGCCCGGCTGAGCCTGGCGGCCTTCCGCGTGGCCGACACGCCGGAAGCCCGCGGCAGCCTCCTCGACTCCTCCGGGGACACGCAGGTCAGGCAGGTGAGGGGCCATCAGCAGTCGGTGATGCGGATCTCCACCGCCCCGGACGGGCACACGGTCGTGACCTCGGGCGGCGAAGGCGACACCAAGATCTGGCGGGTGAACCCGGACGACACGCTGTCCCTGCTCGACACGATCACCCCCGGTCCCGAGCAGATAGCGACCTCCGCGGTCAGCGGGAACCTGCTGGCCACCACCGGCGAGCTCGGACGCACTCAGCTGTGGCGGCTCGGTTCGCCACCCGCGCAGGTGAGCACGCTGCCGGAGCAGAGTCAGATCAACGTCGCCGCGTTCAGCGACGACCAGACGGTCCTCGCGCTTGGCCGGGCGGACGGCGTGATCACGGTGTGGAACACCACCGACCCGGCCAAACCGCTCGCGCTCGGCACGCTCACCGGCCACACCGGTCCGATCCTGAGTTTGTCGTTCGAACCGGGAACCCATCTGCTCGCCAGCGGCAGCGAGGACAAGACCGCCCGTTTGTGGGACCTCAGCGGCCCGGCTCCGTCCGGGACGGTCCTGACCGCCCACACCGAACGGGTCAAGTCGGTCGCGTTCAGCCCGGTCGCGGGCACGATCCTCACCGGCGGTGACGATGACATCGTCGACCTCTGGTCGGTGGCCGACCCCGCCCGGCCGGTGCGGCTGGCCGTCATCGACGCGAAGACCAGCTCCACCCACGGGTTGGCGTTCAGCACCGACGGCCAGACGATCGTGGGAGTCGGCGACGACCAGACCGTGCGCCTGTGGGACGCGTCCTCGGGTACGGCGATCACCACCCAGCACGTGCCGGCTCCGGCCCGTGGCGCGGCGTTCGCCGATGACAACCGGTTGCTCGTCACCGGCGACGACACCGGCTTCCTCTGGCTGTGGCACGTGCCGCCGCCGATTCTCGCGCGCGCCGACGCCGTCAACTCCGTCGCGTACCAGCCCCACCACGACGGCGTGGCGATCGGCCTGGCCAACGGCACGGTCGAACTGCGCACCGGCGGCACGTCCGTGCCGATGGCCAGCGGCAACGAATCGGCGATCCGCTCCGTGGCGTTCACCCCGGACGGGAACCTGCTCGCCGCGGCCGGTGAGGACGGGACCGTGCGCCTCTGGGACGTCACCCACACCCCGGCCCGGCTGAGCAGTTTCACCACCGGCGACACCAAGATCCTGACGATCGCCTTCGACCCGGCCGGCCGCACGCTGGCCGTGGGCGGCGACACCAGCGTGATCACCCTGTGGTCGGTCGAGAACCCGAAAGCACCCCAGCCGCTCGCGCGACTGGCCGGGCACGAGAACCGGATCCGCGGCGTCGCGTTCAGTCCCGACGGCCGTTCACTCGCCAGCGCCAGCGACGACTACATGGTCCGGCTGTGGGACCTGCGCGACCCGGCGCACCCATCCATCAAACCGTCATGGCTCGCCAACTCCATGACGGCGGTCGCCTTCTCCCCCGACGGCAGGATCCTCGCCGCGGCGGGCGAGGACCACGCCGTGCAACTGTGGGATCTCACGGCCGCGGACCCGTTCAAGACCAAGCTGGCCGCGTTCACCGCCCACGCCGGCGTGGTGGAGGCGCTCGCCTTCAGCCCCGACGGCCGGCTGCTCGCGACCACCGGTGACGACAACACCGCGCGGCTCTGGGACATGGCCGACCCCCACTCCCCGATCCAGCTGGCCAACCTCACCGGACACACCGACCTCGTCACAACGGCCGCCTTCAGCCCCGACGGCCGGCACCTCGCCACCGGCGGCCCCGACCGCCTAGTCCGCCTCTGGCTCACCGACCCCACCGAAGCCGCCCACCTGATCTGCACAACATCCGCACCGACCCTGTCACCCGACCAGTGGGCCCACTACGCGAACGGCACGCCCTTCCGCCAACTCTGCTGATGTGGGCCAAGTGAGTTCGCCGCTCCAGTTCCGCTCCTGCTGCAGCGTTTGTCATGCCTGTCCACAGTGGTCATAATTCGCCGCACACGCTGCGGAGCGGGACTCCGCCGTCGGCTTGCAGGGTGGCTTCGACGGGGACTACGGACAGGTGATTGTGCGAGGTAACCGGTGAACCGCCGCTCGGTCGTCTTGGCCGAGAGGATCGTGCCGCACACCGGATCGAATCGCCACTCCACCCAGGCACAGGGTGGATAGGGTGAGTCACCAGATCGTCCGTTGATCCACCAGGGGTTCGCGTGTCGCGGAGGAGTCGAGCGATGGCATGGTGGCGGGCCAGGAACAAGCGTCGTGCCGCCGCAGGACGAGCGACAAGACAGCGATGGGACCTCCACAGCACTGCGTGGCAGCCCTGGCTGCGACGTTCGCCCGTGGGCGTCGAGTTGTTCACTTGGTGGTACGAGGCGGACGGGTATGTGGGGCTCGTGGGCGAGGAAGCTTTCAGGGACCACGTGGTCGACCTGCTGTGCCGGGCGTCGCGACGAGACTGCGCGGCCGCGGGGCTGGGCTGCGCGAGGCGCGTCGACCGGGCATGCCCGCAACCCGCGGTCTGCGGTCAGGATCCGCGCGCGGACATGCGTGGCGCGGATCGGGAACGTGGCCCGGTCCCGGGCGCGTGCGGCACATTCCACGGCTACTGGCGCGACGTAGGTCTCCGGGTCTTCTTCAGCGACGATGACCGGCACCGTGCGGTGTTCTGGCGTACCGGGAACAACCCGCCAGGACTGTGGGTCAACGGGAACCAGGTCCACGCCGATGTCACGATCGAGTCGTGGGGCTACTGGGTGGGCGACCGGTTCTTCGTGGTGTCCGCCGAAGGTCCGGCCGGCCACCCGGAACAGGTCTACGGCCCGGGCGAACTGGTCACCAAGATCGTCTCACTGCTGATCTTCGACGCCCACCACGCGTCCTCGCAACTGCTGGTGCCCCGGTCCACCGAGAACTGGGAGACGCCTCGGGTCGTGCTGCACGAAACAGCCCTGTCTGTGTACGCGAACCGGGACGCCTGCACAGCCGGGAAAGCCGACCGGGTACTGCCGGTCGAACCAATCGGCACCTGAGCCCGCGCGCCGACTAACGATGACAGCCGGAGTCCCGGCGATGCCTGGCCAAGTGTCCTCTGTGACCTGGACGTGATTGCCCGCGTCTGCCGGGAACGCTGCAACGCGACCTCATTGACTCCTGGCACAAGCCAGATATCGCTCAAGTCCACAATGGATCGTTGCGACCATCTTCAGCACTCCCAGGAGTTCGCGGGCTCGTCGAGGCTGATGACGCCTTGGGCCCTGGGTGCCCTCCACCGGCAGGAGCTCACGAGCAGGTATTGTTTTGCCCTGATGTGAAGCATCTGTGCTTCCTGGATCTGGGTCGGCGCGGCATGAACTCGTGGCGCCATGTCTTGTGCGATAGCTCGGGGGGTGGGCTGGGATGGATTGCACTGATGCGATCGTCGCGGACTTCTCGGCGGTTGGCGTGCGCGGATGTGTGCATGTCCGCGAGGTCGACGGCGAGGCACAGGTGATGGTCGGTGCCGATGAGCCAGTCGTTCTGGCGTCGGTGGTCAAAGTGTTGCTGGTGACAGAGTTTGCCCGGCAGGTAGCGGCAGGTCAGTGCGATCCGGCCGAGCGGGTGCGGGTGCGGGCTGTGGACCGGCTGGGTGGTGCCGGTACCGCGGGGTGTCTGGACGATGTGGACATCAGTTGGCGGGACCTCGCCGCGTTCGCCATGTCGCTGAGTGACAACACCGCGGCCGATATGTTGCTGCATCGGATCGGCGTGGACACGGTGCGGGACCTTGCTGTCCAGTTAGGTCTGACGGCCACCCGGATCGTCGGTGGACCGCGGCAGTTGATCGAGTCGATGTACGCCGATGTCGGTGCTGTCGATGCGGCCCGGTTCGCCGAGGTGTTCCCGGCGTTGGGGCCCGAGCGCCTGGCTCGTCTGGCCGTGCTGGATCCCATGCGCACGAACGCGAGCACGCCGCGGGACATGACTCGGCTGTTGTCGCTGATCTGGCGCGACGAGGCCGGTCCAGCCGCGGCCTGCCGGCGGGTGCGTGAGCTGATGGCGCGCCAGGCGTGTGGTCACCGTTTGGCGGCTGCGTTCGACGCGGACGTTGTCGTTGCCGCCAAATCAGGTTCGGTGATCGATGTGCGCAACGAGGTTGGCGTGGCCGTGTGTCCTGATGGCCGCCGTTATGCCATCGCGGTGTTCACTTGTGGCGGCTGGGGCATGCGACGACCGGACGTCGATGCGGCGATCGGACGCGTCGCGCGACGGGCGGTGGACTTCCTATATTCCGGGTAGTGGTGTTTCCGGCGGCCGTTGAGCGAACACGACCGTCCACGGCCGCGGTGTACCGGTCTGCTCCGCCTCGGTGGGTACGGGCTCAGCGGTGGTGAGAACGCGGGCCACCACGTCGGCGAACCGTTGAGCGGCTTGGTGCGGGGTGCGGCGTGGCCACGCTGTGGAGACCTGCCAGACCAGCGGCCGGCCGGACAACGGCCGCCAGATCACCCGGGGTTCCTTCTGCGCGACCGCGCCTTGGTCGAAGGCGACGGTCTGTCCACTTGCGACCAGTCCCAGCATCAGCTCCATGCTGGCCGCGTGTCGAACTTCGGTGGGGCGGAACCCATGCAGCCGGCAGGTGGCAAGGGTGTGATCGTACAGTCCTGGTGCCGCGTCCCGCGGGAACAGCACCAGCTCGTGACCGGCCAGGTCGGCCAGCATCACCTCGCCCCGGTCGGCGAGCGGCGATCGACGCGGCAGCACGACTCCCTGCGGCAGCGACAGCACTGGCCCCCAGATCAGGCCGTCGGCATCTACGGGGTGCTGCAGGACGCCGACATCGAGATCACCGTGCTGCAGGAGCGACAGTTGCTCCGCGGTGGTGGCCGCGCGCAGATCGAGTCGGACGTGGGGAGCGTGCTCCGCGAAACTTGCGATCAGAGCCGCCAGCACTCGGCTGGGGGTTTCAGGCGGGATCCCGGCGTGCAGCTCGCCGGTGTGCCCCGTGCCGACACCTCGCACCAGCACGGCGGCCGTGTCAACTCGGGCGACGATGTCACGTGCTTCACCGGCCAGTACCTCACCGGCTGCCGTCAGGCGCACGCGACCGGCGGACCGGTCGAACAGCTGCACGCCGTATTGCTGTTCCAGCCGGCGAATGCGTTGACTCAGCGACGGCTGAGCCATGTGCAGTCTGGTCGCGGCGCGACCGAAATGCAGCTCGTCGACCAGAACCAGAAAGCACCGCAGGTGCCAGACCAGATCCACAGGGCGAGGGTATCCGCGCTACGCCCGCCGCACGGCCAATGCGGCACACACGGCCAATCCAAGTACGGCGCCAGTCCGCCCTGCCGGACCAGCGTCGAGCGCGATCCCGATGGCCAGTCCGGCGAGGAACGCGATCGCGCCGGTGAGGGTATGGAGCACTCCCGCATACGCCCCGACGGCTCCGGACGGGGCGAGGCGGATCAGCCTGGCGAACACCGCCGGCAGCAGCATTCCTTGTGCCCAGCCGGACAATGCGCCCGCGAGCACGATCTGCGCCGGCCCCGGTGTCGCCCACGCGACGAGCAGGTAGGCGGCGGCGAACGCCGCGAACCCGGCCACCAGACCGTGCTCGTCGGCCAGTGCCCGCAACCGTGGCAACTGAGCGACCATCGCCACCGCCGCGCCAGTGACCGCGAAGGCAGCGACCAGCCACTGCTCAACCACGACCTGTGGGACGACGATCGTTGCCTGTGTGATCAGCAGGGTGATCGGCCAGACCGCGCCTACCAGGCGGAGCAGTTCCTTGTCTCGCAGGACGATTGCCATCTTGTACGAGTGCGTGGGCCGGCTGGTGAGCACGAAGCCGGGCGACAGCACCAAGAACACCAGTCCACCGCCGAACCACAGGACCGCTGCGAGCGCGGCGATGCTCGTGAATCCGGTGCGCGGCACGCTGTCGGCGAGCAGGGCCAATCCCATCAGCGGTCCTGCCGCGGCAGCGGCCTGCCCGGCCGCGATGTACCAGGCGTACCCACGCCGTGGCCACTCGCCCGGTAACGCCGCCAGCAGCGTCTGCCCCGCAGGTGTGTACAGCGAACCGCCGACACCGACCAGGACCGCGGCCGTGACCAATGCCGGCACCTGGTCGGTGGCCGCGAGCAGTGCGAACCCCATTCCTCGCGTGATACACGCCAACGCAGCGGCCCGTACTCCGCCCAGCCGGTCTGTCAGCCGGCCAGCGGGCGCGTAACAGACGAGCTGCACGAAGGTCCGCAGCCCCACCACCACACTCACCATGAATGCGGTCAACCCAAGACCGCCGCGCAAGTACAACGCGAAATAGGCGAGTACGGCGGAGAACCCGACACCGACCGCGAGTTGCGTCACGGTCGCCGCGGCGACCACCCAGCCAGGCCACGACCTGACGATGACACGACCCCGGCCAGGCGCCTGGTCCGTCCGGTCAGAACTCAACGTCGGTCAGGTGTGCGGGAGCGATCACCTCGGTCCGCAGCCCCAGCGAGCGCACAGCCTCCTTCAGTTCGCTGATCGCGGACGCGTGAACGGTGCCGGGCAGGCGAGGATCGTCGAATCCGGTCACCATGTCGTCGTGATGGCTGGGCAGCACATAGGCGGGGCCACCCAAAACGGTGAGCAGCCGCTCGAGGTAACGGTCGACGGCATTGTGAAACGTCATGCAGACCGCCACCACGTCCGGGCGCAGACCGGCCAGCTCGCGTTCCACGAAGTTGGTGCCGCCGAACAAAAGCACGGACAGCCGATCCCGAATCGTCACCAGGTAGGCCAACGTACCGCCCTCCGGCAGATCCCGGATCGTGGCCGGCGGATCCGGCTGCGCGGTCAACGTACCCGGAAACGAGTAGCCGTAGTCCTTTCCTTGACTGTGCAAACTCGGGATCACCCGAATCGTGTACGCGCCACCAGCAAAACTGAGCTGCTCGCCACCCCGAACCTCGACGACCGGGCCGCGATACCCCATCGCGCCCAGCAGGTGCCGGTGTGTCTCCGTGCCCATAGGCAACATCGTCCTAACCGCCCAGCCCTGACGGCCGAGCAGATACGGCACATCGTTGAGATGGTCGAAGTGCCCATGACTGATCATGATCACCTCGGGCGGGCCCAGGATCCGTTGGGAGGCAATCAGGTCCTCGATCACATCCGGCCGCACCCGCAACGCGCCGCCATCGGCCGTGGAGTCGAACCGGCTCAGATACGGATCGAACCACAACACATGCTCATCGAACGCCAACTGCCACCCGGCCACCCCCAACCACCGCAATCGAACCCCCGCCGAGCCGCGCGGCCTCCGCCGAACCTCCCCAGGGCTTGAGCGTGCCCAAGCCGACGCACCTCCCACACCAGTCGCTACAGCAGTGCCGCCCACCAGCGCGCTGCGCAGCACGCCCCGACGACCAAGGATCAACGATTTGTCCACACTGGACCCAGAAGGCGGTTGCAATCCAACTCCCCGAGAACGACAAGATTTGGACCATCTGACCACCACCGCGACAGAACGGTCCAATACCAATACACATCACAGTCCATAGCCACATGGCTATCACGGCTTGTCAACGTCACCGGTAAGTCCCGCCACCCACAGAACAACACCTGCACTTGCCCATCCGTGTCATGTTCGCGCCACACTCGCCGAGATCGCCGCCGTCCCTTGCCACGGTCACCGGCGAACCCACGTCGGGCGGCGACCCCTGCCCGCTCCCCGCGCGCGTTCTGGTCCTCCGCGACCGCTGTCTCCGCGTCCACATGCGGATGCACAACACCACTCCCCGAAAGACGGAACCGGATTCCCAGTCCAACTTCCGGGGAGCCGTTCACGGCCGGTACCCCCTCTCGATATCGCCGGACACCATCGCGGGAGGTTGGCTGTCGTTCAGTGGGTTTCCGTGGTGTAGCCGCCGTCGATGGTGAGGTTCGCGCCGATGATGTTGGCGGCTGTGCGGTCGCTCGCGAGAAACAGGGCGAGGTCCGCGACTTCGCCGGGTTTCGTGAAGCGGCCGGTGACGGCGTGCGAGGCGGCGGCGTCGGCGACAGATGCGGCGTTGGCGCCGGAGGCGGCGGCGATCGTGGCGGCGACTCCGTCGGTGCCGAGCCACAAGTCCGTCGCGACCGGGCCCGCGCTGACCGAGTTGACGCGGATGCCGTGTGCCCCGAACTCCTTGGACAGCGCCTTGGTCACGTTGACCAGAGCGGCCTTGGCCGCGCCGTAGTCGATGACCATCGGATCAGGCAGGTTCGCGTTGATGGAGGCGATGTTCACGATGCTGCCACCACCGGCGGTCAGCATCGCGGGCAGGACGGCTCGCGTGGTTCGCACCGCCGCCATCAGGTTGAGGTTGATCGAGTGAGCCCACTGTTCGTCGGTGACCAGCAGGAAACCGCCCGGTCTCGTCGACACGGCACCGACGTTGTTGATCAGGATGTCGACCCGTCCGTGCTCGGTGAGGGCCGCGTTGACAAGCTGGCCCGGGCCTTCGGCGGTGGCCAGGTCGACGAACAGCGCCTGCGCCTTCCCATCCTGAGTGAGCGCGTCCAGCTGCGGGCTGGTGCCGCGCGCGCCGGCCACCACGTAAGCGCCCTCGGCGACGAGCGCGCTGGCGATGGCCAGCCCGATTCCCTTGCTGGCACCGGTGACGATGGCGACCTTCCCGCCCAGTCCGAGGTCCATGGGATTCCTTAGATGCCGTGGGTCTGCAGCCAGTCGAGCACGGCGTCGGCGATGTCGCGCCAGCCGCTGTCGACGGTGAGGGAGTGACCGCGGCCTTCGAACTGTTTGAGCTCCGTGACGGCGGCGGAGTCCCGGTACTGCTTGAGCGTCGAGCGGGTGACCACGTCGGGGACCGTGTGGTCGGCGGTGCCGGAGATCAGCAGCAGTGGCCCGCGGTCTTCTCGGTGCGTGTCGACCTTCGCCTGGGAGTGCAGCACGAAGTTCGCGGCCGCGGCCTGAAACAGCGGCCGTGCCGGTGAGGGAATGGTCCACCGGTGGTAGATGTCCGCCGATTCCTGTTCGGTCAGCGCGTTGCCGAAACCGAAGCGGAACTCCTTCTCGGTCAACGAGACCGCGCGGTGCAGGTTGGCCGGATTGCCCAGTGCGGGCAGCCCCGCCCGCAACTGCGCCAGCGGAAGCGGGAGCACACCTTTGATCTGCGCGGGATCGATCGCCACACCCGCCGCGCCGATGCCCTGGCCGAGCAGCTTCTCGGTGATCAGGCCGCCGAACGAATGGCCGATGATGACCGGGCTGCGGTCGAGCCCGGCGATGATCGAGGCGAAGTGTCCCGTGGCGTCGTCGATGCTGGTGTCCGCCACGGCCTCCGGATTCTGTCTTGCCAGCTCGACGGTCTCGGGCTCGTTCGGCCAGCCGGGCGCGATGGGCGCGTAACCCGCCGCCCGGAAATGATCGATCCAAGGCTGCCAGCTGGACGCGTGCAACCACAGACCGTGGATGAACACGACCGGTGTTGGTCCGTCTGCCATCAGATCCTCCCGTTGGGCCGCCGGCTCGTGAGATCAGCCAACACGGATCACAGCCGGGCGTCCAAGACCGATCCCGGCGGATCGATAACCGAACTGGCATCGCCGGCCCGGCCGGCACTATCGTCGCGCCCGGGAGGCCACATGGATCTGGACCTCAGGCTGGTGCGGTACTTCGTCGCCGTGGCCGACGAACTGCACTTCGGGCGCGCCGCGGCCCGGCTGTTCATCAGCCAGCCGGCGTTGTCCAGGCAGATCCGCAAGCTGGAGGACGACATCGGGGTCCAGTTGCTGGTTCGCGACAGCCGCCATGTCGCGCTCACTCCACGCGGTGAACGCTTCCTGCGCCAGGCCCGCCACCTGCTGGCCACCGCGGAGCAGATGCTGCGCGAACCCATGACCGACCGGGTCCGCATCGCGCACGTCTTCGAGCTGGACACCAGCCGCGTCGTCGCCGACGCGTACCTGACGAAGTTCCCCGAGGTGCACCTGGTCGAGAGCTCCATGGACAGCACCCGGCAACTCGCGGCCCTGCTCGGCGACCAGCTGGACGTCGCGATCATCCGCGTCACCGCCAGGATGAAGGCCGACCACCCGGCAGGCTGGCAGCATGCCCTGCTCCGGCTCGAACCGTTCTGGCTGGTCGGCCGCCCAGACGACCCGGACCGCCGCTCAGTGTCGTTGCACGAACGGCAAATCGAGGTCTTCGGCGACCCGCCCGGCTCCGCGCTCTACAACGCGCACGGCCAATACCTCAGTTCCCTGGAACTGCACACCGGCCTGTCGTTGCGGTGGCTGGGAAATCCCGGCACGTTCAACAACTGCCACGCTGGAATCGCCCGCGCACGCGACCAGGCGTACCTGCTCGAGTTCGACAGCTACGCACAGAGATACGCCGACAAAGGCATCCCCATCCACCACCCCGAGGAATTGCAGCCCGTCTACCCGTGGTCGCTGGCCTGGCGCGAAGGCCACCAGCCCGACACGGTGCTGGAATTCCTCCGGACCGCACACGAAGTGGCCCGCCTGCGTCGCTGGCTGCATCCCGAACGACACGACTCGGCTCCACTGTGGGTACCGCCCGAAGACGTCTCCGACACCATCGCGCTGACCCCATGACCGGGCGCCATCCAACCTGACTGCGGAGTCCGTGGGCTGGTAAGCCATCTTCAGGTAGCCGGGTTTGCTCGCCGGCACCAGCGGGTACCTGCCGGCCGACGGGGACTCGCGGGGTGAGATGGGGTTGCGTTCACCCGGAGGTACACGGTGCTCGAAGCCGTGGCAGTGACGAAGTGTTTCAACGACGTGACCGCCTTGCGCGGTGCGAACTTCTTCCTTGAACGCGGTCAAGTGCACGGCATCGCCGGTAGCAAGGGCGCCGGGAAGTCGACGTTGATCAAGGTACTTGCGGGCCTGCACCGACCCGACTGCGGCATGATCTTCCATCGGGGTGTGCCCGCCCATTTCGAATGTCCCAGCGACGCGCAGGCCGCCGGGATCACCACCGTGTACCAGGAAGACAACCTGGTCGACTCCATGTCCGTAGCGGCCAATCTGTACCTCGGCCGCGAGTGGCGGACAGGACTGGGATTCATCGATTCCCATCGAATGCAGAACGAGGCATCTCGATTGCTGATGTCGCTGGGAATCTCAATCGACCCCGACCGCCGGTTGCGTTCCCTGGACCCAGGCCTCAGACAGATGATCGCACTCGCACGCGCGGCCGATGTCGACGCACCTATCGTCATGCTGGATGAGCCGGCCGCCGCGCTGGATTCAGCCCAGTTCGAGACCCTCCTGGCCCTTATCGCGTGGTGGCGCTATAGCGGCACGTCCGTGGTGTACGCCAGCAGGCGAGCCGACGAACTACACCAGATCTGTGACACCGTCACCGTTCTCTGCGAAGGGATGACCGTTCATACCGGGCCGACCGCCACCTTGAGCAAGATGCAACTCGCCCTCGCAATGGCCAAGGCTCCTCCACCCGAAGAGTGAGTCGTCCTCGCGCAGGATCGGCGTCACAGGATCGAAACAGTCGTCACCGAGCGAAGCGCGACGCGGGAGTCGTCGGCTCAAGGCTGTGGGGTTCCAGAAGTCGGCTTTGTGCCGTGACCTGCGCGTTAAGCTGCTGTGGGTTCGTACTCGTTGATCAAGCCGCCGAGGATTGGTCGGCGGCGGACTTGCGTGTGACATACCGCGCCAGCACGGTGCGCAGGTGACATTCATTGATGATCAGTAGCCGGTCGGTGACCTCACGCCGCACTGTTCCGATGAACCTCTCGGCATAGCAGTTTGCTCTCGGACAGCCCGGCGGAATCTTCACGATCTCGATGCCGACACTGGCGACGACGGCATCGAACGAGGCGGTGAACCGGCCGGCCCGATCACGGATCAGGAACCGAAAGCGGTCAACCTGATCATCCAGGTCCATCAGGAGGTTGCGGGCTTGTTGAGTGGTCCATGGGCCGTCCGGGTGCGTGGTGGTGCCGAGGATGTGGACGTAGCGAGTGGCGACCTCGAGCACGAAGAACACATAGACGCGCTTGAGCGTGACCGCACAGTCGACATGGAGGAATCGCAGGCCAACAGTGTCGTAGCCTGGGCGCGCAGGAACTGCCGCGAGGAGGTGTCCGAGTCCCGGTGCGGTGCTGGCAGGATCCGCAAACGTGTGAGTACGCGCCGGATGGTCGAGGCGGCTACTCGATGACCGAGCTTGAGCAGCTGGCCCTGGATCCTGCGATATCCCCAACTGGTGTTCTCTCGTGCCATCCGTTCGATCAACGCGACGATGGTGTCCTCGACAGGAGGACGTCCCGTTCGTCGCGGATAGGTCCACTTCCTGGGTCGATGCGCGATCAGCTACCAGTCGCAACCCTGAGCAGCCAAAATCGAAATCGGAATCCGGACGGCGCATCCCCCATCGGCGCGATACGCGACGCCAAGCGCCGACTGTTTGACACGACGAGGGAGATACCCCTCCGCGGGCGAGAAAACACCTGACACCAAATGGACACGTCACTCCGTATCGAGCACCAACTCTTCAGTCGTCCCTCCCCTGTGACGTCTGTCCACTCTGGCCACACCGTCGAGCTTTTCGCGGCCCCTGCTCACATGGCGTCGAGACGAGGAAAGAGAAGTTCCTGGGTCAGCAACAAAGCGGCGGCGGCGACGGGGATCGCGACGAGCGCGCCGACGACTCCGAGCAACGCGCCGCCCAGCAGGACAGCCACCACCGTCACGATCGCGGGTACCTTCACCGCCCTCCCGATGATCTTCGGCACGAGCACGTAGTCCTCGGCGAACCGGTACAGGATGACGAACCCCACCGTCGCGAGACACACCGGCAGTGACACCGTCAACGCCACCAGGCTGACCAGGATCCCGCCGACCACCGAGCCGACGACCGGGATCAGGTCGAGCACCGCCACCGTGATGGCCAACAGCACCGCGTACGGCACCCCGAAGATCAGCAGCCAGGTCAGGAACAGCGCACCGGCGATCGCCGACACCAGCAGGTTGCCCAGCACGTAGCCGCCGACCTTGACGAAGATCTCGTCACCGATCAGGATCGCCCGCGGCCGCCGCGAGTTCGGCACCAGCCGGTAGGCGGCGGCCCGGATGCGCGGCAGGTCGGCCACGAAGTAGATGGACAGCACGACGAGCACCACGAAATTGGTGAGCACACCGAACACGGCCAGCCCGGCCTGCACCAGGCTGCTGCCGCCGCTGATGGACTGCTCGATCGCCTGCTGGAGGTGCAGGCGCGCGTTGAGCTGGCCCAACCACGAACTGCGGTCCTGAGCCTGTTGCACATACGTGGGCACCTTCTGGACGAGCTGAGTCGCCTGCTCCACGATCACCGGGATCGCCGCCGCGAGAAACCCCGCCAGCAACCCGAAAGCGGCCAGGAACACCGTCGTGACCGCCAGCCAGCGCGGCCAGCGCCGCACCACCAGCCAGGACACCAGCGGTTCCAGCCCAATCGCGATGAACAGGGCAAGCCCGATGACGATCAGCACGTCCCGCAGACCCACCACCATCAGCACCAGGCCGTAGGTCACCGCGACCCCGGCGGCGGCGGTCAGGCCGATCAGGAACGGAGACCGCCGGTTGAACGGCTTGCCCATCGTGCCCCGCGGCCGTTCCGGTGAGCTGATCCGCGCCGCCTCCGCCTCCGCCTCGGCCACCGGGCCTTCCTCGGCCTCGTGCGGCTGGCCGACCAGGTCACGGTGACCGTCGGGGCGTGGTTCCTGGACCTTGGACATGCACACCATCCCGGCTCTGTGAACCGGCAGCACCTCGCCGGCACCGCCCCTGACTCCGTATTGCCAATCCGGCAGCATCGAAACCGGCCACCGACATCGCATAAGCGGCGTATGCGTGGATCGTGGCACTGTGGGCCACCAGTGTGGGCAAGATGAGTTCGTGCCAGCGGTGCCAGAACCCGGCGAATGTGGCAATTACCGCTGCGCGTACCGCGTCGGGGACCACGGTGGCCTTCGACCTGTCGAACCGGTGGTCGAGCCTGCGCAGGGACGACGGGCCGGTGGTCCGTACCCATTCGGTTTCGGCGCACGAGAGGGAGAGGAAGGTGATCACTGAGTGACCTCGGTGGTCCAAGGAGGTCAAAGGTTCCTTGAACCACTGTCTATGACCAAAGTAGACACAATCAAACGCGATCACCAACGACTCCTCGACCGGTACCCGGTCACCCCCAGCTGACGTTCCAGCGTGCCGTCGTGAGTGTCCGGGCGGCTGGCCGCCAACACCTCTCTGTCCACTGTGGAGGTGGGAATCAACCTGCTGGGCTGGGACAGCAGCCAGTGGTCATACGTCTACTAAGGACCGTTCTGTTAGACATGAGGTTCCGTACCAGCGACAGAAACGACGATCAGCTTTGCGCGCATCTGGGCACTCACGTCCTGCTGCTGAGCACCGTCCTCGCAGTTCTCCCGGCCTGGTTCGCTGTGCTCCAACATCACGTCGAACTCCGCCGGCGCCGGATTGAGGTGGACGACGTTGCCCGCCAACACAAGACGCGCTGAACAAGGTGCCCGGGAACCCATCGCGCGGTTGTATAAGCACAACATTGATGCGGCGTGCGACAGGGCCGCAGGTCCACAGTGGAATCACCCATCTCAGCTACACGCACCAAGTCCGCGGCCGAAACCTTTGCCTTTCACGCCGCATGCGTAGCTCGTGGCCGAGTTCACGAGAGAACGGTGTACTGAAACCCCTTGGCATGACCGAATATTAAGCGCGTCCACAGAGTGGACCTGTTGTCGGAACAAGAGTCGACCCGAACGTGCGACGCCATGCCCGCAGGACATCAACGTACCCAACGAAGTCTGACATAAGCAGACTGGTCGATACTGATCGCCTATGCGCTTTTAGCGCAGTTCGATTCCGACCTAAGGCGTGTACCGAAAGCGCCGGTCGCAGCCACCCGTTGCTCTGAGGCAGGGGTAAATCGCTACTTCAGCAGCGGTGCGGCGAGTACGGTGTGGCTGTGGGCCGATGATCGTGTGCAGCGGCGCCCTACGGAGACAGACGCGCGGACACGAAGGAGCGAATAGTGCCAGAGGCTGAACTGCGAGGGGTGACTCTGGACTGTGCCGACCCGCAGACGCTGGCGGACTTCTACCGTGCACTGACTGGGATGCGCGAACTCTTCAGTACGGACGAGTACGTCGCTCTGACGGACGGCTCCGGCTGTGATCTGGGATTCCAGAGGGTTGACGGATACCGGGCTCCGCAGTGGCCGGGTCAGGACGTGCCACAACAGTTCCACCTCGATTTCCGCGCTGACGACCTCGATGCGGTGGAAGAGCTGGCCCTGGAACTCGGCGCGGCCAAACCGGACTATCAGCCCGGCGACGGACGCTGGCGGGTACTCCTGGACCCGGCTGGCCATCCCTTCTGCCTGACGTCTTCCTGACATCACCCGGGTGACACGTATCCTCCGTCAGACGCCGTAGCGCTCAGCCCGAGTTGGTTTCTATGGTCTGGCGGTACTGCAGCTCGTACAGATGCGCACCCTTGATGAGGACCGACGCTTCAATGGGGCGTTCGTTGTCGCTGTGGACGATACGTAGCTGCCGGATCACCGGTGTCCCATCGGGAAGGTCCAGCGTCTCAGCTTCCTCAACGGTAGGCGGGCGCGCCGAGATCCGGTCAACGAAGGTCCGTTGGGGATATCCAAGGTCGGCGAGAGCTTGGGGTGCGCCTCCACGGACCTTTTGCTGTCTTGGCGAGGCTGCTGCCGACGGCGATCTCTGCGGGATAGTAGGAGGGTGATGTTGTCGACGGCGAGCAGCCGGTAGCGGAACCGCCCTGGCTCGGGGGTGATGTAGGCGGCGGCGATGACGAACGGCTGCCGGTCGCGGACGTAGACGCCCTTGCCGACGCGGCTGTCAAGGAAGCCTTCGTCTTTCAACGCTTTCAGCGCGTGCTGGATGGTCGCGTTCGCCACCCCGTATTGCGCAACGAGCTGCGCGGTGGACGGTAGTTGGGTGCCTGGGGACAGGTCGCCGCGCATGATCGAGTCGCGCAGTTCGGCGGCTATCTGCTGGTGCCGGGGCCGATTGTCACGTGCGCGGGGCAAATCCGGCTCCTGGCGATGTCGTCGTGTCGGTCATGGTGTCAGCTCGTAACGCAGTCGCCGTCCGTCGGCGACCACTGGCCTCGACGGGCAGATCATTTTCGGTAAGGAGCGCGCGGGAGAGGACGAGAACGCAGGACGGGTCGCTCAGCTGCGGGCGTGGTCCGTTCCTGCGGCGTGGCCAGGCGCGCGCTGATGTCCTCACGGACGCGGCGGGCAGGGTGGCCGAGGTCGGTCAGGTAGGCGACGGCACCGCCAGGGATTTTGCGGGATTCGGCCAGCCAGGTGCCTCGTGCGATGGCCACGGGGTAGTACGAGTCAGTGAGTTCGACCGGCTGTTCGTTGAACAGCATGAGTCGACGTCGTACCACCTGTGACGCTCAAATACTCATCGCTGTTGGTCAACGGGCCTGCTAGTCAAGTCGAGACAATCCCTGCGTGATCGTCTCGCTGCTCTACCACGTGACCCGGCACCTGCTCTCGATTCCCGGAGCACTGCTGCGCAGCGAGACCAGCAGGGACGCCGAGCTCCTGGTTCTGAGACACGAGAACACGATCCTCCGCCGCCAACTCGGGCAGCGCCTGCGCTATCAGCCCGCGGACCGGCTCTGGCTCAGCGCCCTGTCCAGGCTCATCCCCCGTCACCGGTGGCGTCGGTCTTTTCCGTCACACCGGAGACCCTGTTGTCCTGGCATCGCCGACTCATCGCGCGGAAATGGGCCTACACAGGCGGACGCACGCCACCGGACCGACCCGCGACACCTGCCGCGCTCCGTCAGCTCGTGCTGCGGCTCGCGAATGAGAACAGTCGATGGGGGCACCGCAGGATTCACGGCGAACTCGCTCGCCTCGGCCCATTCCATCGAGCCAGGCTGGGCAACCACACGCACTCACCGGCACGACTGCGTTCGTCGGTTTACCGCCGGTTCTTGAGCCGGTGTGGATCGAGGATGGCGATGCCCTCATTCAGATCGACGTGGTGCGGTGGCGCGCCGCTGTTCTCCTCCTGGCGCACCAGCGACTGTGTCGATCGTTGAGCAAGCTCGACACGTTTGGTGCCATGCAGAAACGACACGAACTCCTCGAAGGTGACCTGGGACATCGGCGTCCCAGCATCACGTGCGCGCCGCGCCCGTCGCCAACCTCGTTCCAGCACCGCCAGCAGGGCAAGCCACACAGCAAGAGCGGGAATCGTCATGACCCACACCTTGTCCATGCGAAGGGAACGCCCGGATGCGGACCCTGGTTCCAACGCACCACACCAGCACGCCCAATCCACACACGGTCAGCGGCATGAGCGGACGTTCGATGTCCGACAGATCGCACCGGCGGCCTTGGACCGCCCCGGATAATCACCCTATGCGCAACATCGACGTGACCATCTCCGGCGAGGTGATCGGACTCGGTCAATTCCTTGGACTGGCCGGCCTGGCCGTGGGCGCGCTCGACGCCAAGGTCATGATCGAGGAGGGATGGGTCACCGTGAACGGCCGGGTGGAAACCCAGTCCGGCAGGCAACTGCGGCCGGGCGACCTGGTTGCGACCACCGGCCGCTCCGCCCGCGTGGTGACCGCAGACCCGGGGCCGACGAGGCCCAACGAATACGGATAGGCCATCACCAGCACCGTGGTTTCCGACGCCCGCAGTGATGGTCTCGAAGGGGCGCACACAGTCGGCTCGAAGCCAACGCTTCAACGCTCGCTCCTCGGCATGAGCGCGCGGTCACGGGAGCCGGGCTATCGATGCGAGCACACCCGATCCGAGGCACCAGCCCCGGGCAGGCGTCCCACTCGGCTGTCCGGGCCACGTCCAGGAGGTCGCGGCCCTCGTCGCGTTCCTGACCACACCGGCCGCCGGTTACCTGGCCGGGGCGTCCTACGCGGTCGACGGGGGATGCTGGCCGACGACGGCTGGCGTACCTTACAGCGTCCGGCTCCGGCTGTTCCGCGATCCAGGAAATGGTTGGTACGTACGGGTTGTGTGCCGTACGGTCGCGATATGCCTGAGGGGCTTCCGGTCACCTCCCGGTTCGCTCGGTGGCCGCTGGTGGACCGGTCGGATGAGCTCACTGATCTGCTTGCAGCACTGGACGACCGGGCCCGCAGTGGGGTACTGCTGTGCGGGCCGGCCGGGGTGGGCAAGACCAGGCTGGCCGACGAGTTCCTCGCTGTCGCCGAAGGCTCGGGCCGAGCCTGCGGGCGGGCCACGGCGAGCGACACCGCCGCACAGGTCCCGCTGGGCGCGCTGGCGCACTTGTTGCCGAGCGAGGTCGGGCGCAACCGGTGCGATGCGGTGGCGTTGTGCAACGGTGTGCTCGGCACGTTCCGGTTGGCGGACCAGCGGCCGTTCGTCCTGCTGGTGGACGACCTGCACCTGCTGGACCGCACCTCGTTGACGCTGCTCACCCAGCTCGTCGACGCGCGGGCGGTGTTCCTGATCGGCACGGTGCGCACCGGCGAGCCGATCCCGGACGCCGTTTCCGCGTTGTGGCGCGGAGACCGGATGGTCCGCATCGATCTCACCGAGCTGTCCTTCGCCGGTGTCGAGCAGTTGCTGTGCGTGGTTCTCGGCGGGCCGCTCGAGGCAGGGGCGAAGGCCGACCTGTACGCGATCACTCGCGGCAACCCGCTGTTCTTGCGCGAGCTGGTGCTCGGCGCCCTCACCGCCGGGCGGCTGGTCGCCGAGCGCGGCGTGTGGCGGCTGACCGGACCGCTGGTCAGCACGACCCCGCTCACCGAACTGGTCGAAGCGCACATCGGCACGGTCGAGCCGGCCGAGCGATCCGTGCTCGACCTGTTGGCTGCGGTCGGCCACGTCGGCCTGTCCGAGCTCACCGGCATGGTGCCGATGGACCGGCTGGAACGGTTGGAGCACAACGGACTGGTGACCGTGCTGACCGACGGGCGGCGAACCGAGGTGCGCCTCGCGCACCCGTTGTACGCCGAAGTCCTGCGCAGCCAACTGCCCGTCCTGACCCGCCGCCGGCTGCTGCTGGCGCACGCCGACCGGGTGCAGCGCGCCGGGGCCCGGAGGCCGGGCGATCCGCTGCGGATCGCCACCTGGCGGCTGGACGCCGACGGCGTGGCCGATCCGGAGCTCCTGCTGGCCGCCACCCGGATGGCCCGCTACGGCCACGATTTCGCTGCCGTGCAACGGCTGGCGACCGCCGCCCTGGCCCAGCGCGACACCGCGGAAGGCCGGTTGCTGCTCGGTGAGGCCCTTTACGAACTCGGCCGCTTCGCCGAGGCCGAGACCGCTCTGGCCGGTGCCGAGCCGTTCGCGGTCGACGAACAGGATCTGGTTCCGGTCATCGCCACGCGGATGCGCAATCTCACCTGGGGCTTGCTCGACGCGAACGAGGCACTGCGGGTGAGCGCGGCCGCCCGCGAGAGGATCGGCGACCGGACCGGAACGCAGGAGCTGCTGGCGATCGAGGCGCGCGTACAGGTCTACATCGGACTCCCAGGCACGGCGCTGCGCACCCTGAGCTTGCTCGGCGACGAGCCCGAGCCGCGCACCGCGGTCCTCGCGGCCGTGCCGCGCGCCATGGCCCTCGTCCTCCTGGGCCGCAACGAAAGCGGCCTCGCTGTGGCCCGCCGGGGACTCGCCGACCACACCCGGCTCGGGGACCAGTTGGCCATGGTGCATCCGAGCACGCACCTGGTCATCGAGGTCCAGGCGCTGACCGAGGCCGGACGGCTGGTCGAGGCCGGTGAGCGGGCCACCCACGGCCACGCGCTCGCGGTGCGGGACCGTTCAGCGATCGCCCGGATCTGGTTCGCCTACCACCTCGGCCGGTGCGCGCTGCTGGCAGGCCGCCCGGCCACCGCGCACCGCTGGTACGCCGAGGCAGTGGCACTGTGCCGGGACAACAACTACCCGTGGCCACAACGGTTGATGCTGTCGGCCCTGGCCACCGCAGCGGCGGTCGAGGGAGACGCGGCAGGCGCCCAACGGGCCTTGGCCGAAGCCGCCGACCTGCCGGACATCGGCTACCTGCGTGCCGAACAGGAACTCGGCCCCGCCTGGACCGCGGCGGCCACCGGGGACCTCGTCGAAGCCCGGCGGATACTGCGGGCCGCGGCCGACGAGGCGGCGGCCAGTGACCAGCTCAGCTCCGAAGCCTGGCTGCGGCACGATCTGGTCCGCCTCGGGGACGCGGGCAACGTGCACAACCGGCTCGCCGACCTGGCACGGCAGAGTGAAGGGACCCTGGTCAGGGCGTACGCGGCGCACGCCAAGGCCGCGGCCGACGACGACCCCGGCCGGCTGACCGCCGCCAGCACCCGCTTCGAGCAGCTCGGGGTCTTGCTCTACGCCGCTGAGGCGGCGCTGGCAGCGGGCCGGGCGTATCGCCGCAACGGCCAAGCCCGGCAGGCTACTCGTTCGGACAACCGCGCCGCAGCACTGATCGAGACCTGCCAAGACGCGCAAACCCCGGGCTTGCTCAAGCCGGCCGCGGCCGTCCCGCTCACCCGCCGGGAGTCCGAGATAGCCGTGCTCGCCGCCAACGGCGCGACCAGCAAGGAAATCGCGGTCACCTTGCACCTGTCCACCCGCACCGTGGACAACCACCTGTACAGCGTCTACGCCAAACTCGGCGTCACCAGACGGGCCGAACTCGCCACCGCCCTTGGCACACCGCACTAGAGACCCCTGTGCCGCACCCGGCGATGCGAATGCGGCACAGCGTGATCAGGCGCCGGTCAGTGACCCGGCATGTGGGCGAAGGCGAACCCGGAAGAGCAGCGCTTCTTGGGCGGCCCTCCTGGCGCGGGACACAACAGGGTGTCCGGAAGGAACGCCGGGAACTTCGCCGCGGCGGTGTCGGTCAGCACGCTGGAGACCAGGCCCATGGCCGTGACGCCGGTCCCCGTGCTGTTGCGCAGGTAGACCGGACCGCCGCTGTCACCGTGTCCCGCCGCGAACGCTCCGGAACCGGCGGTGTTGATCACGTCGGCCAGCGGGCCCCGCCAGTCGAGACAGCCGATGAACCACAGGTCACAGTTGATCACGCCGGTGTCAACGACCCTCAGGCCGCAGACTTCACCGGTGAACGAGCCGGACTGGCACAGCCGCTGGCCCACCACCGGAGTGGCCCAACCGCCGGTGATCGGCAGCTGGGTAGGCGCCTCGGCCGAGCCGACATTGATCTTGTTCTCGGTCGAGGTGACCGAGATCGCGGCCACGTCCCGGTCGACATCGCTGAGAACGACCGTTCCCAGGGGCTTGAAGTTGCCGAAACTACCGGGACCGTTGGAGAAGGCGGCACCCACGTCACCGCAGTGCGCGGCGGTGAGCATTACCGGCTTGTTGTCCGAGGTTACCGCGGGGAACCCCGTGGTACACGAGATCCTGGTGTCGCCCTCGACTCGCGAGATCCGGTCGCCGCCCCACCAACCGGGCAAGTCGTTGAAGCGGATCCCCTGGAAGAAGTCACCTTGGTACGTCTCAGGGCGGACAACGCCGCGAACCTCGCCGATCGCCGTGCCGTACCTGCGGTGCAGCACCTGGGAAGCGTGCTCCAGTTCCGCACTGTCGGCACCCGGCTGCCGCACTGCCACAGCCACCGTCACGCCCGAGCCGTCGACGGCCGGACCGGTGCTTTGCACGAGAACGCCGTCATCGGCGAGGCCTTGCGCGTCCTGTGTGATCCGCGTCGCGACCCGGGTCATCGTGGGCCGGTCCACGGAGGCCTGGTGCACCTCGACTCGCACGCCCTCGGGCGGCGGCTGGGGCAGCCGCAGCGGCTGCCCCGGATCGGTCCGGTACACGTGGACGATGCTGCCCGGCACGTCGATCTCCACCCCAGCGATGTCCGTCCCGTCGGCGCGGGACTGCTCAGCGAGTGACTGCGCCGCCGGGAGCATGGCGTCCTGCCGTCGCAGCAGCGCAGTCTCCTCGGCGGACAGCGGCGGTGCGGGCTCACTGGTCCTGACCGGACCGGTGTCCCCCGGTGGCGGGCCAAGCGGCCCGTCGGCGGCGTGCGCCGGACCCGCGCTCACCACCGCGGTGACGAGTGTGCCCAGCACGGCCCCGAAGATCAGCCGCCGAGGCCCGGATTTCCTGGTGTCCATGGATTCGTTCTCCCCAAAACGGATTGCCGGGCACCGGCGAGTCCCGCCGGTGCCAGCGGTCGGACCAACCGCTGGCACAACCTTCCCCGGACAACCACTCGAAGCCATGAGTAACGACTACTCAGGTCCTTGCTCATTCCCGGTTGTCAGTCCCAGTCCTTGTCCCGGGCGGCCAGGCCGAGCTGGAAGCGGGTGACGACGTTGAACTCGCGCATGAGGTCGTGCACCCGGTGCTGCACGCCCGCAAGCCGACCTCCAGGGCACGGGGCGATGCTCTCGTCGGTCAGGTTGGCCGCGAGCAGCCCCAGCAGCGTCCTGGCGGCCTGGTGGGTGCTGATGCCGCCGTCCCCGCTCCACGAGCCGTGGCGCCGGGCGCCGGTGCGGTCTGCCCACAGGTGCCGCAACGCAGGTACACCACATTGGGACGGCTGTGGTCGAGTCGGTCAACCAGACTCTCAAAGGCCAGCTCGGCCTCGAACAGCACGGCGGGCGCACCCCGGCAGGAGTGTTCATCCGGGTCATCCAGCGTCTGCTGGCTATGGCCGCGGGCATCTGGCACAACTGGACGTGCGCCACGAGGCATTGCTGTTTCGGATGGGGTGAGAGACCGCCCATTTGTTCGCCGTCGTAGCGGCGAACGGAAGCTGGAGACAGCCTGAGCCAAGGGTCGTTGGTGAGGGTGGGAGCAGCCTCGGCCCGGAACGGCTCCAGCGGGTTGTGGTGCGCGTTCGGCCGACTGCCTCCGCGGCCTCGATCTCGGGGGATCGAGTTGACCAGCGGTCCTTCGCCGAGCTGCTCGATCCAGAACTCGTAGAACGCCCCGATCACCGAATTGTTCTACCGGACGGTCCGCTTCGCGTTCTGGTCATCGAGGTAGCGCTTGCGAGTGATCGGGTGATCGTGCCCGCCGTGCTCACCGAGTGGGTCCGCTGTGAGTTCCGCTGCTTCTGCACCAGCTGCATCCAGAGCGCCAGATCGCGGCCTTCAGCCGGAGTTGCCCTGTCCCACGGGACATCCACGGCGCGCAGCCACCGCAACCAGCGCACCAGAACCAGGGCGCCGACCAGCACGACGGTGTGCTGCTGGACCACGTCCGGCACGCGTTCATGTCCGGCTTCCACGCCACGGCGCTGACCGGAGCGGTGCTGACCTCCTCACCGCCGGTGCCCTGACATCGACGAAGCGGCGTGTGCCGTAGGAGGTCCGGTCGGAGATGGGCGGCGCCAGGCAGGTCCTGGACCGCGGTGTCCAGCGTCGGTTCTTTCGTGTCCGTACCCAGCCGAAATGACGGCAACCCGGAAGCGCTTCGAGTCGTGTCCTGAAGGCAAGGGGGCAACCCTGACGAGGAGGGACGATGAGAATTGCGACTGTGGTCGTCGTCTTGGCCGGTGCGATCATGCTGCCCGCGAGCGGCTCTTCGGCGTCGGCCGCGGCGTGCCCGACCTGGGTGGGACACAAGTGTTTCGACTTCGGCCTGAAGCTGACACCCAACCCCGTGGCGCAGGGCGGGCGGGTGAGCATGGAGTTCCGCAGCATGTGCTACCCGCCGGACTCAGCCCGGGTGACATCCAGTGTCTTCACGGCTCCGGTGACGCTTTCGCGGGTCCGGCCCGAGGACGGGGGCTGGGTGTTCTCGGGAACGGCGAAGGTGTCGGCGACAGCGAAGATCGGTCCGGCGGCCGTGACCGCCAAGTGCAGTATGACCTCGTCGGTTGTGCAGTTGCAGGTCGTGTCCCCGCCTGCTGGCGCGCGGCCTGGGCGGACCGTCACCGGGCACGGTCCCGCGCAGGTTCAGCAGAAGCCGAAGGGCCCGGTGGAGACCGGTGGTGGTGGCACGTTCGGTTCCGCATGAAAACGGGTGGCGGTTGCGTACCGGGTTCTCGTGGAGTGACGAAGACGTCGCATCGATGCGCTGGGAGGCTTCGATTCTGTCGGCGTGAACGTGATCGGCGACAAGGAGAAACGTGATCGGAACAGACTCAGACGCCTCAGCGCATCGGTCGGTGTGACCGCTGTCATCGCGGCCTCGATCGTGGCCGGAAGTGCGGCTGCCGCTGCGCAACCGGTGGCTCGCCGGCCGTCGCGGTCCAGCAGTGGGCGTCACCAGCCTGCACCGCACGTGGGCATACACGGTCCCGTCCGGCTTCACCTGGGCCTGCGCGATCCCGGCCGACTACTCGTACACCGCTTCGCGCCAGGGCAGCAACTGCGCGGCTTCGCCTGGCTCCTCGCCCTACGAATACCGGCTCGCGCAGGCCTGATAACAGGAAGCCCTTCACCGGGTCCGGCCGGTGAAGGGCTTCCCCACGCGGGGCACCAGGTTCTCGCCGAATACCAACGGCACTACAACCCAGCACCGGCCTCACCAAGCCCGGCAACAACGACCACCCGAGACCCACCAACAGCCAAGGTCAGTACCCACGGCCAACGCCCGCATGCTGCTACGCACCTGCGTCCTCAATGGACTCATCAACGAATACCGATACACCGCTTGACGTGCAACGATGACTTTTCGAGCGGTACAGGATGGCTAAGCCCGGATCATCCCAGGCGAGACAACAAAAGCCCCTTCACGAGATCGCCACCACACACTGGCAGGTACCCGCTGCGTGGCTGACCCGGACCGGATCGGCCGGGGAGAACTCCCCGCGATCCTCGCCGCCGAAATCTATCCTGATGGTGTCAGGCGAAGAAGGGACGAGCACCGTTCCACGCCGGACTCGACGGCTGCCGTTCGTCGGGTCGGGCTCACCGAACACCAGCACCCGGTCGCCCTGGGCGAAGTGGTCCCAGTAACCGCCTTTGAGAGTGCTCCAGGCGGCCACGAACGCCCGCTGGACCGCCAGGAAGTCCGCACCCAGCACCACCGCCAACCGCATCAGAACGGTCCTCGATGGGGGTGCGATCGGATGACCACTCTCCTCCGGCGTGACCCACGACTGTAAGTACAGCGCGGGCATGCCCGCACTGTCGGAAATCGCCTGCACCGACCACCCCGGCCGATAGCACTCCAAAAGCTCGACAATGCGTGACCCGGACTCCACGACACCACCGTCCGGACAGAACCGCAGGAGGCCGATCCTCACGACCGGGCCACCCAGGTCCCCGGTGAGCAGGGTGTCGAGTTCGCCTCGTCGACTTCGATCATCAGAAACCTCCTGGAGTCGATACGTGCTACGCCACCCACCCTACACATACTTGTTGGCTAACACGCAAGCTTAACTTGCTAAACTCCAGCACATGGCCACCACCCGCCGCACCCAACAGGAACGCCGCGACCAGGCCGAAGCCGCGATCCTGGCCGCTGCCGCCGAAGTGGTCGTCGAGCAAGGCGTTCGCTCGCTGACATTGGCGCGGGTCGGCGAACGCGCCGGTTACAGCCGCGGCATCGTCACCCACCACTTCGGCACCAAGCAGGCGCTGGTCGAGCGGCTTGCCCGAGCCACGCAGGCCGGGTTCGTTCCGGGCCTCGACGAACTACCGCCCGGCCTGGACCGTCTCCTGCGACTGATCGACGGCTACCTCGGCCAACTCGCCCGCCTCAGCGTGTTCAACCAAGCCTTCCTGCTGCTGTGGGCCGAGGCCGCCACACAACCCGACCTGGCCCCGATCTTCCGCGAACGGGACGACGCCTTCCGCGCCGACCTGCGCGACGACATCGAGGCCAGCATCGCGCACGGCGTCGTCGACCCCAGCCTCAAGCCCGACGACGTCGCGATCGCCGTCGTCGGACAACTACGCGGGATCGCCCTGCAGCGGTTGCTGGAACCTCGCGGTGTCGACGTCGAACAGGTGCGCCACAGCGTTGTCGGCTACTGGCGCCGAGCCCTCAGCGCGGCATCGGCCACGACATCGCCGGTGTGACAGACGCCGGCGAGGCCACACCAATCGCAACGCCGCCAGCCACCATAGATGGCGTAGCTCGTTCGCGAGGGTCGCGGCGAACAAGAGAGTTGATCTTCACCACGGTCTCGGAGACGAGGGCGAAGCCCGATCAGTGCCCAGAACCTGTACCGCTCGAAAAGTCGCTACGCCTGGTCAGAGGGGCACCGGGGAACCCGTTGGACCACGGCAAGGTGGCTCCGACGTCAGTGGGCTAACACGTCAGTTGAACGCTGCTCGAACCCGCACTCTGTTCTGTATCAACCGATACCGCTACACCGCTTGACGTGCAGCAACAACTTTTTGGAGCGATACAGGTCCAACCCAGCCGCAAGCGTTGACCTGGCAGAAACGATCCAAAAAGCATCAGCCCTACCCGCCGATCACCACGCACCCGGAAGTCTCCACACTCAACAGCTCACTCGGCTAAACTCATACACAGCAGCGAGATGAGTCCGCCACTCCTCCAGAGGACGCGACCCCTTAACCTTGTGGCAAGAAGCTGACTTCTCCCCCAGTGCGGTCCACAAAAGACACTGACCTGCGGATTCGGAAAATCCACTGCTCAATGCATGTCCGTTGAGGACGATTGAGGGCAGTTGCCGACAGGTCAAGTGGGTTCGCTGCTCCAGTTTCGCTCCTGCTCCGGGAGTTGCTGCATTTCGTCAGATACGGACTCACCGCCGCTGGCTGCTTTCCTGACATGTCGACGGCATCGTCGCAGTGAAGCGATCCTGCCGGTCCGGCATCCAACCCTGCTGGCATGTGTGTTCATCCCCCGGCATAGCCGCAGATGATCTGCCGCAGGTAAGGGAGGACCGTGTCTGCGGCAACGTCCAGCCTCCTGGCGACAAGGATGTGCGGCAAGCCTTGCGCGACCAACTTCAACGCTTCCTGTTCACCTACTGACAACCGGGTCGCTATGTCCGGGTCTGTCACAATCGCGTGCGCCAACCGGCTGGAGACCGAGAACTCACCGGCTTGTGCCGCAAGGATTGCCTCCACCAACCGTGACTCGGGATCTCCCTTGAGCACCAGCCCTAGTGCGCCGGCATCGATCGCGGCTCGAACCTCCGCGGGCCGCGAGTCGGAGGTGAAGATCACGACCCGTGGGCCGGTCACCCGGATCCGGGCGACATTGGCCGCCACATCAGGTTCACCGGGCAACAACAGGTCGAGCAGCACCACATCCGCGTACCGACCCGGCCCGGCCAGCAGCGCCGCGACGCTGCCGGCCAACGCAACCAGTTCGATGCCGTGCGGTGAGTCGTCCAGCATCTGCCTCAAGTCGTGCAGCACCACCGGATGGTCGTCGACAACAGCCACGACGCATCTCATTTGTCGGCCAACCCGAGCGCCTTGCTGATGTCATTGTTCCGCTCAATGTCCAGATCCGTGACCAGACGAAGGCCGGGTGTCCGGCGTGCCAGCGCCCATGCGAGGTCGGTCGGTTCCGTCAGACTGACCACGACCAGCTTGGGGATTTCGCGCCGCTTGGCCTCGGTGTGCAGTCGCGAGACTGTGGCTGAGTCCAGCGGGAAGGAGGTATGCCGCACCGCTACCGCGACCCGTTCGCCATGTCCCTCAGCGACGAAGTCGAACGGCCCGTTGATCGCGCGCACCAGGTTCCAGTCTCCTTCGAGCCGCCTGACCAATAAGTCCCGGACCGGCTGGGCGTTGTCGCCGTCCGGACCGGTCGTTGTTGTCCCGTTCAGCGCTTCCGCGACACCGTCCTGAACACCTTGTCCAATCCGGACACTCAGCAGCCGCTCAATCATGAACAATGGGGCGAGCAAGAGAACCGCGGCCCCCAGTTCCAGGGCCACCGATTGCAGGTAACCGTCCAGGACAGCACCGAAGCCGACGACAGCGGCGCCGCTCGCGATGGTCGAGACCATCGCGAGACGGCCACCGCCGACTGTCGATCCGACGCTCATGCCGAGAGAGCGTCGATCTCGTCGGCTAGAACCACACCGACTGGGCCCTTGGCGTTGTGCGACAACCTGATCCGCACATGCTGACCGATGTGGTACCGGTCCTGGGCACCGTAACCGAGGTCAAGGAACAGGTCCTGCACGACGCCCTTGCCATCGGATACCCTGCTGAATCCGAAGGCCGGGAATACCTTGTCCACTCGGACGGTCAGCTCCGCGCCGGACGCCAGCGCACACGTGGCACGCGCGCTGCGGCCGTCCTGGTGCGACGGTTCGGCAACGAAGAAGACGGTGTCACCGGTACGGATCGGCAACGTGCCCACACAGGTGCTGTCGCGGTGCAGGTAGTAGCTCTCACCGTCGCCGTCCCGGACGAACCCGAAGTCACGGTCGTCGTTCCAACGAGAAAGAACCCCCTGCTGCCAGGGCGTTTGTGAGGAGCGACGCTTCTCCGCGGACGGCGCGGGGGAGTTGTTCTGAACGCTGATCTCGGTCACAGTGCTGGTTCGGACACCGAACGACTGCGCCGCCCATAGGATCTCGTAGTAGCGGATCCGTTCGGCGTCCCAGCCAGTTGGCAGCTCCTCCACCTGCGCCAGGTACTGCCCGCCCTCGCGGCTCACGGCGTTTCCGTAGTGAGAGAACACGTTCATCATGTTCGACGCGTTCCGGGTGGACTCGTCGACGAAGATGGCGCCCGCGTTTGCCCCGTCAGACAAGCGTTCCGAAGTGTCCACGCTGCCACCGATGTAGTCGGTGTAGATGCCGTTGGTGAACTCCACGACGCGGCCGGTCGCGATCCCGATGGCGCAGTTGCAGCGGTAGGTGTTGTCACGGTGAGCCTCGCTGATCCGCTCTTGGATCAAGATCGCTGAATTGATCGCCTCAGCTGCCTTGTCCATGGGGAACGTCGCCACCACACCGTCGTTGAGGTACTTGTTCACCGTCCCACCATGCTCCCGCACCGCGTCGCCGACCTGGTCGAAGAACCACCCCATAGTCGGCAGCCAGTTCACCTCCCCACCGGACTTCTTGATCGACCGCGCATCGGTGAGGGTCACGTACATCACCACTCGAGGCGCACGGAGGGGGTTGTTGAATGTTTCACGTAGCGAGTTCATTGTCTGCCACCTTCGTTCATCGTGGCCAGGCTCCCTGCCCGACACGTCAATGGTGGCAAGCGAGAGGCCGATCGCGCTGTCCGCGAAAATCAGGACATCACTCGACGGGCACGGAAAGCTCGACGCACGTGGCGTCCGCGTCGTCGCCGTCCACCTTTGCGGACGCGGGCAATGCCGCGCGGAGTGCTGAGCAGCGGTCGGGGTCACCCGGCAGGCACACCAGGCTGATCAGCACCTCCTCGCCGGCCGGGTGCAGGCTCAGAATGACCTCCTGTGGCGGAGACTTGGTCGACAGCGCCGAGTCCAACAACGTCCGCACCGCCTGCGGTGGGTTGAACGTGTCCGTATCGGCCTGGATCGTCACCACGCAGCCAGCGCGACGCGCGTTCTCCAACCGCTTGCGCACCGGCACATCCAGCACGCCAGGGATGTGCAGTTCGTCGCGGGCCGTCCATTCCAGCAGCCTGGCGCGCTCTCGCACGGCACTGTCGATCGGACCGCCGGTCGCGATGTCTCGCAGGAACGGCAGGATCTCCTGCCCGATATCGGCGATCCTCTTGGCGTGCAGTGTCATTCTTCCGTCCCGAGCGGCGACCGTTACCGCGATTTCGGTCCGCTCCGCGTTCGCGTAGAGTACGACGTCACCGAGTCGTGCGATAGTGCTGATGATGACAAAGCCCATCGCCAGGCACAGCACGGAAGACATCGCCGCTGGCAGGGCATCCAAAAAGGACTTAACAACGAACGCCCTGTCGACCACCATGGTGATCAGCACGATCTCCTGGACCAGCAGCGTGGCGCCTGCAATCCACGACGGCTGCACTGCGACCAAGACAACCAGTATCGGCCCGATCGCGCCGATCGGCCAAGATGCGTAGTTCGTCAAACTATCCGCCGGAATCACCTGCAGCGCCAACACTGCACCGGCGGCCGTCCACACCGCCGCGAGCGGCGCCGCCCATCTGATCACCGGCCGGTGGGCCGCGACGATCAGCAGTGCAGTTCCCACGATCAACGAGCCATACCAGCCAACCACCCATGGCATCAGCGGTGCGGCATGTAAGTGCCGGGCGACCGGGATGATCATGCTGAGCAGGTACGGCAGACATACCGCGGCCAACGGTGGCCGGACGTCATCGAGTGCCGCGCGCAGACCGCGTCGAAGGTGACGATCGTCATCAACTGGCGACAAGTCAACTGCGGTCGGCGCCCACTTGAGCGCGATCGTGGTTCCCTTGCCTGGTGCGGTATGGATCTCGGCCGTGCCGCCGACATCGGTCAGCCGCTGGTTCACCGAGTCGCGCAGACCCACCGAGGTCTGCTTGACGTCCTCTGCACGGAAACCGATGCCGTCGTCGCGGACCCGCACGACGAACCCCTTCTCGTCGCCTTGGATGCTGATCGTTACGGTCCTCGCCCGTGCGTGCCGCTCGATGTTCGCCAACGCTTGTCGGGCTGCTGCAATGACAGCATTCGCGACGTCGGTCGGGATCTTGATCGCGTCGCGATGCGCCATGACCCGCTGGGTACCGGCTGGGATCGGCAGGTCCGCCAGGCCTGACCACAGCTCCGAGGTCCCGTCCGCCGGTTCAGCCGGGGATTCTGTCGCCCTGGTGACCGCCACCGAGCAGGCCTGTCGCACCTCGGCAATGTCCAGACCGATCGTGGCCACCGCACGCAGGGCTGACGCTACATCGTCATGCAGAGTTCGCTGGAAGTGCCGGTGAGCGGCTCGTCTGGCGGCCGCGCCGGCCGCCCGGACTCTGGCAGCTTGCAGTGCAAGCTCGGACTGGTCGGCGCGCAGCGAAGCACTGCGGAGTACTCGGGTGACCACCGCCGCAGCCAGCGGCGCTGCGATGAGGGGCCACAGGCTTTCTACGGCGCCCATCGGCCCGTCGATGCTCAGCGAGACCGCGAAATGCACACCTGCGAGGCCTGAACAGATGAGCCAGGCATTCCGTCGCTGGTGAAAGCCGGCCACCAGCAGCGTCGCGACCACGAGCGAGTTGGACCTCGTGGCCATCGGGAGTGCCCCCTCGCTCGGCACAAGGTAGGCCAGCGTGTTCGCCGTCGCCACGATCGACGCAACCGTGGCGTCGTGGGCGGTGAGCCGGGCCTGCCAGCTGCGAGCCGCCAGTATCAGCAGGAATCCCGCGAAGACGATGGACATCGCCACCACCGGCACAGGCACGCCAGCGGCCGGAGACAGGACCGACCCTGTTCCGGAAACGAGCAGAAGCAGCGTGAGAACCGCGAAAGAACGCTGGAGCCCACGTTCGACGCTCTGCTGATAGCTACCGGTTGCGGGCAGTGTGGTCACGGCATCGCGCGGCGCTCGGGCGACAGTTCGATATAGCCGTCCTCCAACGCGAACGCGGCCAGCTCGCCAGGGCTGGAGGCTGGATGGTGAGCGTCGGCGTATCGCTGGCTGGCACGGGTCAAGTACGTGGGTAGGGTCTTCTCACTGATCCCAAGCTGTTTGGCGATCAACCTGCGCGGCAGCCCTTTCGCGACAAGTGTGAGCACTTCCCGCTCACGCGCACTCAACCGTACGTCAGCACGCGGATCAGTGACCATGGAATATGCGAGCTGGCTCGAGACGAAATGCTCTCCTGCAGCGGCGGCACGGACCGCCTCGATGATGCGTTCCTCGGGGTCGACCTTCAATACCAGGCCCAGGGCGCCGCAGTCGATGGCTTCTCGCAGTATGCCCGGGCGTGACTCGGACGTGAAGAGCACGACATGGGCGCCCGACTCACGGACTCGGCGAATGTTGTCCGCGACATCGCGTTCTTGAGGCAGCAGGATGTCGAGTAGCACGACACAGGCACGGATTTGCGACTCTAGCAGCGCTGAGACCGAAGGGTAGACCGCGGTCAATTCAAGGTCATCGATGTCGTTGATGCAGGCTTGCAGGCCTTTGAGGAGCATCGGGTGATCATCCACCGCTGCTATCGTGATCACCAGCACTTCTCCCTTCAACGCTGCCCATATGACAATCATCGGCAGGTCCGACGAACGGGTTACCAAGACAGTCGGTCGTTACGGTTTCGATGCGGTCCACGGCATGCTGTGCCTACACAGGCATTCATGCGGACAAACGGATTGTGGTCGGTCCATCGACGGACCGGTGGTTGTCCGCCGAGGAGTTGACCATTGACGAATCAGTCAGCTGGGCCCACCTCCGGTGAGCCAAACAGCGCCTGTGTGATCTTGCGGACCCGCTGGCGGCGGACGCCTCGAGGATGGGCGAGGCCTGCTTGTTTCCAAGAAGCACGAGCCTCTCAATCGTCGGTTAGATACCACCGCCCAACGTGTCTAATTACTTGCCCCTGAAAAGTGATCGGCCTGGTCGGCGTGTCAGCGCTGGTCGGACCGATCCGCATAGGAGCATGAGGGAAAGTCGTTGTGCTTCAAGGGAACCTGCTGATGTTACGGACACGGAGCGAGCAGCCGTCGCTGTGGGAGTCGGTGTTGCCGGAGGTGTGTTTACGGCTCCCGGCGGAGCTGGAGCGGGTGGACGCGTGGCTGGACGATGAGCGGTTCTTCGCCCCGTTCGTGCCGTACTTCAGTGCGCGGATGGGGCGGCCGAGTGTGCCGATGGAGACCTACCTGCGGTTGATGTTCCTCAAGCACCGCTACCAGTTGGGCTATGAGTCGTCGTGCGCCGAGGTGTCCGACTCGATCTCCTGGCGGCGGTTCTGCCAGCTGAACATCGACGACCCGCTGCCGCACCCGACCACTCTGATGAAGATCACAACCCGGTGCGGCGAGGCCGCGGTCGAGGCGCTCAACGAGGCGGCGCTGACCAAAGCGAACGCCGTGAAGCTGGTGAAGACGGGAAAAGTCCGCGCCGACACCACCGTGGTGTCGGCCAACGTTAACTACCCCACCGACACCGGGCTGCTGGCCCGCGCGGTGAACAAGATCGCCGGTGCAGTGCGGCGGATCAAGGCCGCTGGTGGCGCTACCCGGACACCGTTTCGGGACCGGTCACGCGCCGCGGGGCGACGGGTGCGGACCATCGCCTCGAAACTCCGGCTTCGCGGCGCGCAGGCCCGCGAGCAGGCTCAGGCCACCGTCCGGCGGATCACCGGCGAGTTGGCCGACCTGGCCACACGGACCGCCCGCGACGCGGCAGCGGTACTGCGCAACGCCCGCCGGACAACACGCGCGGCCACCGGCCGCGCCGGGGGGCGGCTGCGTCGCGCGATCGACGAGCTGGCCACCACGATCGAACGCACCGGGCGCATCGTGGCCCAGACGCGGGTTCGACCGGCCGGGGACACGCCTGACTCGGCCACCCGACTGGTCAGCCTGCACGACCCCGATGCCCGCCCGATCGCCAAGGGACGCCTGGGCAAGCCGGTGGAGTTCGGCTACAAGGCCCAAGTCCTGGACAACCAGGACGGCGTGGTGCTCGACTACACCCTCGAACAAGGCAACCCGGCCGACGCACCCCAACTCGTGTCGGCCGTACGGCGCGTGCGGCGCCGCACCGGCAACACACCCCGCGCCGTGACCGCTGATCGCGGCTACGGCGAAGCGTCGGTGGAGAACCAACTGCTCGACCTCGGTGTGAAAACCGTTGCCATCCCTCGCAAAGGCAAGACCGCACCCGCCCGGCAACACCACGAACGCCGTCCGTCGTTCCGCAAGCTGGTCAAGTGGCGCACCGGCTGCGAAGGACGCATCAGTCACCTCAAACACCGCTACGGATGGGACCGCACCCGCCTGGACGGCCGCGACCGCACCACCATCTGGTGCGGACACGGCATCCTCGCCCACAACCTCGTCAAGATCACCGCCCTGGCAGCAGCCCGAACCACCTAATCACAGTCCCACAAGGATGATCTGGTTCTGGGCCAGGCTTGACTCGATGTTGACGTCCCAAACCAAACTCACTTTTTCAGAGGCAAGTAATTAGTCGTTCCGTAACTCACGCGTACTGCCCGTCTCGACAGTCTCACAAGAACATCGAGCACTCTCGCACCAAGCAGCCCGCCAGACTCCCAGACATCCGGGTTGATCGCAATCGAACCCGTGCAGCATCACCCGAAAGAATCAGGACACTCTGGACAGCACGGTGGTCGTTGAAGAACTTGAAACAGTCCACACGAGACCGACGATACAGTGTTCGCATTTTCATGATCACAGATCGACGAGAACGGTTCACCGGACACCCACCGCTTCTGCACCTTTTCAAAGAGATAACGGACTGCTTTCCATTCGCCCTCCGTCGTACACATCGCTCTCCCCCCAACGGCTACGTAGCGTCATCTGGCTTTGCGTGCTGGTCAGACCAAGGGGAACATGTGGACGCGTTTGGCGTGTTAAGCGATGTACTGGACGACTACAAGTCGTTTGTCCAGGGCTTTCTCAACATTCGCGACCCAGATGTCCTACAGAAGGTCCAGCACGAGATCACCAATGGGCTGATGTGGCCCGAACCTTGGCTCGCACTCAACCCAGCGTTCGAACCCGGTGGGTCGGTGTCCGACCTCGTTGACGAAGGCCTCCTACATCCAGGATGCCGCGAGATTCTTTCGACATAGGCCGGTCGAAGATCCATTTGGTCGTGAACTTTCCTTCCGCCAGCACCAACGTGACGCCATCGAGATAGCGGCGCGCCGGGAGTCGTATGTGCTCACCACCGGTACCGGATCAGGCAAGTCGATGGCTTACATCGTGCCCATAGTCGACAGGATCCTGCGAGAAGGCACCGGTCGAGGGGTACGGGCAATCGTCGTCTATCCGATGAACGCCTTGGCCAACAGTCAGCTTGGTGAGCTGGAGAAGTCCTCGGCAAGGACAAGCCCAAAGTCACGTTCCAGCGGTACACCGGTCAGGAAACCCATGCGGAGCGAGACGCGATCCTGGCAAGCCCGCCGGACATCCTGCTGACCAACTACGTCATGTCGGACCTGATGCTTACGCGCCCTCGTGAGGGTCGCAGCCTCATCACGAGCGCTGCGAACCTGTCGTTCCTCGTGTTCGACGAGCTGCACACCCACCGCGGCAGACAAGGCGCAGACGTCGCCATGCTCATCCGCCGTCTACGCGGAGCCGTTGGTACACAACAGCTTCAGTGCGTTGGCACAAGTGCGACGCTAGCTGGCCCAGGTAGTCGGGCTGCACAACGTGCTGAGGTGGCCAAGTTGGCCAGCCAGCTGTTCGGGACTTCAATTCCAGCTACCAACGTCGTGGGCGAGTCACTACGGCGGGCCACGGTCGGGTCTGCTGCATGGATTGGTGACATCTGAGTTGGCTTGCCGTGATGGTGAGCTGGGAGGATGTTGCCGTGCCCAAGCCCTACCCTCAGGAGTTCCGCGACGATGTCGTGCGAGTCGCCCGTGACCGTGAGCCCGGCGTGACCGTCGAGCAGATCGCAAGGACTTCGGGGTCCAACCGATGACGTTGTTCAAGTGGCTGCGCCAGGCCGAGATCGACGAGGGCGCCAAGCCTGGTGTGAGCCGCGGTGACTCGGCTGAGCTGCGTGAGGCGCGCAAGCGGATCAAGCTGCTCGAGCAGGAGAACGAGGTCCTGCGCCGCGCGACCGCGTATCTGTCCCAGGCGAACCTGCCGGGAAAAGGCTCTACCCGCTCGTGAGGTTCCTCCGAAAACTCGGAGGATTGGTTACCTGGCTCCGGTTGGGATGCAGGGATGATAGATGGCTCGGGTTGACCGGCGTGCCGGGCGGCCTCGTACTCGTCGGGGCTGAGCCAGCCGAGCTGTTGCTGGATGCGTTGGGTGTTGTACCAGCCGTCGATGTAGCTGAAGATCGCGTTCTCGGCCTCGTCGCGGGTGCGCCACGAGTTGCGGTACACCAGCTCGATCTTCAGTGTGGAGAAGAAGTTCTCCATCAGCGCGTTGTCGTAGGAGTCGCCGACCGAGCCCATCGACGGCAGGATTCCGTTGTCCGCCAAGCGTTGCGCGAAGCGGATGGAGGTGTAGGTCGAGCCGCGGTCGCTGTGGTGGATCAGCTGCCCGTCACGGACGTCGCGTGACCAGATGCCGTATTCCAGGGCACCGAGCACGAGACTGGTGTCGCAGCGGTCGCTGGTCTTCCAGCCCACGATCCGGTTGGAATAGGCGTCGCGGACCGCGGCCAGCCAGAACACACCTTCGCCGGTGGGGATGCGAGTGGCGTCGGCGACCCACAGCCGGTCCGGGGCCGGGGCGGTGAAGTCCCGGTTGACCAGGTCCGGCGCCGGCACCGCTCGTGGATCGCAGCGGGTCGAGGGTGTTCGCCACTTCTTGCGCAGGAACGCGCCCCGCAGCTCGTGGCTGCGCATCAGCCGCTCGACCCGCTTGCGCGACACCCGGATCCCGCGGCGGCGCAGTGTGGCGTGCACCCGCGGGCTGCCGTAGGTGCCACCGGAGGTGGTGTGGATGTCCACGATCTCGGCGACCAGCTCCTCGTCGTCACGTCGGCGCTGTGACGGGCTGGCCTGCCGCTGGACCCAGCCGTAGTAGGTGGAGGAGGCGATACCGAGGACCCAGAGGATGGGCTCGACCCCGAAGCGGCCGCGAAGCTGCTGCACGAGCGTCACGACCGTCGCCGGGTCGGGTCGAGTTCCGAGGCGAAAAAAGCACTCGCCGCCTTGAGGATCTCGTTGGCGCGCTTAAGTTCCGCGTTCTCCCGCCGAAGCCTACGCAGCTCCTCCGACTCGCTGGTCGTGGGCCTGTCGTCGCGCTCACCGCGGTCGGCCTCATCCTGCCGGATCCAGTTGCGCAGTGCTTCGTGATGCACCCCGAGCTGCTCGGCCAGCCGGCGGATCACCGGCTTGGGATCCGACTCCCGATACAACCGGACCGCTCGAGCCCTCAGCTCGTCAGGGTACTTCTTCGGTGCTGCCACAGATGACTCCCTTCAAGCCCTATCGGACCATGCTTGAAAGTCTCCGAGCTACCGAGGGAACCTCAGGACCGCCCGAGGTCCTGTCGCGTGGTGTCGCAATAGCAGAAGTGCTTGCCCACGAAGCCTTTGCCTGTCGCCAGGGTCTACCCGGCACAACTGAGCTCACAGGACGCTTCGGCACACATTGGGCATGCTTCCCTTGGCGAATGGCGCAGACCGCAGATGGTGGTCGCCTGCGCGTCTTGCCGGAACCTGATGATGTGCTCACCGATCGTGTCGAGCCAACTTCGCCACCGACACTTGCGAGCCCCTGTGTTCAGCTCTGTTGCTGACAAGTGTCCTGCCTTGCCGCAACTGAACATTGGCGGTGAGGATGTGCGCGACGGTGCCGCGATACCTGATCGCATTCGTTCTTCCCTGGAGCGAGTGGATCGTTGACAGCGGAGATTTCGCGTAGATCTTCCGGACCTGTGATGCATACATCCGTGGCCCAGTTGGGGGACAAGGCGCAAACCCCGTCGCCCTCCGGCGGTCATTGTCGGTGGTCCGCCGGAAGTGCCATCGCCGATGATGCCGCTGCTTCTGCGGTTGATCCGTTTGGTGGAGTGACTTTTTTCCCGGCAGGGAGGCATTGTGTGAGCTGTTTTCACAGTCGGTGACTTCGTCAGACAGCCAGGCCCGCGGGGGTTGGTTGGAGGTCGCCGGTTGCCAGCCGTGTGGTTGTAGCCCGGGGAGGGGCGGCAGTGACTGCTGCGCGTCGGATGTTGGCCGTGGTGATGGCGCTGGTGGTTGTCGGACCGATGGTGGAGGTTCCGGCATTGGCGCAGGCGGGTCCTCCTGGGTTGCTGGGAGGCTCGGCAACGGCGCCGAGGCAGGAAACAGGATCCGCGGAGGGGCTTGGTCCTGCCCCGGACACGAGGACTCGGCTGGGCAGCCCGCCGCGATCGGCCGCCCGGCCAGCAGGTGCGGTGTCGGATCGGGTGAACACACCGGCGATAGACGGGCACGAGCCGGCGAAGCCTGGTGTGCTCAAGGACGTCCCCCTGCGGCCGGAAGGGATGGCGAAGCCTGGGTTCGACGCCAAGGCCAGCGTGGAGGATCCCGCTCAGCGGGACGCAAACGCGCAGGTCTTCCGTAACCCGGACGGAACGTTCACTCGACGCCTGTTCGACCGGCCGGTGAACGCTCGGCGTCCAGATGGCAGTTGGACACCTGTCGACCTTGGACTGTCCACCGGCGCAGACGGCCGCTCGGCCCCAAAGTCAGGTCCTTACCCGGTCAGTTTCGGCGCGCAGGCCGATCACGAGGTGCAGAGCGTCAACGTGGACGCCGCACATGGATTGTCGCTCGGGTTGCGTGGCGCGTCGCGGATAACGGCACGCCGGTCGGATAACCAGATCACGTATCCGCAGGTGTTGCCTGACACTGATCTCACGCTGAGGGCGACGGCCACTGGGACCAAAGAGGACATCGTGCTCCATTCGGCGGGCGCGCCGACGGTGTTCGACTTCGACCTGAGCACCAACGGGCTGGTGCCGAGTGTCGATACCGCGACCGGGGATGTGCGGTTCGCCGGGTCTGATGGCGTTGTGCGAGCGGCGATGCCCGCGGGGTGGATGCAGGACGCTCACGGCGCGGAATCCCGGGATGTCAGCTATCAAGTCACGCAAGCCAAAGACCAGTGGACATTGCGCGTGAGCGTCGACCCGGCATGGTTGCGCGCCAAAGATCGCGCGTTCCCGGTCGTCGTGGATCCGTCGATCCAGATCAACACCGACCTCGATGACACCTATGTGACCAGCGGTTCGGCCGCGAACCGCTCGGGTGACATCCAGCTCAAGATCGGCAAGGAGGGCAGCGCCGGGATCTCCGCAGCGTACTTGCATTTCCCTGGGCTGGCCAGCCAGTTACGCAACCAGTACATCAACGGCGCCGCACTGGTTATGTACAATGTGGATAGTGCTTCGTGCACACCTGCCCCCGTGGATGTGTTCGCGGTCGGCGCGCAGTGGACTGGTTCGACGTTGACGACGTGGCCAGGAGCGCCACTGGGCCAGCATCTGACACAGAAGTCGTTCGCCCACGGCAAACCAGGTTGCGCGGCGGCGTATGAGGCCTTCGGCCTGCCCGCGGATGTGGTCACCGACTGGACGCACGGATCGCCGTTCTACGGATTGTCCGTGCGGGCCGCTGACGAAGGCAACAGCAACGGGTTCAAGCGATTCGCCTCAGCCGACGCGGGTGGAAACTCCGTTCCGTACCTGGACGTCACGTACACCCCACAGGGCGCCTCGTACTACGTGAACGAGGTGACTCTGCCGACCAACACCGCGAACGGTCGGATCCAGGCGACGGTGACCAACCGCGGGTCGGCTACGTGGACGCCAGGAGGCCCGCACCGGTTCGGTTTCATTGTCAAACAGGGCAATACGGTCCGGCAGGTTTCACCGAAGTTCGACGTGCCCCGCAATGTCGAGCCGAACGGCTCCGTGGTGATGGATGTACCGATGGGGCCGCTGACGCCAGGTGACTATCAGGTCTTCCTGACCATGTACGACGGCAACTCCGACTATCAGCCGACGTACGGCGTTCCGTACGGCGCGTTCGCCATGAAGGTCGAGAACGTACCGCCCAGCGTCAACGTCGAGCAGCCCGGCAGTGGCGCGTCCGTGGACTCGCTCACCCCGACGCTGTACGCGGAGGGCGTTGACACGGACAACTGGCCTAACCAGGGCCTGCGATACAACTTCCGGCTCTGCGACGGACCATCGGACGCGCCGGTCAACTGTGTTGAGTCAGGATGGACGAACGCCACCTGGACGCCGCCGGTGGGACGCTTGCGATGGAGCACGACCTACTACTGGTGGGTGCGAGCCCATGACACGGTGAATGCCGGACCATTCGCCGGACCGTTGGCGTTGACTACCCAAGTGCCGCAGCCGGAGATCACCTCGCATCTGGGCGGGACGCCGCAGGGGGCCGCGGCGCCAGGGCTGGATCCGCAGGTGGGCAACTTCGGCATTGCCGACACCGATGCCGATGTGCCAACGGTAGGCCCGGATCTGACGATCACCCGCGGCTACAACAGTTTGGATCCGCGAACCAGCAACGCGTTCGGGCAAGGCTGGGTGTCGCGTTTGGACACAGAACTGCGGGAGGACGCCGACGGGTCGGGCAATGTGGTGGTCACGCTGCCGTCAGGCCGGCAGATGCGGTTCGGCCGCAACAGCGACGGCGGCTACGCGCCACCCGCAGGGCAGAACCTCACTCTGGTTCTGGACACCAGCACCGGCTACTACACGCTGCGTGATGTGACCGGTGGAAGCTGGCAGTTCAACCCATGGGGCCGGCTGCGCACGATCACGGACCCGAGCGGCTTGGTGGAGGAGCTCGAGTACGACGTCGCCGGCCCCGGCGGCACACCACGCAGTCTGCTCAACCGGACCAGCGGACGGCGCCTGTTCCTGACCTGGACCGGCGGCCACATCACGAGCGTGCAGACCGATCCGCCCATGGCCGGGGCTCCAGCGCTGCGATGGGACTACAGCTACGACGGGCACAAGCTGGCCAGCGTCTGCGATCCTGGCCCTGCGCCGAACTGCACGCGGTACAACTACCAAGCTGGATCCCACTATCGCTCGGTCGTACTCGACGACAATCCGCGCGTCTACTACCGGTTTGGTGAGTCGAACGGCGGCTTGGGAGCGAACAGCGCCACCGCGCGCACGCCGGACGCCGACCGCGGCACCTATACCGGCGTCGCATTGGGTGGTCAGGGCGCATTGACCGGCACCGTCGACGGATCCGCAGCGTTCGACGGCCAGGCAAGCCGAATAGACCTGCCAGCGAAACTGACCAGCCCGACCATGTCGCTGTCAATGGAGCTGTGGTTCCGCACCACCGCAGGCGGTGTACTGGCCAGCTACGCCGACAAACCGTTCGGCACCGCGAGCAACCAGTGGAACCCCGTGTTGTACGTCGGTCAGGACGGATATCTGCGCGGCGGTTTCTCGGTGCCCCAACCCAGTGGGCCGCGGCAGATCTCCTCACAGAACCGGGTCAACGACGGACAGTGGCATCACGTCGTACTTTCCGCGGCGATCAACACCCAGACGCTGTACCTGGACGGAACGGCCCAGCCGGACAAGATCACCGGCGTCATCGACCACGATGAGATGACGAACCTTGTCGTCGGTACTGGCAAGACCGTCGGCTGGGCGTCCGGCAACAACGGCGACTACTACTTCGCCGGCAGCATCGACGAACTCGCCATCTACCGGCATCCGCTCGGCGCACCGGCGGTCGTAGCGCACTACACGGCACGCCAGCAGGTCGACGTACTCACAAAGGTCACGCTGCCACAGAACGACCGGGTCGCCGCGACCCTGACCTACGACAACATCAACGACCGGGTGGCCACGTACACCGACCACGACGGCCGAGAGTGGCGGCTGGAGAACCCCGTCCGTAACGAGGCAACGCGAAAGGTCACCCTGCACGGGCCGTATCCGGATTGGTCCTACGAGTACGACGCGGATCACGGTGGGCGGCTCACCGCGTCGACACACGACGAGAAGACCCGCCGCTACGGCTACAACACGGCAGGATTCTTGTCCGACGAGACCGACGAGATCGGTCACAAGTCCACCTTCACCACAGATGCTCGCGGCAATGTGTTGTCCCGCAGCACATGCCGGGCACCGGGTTCCTGCCACACCGCGTACTCGTCCTACTTCCTCAACGCAGCGAATCCGCTGGATCCACGCAATGACCGCAAACTGAGCGATTCTGACGCGCGTTCCATAGCACAGGACGATCCCACGTACCGCACCACGTACACCTATGACACGTTGGGCCGGCTCACAGCGACCACCTACCCACGGCCCACCGGCGCCGCGGCCAACCCGACCGAGACCTGGCGCTATTCAACAGGAACAGAGTCCGCGGATGGTGGTGGGACGGTCCCGGCCGGACTCCTGACCGAGCACACCGGTAAGAGGGCCGGCCAGACCACCCGGAACATGTATCGCGCCAACGGCGACCTGGCCGAGACGACCGCACCGACCGGGCTGCGGACCCGTTGGGACTACGACGGGATCGGCCGGAGGACCGCCGAGAAGGTGATGTCGGCCACTGGTGCGGTGTTCAACACCACGACCACCACATACACCGCTCGATCCCAAGTGGACACCGAGACCGGCTCGACGGTCACCAACTCGCTGTCTGGGTCCGCCCACCGGTTGACGACTAAGTACGGCTACGACGCCAACGGCAACACCACCCAGACCACCCTGACCGACACCGCGGGCGCCGACCCGCCTCGCACCACCACGCTCGAGTACAACGAACACGACCAGCTCGTCACGACCATCCGGCCGGATGGCGGCCGGGAGACCCGCGAGTACCGGAACGCCGGGCAGGAAACGCGCGTCACCGATCCCAAGGGCACCACATGGACGGACATCACGGATTCGCGGGGCCGGTTGCTCCGCCGGGTCGCGAACGGCCCAGGGGTGGATCCTCAGGACCCCTCCTCCACCGTGCTGGTCCTGGAGATCAGGAACTACGACGCGGCCGGGAGGCTCGCCGCGACCCGCGACGCGATGGGCCGGGAAACCCAGTACACCTACTACGACGACGATCTGCTCGCCACCGTCACCCGTTCCGGGGTGCTGACCGAGCAACGTGAGTACGACCCTGCCGGCAACGTGGTGAAGCTGACCGGCGCGGGCGGCCGGGTCGTCGCTTCCACTGTGGACGCCGCCGGCTATCCGGGTGCGGTGACCGTCGACCCAGCCGGTCTCAAGCGCACCACCAGTTACCAGCGTGACCCCGACGGCCTTGTCCGCACCGAGAACCACACCGGTGCCGCTGACCCCAACCGCACTGAGAGCATCAGCTACGGCTACGACGCGAATGGGGCGTTGCTACGGGCAGATATCGCGCTCACGCCAGGCGACCTGCTCAGCGACACTTATATCCGCGACGAGCGCGGCTTGGTCATCGAACAGGCCAACCGCCGGCGTATGACCACCAACTACACCTACGACGGCTACGGTCACCTGCTCACCGAGACCGGACCCGAGCAGGAGACGTGGGTAGGTGGACAGCGCCAGACCAATGTCCGGCCCGTCAGCTCGTTCGGTTACAACACCTTCGGCGAGCGGACCCACTTCCGTGACCCCAACGGAGCGTTGGCGACCACTGGCTACGACGCGGCCGGCCGGGCCACCTCAAGCCAATTGCCTGACTACACGCCGCCGGGCGGTGCGGTCATTCGCGCGACGGCTCACGTCGAGTACGACACCCTTGGCAACCCCACCGCCATCACGGACCCCCTCGGCCGGATCACCCGACGCGACTACGACCCGTACGGGCGCGTTCGCTCTGAGACCCTGCCCAAGGTCGGCGCCAGTCCATCCACCACGACGATCGGGTACGACCGGGCCGGCGAGGTTCTTTCAGTCACCGACCCGACCGGCGCCACCCGACTGTCCACATACGATGACCTTGGCCGCAAGATCACCGACAGCGCGGTGGAACGCCAGCCACAGACCACGTACTTCATCACCAAGTACGGCTACGACGACGCGGACAATCTCACGTCGGTGACCACACCGGGCGGAGCCGAGACCCGGGCCACCTACAACGCCGCGGGCCAGCCGCTGACCAGCACCGACCCGACCGGCCGCACCACCTCGTACGACTACGACATCGTCGGCCGCCAGGCCAGCGTCACCGACCCGGCCGGGCTCACCACCCGCACCGGCTACGACCTCCTCGGACGACCAGTCACCACTACCCAATCGACCGGCAACCCACCGGTCGAGCAACGCCGCTGGCAACGGACCTACGACCCGGCCGACAACCTGCTCGACGCCACCTCCCCCGAGGGACGAGTCGCCGCCTTCCGTTACGACCCAGCCAACCGCGTCGTGCGCCAAGACGAGACGGTCGACACCAGTACCACCATCCACACCACCTTCGGCTACGACGCCGCAGGCAACCGCACTCAGTTCATCGACGGCAACAACCACCCAACCGTCTACACCTACACCCCTTGGGGTCTGCCCGAATCCACTATCGAACCCGGCGGTGCCACGTGGACCGCGGCGTACGACGCGGCAGGCCAATCGATCCGGACAACCGCTCCAGGCGGAGTCATTGTCACCGCCGACTATGACGACCAAGGCCGGATGACCGCGCAACACGGCAGCGGAGCTGAAGCACCCACCGCGGACAAAACCTTTGGCTACGACCCGGCTGGTCACGTGACCAGCTTTGGCACACCGACCGGTCCCACGGCGTTGACCCACGACGACCGAGGCAATCTACTCACCATTCGCGGTCCTTCGGGTGACGCCACCTTCACCTATTCCGCGGACAGCCGCGTCGCGACCCGCGCCGACACCTCCGGCACAGCCACCTTCACCTACGACCTTGCGGGCCGTCCACTGTCCATTGCGGACGGCTTGTCCGGGCGGACCGTCGACTACACCTACAACACAGCGGGGCAACTCACCTACACCGCCGAACACGGCGCCGAGAGGTACGTTAAACGGCTCTACACATACGACCCGCTGGGCCGGTTGACCTCGGACAAGGTCACCGAGTTCGATCCCACCGGTCCGTGGACCCGAACCGCTCTCGGTACCGAGTACGGCTACGACCGCGACGACAACGTCACAAGCAAGACCACCATCGCCGACAACCGGCCAACGGCCAACACCTACAGCTACGACGGCGCGAACCGGCTCACCAGCTGGACCGCCCCAACCGGCACTACCGGTTACCAGTGGGACAACGCCGGCAACCGCACCCGTGCCGGTTCCCAGACCTTCACCTACAACGACCGCAACCAGCTCGTCACCGACGGTGCCACCCAGTACACCTACACACCTCGCGGAACGCTGGCCACCGCAGGTACTCGTGTGCCGAGCTTCGACGCCTTCGACCAAATGGTCAAAGACGGCAACACCTACACCTATGACAGCCTCGGCCGCGTGGCCCAGCGCGGCGCCACGTCGTTCAACTATGGCTCTCTCGACAACGACGTCGTTTCGGATGGCAGTCGCCTGATCAGCCGTGGTCTTGCTGGAGACCCCTTGTCTGACAAGGCGATCGGCTCGACCGGTACGGCCAAGCTGCTCTACGCAGACCAACACGGCGACGTGGTCGGTACCTTCCGCGGCTCCAGCACCTACGCGCAACGCACCTACGATCCCTTCGGTGCGGTCACTTCCTCGTCGGGCGACCAGCCCAGCGTCGGCTACCAAGGAGAGTGGACCGAACCGAGTACGGGCGCGGTCAACATGCACGCTCGCTGGTACACCCCAGCGACCGGCAACTTCACCAGCCGCGACACCTGGACCCTTGCCCCGACCCCTTCCACCGCCGCCAACCGCTACACCTACGGCGGCGCGAACCCCCTGGGCAACACCGACCCCACCGGTCACCTCAACTGCGGGGCACCAAAGGGTTCGAGATCGCTCGTGCTCGAGGTCACGTGTACCACAGGCAGGATCGCCACCAAGCTCGGAGTACGCGGCACGATCATCGGCTCGGCCATCATGTTCCTCAACGGCGACGACACCCTGGCCCGCGGTTGCGCAGACCAGATGCAGCTTCCTGACGGCACCCTCTGTCCTATGGCGATCCAATACGATCTGCGGCAACAGGCCAAAAAGGATCGAGTTTTCGCCGCTCTCCTGGTCAGTTCGGAACTCGACCTCAAGCGCAACCCACACAGATCGTCTGACAATGGGGGATCGCCAGGTGGCGGCGGACTACCCGGTGGCGATGGATCACCGAACGGCGATGGCTGTCCACGATGCGGCCAGCCACCTCACGGCGTCACACCTCCGCCCCCGCCACCACCGCTGTGGCTGCTCAACATCGAGCGAGCAACACCCCGCCCAGACCCCGGCGTCAACACCACCCCGCGCCCAGACACCGTTGTGTCCACGGACACCGGCACAACCATCGATGACCCAACGTCGCACTATGCCGACAACGCGACCCAAACCACGGACAGCGACCCGCTCTTCGACAACACCACAACACAACTACCCGGATCGGACACGAGTTGGTTGCCGACCGGCAATACCTCATTGGACGACTCGTGCCACTCCGGCGGTCAACTACGCCCCGACGGCACTCGGCAGTTGAGCATCTGGACCTGTGGCGGCGGAGCAGACCTCCCAACGTCCTGCACCAACAGCTTCATCGCAGGCACACCGGTCCTCATGGCCGACGGCACCACCAAACCAATCGACCAGCTCAAGGTCGGCGATGAGGTTACAGCCTCTGACCTGACGGCCGGCAAGACCGAAGGCCGCGACGTCACCAACGTCCGATCTCACGAGAGCAAGCGCACTCTCGTAGAGATCACAGTGCAGTCCGACACCGGGACGGGCACCGTCGTCGCCACCGACGAGCATCCCTTCTGGGACGCCACCGACAAACGCTGGTCGAAAGCCATCGACCTCAAACCCGGCCACAAACTCCAAACCGCCGACCACCGCGACGCCACCGTCACCGCCACGCGGTCCTGGAGCGAAGTCCGCCGCGTCTACAACCTCACCGTCGACACCGACCATACCTACTATGTAGTGGCCGGGACGGTTCCCGTTCTGACGCACAACTACCCCGTCACAGGTGTTGGTTGTAACGACGAGCCAGATTTTGGTTCGCTTATCCCGATCCGCCAGCTTGCGACGGTTGGAAATGCAGCCGGAAACACGGACTACCGTCAGACGTTTTACAATGCGAACCCGGGCACGCAAGGAAACGTCTGGGTGCATCATGCTATTGAGCAGCAAGTCCTCAGGCGGTACCCGGGCCTCTTTTCGCCAGACGAGATTCATTCGCTCGAAAATTTGCGAGGGATCCCGAAGGGGGCAGTGAACAGTCGCGTACACCTCAGCGCCATTCGGAATTTGTGGAACACCTTCTATGCGTCAAATCCCGCGCCATCGAGGCAAGATGTGTTAGATTACGCCACAGACGTCGATGATCAACTTGGGCAGTGGTTTATGCCTCGAATACGCTGAACGGAGCCGTTGTGAGCACGTACTATCTCGTCAATCCGGAGGTTGCTGGGGGACTTGGCCCCGAGACGGTCATGGATACAACTGTCCATCCACCACGGGTTTCACGGCTGGAGTATGAGGTAGTCGACTGGCTAGGAGATTGCATCGTACAGTCCTTTCCTTGCTATCTGACCCTTCGCGGTGTTGCAAAGAAGCTTGAGGCTTTGAAATTCACCGGATTTCATTCGGATGAGGCGGCAATTTCCGAAGCTGATGAATACCGGGACATCAATCCCGACGGAGAGCTTCCCGATCTCGTGTGGTTGGTTGTTGATGGCCAGCCCGGTCGTGACGACCTTGGGCTTACAGACAAAGCGGAGCTCATAGTCAGCGAGCCGGTCCTGGAGGTGTTCAGATCGGAAGCCTTTAATGTCGGCACAACCGCACGCTGGGAGGGTTGAGCTTTTGACAAATGCGAGGGGTTCAAAGGGTCCTTGACGACACGCATTCGCTCATAGTTGAAACTTCCGGTCGAAGATTCATTTCCTGAGTGGGACGTCGTTCGGGATTTCTTTCGCTGCGGTCGATCGATGTGAATTAGCGCGGAATCCGTGGATTCAAGTGACCAGAGGGAGGGGCTGGTGGGCATTCGCCGGTTGGCTGCCGCGATGGTGGCTGGTGTGGTGGCTGTTTCGTTGGTGGGGCCGGTGAGTGTGTCGGCGGCTCCGGGGGATGGGCGGATGGACGCCGCAGTGCGGGAGGCGGCGGGGCTCGGCGCGGGACTGTCGGCCAAGAAGGCGAAGGTGGCGCCGTTGCGGACCGATCGCTCCGGTCGCGTGGTTGTGTATGTGGAGGGCAGGGACGCTGGGGCGTTACGACGATCAGTAGCCGCTGTTGGCGGTGAGGTGTCCGATGCGGGCACTGGGCGGGTGCGTGCAGCCATTCCGCCAAAGGCCTTGGCACGGCTGGCCAGGTCTGAAGGCGTCGTCGAGGTGCGGCGTCCGGACGTTCCGGTGGAGATGGAGGTCGTCTCCGAGGAGGTACAGCCGTCCGGGGCGTTGGCGTGGCACGGCGACGGCAAGAAGGGAGCAGGTGTCAAGGTCGGGGTGCTCGACGTCGGGTTCGCTCGTCTGGACCAGGCGAAAGCCGCTGGCGAGATCCCCAACGAAACCACTGTCTACAATGGCCAATGCGGCGAGGATCAGTTCAGCGCCCACGGCACGACCATGGCCGAGATCGTGCACGACATGGCGCCGCAGGCACAGTTGTTCCTGGCGTGCGTGACCGATGCGATGGATTTCGACGACGCCGCCCGCTGGTTGAAGGACCAGGGGGTCACGGTGGTGAACGTGTCGATCGGTTTCCCCGGTACGGGTCGCGGTAGTGGTATCGCTGATGCCACGCAGTCCGACTGGTCACCGGCGACCACAGTGGCGTGGTTGCGGGAGAACGGGATCGTCGTGGTCGCCGCGGCGGGCAACGAGGCGGACAAGCACATGACAGGGCCGACCGCCGATCCGGACGGCAACGGCTGGATCAACGTTTCCGGATCCAGTGAGGCACAAGGTTTCACCGTCGGCGCGGGCGCCACGGTGACTCTGGAACTCAAGTGGGACGCCTGGCCCCGCACGACCGACGACCTCGATCTGTACGTGATGGACATTCAGGCCAAGCCGAGCAGCCTCAACGATCCACACCTGGGTGGACGCTATTCGGTCCGTCCACAAAAGACCACCCCGGGCGGGTCACCGCCGGTCGAGACGATTGCGTTCACCAACACCGACAGCCAGTCACAGACGTACTGGGCCTATCTCAAGACCAACGGCGCGCGCCAGACGCTGCGGTATGACCTGACGGGGTACGGCGCCGTGAGTGGGCTCTCCTACCGCGTCACGGCCGGCAGTATCGCCGAGCCGGCCAGCTCACCGTATGTTCTTGCTGTCGGGGCGATCACTCCAGCCAACGCCGCCGCCGGTGCGGTGGAGAGCTACAGCGGCCGTGGTCCGACGATTGACGGCCGGATCAAGCCCGACTTGGTTGGGTTCACCGACGTGAGTACCTACACCGGTGGTGTGGTCCCCAACCAGACCGCGAGTGGTACCTCGGCCGCCGCGGCGCACGTCACCGGCGCGGCCGCGCTTTACAAGGGTGCCAATCCCGCCCTGGACCCGGCGCAGCTCGAGGCGCTGCTGCTCGACTCGTCCAGCAGGCCCGGCCGCAGCAACGACTTCGGTTACGGCGTACTGAATGTGGGCGCCGCCCGGGTGCCCCAGCCACCTGGTGGGGACGCGTACACCACGCTGCCGTCCAGTGCCCGCGTGTTGGACACCACTAGCGGCGTCGGTGGCCACAACGGGCCGCTGACCGCAGGCGAGACGTTCACATTGCGGATCCCCAACCTTCCCCCGGATGCAACGGCAGTGGCGGTGAATCTCGCAGGAGTGTCGGCGACCGAGCCGACCAACGTGGAGGTCTTCGCCGACGTGTCTACCGGTGCGACCACACTGCCGATCATCCCGGGCAGTACCCGTTCGGTGATGACCGTGGCCACATTGGACCCGAGGGACAAGGTGATCCGGCTGCGCAACGCCTCCGGCAACACCCACGTCACCGTCGATGTCGTCGGCTACTTCAGCACCACTAGCAGCGCATCGACCTACGTCCCGGCGCAGCGACCGATCCGGCTCGCCCAACCGGCTTCTCGTCTTGGCGCGGGCACATCCACTGCCTGGACGCTACCGGTGCGCGGCGTATCCGGGATCGCCGGCAACGCCACCGCGGCGATGGTCACCGTGACCACAACGGCCGCCAGCCAGGGCACGCACGTCCGCCTCTACGCCAAGGACTGGCCCGACACATGGGCATTCAGCCCGGCCGTCAGCGAGTCGCTCACCTACACTTACATGGTCCCTGTCGGCGATGACGGCGCCATCCGCATCGGCAACGATGCGGGCTCCGTCGATGTCACCATCGATGTGGCCGGATGGTTCGCCTCGGGTCCTGGCGCCCGCTACGTGCCACTGCACTACGGCACGCCGGTATTCAGCACGACCGCAGGCATCGGCACAACGATGAGCGCATTCGGCCCGGGCGAGGCGCGCCAGTTCCGGGTGACTGCGGCACCGCGGATTCCGTACAACGCCACCAGCGCGATGCTCAACGTGTCCTCGCCACATGCCGAAGCCCGCAGCCAGCTGGCCTTGTGGCCACAGGAGTACGGCTGGTCGGGCGCGCCGGCATTGAGCGCTGAGGCGGTCTCGTCGTGTTCGCCGTCGCCCGGCTGGGCGCCGGCCACCAGCACAGCGATCGCTCCACTCGGCTCCTCCGGTGCGATCAACCTGCGTAACTACGCCAACACGGTCGACGCCACCGTCACCGCCGCTGGTTACTTCGTCGGTGGCCAGACCGCCGCGCCCCCAGCCCTGGCCAACCCGATCGGTCGGTGGACCTTCGACGAAGGCACCGGAAACGCGGTCGCCGACTCTGCTGGCAGCAACCCTGCCGGAATGCGCGGGGGCGCCGGCTGGACCAACGGCGTGGCGGCGAAGGCAGGCTGGTTCGACGGCAGTACTGGAGATGCCGCGACCAGCGGGCCGGTCATTCGAACCGACCAGAGCTTCACCGTCGCCGCGTGGGCCTACCTTACTGACCGCAGACCCGGCGCGTTTCTGTTGGGACAGGACGGCAACCACGCCAGTGGGTTCTACCTCGAATATCTCAACGCCGGCAATGGCGGCGATCGGTGGAGCTTCTCCGCGCTGAGCAGCGACTCTGGCTCCGCGGACGCCATGCGGGCTACCGGATCAGCGTTCCCGCCGTTGAACACCTGGACCTTCGTGGCCGGTGTGTACGACGCCCAGGCCCACCAAATGCGGCTCTACGTCAACGGCGCACTGGCCGGTGTCCGGGACAACGCCACATTGTGGCGTGCCGACGGACCGTTCACGATTGGCTCGGCGAAATTCAATGACGCCCGTGGCTACATGCCACGCGGCGTCGACGACGTCCGGGCATACAACGTGGCGCTGTCAGCCACCGCAGTGCGTGACCTTTATTCGTCATACCAAACACCACCGGCCATTCCACTACCGCCAGCAGGAGACGCCCAACACTGGTATGGCTGGGACTCCCCCGACGGCAACCTGACCAGCGCACCCGCCGTGACATCCTGGGGCAGCAACCGGTTGGACGTGTTCGCCAAGGGCGCCAACAACGTGCTCTACCACCGGGCCTACGACGGCAGCTGGTCCGAATGGGAATCACTCGGCGACGGACTCGCATCCAGCCCGGCCGCTGTGGCCTGGGGCCCTGGCCGGTTCGATCTGTTCGCTCGCGGCTACGACAACGCCCTGTACCACAAGGCATTCGATGGCGCCTGGCACGACTGGGAATCTCTCGGCGGCGGAATGCAGTACGCCCCCGCGGTCGCCTCATGGGCTCCTGGCCGGCTCGACGTGTTCGTAACAGGCACCGACGGCGCGCTGTACCACAAGCCCTACGACGGGCAGTGGCGTGACTGGGCTCGCCTTGGCGGCACCTTGACGGCCGGCCCGTCGGCTGTGTCGTGGGGGATCGACCGCATCGACATTGTCGGACGCGGGACCGATAATGCCTTGTATCACACGGGATGGAATGCCGGCTGGTTCGGCTGGCAAAGCCTCGGCGGGGCATTGAACACCGCCCCGGCCATCGCTTCATGGGGCTTCAACCGCCTGGACATCTTCGCCGCTGACACGAACAACAACCTGCACCACAAGGCATACGACGGAATCTGGCACGATTGGGACTGGCAAGGCGGATATCTGACCTCGGATCCGTCAGCGGTTTCATGGGGACCGAACCGGATTGACATATTCAACCGCGGCATCGACAGCAGCAAAATGTGCCACATGACCTGGGGCTGACCAACGCGAGCAAGCGACCGATCCAACGTCGGCGGCGATGCAGTTTCCCTGTATCGCCGCCGACGCTCGCCATTCCCCTCGTCGTAGTCGTTTCCTCCATCCGGACCCAGATGTTGGAAGGCGCTGACCAGCCGCGGGCGACAACGCGGCCATGGAGAGCTTCTTCGCGTTGCTGCAGAACAATGTTCTCGACCGGCGTACCTGGACCACTCGCGAGAAACTGCGGACCGCGATCGTGACCTGGATCGAGCGCACCTACCACCGTCACAGGCGCCAGGCTGCCCTCGGCCGGTTGACCCCGATCGAGTACGAAGTAATCATGACCACGCCAGCCAGCCAGGCTGCGTGACTACCACTGTCACCTACTCGTGCAGCAGACCCTCATCATGGTTACGGTGCGGGCAATGGGTCGCGGATAGCGACGACTGCCGACGCGATGGTGTGGATCATCCCGGCCTGCATCAGGTTCGCACGATATGCACACCTCAGATATATCAGAACGACCGGCGCGCGGCTACCAACTCGACGCACACACCTGACCGGCTCGAACACGGAGCAAAAACATTGCCGCGCGCGTGTTGACCGCGATGCCCGGCACGCCGACCCTGGTCGCCCTGCCCAAGCTGCTCACCGTGCCAGCGTTCCGGCAACGAGCCTGCGGTCTACTACGCCACCAGCGCAGTCGCCTCATACGCAACCTCGCCATGACAGTCCGATCGACCCCGCCCAGACAACCTGTTGTCCCGCAACGACTGTTGATCACTACGGGACAGACTTTAGTCCGCCGCGCCGAAGAACTTTTCCACGAAGTCCCGGGTGCTCTCATCGGACGTGCCCTTGATCGTGAGTGTCCTTGCCCCGCTTGATGATGATCTCGCGGTCACGGTCGCGGTTCACGAAGTCCATCAGCACGCGGCTGAACTGCTTGAGAACGGGCGAACCGGCGAGGACCACGATGAAGGTCGTGACGGCCCCGGGTCGCGCCCCTTCGCCCGTCGACCTCCTTGGTGAGAAAGCGTCGCCGACGTCCAGGCCGAGCAGCTCGGTCCGCAGCTGACGGGTCAGCCGGTCGGCGATCGCGGGGTCATTATCTTGCACAGTCACCAAAATAGGTTGAGAAGCACTGGCTCGGCCGCGGCCGTCGCCAACGACCTTGCGAGCCTGTCCGCCACCAGCGGACTCACGATCGCAGTAAAGACCAGCCTCGACCGGCAGGTGCCGTGCGAACTGGGCGCGGCCTTCATTGAACAGACTGTTCATGTACAGATCGAACGCGGCCCCGGTGTCATCGAACGGGGTCGGCGCCGAGCCATCATCGAACTGGTCGTTGCTCATCGTTCGCCTCCCTTGCTGGTGATCTTCGGGGCCAGGATTCTTTTCGCGCCGTGGATGTTTCTCCGCACCGTGTCCTCGGTCTTGCCTGTGATCGTGGCGATCTCCGGGACGGAGAAGCTGTCCAGGGACAACGCGAAGGGCAGACGCAGAGTGATGGAGAGGTGTTTCAGCAACCCGACGACGTGCGCAGTGCTCTCCGTCAGCTCTACGACCAGGTCCAGCGTCAGCGCACGGTCGACACCGTCCGGACCGGCTCGTCGCTGACGAACTTCCGGTTGGGAATCTGCCGGAAGAACGCGCGGAGAGCCACCGTCCGCACGAACGCCACCGGACGGGTCACGCTTCCCCACTTCTCCAGGCCGCATTCATCGCGGTCTGTGGCGTCTCACGCCTCCGGCACCATGGCTCCCGTGCAGTCACCACGAACCACGCCAGCCGCGGTGCCTGGTCACGGTAGAACCGCTCGAACCCAGCAACCCTCGGTGCAGACGACGACCACGTTGCCGTGGCCGGCCGTTGCTGGAGCCGGGGCGCGTCCCCCGGAACTCGATCATCGGTCACCGTGGCTCTCCGACTGCTGGACGACGGGACGGCTTATCTCGATCCATGCCACAGCAGGAGTTGTCGCCCGACAGGGAGGGGTAAGAATCAGCCATGTCGTCTGGTGAGGCGCGTTACGTGATGCTGCGAATCTTGCGCGGACCTTGGCTGATAAACCAATGGCTGACTCCGAGTTGGTGCAACTCGCCGCGGTACTGGCGGATCTGGTGGTGGTGCTGGCGCGGCGGTTGGCTGGACGGTCGCCAGGTCAGGTGGATCAGGCCGGTCGGAGGCTCAGGCGGACTCGATTGGCCATGGCAGCGCTCTTCGGGCGACTTGCTCTCTGCTTCAGCACCAACTCAAGCTTGCTCATCGCTGCGGACATGGCGCGGTATAGGCGAGACCGGGGAAATATTCATCCCATTCAGACTGGGCGATCGGTGGATATGCGACCTCGCAGACTCGACGTGTGACACGTTCCACATCAGTCTCCCACAGTTGCACCGTTTTATCGCTACTGGCAGTGACCAAGGTATGATAATCAGGGCTGAAGAACGCTGAGTTGACCGAATCAGCGTGGCCGGTAAGGACACTTAACTGAACGGACCGATGAGGGTCGCTGATGTCCCACAATCGAGCCGTATAATCTGTGCTGCTAGTTGCCAATGTGCGACCGTCCAGTGCGAACTCCACGGAATTGATCGTGTTCGTGTGTCCGGTGAGGAAACTCATTTGGATGGGACGGCGAGGGTCGCTGACGTCCCACAATCGTGCGATGTGATCAGTGCCGGCGGTGGCGACGGTACGCCCGTCCGGACTGAATGCGACGGTGTAGATGACCCCCGCATTTGAGACAATGGTGGCCAGGGCATTGGGATGGTCTGCTCTACCGATGTCCCACAGTCGTGTAGTGCCATCGCTGCTTCCTGTGACCAGCGTGTGGCCATCGGGGCTGAACGCCACCGAATGGACGGTGCCCGCGTGACCGGCCAAGGTGCTGAGCAGTGCGACGTGGCGTGGATCCGTAACGTCCCAGAGCCGGACTGTGCTGTCGGCGCTACCTGTGGCGAGTATGTGTCCGTCAGGGCTGAACACCACGGAGAAAAGGTTGGAGGTATGTCCTGCGAGGACGGCGAGTTGTGCTGGTCGCCGAGGGTTGGTGACATCCCAGAGGTGCGCGAAGTAGTCCAAGCTGGCGGTCGCGAGCATATGTCCGTCTGGGCTGAAGGCGACTGACATGATGCCGTCGGTGTGACCGCCGAGGGTGGCTATTTCATGGAGCTGCCGCGGATCCGTCATGTCCCATAGCCGGACTTCGGGGTCGTTGCCGGCGGTCGCCAGCGTCCGTCCGTCCGGGCTGATCCTGGCCGAGTATGTCTCTTCGGTGTGATCGGCCCGGCCCGCGACGGGGACGTCCCAGAGGCGGACGGTTCCATCCAGACTGGATGTGCTTACAGTGTGTCCGTCCGGGTTGAACCTCACTGAGTGAACACGGTCGGCATGTCCGGTGAGGTTGTTTAGAGCCCGTGGGTTGTGTGGGTCGCTGATATTCCATAGCCGGGCCGTGCGGTCCTCGCTGGCGGTGGCCAGGATGTGCCCGTCCGGGCTGAACGCCGTGGAGTAGACGATCCCAGTGTGTCCGCTGAGAATGCCGAGTGGTTGGGGATTGTTCGCGATGGTGATATCCCAGAGCCGAGCGGTGTCGTCGAGACTTGAAGTGGCCAGGGTGTGCCCGTCCGGACTGAACGCCACGGAGAACACTCCGCTGGTGTGACCGCTCACTGTGGCGAGCGAGGCGGGATGTCGAGGGTCGGTGATTTCCCAGAGCCTGGCGACATTCTCGCCGTGGGCGGTGGCGAGCGTGTGGCCGTCCGGGGCAAACGCCACTCCGAGCACGGGTTTGGAGTAGCCGGAAAGGACCGCGAGTTCGCGGATGTGTCGGGGATCGGTGATGTCCCAAAGCCGCGCAGTCATGTCGTAGCTTGCGGTGGCCAGGACATGCGTGTCGGGGCTGAACGCCACGGAGCGGATGCCTTGAGTGTGGCCAGTGGCGGTGGCGAGTGCGCTTGGACGACGGACGTCTGCGACGTCCCACAGGCGCACGGTTTGGTCGTCGCCTGCAGTGGCAAGGGTACGTCCGTCCAGGCTGAACGCGGCAGAGGTGATGACGCCAGTGTGGCCGGGAAGGCTGGTCAGTTCATCCGGACGGTGAGGATCGGTGACGTCCCAGAGCCGAATTGTGCTGTCGGCGCCTGCAGTGGCGAGGGTGTGCCCATCTGGGCTGAAGGTCGCGGCATAAGCACCGTTGGTGTGGCCCGTCAACCGGGTGGCGTACGGTGTGCTGAATGTGCTGAGGAGGATGCTGCGGGCTTCCGTTGTGGGCCACAGCCGGTAGGCGGCGAGCGCAAGCTGTGCGGCGAGGGCAGGATTAGTGGCTCGCAGTTGTCCTGCCTCTCCGGCCACCTTTTGAGACAGCGCCTGGTTGCGTTCTTGTGTCGCGGTCTGTTGAGAACGGATCGCCAGGACGGTGCTTGTCGCCGCGAGCAGGAGCAGGACGGTCAGTAGCGTGACAAGCTGCCGCAATCGGCGGGTGCGGCGGCGAGCAGCGCGCTGCTCGTCTTGCTCGTGCATGATGGACGCGTCTAGGAACTCTCGGGCGAGTGGGGAGAGATCGGGGGTGGCGGTCTGGACCCAATCCTGGGCGGCGGCCAAACGGGTTCCGCGGTAGAGCGCAGCCGGGTCGTCGTTCTCGTGACGCCATGTGCTTGCGGCCTCGGCAAGTTGCCTGCCCACGATGAGCCCGGTGCGGTCCGCCTCCAGCCAGGCTCGCAAGCGGGGCCACGCTGTCAGCAGTGCTTCGTGGCTGATTTCAACGGTGTCCATGTCCGCGGTGATGAGTCGCTGCGCGACGAACCGGTCGAGCAGATCGTCCACTGCCTCTCCGCAGTCAATGACCAGTTCGGCCCTGCCGACCCTGCGTCTGGTGTCAGCGGCGCCGGGGGCGACATTCACGAGACTGAGGAACATGCGACGAGCCAGTTCGCGCTCGTTCCCGCTCAGCTGGTCATAAACCGCGCTGGCGCTGGCCGCGACGGCACCGTCGATCCCACCCACCTCGTGGTAGTCCGCAATGTTCATCCGCCGCCCATGCCCCTGGCGCCAGGTCGCGTACAACGCGTGCGACAGCAGCGGCAACACGCCGACGTCGTGCGCGCCCTCACCGCTTCGTGGCGCGACTTCCCGCAGCAAAAGCTCAACCAGCCCATCTTCGACCTTGATGCCCACCTTGCGGGCCGGTTCCACGATCGCCATCCGCAGCTCTGCCCCGGTCATCGGCCCGACGGCGAGTTGATTGGCTTGCGCTACTGCGACCAGCGGCGGATGGCGTAGTGCTTGTGCGTAGAAGTCGGCACGCAAGCCCAACACGACCAGCGCGTCACCTGGGTCGTCTGCCGAAGCACACAAGGCGGCGATGAACGCACTGCGCTCGTTGTCAGAGTTGAGGGTGAACACTTCCTCGAATTGATCGACGATGATCACCATGCCCCGTGTGACCTCGACACATGTTACCGGATCGGCTCTTATCGCTTCCGCTGTTTCATCAACTGAGTCGACGTGGCCGAACTCCGTCAACTGTCGAGCCAAGGAATACACTGCTTTGCTGCCAGGCGTCATCAGCAACGCTGACCGACCAGCTAGCTCAGATATGTTTCCAGAGCGCAGCGCTGGGATGATACCGGCCCGGAGAAGGGACGATTTGCCTGAACCCGACGCCCCAGTCACCAAAATTATGCCGCTGCGGCCGCGGATTTCGATCAGATTCGTAATCAATTTATTGGTCAACTCCGTGCGACCGAAGAACCATTCGGCATCCTCTGGCTGGAAGCTTGCCAGTCCTCGGTACGGCTCGGGTCCCGCAGAACGCGGACCGGGTGCCCGCCGTGCTCGCCGCCACGCCGCCAACCATTGCTCAATTGCGTCACCGTCGTGGACCCCGCACGTCTTGAGTACCCGCACCAGTAGGTCACCCGAGCTGATGGACGGCATACCCCGCCCAGCGAACCAGTCACCAATGGTGCTGTGCGCGCCCTGGACGCCAGCCTTGTCAGCTACTTGACGAACCGTAAGGCCAGCGTGTTCCCGAAGTGCGGACAACTGCTGGGCGAATTCCGTGCGCGTTCGGACTCGAAGAGGTTCAGGATCGTCCGGCGGCGAAGTGGACATAACGCCTCCTCTGACGGAAAGCTCAGTCAGAGTCTAAGCATCATGAATAAGATCAGGTCTTCGCCTTCGCGAGAGGTCCACGGAAGTGCGACTGCACCGCCGGTCGGCACTAGCCAGATGATCCTGTAAACGCGCATGTCGGAACTGGTAGACCGGTCCGGCCTGACGCAATATTCCGCGCCGGTGGGCGTCAGCAAGAAACCGCATCAGGCGCGGTGGCAGTTGTCCGCGGAGCCAGAACCAGCCTCGCACGATCACAAAAAGTCCCCATGCCGTGTCGAACCCGCCCGTGAGCAGGCCTGCGACTGCGCTGACCAATCCTGTGGCCAGTCCAGAGTCGAAGCCCAACATGGTCCCGACCATCAGTCCGATGCCAAGGGCGAGGCCCGATCCCTGGGTGACTCCCCGAACCATAGACATGATCCTGTCCCGGCTTAGGACCGACCAAGGACTTGGTGTGTGTAGTTCGTCCACAGGCGCCTTGAGCCAGTCAGCGATCGCGCCCGGGAGCATGGCGGACAACCCGGCGCCGACGCCGAATATCACACCGTTGTCCACGCTCACCAGCGGAACGGTCACCAGAGCGATCACCATGCACATCAACAGTCCGAACACGACTCGACCCCGAATGGCTGCTGCGAGCTGCCGGAGCCGGCCGCGGACCTGGACGTCCGCCAAACCTGGAGTGTGCTGGGACCGCCAGGCCCGCCCAGTTACCAGCCCAGACATGACTGCGGGCAGGAAGCCGGCGCCGAGAACGGTCAGCAGCAGGGCAGGTGAGCCCGCGATTAGGCCCGCTGAGTAGGCGCCGAGACCGATGCCTGTCCCGGTCAGCAAACCGATCGCGAGCCCGTAAACCGAGTTGGTCACCCTTGGTGGAACCTCTCGGTACAACTGCCACCAGGCCAGGTCATGGGTTCCCTGGCGGTGGAGGTGTGTGGCAAGGAATGTGAGCCATCTCCTGGCGTCCTCAGGGCGATACTTCACTGGGGTTCTTGTCGCCTTGCCGGGAAGGAGGGCTGGGGGCTGATCCTGGTACACGGCTGGGATGAGCATTTCCAGCAGATACTTCTCCACGGCCGCGCGGTTAGCGAACCGCCCGGAGTCGATGAGCTCGACCGGGTTCGTGTCGGGAGCCGCGTAAGCGGTCCTGGCTAGCCAGACCATCAGCGCGGTCGACAGCGCTGCGGCGAGCGGATGTTTGGGGTGCTCACGCAGATGCTCGCCAACCGGCTGCCACCGGCGATTCGCCGGGCATGTGTTGGAGAGGTAGGTCAGAGCGTCAGCCGTGTCGACGGGGTTGATCTCGATGACCGCGGCATTCGACAGGACTCGCCCGTTGGTCGCGATGGCTGCCTGATACTCGACACTGCGGCAAGTGACAACGAACGGGCGACCTCCGGTCATGGTTCGGTCCAGCGCTGCTATCGCGACAGGACGCAACGGCGGGGACATCTCGTCCACACCGTCCAAGATCGGTAACACGGCTCCCTCGGCGACCAGTCGATCGGCGAGCCGCAGGCCGGTGTTGTCCACTTTGGCCAGTGCTGGATAGTCCTCGATCAGCTGCTGTGTGACCCACACGTCCACATGTTCGCGGTTCGGGTGCCACGACGCCGCGGACAGCAATACCGGCACTTGCCCGCCTTGCGTTCGTCGGCGATCGAGCAGACCCAGGGTGAGGAGTATCGCCAACGCTGTCTTACCCGCGCCCGGTTCGCCGAGAACGACCAGTTGTCGGTGCGGTAGCTGGAGGAATGCGTCGACGATCTCGTCGAGGCGACCGTGCAAGCGCAGCCGTAGTGGCCGGCCGGCGACCGTTCCGCCCAACACAGCCCTCGGCTGGGCGGCAACGGCTCGTGTAGTGGTCGACCATTGCAGCGGTAGTGGTTCCGGTTGGTTCAACATTCGGGCCGCCGCTTCGTCTGTCCACTGTCGACGGATGGCCTCAGCGAACTCGCCGGCGCAGTCCGAATCTGCTTGGCGTGGCTCGGGGGCCGGTGCACCACGAGACGACGTGTACGGGTGGTCGGGCCGGGCGATCCACACAACGGCCCGGGTGTTCTTGACCCTCACGTCCACCGGGCGGTAGGTATCGGGCCTGCTCGCCGGGCTGTGGCGAACCACCTCGTCGAAGAACCAGGACGACGTAGCCACTACCAGCACCCCGGGCGAAGTGGCGAGCGCCCTCCTGACCTCCTGGGCGTCCAACAGCCGAAACGCCAGGTTGATGGCGGCCGCGGTCGTTCCGTGCTCGTCATAGTTGACCTCGCCGGCATGCAGGGCCATTCGCAGCCGGATCCGCTCCTCGGCGCAGTGCGTCCGATTGTGCTCATGCAATGCACGCACCAACTCTGCGGGCAGCGATTCGACGAACAGACTCTTGACGATGTTCGGCGTCACCAGAATGAACACGCCGTCCCCGCGATCCTCGTGTCGCCAGTCGGCTCGCCGCATGCCGACGCCGGCGAAGGCAACCTCCAACACGCGGTACAGCCCGTCTCGCACCGCCACCTGGTGCCGGTTGGTCCGGCGGCGATCGGAGAACCCTTCGATATCCACCACGAGAATCGTCCGATGCACCGCTGGACTGCATTGTGTTGTCTCGGCTGCCATCTGGCCTCGCTCGGTCAGCGCCCGTTCGTTGCGCTCGACCTTCGGCCGCGCTGTACAGCAGACGGAAGGGGCGCGGAGGTTATCCGTACAAGGCCGTACGGGACAACGGCTGGGCCCAAACCCAGAAGCCACTTGTGACGACCGTAGTCCCAGGGGCGGATCAGGTCGACTAGTACTCCAGCCGCACTTAGTGATCTTCATCGTGTAACTTGTCGATCTTGTGGTGACCGATGAGGATCTTGACGCCTGGGTGGACGGGCTGGAGGAGTTGTTCGCGGGGGTGGCGGGCCGGTTCTACCGGGTCGAACCTCGCGGCGGGCGCGCGCTTACGTGCGTGGTCTGCTCGCTCCGCTGGCGGGCAAGAACGGATGGACGCTGGCCGAGGCTGCCGGTGACCTCATCCCGGACGGGATGCAGCGCCTGCTCAACGCCGCCACCTGGGACGCCGAGGGTATCCGTGACGACGTGCGCGCTTACGCGGTCACACATCTGAGCGAGCGCGATGGGGTGCTGATCGTCGATGAGACCGGATTTCTGAAGAAGGGTACGAAATCCGCTGGAGTGCAACGCCAGTACTCCGGCACCGCCGGCCGCATCGAGAACTGCCAACTCGGCGTGTTTTGCGCTTACGCCACAAGCAAAGGCCGTACGCTGATCGACCGGGAGCTGTACCTGCCCAAGTCCTGGACCGGTGATCGGGAACGGTGCGGCGAAGCGGGGGTACCTGACGAGATCGAGTTCGCGACCAAACCCGTTCTGGCGCAGCGGATGCTCGCGCGGGCGCTGGACGCCGGGGTCCCGGCGAGCTGGGTCACCGCCGACGAAGCCTATGGCGGGGACTCGAAATTCCGCCGCTAGCTGGAGGATCGGCGGATCGGCTATGTCGTGGCGGTGCCAGCCAATCAGACCATCCCCGCGGTGGCCGGCGCCATCCCGGGCCGACGTGCTGGTCACGCACGCGCCCGGCGAGGCGTGGAAACGCCGCAGTTGCGGCGAGGGCGCCAAAGGACCACGGGTGTTCGACTGGGCGGTGGCCGAGTTACCGACCTATCCCGACACCACGCCACCCGTGTGGGGACGTTGGTTGCTGGCGCGTCGTTCCCTGACCCGCAACAGCAGGTCCGAGCACGAGATCGCCTACTACTTGTGTTGCGCCCCGCAGGAACGACCGATGATGATCTCATTCGGGTCGCCGGGACCCGCTGGGCGATCGAGGACTGTTTTCAGACCGCCAAGACCGAAGTCAGCCTGGACCATTACCAGGTCCGCCGCTACGACGCCTGGTACCGGCACATCACCCTGGCCATGCTCGCGCACACCTATCTGGCGGTGACCGCGGCGATTGCCCCAAAAGCCCTGGCAGCGGCCTCATCCCCATCACGCTGGGCGAGGTCAACCGTCTCCTGGCACACCTGATCACCACACCGTTCGATCGCGTCGTGACCTGGGCCTGGTCCCGGTGGCGTCGACGCCACCAGTACCGCGCCCAACAAGCCCACTACCAGCGCAGACAGGCCAGCTACTACGAAGTGCGGCTGGAGTACTAGTGTCCTGAGTCGTTGATTCATTGTATGGTCGGGTATGGGTAGTCGTGGACCGGCGTTGCCGCAGCTGGTTTTGTCCGATGTGGAGCGTCAGACGCTGGAAGGGTGGTCGCGTCGGCGTTCCACAGCTCAGGCATTGGCGTTGCGGGCGCGCATCGTGCTGGCGTGCGCCGAGGGCTTGTCCAACATGGATGTGGTGCGACAGTTAAGGGTCTCGCCGCCCACGGTGGGCAAATGGCGTCGCCGGTTTGTCGAACACCGCCTGGACGGGTTGGCTGATGAACCGCGGCCGGGCGCTGCACGCACGATCACCGACGAACACGTCGAGCGAGTGATCACCGCTACGCTGGAACAGGCACCGCCCAACAACGACTCGCACTGGTCCACCCGCTCGATGGCCACCGCGATGGGCATGTCCCAATCGGCGATCTCCCGGATCTGGCGGGCGTTCGAACTCAAACCCCACCTGGTACAGACCTGGAAACTCTCCACCGACCCCTGGTTTGTTGACAAGGTCCGCGACGTCGTCGGGCTCTATCTCGACCCGCCGGCCACAGCGATGGTGCTGTGCGTGGACGAGAAGTCCGGCATGCAGGCACTCGACCGCACCGCTCCTACCCTGCCGATCATGCCCACCACCCCGGCCCGCCGAACGCACGACTACGTGCGACACGGCACCACCAGCCTGTTCGCCGCCCTGGATATCGCTACCGGCACGGTCATCAGCCAGCACCAACGGCGGCATCGCCATCAGGAATTCCTGCGATTCCTCAAGACCATCGACGCCAACACACCACCCGAGCTGGATCTGCACCTGGTCTGCGACAACTACGCCACCTACAAGACCCCCGAGATCAAGACCTGGCTGATCCGCCATCCTCGCTTCCACCTGCACTTCACCCCCACCAGCGGTTCCTGGCTCAACCTGGTCGAACGCTGGTTCGCCGAGCTGACCAACCGCAAACTCCGCCGCTCGGCACACCGCAGCATCGCCGAGCTCGAAACCGACGTGAACGCCTGGGTCGCCGCGTGGAACGACAACCCGAAACCGTTCGTGTGGACCAAAACCGCCGACGAGATCCTCGACAACCTCGCCCGCTACTGCCAACGAATCAACGACTCAAGACACTAGGTGTCCTGAGGGAATCCGGTGTCATCGATCACCAGCGCCCGCGGGTCGACGAACTCACGCGCCCACACCGCCAACCGTCGCCGCACCTCGACGTGGTCCCACGTGGACGTGCTCACGAACTGCTGCAACTGCTGGTGATCAACCCCGAGCCGCTCGGCCATCGGCTGCATCGACTTACGCTTGCCTTCCAGTATCAGGGCATCGCCAACGCCCGACCACTACAACCGTCGCCAGAACGATCACCGATCCAACCCAGATCACCCAGCTCGACATCCGCCGACAACCACGGTTGGGAGGAATCCTCAACCAGTACCTGTGCCGCTCGAAAACCCGTCTCGCCTGGTCAGACACCTGAGTGAAGTCCGTTGGGATCATGCAGCAGTGATCGTGTCGCTGCTGTACCAACTGACTCGACGACTACTGTCGGTCCCTGCGGTGCTGTTGCGCCGTGACTTCGCCAGGGACGCCGAACTGCTCGTGCTCCGGCACGAGAACGCCGTCCTCCGCCGCCAGATCACCGGCCAAGTCCGGTACCAGCCAGCAGATCGGTTCTGGTTCGCCGCGCTGTCCTCGCTGCTCCCCCGACGCCGCTGACACGAGATCTTCCCCGTCCAACCCGCAACAATCCTGGCCTGGCACCGCAGGTTCATCGCCGCGAAGTGGAACTACAGTGCCCGCCGACGCCCCACCGGACGGCCATCTACCCACTCGACGATCAAGAAGCTCGTCCTTGACCTAGCCCACGACAATCCGCGTTGGGGACATAGAAGGATCCAAGGTGAGCTGGCCGGTCTCGGCCACAAGATCGCTGCGTCGACGGTATGGGAGATCCTGAACTCGGCCGGTATCGGTCCCGCTCCACGCCGAGCCGGTCCCACATGGAAACAGTTCCTGGCCAGTCAGGCCCGCGGCATCATCGCGGCGGACTTCTTCCACATCGACACCGCGCTCGGCAAACGCCTCTACGCCCTGATCTTCCTCGAACATGGCACACGGCGGCTGCACGTCGCGGGTGTCACCGCCCATCCGACCCAGGACTGGACGACACAACAGGCCCGCAACCTCGCTACAGATATCGATGGAGGGCTCGGCAAGCTCCGGTTTCTGCTTCGCGATCGAGACACGAAGTACTCGGCGGCCTTCGACGCTGTCTTCCAAGCAGAGGACATGGAGATCCTGACCAGCGCACCGCAGGCGCCGAAGATGAACGCGCACTGCGAACGGGTCATCAGGACCCTCCGCAATGAGGTATGCGACCACGTTCTCATCCTTGACGAGGCACACGCTCGTGAGGTACTCGTCGAGTACCAGCGGCACTACAACCAGCACCGGCCACACCAGGCCCGACAACAGCGACCACCCGAACCTCACCAACCTGAACAAGCACAAGCATTCAACACCCGTCAGTTGCTACGCACCCGCGTCCTCGACGGACTCATCAACGAGTACCGGTACGCGGCTTGACGTGCAGCAATGACTTTTCGAGCGGTACAGCCACCGTTCGTCCAGATCTCAGAGCGGGTGGTCATCTACTTGGCGGTAGATGTTGAGCAGTGGGTCATGAGCCGACGGACCGATCCAGGTGAGGCAGCATGACTGACAAGAAGGTCAACCTGCCGATCGGCGTGTCCATCTCGTGCGACATCGAACATCGGCCCGATCGGACGCTCCCGTACCGCGCTCGGGTCCGGTGGGTCGACCCCGCGACCAAGAAACGTCCGTCCAAATCGGAGGCATTTGAGTCAGAGGACGATGCCAAGGCGTGGATTGATCGCATGCAACGCGCTGCGGCTCACGGCGTTAGTCCAGCGACGGCGACGATGACCCTCGCCGACTACGGCAACGCGAACATGCCTTTGGCGCTGCGAGGGCTGGAGCCGAAGACGACGGATCCGTACATGGCTGGTGGGCGCAAGCGTGCTGTGCCAACGCTCGGGCACCTGGCGGTCACCATGATCACGAATGGAGTGGTCGACCGGGCGGTGCACAGCTGGATCGCGGACGAATGCAGCCGATCGACGGTCAAGAACACAATTGCTGTCCTGGTGCGGGTCATGGAACAGGCGGTGCGAGACGAGATCATCGACCGCAACCCGGCGAGAGTCACTGGGTGGCAACGGGAGTACAAGCGGGCTGAGGACGAACTGGATGACCCGCGTTCGCTCGCGCTGCCTGATTGGTACACGCTCACTCGGCTCGCTGACGCTCTCGTCGCCCGATCCGCTGACAACTACGCTGGTTGGGGCGATGTCGTGTTGTTCGCGGGCTGCACGGCGGCCCGGATCGGGGAGGTGTCCGGCTGTCGGGTCAAGGACATCGACACGAACGAGTGGACCTGGAACGTCCGGCGGCAGACCACACCGTCGCCTGGTGGCCTGGTCGACAAGGGCACCAAAGGCAAGCGAGCGAGAACCGTGCCGCTGATTGAGGACATTCGCGAACTGGTTCAGCGTCGAATTCGGCTGTGAATCGCGAACCGGACGCACGCCTATTCACCGGTCCTCGGGTGGCCGAATCACGACGGCCGTGCTGCGCGACGCGACACATTGGGACGAGGTGGTGGGCAAGCTCGGGTACGAACACCTGCGTCGGCATGACCTCCGGCACACCGGGTTGACGTGGAAGGCCGACGCGAGCGTACCCGTGCACCACCTGCGCAAGATCACAGGCCACGGGTCGCTCACCACGACCCAGCGCTACCTGCACCCCGACAAGCAGGCAGTCACCGACGCGGGCGACCTGCTGACCAAGCACCTGCGGTCCCCACGCAGGGCCAACCTGAAGGCCGTCTGATGTCTCACACCGTCTTACGCGTCGTGGTCCCCATGTGGTCCCCAGCGAGCGGCGGTGATGATCTTGTCCATGATCGTTCAGCTGAACAAAAGAAGCCCTCTGACCTGGTGTTTAAGCCAAGTCAGAGGGCTTCCGAGCAACCGTCGGGACGACAGGATTTGAACCTGCGACCCCTTGACCCCCAGTCAAGTGCGCTACCAAACTGCGCCACGTCCCGGTTGAGGTGCTGGAACGAAGTTTAGCGTATGGGGTCGAGGGGATTTGAGTGGGGTGCGCAGGGGGCGGGGGCAGATGGGTCTGCGGCTGGGGCGGGGCGGCGCGCATGCAGGTGGGGTGGGTGGCGGTGTTGGGTTTGAGGGCGGGTGGGGTGGGGCTGGGTTTTGTGAGCGGGGTGGGATGGACATGTGTGCTGGTTTTCGGAGGGATGACATGTGCATGGCCGAGGTCTGACTGGTGAGGGCGAAAGGGGCCGTGTCGGGCCAAACGGTGGTCACGGTGGGGTCCGCGGGGATTGGTGGGGCGAGGACTTGGGGGGTGGGTTCGGGGGTGTCTGATCGTCGGGGGTCGGCGTTGTGGGCGCGGGGGGCTGTGGGTATATGGCGCGTCTCATGGGGGTGAGGGTGGTGGTGGCTTGGCTTGGTTTGTTCGGGTGGGGGGCCGCTGGGAGGTTTTGTCACCGGCTGGGTTTTGTCTGGGTAGGACGGGGTGTGGGTATGGGTCCGGGCGGATACCACGGTGGTGTCCACTGTGGTCGGGGGATCACCCGTTTGGACGGGGACAATCACCCGTTGGGCCGCTGGCGCTTATCAGCCCTTTGCCCGATCGACGTTAGCCCGGACGGCGCTCTATACCTGGGAGACTAGGAGGTATCTCCGCGGGTTCGGGGAGGAGCGGTCGGGTGTCCACCATTCTCTTGGCTCTCAACGACATCGCCGATGGGTCGGTGATGGCCGGTCAGCTTGAGCGGATCTGCGCGCGGCTGGCTGAGGACGGACATGGTGTTGTGCGGGCTGGGACTGATGATGACGCGTTGGCGCTGGTGCAGACGCGTGCTGATCTGACCGCGGCGTTGGTGAGCTGGGATCTCACCGATGACGACGGCGTCCTGGCACGGCCGGCCGAGGGGGTTTTGACGGCGCTGTTGAAGAGGTTCACGCGGTTGCCGGTGTTCCTGGTGACCTCTGCGGCTTCTGTGGACGATTTGCCTTTGTGGGTATCGCAAGTGGTGTGTGGGTATGTGTGGTTGCTGGAGGACACACCGGATTTCATCGCGGGGCGGATCGGGGTCGCCGCGCGCCGGTACCAGGACGAGCTGTTGCCGCCGTTCTTCCGGGAACTACGGCGGTTTGACGACACGCACGAGTACTCCTGGCACACCCCGGCGCACGCTGGGGGTGTGGCGTTCCTGAAGTCGCCGGTCGGCCGCGCGTTGTTCGACTACTACGGGGAACGGTTGTTCCGCACCGACTTGTCGATCTCGGTGGCCGAACTGGGGTCCCTGTTCGAGCACACCGGGCCGATCGGCGAGGCCGAACGCAACGCGGCACGGATCTTCGGCGCCGACCTGACGTACTTCGTGCTGCACGGCGACTCCACCGCCGACCGCCTCGCCCTGCACGCCAGCATCGCCGACGGCGAACTGGTGCTCGTGGACCGCAACTGCCACAAGGCGATCTACCACGGACTCACCCTGACCGGCGGCCGCCCGGCCTATCTCGTGCCCACCCGCAACGGTTATGGCCTGATGGGCCCGATCCCGCCCGCGGCGATGACCCGGGACGCCATCGCCGGCCGCACCAAGGACGAAAACCCGGTGTACGCCGTGATCACCAACTCCACGTACGACGGGCTCTGTTACGACGCCGTGCGGGTCGCCGAACTGCTGGGCCCCAGCGTTCCCCGGCTGCACCTGGACGAGGCCTGGTTCGCCTACGCCCATTTCCACCCGCTCTACGCCCGCCGCTACGGGATGTCCGTGGGCGTTGTGCCCGACGAGATCCGGCCGACCGTGCTGACCACCCAGTCCACCCACAAGTTGCTGGCGGCGATCTCGCAGAGCGCCATGCTGCACGTGAAGAACTCGCCCCGCTCACCGGTGGACCACCGGCAGTTCAACGAGACCTTCATGATGCACGCGACCACGTCGCCGATGTACCCGATGATCGCCGGGCTCGACGTGGCCGCGGGCATGATGGACGGGCCGGGCGGCCAGTGGCTCACCGACGAGGCGATCACCGAGGCCATCCGGTTCCGGCAGGCGGTGGCGCGCCTCGGCCGCCGGATCGCCGCCGCGGGAGACCGGCCGCCGTGGTTCTTCGGTACCTGGCAGCCGGACGAGGTCACCGACCCGCACTCCGGCCAGCGGTATCCGTTCGCCGACGCCCCGTTGGAGCTGCTGCGCACCGAACCCTCCTGCTGGACCTTGGAACCCGGCGCGGACTGGCACGGCTTCCCCGGTATGGAACCGGGTTACTGCCTGCTCGACCCGATCAAGGTCAGCGTCACCTGCCCCGGCACCGACGCCAGGGGGACCCCGGGCGAGATGGGCGTCCCGGCCCGGATCCTCACCGCCTACCTGGAGACCCGGGGCATCGTCGTGGAGAAGACCGACGCCTACACATGTTTGATTCTTTTCTCGATGGGCATCACCAAAGGCAAGTGGGGCACCCTCATCGACGGCCTGCTGGACTTCAAGTCCCTCTACGACAACGACATCGCCCTCGCCGAGGTGCTCCCCCAGCTGGTCCGGCAGTTCCCTGGCCGGTACACCGGCCTGACGCTGCGCCAGCTGTGCGACCAGATGCACGGCCGGCTCCGGGCCGGTGAGCTGATTCCGTTGCTCGAGGCGGCGTTCACCCATCCGCCGCGGCCGGATCTCACGCCAGCGCAGACCTACCAACGGCTCTTGCGCGGCGGCACCGAACCCGTTCGGCTCAGCGAACTGGCCGATCGAACCGTCGCCACGCAGGTCGTCACGACCCCGCCCGGTATCCCGGTCCTGATGCCCGGCGAGAATGCGGGCGCACACGACGATCCGACCCTTCGCTACCTGCGCGCGCTGGAGGACTTCGACCGGAACTTCCCCGGTTTTCCCAGCGAGACCCATGGTGTCGCGCGAGACAACGACGGCGACTACTGGATCACCTGCCTACGTCGCGCTTAGGTCCACAGTGGACTGAACAATCGGTTCCGTGAACATCCCATTTCGGGTGTATTTTCGAGATTGGATGTCGGCGAGCGGAACGGGGACCGGACGATGACTGGGCAAGGCGCGGACACACGTCTGGACTGCCAGCTGGAGCAGCGGGCGCACGCGATCGTCGTATCGGTGACCGGGGCGGTCGACCTGACCACACAAGGGATCTTCGCGGACGCGGTGGCCGACGCGTTACGGGAGCGGGCGACCGTCGTGATCATCGACCTGGCCGAGGTGACGTTCATGTCCTCCCCCGGGCTGGCCGTCCTCGTGGACGCGCACGAGAACGCGATGCGCGCCCACAAGGTCGTTCATGTCGCGATCGGCACCGGGGTGGTCAAGCGGTCGATCGAGGTCACCGGCCTTGGCGAGATCTTGTCCCTGGTCCCCGACGTGCAGACGGCGTTGGACCGCTAGGGCGCCGACGGTGCACGCGGTCGGCTCGGCCTCGTAGAGCTGGATATTGTGTTGGCACTGAGGCATTTGGCCAGTGCCAGGTGGATCCTTGATCTGCCCCTGGCACGGGCCTAGCATCCACAACTGGGCCGGGCCTGGGGGAAAACGGGCCGGGACTGGGACTGTTCCTCTGACCCGTACTGGTGGCGTCGTGTTACGTGTCTATTTCACTCCGGAAGACCTGGCGAGAACGAGAATCAGCCAGGCACCGCAGCCGATGTGGGAGCTGGTGCTGAGCCTGCACCGGCTGCGGCGGCGGGATGACGGGATGGTGTTCGACGAGTGGCGCCGGGCCGCTCTGCCCAAAGTGCCGTCGTCCACGCGGATGCTCACCGACCTGGTCCCGCATTTCGGCTACTACGCGGACTTTCTCACGCCGATGCCGACTGTGCCGTCGGTCACCGCGGGCGTCTCGGTGCTGCTCGGCACGGCCAAACGCCAGCTGCGCACCGACGTCGCAACGCTCGCGCAGGCCCGCGGGTTGCCTTCGTGGACCACGAATCTGAGTGAGGGCGAACCGGACACCCTGCGCCGCTTGGGTCAGGCGGTCGACCAGTACTTCGCCGCGTGCCTTTCGCCGAGCTGGGCGCAGGTCCGGGCCGCGGTGGACCGGGAACGCGCCCAGCAGGCCGAGATGCTGGCCACCAGCGGCCTGGCCGCGGTGCTGCAGAACCTGCACCCCACCGCACGCTGGCAGTATCCCGTACTGGAGATGGCCTATCCGGTGGACCGGGAGCTGCACCTGCGGGGCCGTGGCCTGCACCTGGTGCCGTCGTTCTTCTGTCTCGGTACACCAACGACTTTCCGGGACGACGCGTTCGAACCCGTGCTGGTATACCCGATCCGGCACGAGGTGGGCTGGTCGCGCACCAGCGACGACGCGAGCAGGCCGCTGGCCGCGCTACTCGGCCCGACCCGGGCCAAAGTGCTCGAAGCCATCGGTGAGAGTCCGTGCACCACAAGCGATCTGGCCCGGCGGGCGGCGACGACGCTGCCGACCGCCAGCAGGCAGACCGCGGTACTGCGGCAGGCCGGGCTGATCAGCAGCCGGCGGGATGGCCAGTCCGTGGTGCATTCGCTTACCCCTCAAGGGCGTTGCCTGCTGGACGATCCGGCGCGCTGAGCGGGTAAGGACCCGGGCGTCTCTCCAAGGGTGCCCGTGGGGCGAAACAGGCTCAGGCTCGCCAGTCCTCGCGCCAGTCCGGGTGGGCATCGTAGACCGAGGCGACGAGCTTGAGGGTGTCCTTGTCCCGCATGGTGGAGGCCTCGCCGCGGAGCAGGGCGAGCTTGTCACGGAACGGAACGGGGATCCGTTCCTCGGGGTTCTCGACCGGGTCGGCGGCGATCAACAGGCCGACGCCGTCGTCGGTGGGCATGATCCGGATGCGGCCACGGCGTTCGGCCTCGTCGAGCAGGGGCAGTTCCCCGCGATCGAAACGCTGTTCGTCCTCGGCGAGGCGGGCCAGGACGAAGCCGGTGAGATCATCCATGCCCGCAGGATGCCCGCCCCGCCGCGCTCCTACACCGTTTGACGAGCCGGGTTTGCGGTAACCATGTCTGGTATGGGCTTTCTTGACCGGATCGACGATCGGCTCGGGGACGGACTCGAACACGTACTGTGCGCACACCATGCGCGCCGGTTACGCCGGTTGGGCTGGGGTGATGTGCTGTCACAGCCTGCGACGGGGTGGTTCACCCCGCATGCCCCGGTCCGGGCCGGCTGCAAGGTCAAGGTGCTCATCGACGGCGAAGAGGCGTTGCGGGAGATGGTCGAGGCCATCCGGGGTGCGCGGTCGCACGTGCATCTCGCCGGGTGGCACATGAGCCCCGAGTTCAGGCCTACGCGCGGTCACGACGCCGTGACGCTCCGAGATCTGTTGGCGGAGATGGCGGAACGCGTGGATGTGCGGGTGTTGATGTGGGCGGGGCCGCCGGTGCCCGCGTTCGAGCCGACCCGTGGGCGGGCGCGCCAGGCGTGTCAGGAGTTCATGCGGGACAGCCGGGTGCGATGCGTACTCGACGCGCGCGAGCGAACCCTGCACTGCCACCACGAGAAGCTGCTGATCGTCGACGACTCGATCGCGTTCGTCGGGGGCATGGACCTCACCGCGCTGGAAGGCGACCGGCACGACAACCCTTCGCATCCCGCCGACCGGCCGATCGGCTGGCACGACCTGACGATGCGCGTCGAAGGACCGGTGGTCGCCGATGTGGCGGACCACTTCCGGCTCCGCTGGGCCGAAGTGGCGGGTGAGAACCTCCCGGCGCCGCGCACACCCGATACCGCGGGTCCCTCTACTGTCCAATTTGTACGGACAGTCCCCGAGAAGACCTACCGGTTCGCGCCACGGGGCGAGTTCGGCGTGCTGGACGCCTACCTGCGCGCGCTGCGGTCCGCCGAAAACCTGGTCTACCTGGAAAACCAGTTCCTCTGGTCACCGGAGATCGCCGACGTGCTGATCAGCAAGCTGGCCGACCCGCCGCATGACCGCTTCCGGGTCGTGCTCGTGTTGCCCCGCAAACCCAGCAACGGTGCCGACACCACCAGGGGCCAGCTCGGCCGCCTGCTCGACGCGGACGACGGGAACGGCCGCCTGCTGGCCGTCACGCTGACCTCGCACGGCGCCGACAGCGCGGTGCCGGTCTACGTCCATGCCAAACTGGGCATCGTCGACGACACCTGGCTGACCGTGGGTTCGGCCAACCTCAACGAGCACTCCCTGTTCAACGACACCGAGGCCAACCTGATCACCAACGATCCCGGCCAGGCCCGGGACGCCCGGCTGCGGCTGTGGTCCGAACACCTCCAGCGCCCGGTGTCCGAAATAGACGGAGATCCGGCCGACGTCGTCGACCGCCTGTGGCGTCCCTTCGCCGAAACCCATGACCAGCACCGGCTCACCTTGCTGCCCGGCGTGTCCCGCCGGGCAGGCCGGTTGCAAGGCCCGCTGCGCGGCCTGCTCGTCGACGGGTAGCGGGTCACCGCCGCGAGCAGAGATCCTCGACATCACCGACGCAGCCGTAGTACCCGAAACCCGCCATCCTGCTGCGACCTTCGGCGGTCAGCAGGTAGTCGCGGAACGCGTCGGGCAGGGATCCCCGGTTCGGGGCGGCTGTAGGTGTAGACGTATTCGACGGTCCAGAACTGGTAGCCCGCGCGGATGTCCTCGAGGGTGGGGTTGCGGTGTTCGAGGGTGATCTTCTTGACGCCGGTGGCCTGTTCGACGTCGGAGACGTCGGCGTAGCCGATCGAGTCGTCCAATGTGGATACCCGGTCGATGAGGTCGGCGGTCGAGCCCAGCTCGCAGACGATCGGCTGGCGGTCGGTGAACTCGGGACGGCGGTCGCGGCAGGAGTCCGAGGTGGCCCCGGCCTGACGGACGGGCGAACCCGGCGCACCCAGGACATACTGCTCCAGAGTTCGGCGGGTGCCGGAGGTGGTCGAACGGCCAACCACCCGGATTTCGCCCGTGTCACTGGGGTTTCCGGTGACGTCGCTCCAGATCCGCGCCGAGCCGGTGAAGATGCGCCGCGCGTCCACAAGCGACAGTGTGTCGATCGGCACGTTGTCGCTGACCACGAACGTGAACGGGACGATCGCCAGCGGCTCGGGCACCAGCTGGGGGAACTCGTCGAACCGGCCGTCGGCGAGCGCCAGCTGTCTGGCCTGGCTCCCGGCGTCGACGAGCCGCTGCAGCCCCTCCCGGCTACCGGGTGTCCGCACCTTGATGGACGCGGCCGGGCAGTACGCGCCGTACGCGCCCGCCAGATCCGTTGCGGCGCGGCCGAAAGCGCTCGACCCCTCGGCGGTCAGCGCTCCCGGAACGCACGCGATGCCCTGCGGCAGCTTGGTGAACGGCGTGACATTGTTGAGCAGCAACACCACCGCGAACGCTCCAGCGCAGATCGCGGTCAGGCCACCCCAGAACAACGTGTCCGGCCGGATCCGCTCACGGCCCTGGCGGGTGGTGATCTGGCCGTCCCGCAGCTCGCCGTCCACCTCGACCTTCTGCTTCACGTCCGCGAGGGTCCCGGACAGCACGATCACGAGTTTGAAGGAGTGCCCGGGTTCGAGGCCGATCATCGGCAGCTTCACCAGGTCGTCATCGATGGCGATGTCCGGCAGCCCACGCATCACCCGTTGCAGCTCGGACGGCTCGAAGTCGGTGGCGTCGACCGAGATCACCTTCCGGCCGGGAACCTCAGCGAAAGCGGCGACACGTAGTCCTCGCCGCCGATCAGCGTGCCGCCGGTGTTCTTGACCCGCACCACCACGACCCCGGCGTCCGGCACCGCGTCGTGTTCCCCTTCCAGCCGAACGGTCTCCCCGATGTCCACGCCGAGCGCGACCGTCAAGGCGATCCGCGGGCTTCGACGGCGGCGTGGCGCGGCATGGTTGACCACCGTGTCCGACACCCGCCGGGCGCCCGGCGAAGTCGACGGGTCGGCCTGTTTCGCCCGGCTGATCCGTTGCCCCGCCAGCTTCGACTGCTCGTCGATCCACTCGACGCTCTGCTCGGGATAGGCCCTCTCGTGCAGGTCCCGGGTGAGCTCCTGAATGGTCCTCGGCATCTTCCCCTCAGGCGTGGACATCGGCGTCACCTCCTTGCGCCGCATGGCATAACGGGCACCGGCCGGACATCCCGTCCAGCACGTACGAGGCCTCCAGCACCGCTTCCCACATGACCTGCCTCGGTCCGCGGCCGCGGTCGGCCTCGCCGACGTTCAGGAACCGCTCGACGATGATCTCCCAGTGGTCCTGGGCGAGCTTCCAGTCGCCGTCGTGCCGCATCACGAACCGGATCGCGAAGTAGTGCGGGATCTCGAACCCGTGCCGCCCGTACTGCAGCCGGTCGAGCAACGGGATCGGCCCGATCCGCCGCACCAGGGACCGTCCGCGCAGGCGCCGGATGTTCCGGTTGTCCGTCACCTCGGTGACCACGTAACCGGCCACCGCACCCGCGAATCCGGTCACCACCAGCCATCCGGCGATCGACAAGGGCAGCGCCAGCGCGGGACTCGCCGTATCCCACGGCGACTCCCGCCTGGGCGAATCGACATCACCCGGTTCGCTCACATCCCCGTCCCTCGCAACCATGCCTGCCGCGAGGATATGTCTCACCTGCCGGGACCGGTCCCGTGTTCACTTTCACGACACCAGGAATTCCGGTTGTCCACTCAGGACATTCCGTCGGCCACCCGGTCGAAGGCGACGTTCAGTGCGGCGAGGTACTCCGCGGTCACGGTGTCCGCGTCGGCACCGGCGAGCATGCGGCGGATGCCGAACGGGTAGGTGGCGCGGATGATGCCGAAGGCGATGGCGGCGGTGAGCTCGGGGGTGGGGTCGTCGCTGGTGGTGGCGATGATCGCGGTGAGGGTGGTTTGCAGCTCGTCGACGGCTTCGCGGGCGCGGGCGACGAGGGCGGGCGAGTTGATCACCGTCTGCCAGAACACCGGGAAGTTGTCCCGGAAGCCGCCGAGCGGGTGCCGCTCCTCGGCGAGATCGATCAGCAGGCGCCGGATGGCCCGCAGCGGCGACTCCCCCGGCTCACGGTCGCGGACCGCGGCGGTCAGCAGCTCCTCGGCCTGCGGGGCGCGGTCGAAGAAGATGTCCTCCTTGCGCGGGAAGTAGTTGAACACCGTCACCTTCGACACGCCCGCGGCCTCGGCGATCTCGGCGATGGTGACGTTGTCGAACCCACGCGTCATGAACATCAGCGTGCCGTGGTCGGCGATCCGCTGCCTGGTCTCCGCCTTCTTCCGTTCCCGCAGTGAGGTCACCGTCATAACTATACCCGACTAAATTTTGAGTCGGGTATAGTTTTTGCCATGGACTACGACGTGATCATCTCTGGGGCCGGTCCAGTCGGTCTGATGCTTGCCTGTGAACTGAGGCTTCGTGGGGTTTCCGTGGCCGTGCTGGAGCGGCTCGAGGAGCCCGACCTAACGGTGAAGGCGGGGGCGATCAACATCCCCACCGTCGAGGCGTTCTACCGGCGCGGCCTGGTGCCCGCGCTCACCGAGGCGCAGCAGGCGGCGCTGAGCCGGTTCGGGGCGGGCGGACCACCGGCGGGGGCGCCTAGGTTCGTCGGCCACTTCGGCGCGATCTGGCTGACCGGCGACAAGCTGGATGAGTCCGATGTGGACTTCAACGGGCGCGGCGCAGCGGGCACTGTTGGTCTCGTTGCCCAGCAACAGATCGAGGCCATCCTCGGCAAGCACGCCGAGGAGCTGGGCGTGCACGTGCGGCGCGGCACTGAGCTGACCGGGTTCGACGAGGACGACACCGGGATCACCGTGCACGCAGGCGAAACACACCTGCGGGCGGGCTGGCTGGTCGGGTGCGACGGCGGGCGCAGCCTGGTGCGCAAGCTGGCCGGGTTCGAGTTCCCGGGCACCGGCCCGGAGATCACCGGCCACCAGGCGATGGCCGTGATGACCGGCCGGGAGAACCTGAAGCTGGGCTGGAACAGCACGCCCACCGGCATCTACGCGCACGGCCCGATGCCCGAGCGGATCCTCACCGTCGAGTTCGATGGCCCGCCCGCCGACCGGGACGCCGAGATCACCAAGGAGGAACTGGAGAAGAGCATCCTCGCGGTGTCCGGTGTGGACGTGAAGGTCACCGAGATCAAGTCGGCCACCAGGTTCACCGACAACGCTCGCCAGGCCACCACCTACCGGATCGGCCGCGTCCTGCTCGCCGGGGACGCCGCCCACGTGCACTCCCCCTTCGGCGGCCAGGGCCTGAACCTCGGCATCGGCGACGCGGTCAACCTCGGCTGGAAGCTCGCCGCGACCGTCCAGGGCTGGGCCCCGCCCGGCCTGCTGGACAGCTACACCACCGAACGCCACCCGATCGGCGCCTGGGTGCTGGACTGGACCCGCGCCCAGATCGCCATCATGCGGCCCGACCCGTACGCCCAGGCCCTGCGCGCCATCATGACGGACCTGGCCGGCACCACCACCGGCACGACGTACTTCGCCAAGAAGATCTCCGGCGTCTGGCAGCACTACGACCTGCCCGGCGACCACCCGCTGATCGGCCGGACCGTCCCCGGCCTCACTCTGGCCGACGGCACCCACCCCGCCGACCTGATGCACTCCGGTTCGGGCCTGTTGCTGGACCTCGGCCAGCTGCCGTCCCATGTGGACATTCCTGCCGAACGGGTGCGCAAGGTCGAGACCACCTGCGCGGAGGACCTGCCCGGGTTGCTGATCCGTCCGGACGGGGTCGTGGTGTGGGCCGGGGGCGAAGGCCTCGACGAAGCCCTGGCCACCTGGTTCGGCTGCTGAGCGGTTCACAACGCAGGCCCTGCGACTGACGAGTCAGCCGGCGATGTTCCAGATCCGGATGACCTTGTCGTCGCCCGCGCTGGCGAGGCGCTTTCCGCTGGGGTCGAACACAACCGTGTTCACCTTGGCGGCCGAGCCGACCAGGATGGCGCGCAGGTGTTTGCCGGCCACGTCCCACAGGTGGATGACATTGCCCAGGCCCCAGGCGGCGATCGTCTTGCCGTCCGGGCTGAACAGCACGTCGGTGGTGGTGATGTCCTCGACCCGGTCGAACACCGCTTTGCTCTGGCCGGTGGCGACATCGTAGATCTGCAGGGTGTTCTTGCCGTCGGCGTCCGGGACCGCGAGCGATTTCCCGTCGGGGCTGAAGGACACGTCGCTGCCGGTCGCGTCCTTGATCGTGCGGACCGTGCGGCCGGTCGCCGGGTCGGACAGCCGGATGTCGGCTTCCTTGTCGCAGTTGGCAAGCAGCGTGCCGTCCGGGCTGAAGGTCACGTTGCGGAAGCCGCCGCCGTCCGGAATGCCGATCTTGACCTGGCGGCTCGCCACGTCCCACACCTTGGTCGTGCCGCCGTGCGTGGCACCCGCGATCAGCTTGCCGTCGGGGCTGAAGGCCAAGGACTTCATGATGGAACCGCTGTCCGTCAACGCACCGATCAGCTGGCGGTCGGCGACGTTCCACAACCTGGTGCTGTCGCCGAGGAAGTTGCCACCGACGGCCAGGAGCTTGCCGTCGGGGCTGAACGCGACGACATCCGCGGAGGCGCCGCCGGTTCCGGGCGGACCGGTGAGCGTGGCGATCTGCTTGCCGCTCGACGTGTCCCACAACCGGGCCATCGGCTTTTCGCTCAGGTCGTCGTCGCCGCTGGCCAGCAGCTTGCCGTCCGGGCTGAACGACACCGAGGTGACGCGGTGCTCGTGTCCGGTCAGCTGGATGTGGTCGGTGATCTCGGCCGGCTTTCCGGGGTCGGTGGCCGCGCCCGTGTCGCTGGGCTCGGTCTCCCGGCTGGGCTTGGTGGTGGCGTTCGCCTTCTGGGAAGCCGGGTTCGTGCTGGCGGTGTTGGTGGACGCCGGGTTCTGCTGGTCGTCCTTGGAAGAGATCAACCATGCCGCCACGCCGATCGCGGCGAGCGCGCCACCACCGGCGGCGAGCAACATCGTGCGCCTGCGGACATTGCCTTTACTGGCGTCCGGGTACGCGACCGGCGCAGGCCCAACGGGGTACGCGCCGACCCGTTGTGTCTCAAGGTCGATGCCGGGGCTGGACAGCGCGACGGCGGCCTGTTCGGCGGTCGGGCGCCGGGCCGGGTCCTTGCTGAGCAGCGCGGTGATCACGCCGGAGAGGCGTCCGGCGCGCTGTGGTGGCGGTGGATCCGTGGTGAGCAGGGCCGACAGCGTCGCCATGACGTCGGCGCCTTCGAACGGCGGACGCCCTTCCACCGCCGTGTAAAGCGTGGCGCCCAACGACCACAGGTCGGACGCGGGCGTGCTGGCCGACGTGCTCGCCTGTTCCGGGGCCATGTACTGGGGTGATCCGACGACGGTGCCGGACACGGTCAGCTGGACCTCGCCGATCAGCCGGGCGATGCCGAAGTCGGTGATCACCACCCGGTCCTCGGCCAGCAACACGTTGGCGGGCTTGAGATCCCGGTGCACGATCCCGGCCTGGTGGGCCACCCGCAGGGCGTCCAGGATCTGCGTGCCGATCCGCGCGACCTGTTCGACCTGCAGACCGCCGTACGTCTGGATCGCGTCGGCCAGCGAGCCGCCGCGGACGAACTCCATCACGATCATCGGGGCGCCGTTGAACTCGACCACGTCGTGCACGGTGACGATGCCAGGGTGGCTCAGCCGGCCCGCGGCGCGCGCCTCGCGGATGGCGCGTTCGCTCAGCGAGGCCCGCTGCTGGTCGTCCAGGCCGGGTGGGAACAGCAGCTCCTTGATCGCCACCTCGCGGTCGATCAGCTCGTCGTGACCGAGCCAGACCCGGCCCATCCCGCCGGCGCCGATCACCCGCACCAGACGGTATCGCTGGGCAACAAGCATTCCCGGTGACTCGGTCATGGGGGCGCAGTGTAGGTCCGATTGGGCAGCGATCCGGCAAATCTCCCCTTTGTCTGCCCCATCAGGCTGCTCTAGTTTGGAAAAAAGTAACCAAGGGGGAGGAGACGCTCGTGAGAATCCGCCCAGTCGCCGCCGTCCTGCTGACCGCCGCCATCCTGGGCGGTTGTACAAGTACGCCACAGGGCAGCCCACGGGACAAGGTCTCGTACCTGACCTCGTTCAACACGTTCGGCCGCGACGCGTACGCCTACGTGGCCCTGGACAAGGGTTACTTCACCGACGCGGGCATCGACGTCACCATCACGCCCGGCACCGCGACCGTCGACGTTCTCAAGCTGGTCGCGGGCGGCCGGGCCGATTTCGGGGTCGGCGACTTCACCGCGACCGCGATCACGGTCGCCAAGGAGAAACTGCCGGTCACCGCCGTCGCCATGGTGCACCAGAAGTCCCTCGCCGCCATCGTCACGCTGGCCGACCGCGGCATCAGCAAACCCACGGACCTCCAGGGAAAGCAGATCGGCGACCAACCCGGCTCCACGAACCAGCTGATGTTCCCGGTGTACGCCAAAGCGGCCGGCATCGACCCGAACCAGGTCAAGTTCGTGCCGTCCGCTCCCCCTGCCCTGCCGCAACTTCTGGCCTCGGGCCAGGTCGACGCGATCGGCCAGTTCGTGGTCGGGACACCCCTCATCGAGAAGGCGGCACAAGGCCGCAAGACCTTCGTCCTGCCCTACGGCGACCTGATCCCCGAGCTGTACGGCAACGCCCTGGTCACCTCCAAGGACCTCGCCGCCAAGAACCCCGAGCTGGTCAAACGTTTCCGCGACGCCCTCCTCAAAGGACTGCGGTACTCCATTGACCACCCGGATGAAACCGGCCAGATCCTCCGCGAGTACCAACCCACCCAAGACCCGGCCGTAGCGGCAGCCGAAGTCAAACTGATGGCGCCCTACGTCCGCCCCGTCGGCGTCATCGACGAACTCCGCGTTTCCACGACCATCCAGCTGCTCATCTCCGCCGAGGCCATCCGCGCGGGCTCAGTGTCCGCACCGGACCTCGTATCGTTCGAACTGGCCCCCAAGTGATCGAACTTTCGGGCGTGACCAAGGTGTTCGACGGCAGGCGGCGGGCCGACCCTCTCGTCGCCTTGGACGGGATCGATCTCACCGTTGACACCAATGAGTTCGTGACGTTGATCGGCCGCTCCGGTTGCGGGAAGTCAACACTGCTGAGGCTGATCGCGGGCCTCCTGCCACCATCCGCGGGATCCGTTCTCGTGGACGGCGTCCCGGTGACCGGGCCACGCCGGGACGTGTCGTTCATGTTCCAGCAACCGGCGTTGCTGCCATGGCGGTCGGTGCTGGCCAACGTGTTGCTCCCGATCGAGATCTTCGGTCTGGACCAACGCAGCTACAAGAACCACGCCATCGAACTCCTGGATCTCGTTGGCATGAAGGGATTCGAGAAGCGGCTGCCGCGGGAGCTGTCCGGCGGCATGCGGCAACGGGTGTCGTTGTGCCGGTCGCTGATCCAGAGCCCCACGGTGATGCTCATGGACGAGCCGTTCTCGGCATTGGACGCCCTCACCCGCACCGAGCTTTCCGAGGAGCTGCAACGGGTTCATCGCGAACTCGAGACCACGGTCGTGTTCGTCACGCACTCCATCGACGAGGCGGTGCTGCTGGCCGACCGGGTCGTCGTGCTCAGCCCCCGCCCCGGCCGGGTCCGGTCGATCGTGGACGTTTCGGTTCCTCGGCCGCGGGTCCCGGGCGTCGAGGTCGCCAAGGTCGCCGATGAGCTGCACGAGTTGTTCAGGGGCGTGCACGGGTGAACCGGATCCTGTTGCCGCTCCTGGGAATCATGGCCGTCATCGCCCTGTGGTGGCTGGCCACGATCGTGTTCGCCATCCCCAAGTTCCTTCTCCCCAGCCCCCAGGACGTATTCGAGACCTACCAGGGCCAGCAGGCGTTCCTGTGGGAGCAGACCTGGGTCACCGTAACCGAAACCGTCCAAGGCTTCGCCTTGTCGATCGTGGTCGGCGTGCCGGTGGCGCTGTTGATCGTGTGGTCGACCATCCTCGAACGCATGATCTACCCGCTGCTGCTGGCCGTGAACGCGGTACCGAAGATCGCCATCGCGCCGATCCTCGTGGTGTGGCTGGGATTCGGCCAGCTGCCCAAGGTGATCCTGGTGCTGCTGGTGTGCTTCTTCCCCGTCGTGATCTCCACGGCCTCGGGGATGAAGTCGACACCCACCGAGTTGGTGGAGTTGCTGCGGTCACTGGCTTGTTCGCGGCGGCAGGAGTTCTTCAAGTTGCGGTTGCGGTGGGCACTGCCTCAGATCTTCGTGGGCCTCAAGGTCGCCATCTCCCTGGCGGTCATCGGCGCCGTCATCGCCGAGTTCGTCGGCGCCAGCGCGGGCCTGGGCTACGTCATCGTGCAGTCGGGCGCCGCCGCTGACACCTCTCTGGCATTTGCCGCCATGGTTCTGCTGGGAGTGATCAGCGTCGTGTTGTTCTACGGGCTAGTTGCAGTAGAGCGGTTCACATTGCCCTGGACAGAGGAAACAACGCAGGCGGACAATTGACACGCAAGTGCGGGGCACGCTATTCGGGGCTCAATTCTGCTGTCGCCACAACCGATTGGTTGTCGTCCGTGCGGGTGTAGTGGAGGCCGGTGGGGGTTTTCGTCAGCTCGACGGTCGCGGTACCGACACAGCGGACGTCTGTGGAGGGGCGGCGGGTCTCGCGGAAGGTGGCCTTGTCCGGGGTGGAGTCGGTGAGTTCCCACTGGCCATCGCAGCCGAAGCCGGGATAGAACACGTTGGCGCGCTGCTCGATCAGCTTGGTGGGCGTCAGTTCGACGTGAACTCGGTATTCCTTGGGGTGGGCCGGGTCGGTCACCGGTTGGGTGGAGTTCCAGGTGCGCGCGAACCCTGGTGGGAGGCCGGGGCTGCACTTGGTGTCGGTGAACGCCGTTTCGAGGTTGTGTTTGTCGATGGGACCGGTTTTGCCGGAGGTGAGGTCGAAGGCGGTGCGTTTGCCCCAATGACCGTGGTAGGTGTACCACGGCTGCTCTTTGACGCTCACAACGTCACGAGAGGTATTCCAGGCGAAGCCCTTGCCAGTCTCGTCCGTGCCCCACTGGGTGCCGTCGTAGACCGAGTACGTGCTCTCGCGCCCATAGGAACCATGCCCGCCCTTGGCGGAGAACACCACGGGATGGCCATCGGCGGTCTCAAGGTTGCCCCAGTCGAGCCGGCACGCGGGCGCCTCATGCTTCCAGAACGCGACCCCAGTCGGCTTCCCATCGGTCACCTGCACGGCAATGCGCTCCCAGTCGCCCTCATGGCTGCCGGGCGGATACGTGTCATTGCCGTAGAAGAACCAGTACAGATAGGCGCCGCGCCGACCGTCCCCGCCGTCGAGGTACTGCCAGTACACCGGCGCGTTCACCTGACGGTCGGCGCCAGGTTTGTCGCCGTGCAAGGCGTTGTCGTCGATATCGAGGTACCAGCCCGTGCCCTGGCCGACCGGCTGGTCCGTCTGGACCTTCTTGCCACCCTCGTCGTGCAGGCAGAAGCCGTCCTCGCCGGGCGTGACCACCGACGTGTGCTTGTACTCACCGCGTCCGAGTTTGGTCTCATCGAGCTGGGTGGCCACGGGGTCCCCGTCGCGGCAAACGTTCGCACCGTGGTCGAACCACAGTGCTGACTTGTGCACAAAGTCCACTGTGGACATCGGGAAGTCCGGCTCGTCCGGATGCAGCCACACCATCGGCGCCAGCCGGACGGCCATGTCCTGGTCGCCGGTGTTCGGTGGTGCGGCAGAACGCTGCGGAGGTGTCCACACGTTGCGGACATCGCGATCCAGCACGGTCCGCTGCCCCTTCTCCACCAGACCGAGCGGACTCCCCTTACCGTTGCTCTGCACGGAGTGCTCGACCGTGGAGCCGCCACCGATGTCACGTACCGACTCGTACTTCCGTGAGTCGACCTGACTCCACGCGGACCCATCGAACTTCCAAGGAGTGTGCGGCACCTTCTCGGCACACCTGTCATTCGGACGCAATGGATCAGAACTGGTGCAGGTCCACGTCCAAGCCGTGACATGCAGACTGCCGTCCGCCGCCCACCACAAATGGTCGCGCCCGCTGTTCCAGGCGTCCGCGGCCACCTCAGGAGACGTGGCGCGCAAGGGTTTGTCGTCGGTCTCCACCTGCTGCCCAGATGTGGTCGGATCGAACCAGTACACCGACGCCACCCCAGTCGAGGCACCAGTGGACCCGTTCACGGCGTACGCGAAAGCCTGTCTCCCCTGCCAGTTCCGCGGAGTGAAAGCCGCATCCACCACGCCAATCGCGCTACCCACCTTCGTCCGAGACCCATTCGCCGGATCAAGAACGACCACATCGGTCTCATCCCTCGCGCCCGTCGCCGTGATCAGGAACAGCACCACCCGATCCCCAGCGCCATCCACCCGGCTCATCTTGTGATCAAGCGGAACCTTGGGCCCAGGCCGCAAAGTGGCCGCGTCAAAGACCGCGACCTCCTGATCCCCATAGTTGCCAGCGAAAACCCTGCCCGCCGCCACCGCGATACTCGTGCACTTACACGCAGCCCTAGCCACAGCCCCACTCTTGGCGTCCACGGACACCAGCTCCGTCGAGGTCGCCGCCACGAACCGTGACCCGTCGGCGGCCCACTCCCCATCACTGACCACCTCGGCCGGTACCTGCGCGACCTGTGACGCTCCACGCATCACCCGCAACCCCGACCCCGTGGCGTACGAGTACACCGGCTGAGCCGGACTGTCCACAGGAGGCGGCGCGGCAGGTGGTGGCGGCTTCGGATCGCAAGCGACCACCCCGCCCAGCACCAGCACAACGCCCAGCAAACGACCTGTCAGCCCCACGGTGACCTCCCTGATTCCGAGAGGCTAACAACCGATGCCCGCCGCCGCCTGCCGATCGCCTGAACCACGACCGCGACCACCGCCCCGACCAGGGCAAGTGTCATGTCCTTCTGCGCATCCCACACATCCCCCTGCTGCCCGTTGTACGCCTCCACCATGTCGGGCGCGAGCGTCATCGCCACGCCCCATTCGAGCAGTTCATACGCCGCACTGGTGGCCAGCACCACCTCCAGGGACCGCAACGGCTTCCACCGCAGCATCATCGTGAGACACAAGCCATAGGTGAAATGCACCAGCCGATCGAAGTGGTTCCGGTGCCACCCGAACACATCCGACAGCCGGAACCCGAACAATGCCTGCGTCCACTCGTCATAAGGCACGTACGAGTACATCCACCGAGCCGCGATGGTGTGCACCCCAAGGAACACCAGCGCCCACACCCACACGCGCAACGGCAGCCCATACCGACGGTGAACCCAGCCCAACGCCACCAGAGCGACCACAGTCAGCGAACTGTGCAGAGCCTGCTCAACGGGCCACGGCGGATCCCACCAAGTGAGCGCGGCCACGATTGCGAACAAACCCCAAGCCCAAAGATGCCCCCGTGTCATCCACCCAGCGTGGCGAGCGCGCGTCGCGGCCAGGTCTCGGTTGACCGCACGGTTACCGAACCGGTACTCGACAGTGCCGACTAGACCGATTCGTCTAACGAGGGGGTATCCTGGGAACATGAACGCTCAGGCCACGCTGCCGCACCGGGAGCGCCTGCTCCGCGAAGGAACCAAGCTGTTGTACGCCAACGGCTTTCATGGGACCACTGTGGACAAGATCCTGGCCGAGACCGGCATCCCGAAGGGGTCGTTCTACCACCACTTCGGGTCCAAGGAGGCGTTCGCGCTGGCCGCGCTGGAGCGGTACATGCAGTTCCAGCACGAGTTGCTGGACCAGTGGGCCAACCGGGACGATCTGAGCACCGCGGACGCGATCGTCGGCTACTTCCAGGACATGGCGACCCGGTTCGTGCGGTCCAAGTACATGCGCGCGTGCCTGCTGGGCAAGCTCGCCACTGAGACCGCCGCGGGGTCGCCGGTGTTCCGCAAGGCGTTGGCCGGGTACATCGACGACTGGAAGCGCCGGCTCGTCGAACGCTTGCAGCAGGCGGGTGATATCCGCACGGATATCAGCGTCGAGCAGATCGCGGACTCGGTGCTGACGCTGATCCAGGGTGTGTTCGTGATCGCGCTCGCCGCCCGAGACCAGGGAGCCCTGGACTCGACGGCGGCGACCTTGCGGCTGGTGGTGGCGGGCGGCTAGGCGCCGACGAACTTGGTGTGCTCGCGGAACGTGCGGGCACCGTGCTCCATCAGGGCCGCGACCCCGGACTGCATGTCCATGGTGTCGAACAGATCCACGACGTGATCGAGCAGGAACGCGTCCGCCGCGCGGACTCCGCTGGTCGCGGTGATCCGGATCAACGCCTTGGCGGCGGCATGCGCCCGAGTCGGCCCCTCGGCGAGGTTCCGGGCGAATGTCAACGTGTGCTCGTCGAACTGGTCGGTGGGTACGACCTGGTCCACAATGCCCCACTCGGCGAACTTCGCCGCGTCGTACAGGGCCGCGCTGAAGCAGATGCTCCGCGCCCGCGCCACTCCCGCCCGCTGCGCAAGGCGTTGCGCCCCGCCCAGCAACGTCGACGTCCCGATGCTCGCTTCGGTCTGCCCCAGCTGGGTTCCCTCGGCGGCGATGATCAGGTCACAGGCCAGCGCCAGTTCCAAGCCACCGGCGAGGCAAAGTCCTTGCACAGCGGCGACTGTGGGTATCGGCGCGTCTTCCAGTTGCTGCACAACGGGAATCATGCGCCGGAACCAGCTGCGTGCCTGAGCCGACGTCGTGCCGTGGAACATCCGCACGTTGGCGCCGCCGGAGAAGTACGAGCCGTCGGCCCGCAGCAGGACAGCCCTGGCCGGGCCGGACAACGCCTCGTCAACGACGGCGGCGAACTGCTCGATCAACTCCTCGCCCACCAGGTTCAGTGGCGGGTCGGCCAGGGTGATCACCGCGAGTGACCCGTCGAGGTCGAGCTTTACCTTGCCGGACATGGCGGATTCTCCGATCAGCCGAAGGTGAACAGGATCTTCCCGGCGGTCTTGCCGGCCATCGCGTGCCGGAACGCGTCGCGGTAGCCGGCCAGCCGGTAGGTCGCCTCGATCGGCACCCGCAGCTCGCCGGACGCGACCAGAGCGCCCAGCCGGTCGTACATCTCGTCGATCTCGGCCCGCGGCGCCTCGCGCATCCAGTGCATCAGCCAGAAACCGGTCACGCTGATCCGCTTGAAGATCAGGTCCACCGCCAGGACAGCGGGATTGCGGCTGGGGATGCCCGCGTACGTCACGACTTTGCTGCCAGGCTTGAGGAAGTTCGCGACCCGGGACAGCGCCGGACCACCGGCGGCGTCCAGCAGCAGGCTCAGCTTGTCCTTGCCCAGCGCCGTCGCGATCTTCTTGCGAAGCTCGTCGTCATCCTCGAGCAGCACGACATCGCCGCCCGCGGCGGTCACCACGTCGGCGGCCTCGGGCCGGCGGACGATGTTGAGCGTGTGCAGGCCCTGTCGTTTGGCCAACGCGATCACGTACTGGCCCACTGCGGAATTGGCCGCGTTCTGGGCGATCCAGTCCCCCGGCTTCAGCGGTTCGAGGCGCAGCATCACGTCCGCGGTCGCCGGGTTGACCGCGAGCATGGCCTGCTGCAGCAGATCGCCGTCCTCGCTGACCGGGACCACGTTGCGCTGCTTGACGACAACGCGATCCGCCCACGTACCTTGTTCGTACGTGGGCATGATCATCACTCGGCGGCCGGTCAGCTCCGGCGGGACCTCGCTGCCGCATTCCACCACCCGGCCGACACCCTCACCGCCGAGCGGCGAGGGCAGTTCGGGTCGCACCCCGTAGAAGCCGCGGACCAGCAGCAGGTCCGACGCGTTCAGCACCGCCGCCTGCATCTCGACCAGCACCTCGTCCGGTCCCACCGCAAGCCCGGGATCATCGAGCAGCTCGACCGACTCCAGCGGGTCCCCAAAGGACGTGACAACCAGGCGCGGCATGGACAACTCCAGACGACGGCGTCGCAAGGCCAACGGACCTCACTAGACTAAGTCGTCTAGACCGAACCGTCAACTCAGGGCGTGTACCGCTCGCTGACCTTGGCGATGTGGTCGGTACCGTCCACCTTGATCTCGGCGACGAGCATGATGCCGTCCTTGAGCGACTTCAGCAGGACGTCCTTGGAGCACGGCGCGGTCCCGTTGCCCTTGCTGTCGGCGGACATCTCGTTCGACAGGCAGAGGGTCCCCACGCTCAGCACGGTCACGTTCGAGGCCAGCGGCAACCGGTGTACGCCCGTGTCACCAGGGACATCGACGTAGTGCCCGTTGTTGGGGCCGCCCGGCTGCCACTTGGTCAGCTTGAACTGGACCATGTCCACTTTGGCGTCATAGCCGGTCAGCCACACGGTCTGGGTGGTGTCCGGGAAGCGGGCCTCTGACTTGTCCACTGTGGACGAGTTGCTCGCGTCGACGGCGTCCCCGGAAGGCGTTCTCGCCGGCAGCTGCGGTACCTGCGCGGGCGTGGTCACCGTGCTGGTCGCGGGCGGCGGTGCGCTCGCGTTCTGGCTGGTACAGGCCGAAAGCAGCGTCCCCGCACCGAGTGCGATGCCGGCGGTGACGAGCTTGATGAACCTGGCACCCATTTCCTTCTCCCCCTTGCGTTCGTCTTGGTCTCTACAAACTCCAGACGTACAGCGCGGAAGGGGGTTGCTCGGGTGCTCAGAGGCAGGGCGGCCGGTACCCGTCGATCTCCAGGCCGCGGAACTCCAGCTTGTTCGCGGTCTTGCCGACGAACACCAGGCCACGGGCCTCGGGAAGCGCGGAAGCGAACGAGTACGTCGGCGTGCCCAGCTCAGGCAGCGACGTCCATTTCCTCGGCGAGAAGCTGAAGAACTTCCGGACCATCTTGCCGCCGGTGGACGGCACCAGCGTCAGCCATTTGTCCCCACCGCTCCAGTGCGACGCCGGGCGAAGCTGGACGTAGAGGTCTGCGGTGGCGCTGTAGGTCATCCAGAACCCCGACGACCGCGACAGATCCGCCTGCGCCTCGAACTTGTTGCCCAGCCAGACGACCGCCACATGCCACTCGGCGTTCAGGAACGTCACCTTGGCCGCGTACCTGTTGCCCTCACGGACGAGCAGGCTCCCGGTCGCCGGGACGGTCGTGCCTTCGCCGCTGGCCAGCCACTGCTGCAAACGGTCGATCGACGGCGTCGCGCATTCACAGCCCCGCTGGACGGTATCCGCCTGTGCGACCGTCCCCAGCCCGAGCACCAACACGGAAGCGATCGCGGCGAATACCGAACGTGAGCGCATGCCGGGAACGTAGCACACCCCGGCACCTGTTTGTCTAGACCAATCCCTGGTCCTGGTTCCCGATGGCGACCTCGACCGCGGGCAGCTTGGTCCTGGTCTCGGTGAGCACCGCGCGCACAAGTCCGGTTCGGTCTCCCACACGGCGAAAGCACGCCGAAAGCACCACTTTCGGGCAACTGGGGATCCCGGCCGAGATCGGCCTCGACGCCCCTCGCGGCGATGATCGAGGCCCAGGCCCGCCACCTCGTGGACCGCATCCACCACGTCCGCCGCACACGCGCCCGGTCCATCGAGGTCCGCCCGGAGACCCAGGCCCGCTTCACCGGCTGGGTCCGCGACCGGATGGCCGCCACCGTCTGGCAGTCCGGCGGCTGCCGCAGCTGGTACCAGGACCCCCGCACCGGCCACAACACCCTGCTCTGGCCGGACACCACCATCGTCTTCCTGCGCCGCACCCGCAGCCTTCGCCGTCCGGATTTCGTGCTGCGCTGAGACGTGGGAAACCGGCTCGCCAGGAAGTATGGTCTAGGAGAGTTCCGATTGGCCCTAGGGCGAGGGGGTTGAAAGTGGACGACTCCGCGGCCGCGCCGGAGAGCGACCTGGTCGATCTCACCGGTCTGCTGCTCGAAGCGCTGCCTTCGCTGGGTGACGCGCCACTGGCCCATTCGATCCGGCGGGTGCTGGCCGAGAGCCGGAGCACCACCGGGACCGTGGTGTCCGGGTTCGAGTCGAACATCTGACCCGGGAATGGTGCCGATCACGGACTACGTGCTGAAAGTCGCCAGCCGGTGCAACCTGGCCTGCGACTACTGCTACGTGTACACGATGGCCGACCAGAGCTGGCGGTCCCGTCCGGTCCTGATCGCCCCGGAGACCGCTCTCACCGCGGCACGGCGCATCGCCGAGCACGCCGCCGAACACCGCCAGCCGGTGACAACGGTTGTCCTGCACGGCGGGGAACCGCTGCTCGCCGGGGTCGGCCTGCTCGACGAGATCGCGTCGATCCTGCGCCGGGAGCTGGGCGGGGTCACTGGTCTGGATCTGCGGATCCAGACGAACGGCGTGCTGCTGGACGAGTCGTTCCGCGACCTGTTCGCCCGGCACGACATGCGGGTCGGGGTCAGCCTGGACGGCGGCCAGGCCCAGCACGACCTGCATCGCTTCCTGCCCAACGGACAGGGCAGCCACGCCGCGGTGGTGCGGGCGATCCGGTTGCTCGACCGGGCGAACTACGCCGGGCTGTTGTGCGTGGTCGACGTGGACAGTGACCCGGTCCAGACCTATGAGGCGCTGCTCGCCCTCGATCCGCCGATTGTGGACTTCCTGCTGCCGCACGGGAACTGGTCCGCGCCGCCGCCACGCCGCGCGGCCGGTGACCCGCGCACGCCTTACGCGGACTGGCTGATCGCGGTGTTCGACCGGTGGTACGGCGTGCGCAGCCAGGAGACCAACGTCCGGCTGTTCCAGGAGATCATCAACCTGGTGCTGGGTGGGCGAAGCCGGACCGAGCAGGTGGGCGCGAGCCCGGTCGCGTACCTCGTGATCGACACCGACGGGTCCTACCAGCAGGACGACTCGCTCAAGTCGGCCCGGGCCGGGGAACCGGAGACCGGACTGACCGTGTTCGGCCATCCGGTCGACGAAGTGCTCCGCCATCCGGCCGTAGCGGCGCGGCAGCAAGGGATCGGCGCGCTCGCGGGCGAATGCCAGCGGTGTCCCCTGGTGCGGGTGTGCGGTGGCGGCGACTACCCGCACCGGTTCCGGGAGGACACCGGGTTCGGCAACCCCTCGGTGTACTGCCCGGACCTGCAACGGCTGATCCGCCACATCGCCGCCCGGGTCCGGGCCGACGTCCTCGCCGGAGCCGGCCGTTGACCACCACCCACACCCTGCCCAGCGGGCTGGTCGAGTCGATGAGCGGAGCGGGTTCCCGCGCGGAGACGGATTTGTTGCGCGGCGGTCAGCTGAGCAAGCGGCTGGTGCAGCTGCGCGCGATCCTCGACCTGGCCGGGCAGGACGCTCCCGAGGACGCGCAGATCGCCGGTCTGCGGGAGAGTTTCGCGGCCCTGGCGGCGATCCAGCGGCGCGCCCCGGACGTGGTCGCCGGCTTGTTGAGCGGTCCGCAGGCCGGGGCGTGGGCCGCGCGGTGCCTGCATCGGCTGGCCGGTTCCCCGTCCCGGACGCCATTGTGGATCCACCTGGCACACCTCGGATCCATCGCGCTCGCGGCGGCCGTCCGGTCCGGAGTGGACATCGATGTGCTGGTCCCGGTACGCACGGGCAAGGTGAGCCTCCCCACCCTGGGACTGGCCACAGTAGACAGTGGGGGGCCGTGGGCTCTGGCCCGGGCCGCACCCGGCGATCCGGTGCGGCTGGATGGCGCGAAACCCTTGGACTGGCAACCGGTCCGCGCCCTTGAGACAGACGCTGTCACCGTGTACGTCGACGACGCCGACGCGTACTGGACCTGTTTCGGTCTTCCGGTGCGCTACCAGGTGCCTGGACCGGAGATCGACCGCTGGCGGCGGCACCTGGACGGCGCCCTGGCGGTGCTGGCCGAACGGCACCCGGACCGGCTGGCAGCCGTGACGTCCGCGCTCCAGTGCCTGGTCCCGGTCGACCAGCAAGGCCGGTTCGCCGGGGTGAGTGCCAGTTCCGCGCAGGCGCCCGGCGCCGTGGCGCTGACCGAGCCGGCCGGCCCGCAACGGTTCGCCGCCACCCTGGTCCACGAGATCCAGCACTTCCGGCTCAGTGCCCTGCACGATCTGGTTCCCGTGCACCAGATGGAGACCGGACCGCGGGTCTACTCACCGTGGCGCAACGACCCGAGGGGCCTGCCGGGGCTGCTGCACGGAACCTACGCTTTCCTTGGGGTCGCGGACTTCTGGAGCCGCGAGTGGCCGGGAGCGGGTCGAGCGGCCGAGCTGATGTACGCCAGAACCCTCAGGCAACTGTGGATCGCGCGCCGGATCCTGGCGACCGCGAGCGCGCTCACCCCGGCCGGGACGGCGTTGGCCGAAGCAGTCGGCGAACAGATCGACCGCCTGCCGGAAACCGGCCTCAGCGCTGACATCCGCAGGCTGGCCGGCGACCTGACCGCGCATCACCTGGCGCTCTGGCGGTTGCGGTACGCCGAGCCCGACCCCGCCGAGGTCGCCGCCGTGGCCGACGCCTGGGAACGCGGGGAAACCGTTGCGCCGCAGGGCGATCCGCTCTACCACACGACCGCGGAGTCGGCACCGGGCGGCGACAGCCCGTTGTTCCGGCTGGCCACCGAATGGGTCGAGGACCCGGCGACGCTCACCGGCCTGGCCGCCGACCCGGTCGCGTTCGCCGCACACTGCCCGGGCGCGAACCCGGGCGATCTTGCCTTGCTGGCAGGCGATTACCGGAAGGTGCAGGCCGAGCGGCTGGCTGACATCGCCGCGGGAACAACGGACGAGACGGGTTGGGCGTCCTTGTCGGTCGCCCATGCCAGGCTCTGCGCGGACCCGGACCGATCGCCCCTCGCCGTCCGGCCCGAACTGGTCCGGGCGGCGAGGGACGATCGGCGGTACCTGCCGTTGCGGGACATGGTGTCTCGCTACATCACCGGAACCTCCACATCGGACTCCATCCGGCGGTAGACGCCCGCGTTCATGGTCTCCGGGTGGTCGGTGCCCAGCTGCACGCCGAGCTGGTCGAGGGTCTCCCGGCGCAACCGGTTGGCCTCCCTCAGCTCGCCCAGCTTCTCCAGGTCCAGCGACAGGTTCGCGGCACAGGTCAGCGTGTTCACATGGTGTTCGCCGCGGACCAGGCGGGACCGTTCCAGGGTCTGCCGGCCGAGATCGATCGCCTCCTGCAGGCGCCCGTCCGTGGCCAGGTTGTTCGCCTTGGTGTGCGCGGCGCACAGCGTGTGCGGATGGCTGTCACCGAGCGAAAGGGTCAACGCGGCCAGCGCCTCGTCGGTCAGCGCGGCCGCCTCGGGGTTGCGGCCGAGCAACCGCAGCACGATGGCGACGTTGACCTGACAGGCGTGGGTGAACGGGTGCGACTGCCCGAGCACCTCACGGTAGGCGGTGAGCGCGCTTTGGCCATGCTCCAGCGCCTTCGCCAGGTTCCCGGTCACCCGGTAGGCGTTGCTCAACGTCAGCATCGCGGACAGCGTGTGCTCGTGGTGCCTGCCGAACTTCCGGCGGCAGTTGTCCAGCAGCTTCACGCTGGCCTCCAGCGCGGCCTCGTGATGCCCGGCCTTGCGCAGCAGGATCGCCAGGTTGCGCTTCGCCACCAGCACGTAGTTGTGGTTCTTCGGCAGCTTCTGCTCGTACACCGGCATCTTCTGCTGCGCGAGCTCGAGGGCGCTGTGGAACTGGCCCAGCCCGTAGAGGTCCCGGATCAGGCAGTTGTAGGAGATCAGGGTCCTGGGGTGGTCGTCGCCGAACATGTCCCGGCGGATGTCGACGTTGGCCTGGTCGAGCCGCAGTGCGGTGCGGAAGTCGCCGAGGATGCGGTGGTCGACCGCCAGGTTCGTCATGGCGCGCAGCGTGTTGGGGTCCCGCTCACCGAGCAGCGAGCGGTAGGACTCCAGGGTCTGCTCGTCGAGCCGGAACGCCGCGTGCAGCTCACCGGCCAGCCGCAGGTCCGCCGCCAGCAGGTTGGCCGTCTCCAACGTGTGCTCGTGGTCCGGGCCCAGCTCCGGCGAGGCGTTCATCCGCTCCAGCGTCGCCTGGTTGAGCCGCTTGGCCTCGTGGTACCGGCCGAGCATGCGCAGTGCGTTGGCCACGTGCCGGGTGGCCACCAGGGTCAGCACGTCGTCCGGGCCGCACCCGGCCCGCCATGAGGCCACTGTGGACTGTCCAAGGTCGACACTGCCCTGGTAGTCGCCGATCGCGAACAGGTACCGGATCTGGTCCAGCACCACCTGCCGCACGTCCTGCTCCAGCGAGTAGATCAGCCCGGAGGGCACCACGTGCGGGGCGATCTGGGCATGCTGGGTCCAGGTGGCCGACTCGTCCGGGTCCCGCGGGTTGGCGCCGGCCAGCAACGCGTGCGCGGACTGCTGCAGCGCGGTGCGTTCCTCGGTCGGGATGTTGTCCCGCAGCACGGCCCGGATCAGGGCGTGGATCCGGATGAAGTCGCGCCCGACGTCCAGCTGGATCAGCGCGAACCGGCCGAGGTCGCGCACCGCGCGGCGCAGCAGGATGTCGTCCTTGAGCTCCGCGACCGGCAGGGCGTTGCGGCCCCTGGACAGCAGGGGGATGGAAATCGGCTGCGAGGAAAGGAAAGTGCACAGCTTCAGCAGCGCGGCGGCGGCCGGTGAGCTTTCCTGGACGCTCTTGTAGGCCAGCTCCAGTGCGGCGGCCACCGAGCGCGGGTAGTTGGCCGGCGCGCCCTCGTCCATGATGACCCGAGGGCTCTTCTCCAACGCCCGCAGGTAGTCCGCGAGCGGCATGCCGGTCTGTTCGTGCACGGCGATGGCCTGTTCGAGGGCGAGCGGCAGGTGCCCCAGCTGCTCGGCCAGGGTCAGCGCCTCCTCCTCGGTGAGCTCCGGCCAGCGCTTGGCGAGCAGCTCGACGCTCTCCTCGGGGGCGAACACGTCGATCTCGATCGCGTTGGGCATCCCCGACCAGCTGCGGCTGCGCGAGGTCACCAGCACATGCCCGGGGCCGCTGGGCAGATACCGTTGCACCACCGACGGTTCCGGGGCGTTGTCGTAGATCAGCAGCCACTTCTCGTGCGGTGCGCCCAGCCGCAGCGCGTCCAGCACGCCGTCCACGATCTCCTGGACGTCCTCGCTCTCCGCCGTGCCGAGCCGTCGCGCGAGCGAGGACAGCGAGCGCCGGATCGACTGCTCGTCATCGCCCTGGATCCACCAGACCAGCTCGTAGTCGTACTGGTTGCGGTGGGCGTACTCGACGGCCAGCTGGCTCTTGCCGATCCCGCCGAGGCCGTGCAGCGGCTGCGGGACCAGCGTGGACTGGGAATGCCGGTGCAGCGATTCGTGGATGTGCCCGAGCAGGTCGGCGCGACCGGTGAAGTTGCTGTTGCGCGGCGGGACCCCGCCCCACACGCGGGGACGTACTCGTAGAGCGCGCGCGGACTCGTCGCTCCGGACATCGGGCGCGCTCACGTCGCCCCCTTCGGTTTCGGCATGGGCGGAACCTTCTGCTTGCGCCTCGGCCGCCGGACCAGGCGGGGTCGTCGAGGCCGTCTGAAGCGACTTACAGAGCCGGCGCACCTGCGCGGTCAGCCCGAGCCGCTGGGCAAGGTCATCTGTCAGGCGGTGCAGTTCCACGGCCGCGTCCCGCTCGAGGTGGTGGCCGACCACCTCGAGGAAGTGGATCACGGCCAGTGGGTCCGGCTGTGCGCGGAGCCACTGGTAGGTGTCTGTCGCCGTTCCGGGATCGGCCGGCGACAGCGAGCGGTAAGGCGTGAACGAATCATGCCGCAAGGCGATCTCGACGGCCTCCCGGGGCACAAGATCAAGAAGCCCGGAGACCTGCTCTTCGAGCCGGTCGTCCACCTCGCCCTGGAACAGCTCCGCCACCAGCGTCTCCAGCCGCCGCCACTGGGGCGTCTCGGCGCCGACGAACTTGAGCACGCTGACCAGCTCCGGCATGGCACCCAGCCGGATGCACTGGTCGACGATGACCCAGTTGTTGTTCTGCGCGCCGAGCGCGGCCGGGTCGAACGCGTCGCCGTACTCCTCGTGCAGCTGCTGGAGAACCTGCTGGCGCTGGTAGGAGTCGGTCAGCGCGGGCACGGAGTTGACCGCGTCCATCAGGCGCCGTTTGTCACCGATGGACAGCCCTCGACGCGGAACCACCGACGGCTCCGTCCGCCCGGTCTCGCCCGTCACCACACACCTCGCCCGTGGACCGATGCCACCATGCCGCCTACCCGTTCAGGCGAGGCCCGGCGCTTCGGATAGGAAGCTACTAGTAATCTTCAGTTGCGTACATGGAAGTTACGTACACCTGACCGGATGAGTTCAGTTCAAATCTAGTCGGCCACGATGAGAACATCACGGTCTCGGTCACCATGAGGTGTGTCCGTCACACCAATGGGTGAGCCTTGGCAGACATACCCCCAGTATGTCCTCCCCTTGATCTTGGCACGAATGGCGCGGAACCGGCCGGGTGACAGACCGTGGAACCCGGTGAGCACGATGTCGGTGAACAACTGCCGGGAGATGACCAGAACGAGATCCGTGGAATCGTTACCGGCCAGTGCTTGCTTCACCGGCGAGGAGTCCAGCAACCGGCAGGCCACGATCGGGGCGTCGCCGACCGGGCCGAGCTCGCCGCCCGCGAGGGGACCGTGGTGCATCGCGACGCGCAGCCGGAAATGAGGCTGCGCCAAGGCGTTCGAGCGCAGATCGCGCAGACCGTCTGCCAGCAGCTGGGTGTAGCGCGCCACCACCCAGGCCACATCGGTATCCGTTGGCAGTACAGCGAGTTCGCCGTCGCCACGGGGCTGGACGTACCAGCCCGACCGGGACAGCCCGGCACCGGCCGCCGCCTGCTCCATCAGCACGCCGAGCTGTGCCTGCGCGCTCGCCTGGTCGAGGATTCCCATCTTGCTGAAACCCTCGATGTCAACGGCGACCACGAGTCCATAACGCAGTTCGCCGCTTTTCGGTAAGGTCCTCCCGCTGCCCACGCCAACAATTGTCACTTCCCGCCCGGCGCGGGCGGCCGTACCGCGACAGCCCCGGACGATTCTTGACGTAAGTTGCTGTCAGGCGTTGTCGGCCGCACAACCGCCTGACATAATTTGACGGTATCTGACATGTCCCGCGTTTGGACGTGACCATGGCACCTGGCGTTCCGAGACCGGAAGGCCTGGCGCCTGGCCCGGTGCGTGACCTCGTCCACGCCCTGCACGACCTCTACCGCGATGCCGGGATCCCGAGCATGCGGATGATCAGCATCGCTGTGCGCCACCGCCCCGGCATGCCCGACACGGTGAGCCACGAGACCGTCGGCCAGATGCTCCGTGGGGAGAGTGTGCCCGGCTGGTCGAAGTTCGAGTGTGTCGTGCGGTACATGGCGGGCAAGAGCGTGCACGCCCCGGACGTGGAGGCGGAGGTCGAGCGGTTCCACCAGCTCTGGCTGGCCGCGGTCTCCCCCGGCACGGCGGAGACCACGCAACCGCAGGAAACCCGTTCCCTGCCGTCGCCGTCGATGGACCTGTCCGGTGAGCTGCCGCCGCGCAACGTCTGGTTCGTCGGCCGCGAACACCTGGTCCGGACCATTCATGAGGTGCTGCGCACCGGCGCGCCGGTCGTGACGGTCACCGGGATCGGCGGGGTGGGCAAGACCCAGTTGGCCATCGAGTACCTGCACCGCTATCGCGACCAGTACGACCTGGTCTGGTGGGTGCCCGCGGAGAACCCGTCGCAGCTGCGTACTTCCCTTGCGCTGCTGGGCAACCGGCTGGGTCTGCCGCGCAGCGAGGACGCCCAGCACCCGCCCCGGCAGGTGGTGGCCGCGCTGGCCCGCAGTTCGCTGCGCTGGCTGCTGGTGTTCGACGACGCCGGGTCCCCCGGCTCGATGCCCTCGTTGCGGGACCTCGGGTCCGGCCGGGTCCTGCTCACCTCGCGCGACCCGGACTGGGCCGATCATGGCTCGGTGCTTGAGGTCGGGGTGTTCGACCGGGCCGAAAGCGTCCGGCTGCTGGCCGACCGGGCCGACGTGACCAGGTCGGACGCGGAGCGCGTGGCCGCCCGGCTCGGTGACCTTCCCCTTGCGGTGGAACAGGTCGCCTGGCACCTGGCGACCGGCGTCCCGGTCGCCAGCTACCTCGACGACCTCGACAAGCAGCTGCACGCGATCCTGGACGACGACCGGACCAAGGCGGCCGGCTATCCGGCGACCGTGCCCGGGTTCCTCCATGTCGCGTTCACCCGGCTGGCCGAGTCCGCTCCGGCCGCCGCGCAGTTGCTGGAGTTGTTCGCCTGGCTGGGCGCCGAGCCGCTGTCGCTCACGTTGTTGCGCAGTGGCAGGCAGGGCGCGGTCACGGCCACGCTGCGCGAAGCCCTGCGGCATGCGCCCACGCTCAACCAGGCCGTGCGCGATCTGCGCCGGCACGGGCTGGTGGTGTTGATCGAGGGCGAACCGGAGCGGATCGGCGTGCACGCCGTCTTCCAGCGAGTTCTGCAGGACTGGCTCGGCGAGACCAGGCTGGCCCGCGGGCGCGCGAACGTGCAGGCGATCCTGGCCGCTGCCAACCCGGGCGAGCCCGACGACTCCCGGTTCTGGGGCCACTACGCGGAAGTGGGGCCGCACATCATCGCCGCCGACCTGGCCAACGCCGAGGACTTCGAGGCCCGCCGGGTCGTGCTCGACCAGGTCCGCTACCTCTACCGGATCGGCCACTACCAGCAGAGCGCGGACCTCGGCCGCCAGCTGATCAGCTCGGTCAACGGCACCAACGCATCCGAGGCGGACCACCACGTGTACGTGTTGGCGCGGCACCATCTGGGCAACGCGATGCGCATGCAAGGCCGGTACTCGGCCGCCCGGCAGGTCACCCTGGAGGCGTTGGAGCACCTGGGCAACCACCCCGAGTTCGGGCCGGAACTGGACTACACGGCGGATCTGGACAAGAACCGCGGTGCCGATCTGCGCATCTTCGGCCGGTACGACAACGCGCTGACCGTCGACGAGGCCAGCCTGCACCGCCAGCAACGCAACGACATCAACGACCAGGACAAGATCCGCACGATCCGCAACAACATCGCGGTGTCCCTCCGGCTGCTCGGCCGGTTCGCCGAGGCTCGGGCGATCGACAGCGAGATCGTCCGGCAGTGGACGGACGCCCGCGGCCCGTCGGACCCGCGAACCCTGTTCGCCCGCTGCAACCTCGCGCGCGACCTGTACGGATTGGGGCGCTACGCCGAGACATTGAGCGAGGTCCGCGCGGTTCTGCCGGTCTATCAGACGGTCGTCGGTGCGCATCATCACGGCGTGCTGCTGGCCGTGCGGACCGAAGTGATGGCCTTGCGCAAGCTGGGGCGGATCGGCGAAGCACTCCCGCGCGCCCAGCAGAACCGCGACGACCTGTCGATCTGGTTCGGCGAGCACCACGAGTACACGCTGGCCGCCGGGATCTCACTGATCAACACCTGGCTCGCGTCGGGTGATCTCGGTGCGGCGACCGTGGAGATGCCCAAGCTGCTGGACAGGTGCACGCGGATCTTCGGCGAGGACCACCCGATGACGTTGGCCGTGCTGGTCAACTCCGCGTCCGTGTTGCGTGCGTTCGGTGACGTGGCCGGTGCGCGTCGCCGCGACGAGGACGCATCCGCCGCCCTGACCGGGATTCTCGGCGCGGATCACCCGTACACGTTGTGCGCGGACCACAATCTGGCTGTGGATCTAGCCAGACTGGGTGAAGAGGCCAAAGCGCTGGCCATGGCCGCGTCCGTGCTCGAGCGATCCCGGGCCACCCGCGGCGAGGACCACCCCGACACATTGGCCTGCGCTGCCGCACAGGACGGCCGGTGGGTCGAGTGCGACATCGAGCCGCCGCCGACCTAGATCCCCATGCCGCGGCGGCCGGTGTCGTTGAGGTCGGACTCGGGAAAACGGCCGGCCCAGTCGCGTTCGTAATGCTCCGGCGGGAAGTCGGAGGGGCTCGAGCCGGTGCGGAACGCGTCGCGGACCTGGTGGGCATAGCGTTCGTTGCGTGGACACCAAGGGGCGGCGGGGATGTACATGACGTTGCCCCAGCCTTGTTGGTCGGTGACGGGGGCGACGCTGTGGATCATGTCGCAGTGCCACCAGACGGAGTCGCCCGCGTGGATGTCGGGAATGCCTGTGAGGGCTCGGAGGAGCTCGGGGTGCCACTTCTCGGTGGCCGGGAAGACCTGGTTGACGGTGACGCCGCACATGTCGTCGTCGGGGACGTCGGTGAGCAGTGGGCGCAACATCAGCAACGCCATGGCTTCGGGGATCGGAACGGTGTGCAGGACGCCCTGGTCACGGTCCATATCGGACAGTGCGGTCCAGCCCTGGAAGGTGCGGAACGCCGAACACATCGTCGATCCCGGGTACTGCGGGCCGGTGGTGCGGTGGGCGGCGTCCCAGGGGTCGTAGGCCTCGACGTTGCCGTCGAACAGGTGGCGGAACGCGGTCTGGTACTCGCGGGTCATCCACAGGTCGAGCGTGCCGGGATCGAGGTGGGTGCCCAGGCCGCCGGAGTTCGTGCCGGGCGGACGGCGGCGGATGCGGTCGGGATACAGCGCGCCGCGGTCCGGGTCGAACCACTGGACGCCGTCGGACTCGTTGCGCCACAAGGAGTTCAGGAACGACTGGACGCGGGCCATCCGGTCGCTCTGCCGCGCCTGCATCTGCGCCCGCGACCAGTAGATCGGGTAGATCTCCGGCTTGGAGTCGACGGTGCCGAAGAAGTCGTCGCCGGGACCGCGGTAGGTCTCGAAGAAGTGGTTGCGCTCGACGTAGTCCATGATCCCGGCGTCCCAGGCCAGCGCCTGTTCGCGGGGGAAGTGGCCGCGGACCACCAGGCAGCCGCGCCGCTTGAGCTTGGCCAGCTGAGCCGGGGTGACCGTGCCGTTCTCGATGTCGGCGTACTCGATCACCGGCCAGACCTCCGGGTCCGCGTCGATCTCGGCGACCCGGTCGGCGATCCGCCGCGAGACGACCGCGAACACCTCGTCGACGCTCCGGCCGGACGACTCGATCCGGTCCCGCAACGCGGCCTTGACCTCGCGGATCGCCGCAGGCAGGTCGGTGGGCGTGGTCTGCCAGACAGGCATCCGGACTCCTTCAGTAAGGTCTCCTAACTGGTTCGACGATAGCGAGTCGGCCGGATCCAGGCAAGACTCCTAACTAGAATGCCCCCGTGTCCTTCAAACCCAGCCTGGACCTGCTCCGGTCGATCACCGACGAGCACGTGCTGCGGGCGCTGATGCGGTCCGGGCGGGCCACCCGCGCCCAGGTCGCCGCGGAGACCGGCATCTCCAAGCCGACGATCTCGGAGAGCGTGCGGCGGCTGGTCGAGGCGGGCCTGCTGGTGGACACCGGCGAGCGCACGACCGGCCGCGGCGGGGTGGGTTCCTACTACACGCTCGCGGACGACATCGGCGTGGCGATGGTCGTTGCCATCGCCCCGACCGGGGTCCGCGGCGAACTCGTCGACGCGTTCGGCTCGGTGGTCGCCTCGGCCTCCGCGCCGGTGGGCCGTCCCGCGGTGGAAAGCGGTGTCGCCGAGGCGGTTGTGCGGGTGGGCCGCGACCTCGCCGCCGGGAACGTGCGGACCGCGGTCGTCAGCGCGGCGGATCCGGTCGATCGCCGGACCGGCGGTCTCGTGCACCTGCCGGACGCACCATTCCTGGTCGGCACGCTCGACCCGGTGGCGCTGCTGCGGCCCTTCGTCGACGGCCAGGTGTTGGTGGACAACGACGTCAACTGGTCCGCGCGCACCGAACACGAATCGGGCTGCGCGCAAGGCATTCGCGACTTCGTCTACTTGCATCTGGGCGAGGGATTGGGGTTCGCGGTGGTCAGCGACGGTGAGGTGCGGCGCGGCTATCGGGGCGTGGCGGGCGAGATCGCCCACGTGTTCACCACCGGACCGGACGGCACCGCCATGCCGCTCACCGAGGTGTTCGCGGTTCTCGGCCTGCACCGGCCGGGCACCGCGGCGATCGACGTCGACGCGCTGCGAGCCACCGGCCCAGACATCCAGAACGTCATTGTCCGTGCGGTGGCGGGCGCTTTGACGGCCGCAGTGTCTATCGTGGACCCAGAGATCGCCGTGATCGGTGGCGAATGGGGCCCGGGCCTGGCGCCGGACATCGACGCCGCCATGGCCCGGACCCCACGGCCGGTCACCGTGACCTCCGCGCAGGTCACCGACCCCGCGATGACCGGCGCCCGCAGTCACGCCATCGAGCGGCTCCGCTCGGCCATCGTCACGGCGCGGACAGATCCGTGACCGTTGCGCCAGCGGGGATTCCGCGACCCGGCAGGTCGGCCACCGTGATCTCGCGCATCGACCCGTCCGGCCACAGGTTGGTTCCACGCCGCAGCCCGGCGTAGAGGACATCGCCCAGTGCGCTCAGACCCTGTGTGGTCAACGGGGTGTCGAGCTCCTGGTTCGCGATCTCGTGCCAGTCAGGGGTTCCGGTCGTGGTGAGCCGGCCCGCGGAGTACACCCGCACGGTGGATCCGTTGCCGCGGTTGTCAATCGACATCGCGATCATGCTGCCGATGCACACCCAGGAAACGCCGTCGGAGTTGGGATCCTGGTCACTACGGCACGGGCCGTAGCGGGGAGCGAGCAGCTTGGTGTCGAGGATGATCTTGCCGTGACTGGCGGCCCTGATGTAGAGACCCACGCTCTCCTGGTAGAAACTGGGTCCCGGCTGGGTGGTCTTCTGCCGTCCAATTTGGATCCAGCTCGACCCGTCCGCCGACGCGGCCCGCAGGCTGCCGTCGCCGCCGTCCTGAGCGCGGCGGGCGTAGTTCGTGCAGCTGCTCTGGTTGTCCACACCCGGTGCCGGGCAGGTCTTGAGCACGTCCTTGACGAACACGCCCCAGTTGGTCTCCTTGCCCCACGTGTCGCCATTCCGCGTCGTGGACACGGTCGTCTCCAGCCACCGCTTGGACGTCGCAGGCGCGTTGTCGTACACGTAAGGCCAGTACGCCGGTGAAGGTCCAGTGTGGACGTACAGCTTCGAACCCGGCTCACGGACCGCCACACCATCGCGGCGCTGGAGCCGTTGCGACGCATCGGCGTTCCCGAGGAAATGCCATGGGTAGTCGGTCTGGACGAACTGGTACCCGGCATCGATCCGGCCGTCCTGACATTGCCACGAGTAGGCATCGCAGCCCGGGCGATAGTCGTAGCTGTCGGTGCCACGGACAACCCCGTTGTGCTGCAGGAAGGTCGCGGCCCTGGCGGAGCCGTTCGGGCCGATGTCCTCCAGCTGCCAGAACACCGACGCCTGGAATGCCGCCTGCCGGGCGGCGGCGTCGATCGGCGGCGACGGGTCGAAGTCGCTGATGTCACGAACGCAGAACTGATCCGTCGGACGCCCGGCGGAGTCCAGGCCGAAGACCCGGGTCCCGTTCGCGGCGACATCCGAACGTGACGGCGTGAGCCAGCTCGCCGTGCAGGTGGGGTCGACCTCGAACACCGACTGCATCGGGAAAGCCGCCCGGTGCGCCGGATCGGTGGTGGCGTACCGGACCCAGTCGGCCCCGCCGGTGCTCCAGTTGCCGATCACGTTGACGATGAACTTGCCGCGCAGCTGGTCCACGGTCGGCCAGCCCTTGGAGTCCATGCAGGACACCATTGTGCTGTCCGGGGTGCACCGGGACAGGAAGTCGGCCGGGGTGTACAGCGACGAGCCCAGCGTCTGGCGGAGGGTGTCGTCGAGCTGGTCGATCGTGTGGGTGTCGTTGAACTGCGCGTTGACCGGGATACCCGGGAAGGTCGCACCCGTGTGGGGCACGACGTTCTTGAGCTCGATCATGATGTTGACGGCCTCGTGCCGCGGCACCGCGTACTGGAAGTTGCGCAGCAGCTGCAGGCAGTCGTCGAGGTACCGGCAGGTGAAGTCCTCGGAATCCGAGGTGTGGTAGACCTTCCAGCGCCCGGCCGGCGCGCCCTCGGAGTGGATGTCCAGCTCCAGGCCGCGGATGTGCTCGTGCAGCAGCTGGTCGGACAGCAGCTCCTGGGTGCCGCTGGCGAAGAAGTCGGCCTTGTCGGACCGGTTGACCCAGTACGAGTTGTGCGTCGCGACGCCGTAGACCTCGTTGTACCGCGGGAACTGCTCGGCCGTCGCCTGCGGGGCCGCGGCGAACGCGCTGGCCACCAGCGCGGCGACGAGCCCGGCGACCCGGATCCGCATCGATGCTCCTTTCCTGGCCAGGAAAAACGGGCCTGAGCTGGGGGGATGCTCAGGCCCGTCACCCGCACTAGTACTTCTTGCAGTGCAGGTCGTAGTGGTCGGGGCTCCACGGGAAGCCGCCCACGTAGTAGGTCGGCCGCTCGTTGGACTTGCTGCACGAGAAGTTCCACCAGTCGTGGATGGTCTGCTGGTGGATGGTGTTGCCCAGCGGGTCCATCCTGATCAGCGCGGAGACCGTCGAGGTGCCGGCCGGCACGGTCAGGATCGTCTGGCTGCCCTCCCACTGGGTGCCCGACCAGACGTGGCCGATCAGGTTGTTGTTCACGTCGTAGGCCCAGATGTCGGCGTACGCCGGGTAGTGGCCGTTCTGGTAGAACGTGATGTCCACCGGCACGGTGGAGCTGGACGCGGCGGACGCCGAGCCGGCTCCGACGGTCAGCACACCGAGGGCGGCGACGAGACCCGCGAGCAGCCCGGCCATTCTCATCCGCATGGAGTGGTTCCCCTCTCTCGGAACAACTTCTGTCATGGTGACGAGAGAGACGATCTCGCGGGACCCCGCCGCTTAACATGGGGGAGATTACGTATCTTGGGCCAGCCGGCCGGCCACCGCGGCCCGCGAGGTCACCCCGAACTTGGCGAAGATCCTGGTCAGGTGGTTCTCCACGGTGCGGGGGCTGATCGCGAGCTGGGTGGCGATCTGCTGGTTGGTCCGTCCGGCCGCGACCAGGCCGGCGATCTCACGTTCCCGGTTGGTCAGCCCGCAACCGTTGGACCGTGGCCGCGCCGCCGCCACCTTGCGCTGATCGGCCACGACCTCGGCGTGCATCCGGATCGCGCCGCGTTCGGCCAGCAATGCCTTGGCGCGCCGAAGCTCCTCTTCGGCGTCGTCGATCCTTCCCGCGCCTGCCAGGGCAGCGGCAAGCACCCGGCGGTGATCCGCTTCCACGACACCGGCTCCGATGGCGACCACGTACTCCAGAGCGAACGTGGCGAAGTCGATGGCGCTCCCGTAGTCGCCCATGGCGACTTGCAAGCGCGCCTGGGAGATCGCGTGGGTGTATTTGGCGCCGAACACCGCTTCCATTGCCTGGCTTCGGTCTGCCCATCCGGTGGCCGCTTCGATGTTGCCGCGCGCGAGTTCGGCCTGGACGAGCACGTCGTACCAGGGCGCCCGCATCCCCGGCGCGTAGGTGGACAGCTCTGGGCCTCCCCCGGCCGCCAGCAACTGCTCGACGCAGCCAGCTGGGTCGCCTTCAGCCAGCATCACCTTGGCCAGCACGGCTTCGGCGAACCCGGACCACAGGAACACCGTGTCCGGGCGCTTCTGGATCGCCTCCAGGGCATACGCCTTGGCAGCGGCCAGGTCCCCACGCATGTAGGCCGCTTCCGCTTGACAGCCCAACGCCAGCGGAATCGTCTCCAGATCGTTCAGTGCCCGTGCGAACTCGGTCGCGTCGGCCGCGTGGTCGCCCGCCTCAGCCAGCCTGCCGAGCCAGATCTCCGCGCCGGCCAGCCCAGTCAGCAATGATGCCAACGTGATGTGCTGCCCGGTCCGGCGGGCGATCGTGACGCCTCGGGCGAAGTGGCGCCGTCCGTCCTCGAACCGGTGCACCGCGACCTCTGCCCACGCCAGGCCCACGACGGGCAGGTGCGCGGCCAGATCCCGGTCGGTGATGCCGTCCAGCAACGGAACCGCGTAGTCGAGCTGGGCTTGTGCGACCGAGAAATCGCCCGCGTAGGCATGGCCCAACGCCATCAAGGCGGCCGCACCGGCGCCGACGATGGCCAGATCTGCCCGCCCTTCCGCGCTTTGCCGCGCCTGCACGATCCAGTCCAGCGACTCCAGCAACCTCCCCGCCCGGGCGTACGCCTCGGCAAGAGCCGCCTTCAGCAATCCCGCGCCCAGGCAGTCCTCGTCCACCTGGCTCAATGCCTTGTGCAGCAACGCGGCCGCGGCGTCCAGGTTGCCCAGCGAGCGTTCCATGGTGGCGCACAACGTGACCGCGCCCGCGTACAGGTTGTGGTCGGCGACGAGGTCGTTGAGGACTGACTTCGCGAGGTCGCGGCTGCGGGCGAAGTCGCCGGTCGCGCCGATCGCGGCGGCCTGCCGCAGGATGAGCCCGGCCCGCTTCGGCCCGGCGGGCACCAGGTCGGCCGCGACCTCGAACCAGTGTCCGGCCAGGGCCGGAACCGTGGCCAGGACGTGCTCGGCGGCTTCGACCAGGATGGTGACCGCGTCCTCATCGCCGGGCCGGGCGGCTCGTTCGACGTGGTGGGCCCGAGCGGTCGCGTCCGCACCTCGTTCGCGCAGGTGACCGGCGGCCCTGGCGTGTCCTTCGCGCCGGGCTGCGGCATCGACCGTGTGGTAGACCGCGTTGCGCAGCAGGGGATGCCGGAACCGGAACCGGCGAGCCCCATCCGGTCGCACCAGATCACACCGCGCCAGCTCGTCCAAGCCACTCAACACCGTGGGGACCGGAACTCTCGCAACCGCCGAAAGCAGCTCGGGGTCGAACGTGTCACCGGCGATCGCGGCCGCGCGCGCGAGCCCTTGCTCCGAAGTGGACAATGCTGCCAGTTCACCCCGCAGGGCCGTCGAACCGTCGGTGTTCGACGCGTCTCGCAGCAAAATGCCCAAGTAGAACGGGTTTCCACCGCTGCCGTGGTGGAGTTCCGCCCGGCGAGGCGCGCTTGTGCCCGCCGGGATCAGCTCGTCCATCTCGGCCGGGGACAGCGGTGGCAGGTCGATGACGACCGGCACCCGGGCGAGCGTCCCCAGCAGACTGATCGGCGCCTGTCGTTCCCTGAGCGCCAGCGCGAACAGAATCGGCGCCGGCGGCGGGTGCCGCAGCAGGTAGTCGATCAGGCCGATCGAACCGTCGTCGGCCCAGTGCAGGTCGTCCAATACCACCAACAGACCCCGCTCCGGCGTGAGGTCGCCGAGCAGGCTGGTGACCTCACGGTAGAGCCGGTGGCTGTCACTGTCCACATCGGACGTTGGTGGCCGCCAGGCCGGGGCCAGTGCGTCAGCGAAGACACCGAACGGAACCTCCTCGAACTCGGCCGCCCGGCCGGCCATCGTTGTGCAGCCGAGGGTTGCGGCGTAGTCCGCCAGGTCCTCGAGCAGCCGGGTCTTGCCAATACCAGGTTCCCCAGTGACCAGCACCACCCGCGGGTGACCGCGCTGGGCTTCGGCCAGCAGCGCCCGCAGCCGCCGCAGCTGCTCACCCCGGCCGACCGCCGGTGAGCTGGGCGGCGACGGCGGCGCGGCCACGGACCCCGAGCTTGCGAAGGACTTTGGCGACATGGATCTCCACTGTGCGAGGGCTGAGCACGAGCAACTCCGCGATCTCACGGTTCGAACGGCCGAGGCCGACCAGCTCGGCGACCTCACGTTCCCGTTTGCTGAGGCGGGTATCGGGTTTGACGGCGTCGAGCAGACCCCGGGCCTGTTCCTCGGCCAGCGGCCACCCGGCGACCGCGAACCCTTCGACGGCACGCTTGGCGAGCAGCACGCCTTCCTCGGAATCGCCCTTGGCCAGCGCGATCCGGGCGCCCGCCAGGTCGGCATACGCTGTGGCGCCGGGCAAGTCGAACACCTCGGCGCGGTCGGCCCACCACTGGGCCCGGTCGAGCCGCCCCAGCGCCACCTCGGCCCCAACAGCAAGGGCACACCAGCGCGGTTCCCGGGTGAGTTCGTGGTCGACGAGGCCGTTCATGGCCCGGGACATGCCATCCGCGTCACCACCGGCGAGCAACACCCATCCTGACACGGCTTTCCCCAGCGCTGAGTCGGCCAGGTCCGCATGTCGTTGCGCTGCCTTGAGATCACGGTGCCAGATCGCGATCTCAGCGAGCAGCGCATGATTCTCGTGTGCGTGCGCCGCGGCTTCCTCCAAGCGGCCCAACCGGATCAACGCCGAAGCCGCTATGGCGTGCAGCTCGGGGTTGCGTCCGATGCCGAGGCCGCGCAGCGCCGTGCACAGGGCGTTCTCGTCCTCTTCGAGGGCGAAGGCGGAGCGCGCGACCTGTTCGGCGACGTGCGGCTCGTCGATCCAGCCCGCGAAGCCGAGGTGGTTCCTGGCCTGTTCGACGCGACCCGCGTTGAGTTCGCGCATCGCGAGGGCGCTGTGGGCCCGGCACCGGTCGCCGGGGTTCGTCGTCACCTCCAGCACCCGATAAGCCAGCCGCCCGGCCTGGTCCCACTGTCTGTTGTGGACGTACAGGACAGCGAGATCGGCCGCCGCCCCGATCGCGTCGGGATCGCGGCGAAGCTCGGCTTCCAGCAGGGCCCGCGCCTCGTCATGCCGGCCCAGGGCCCGTTCGGCGATCGCGCCGAGCCGGACCACGCCCGACGGCTCGGGCGCCTCGTGCAGCAGGTCCCGGCACCGGGCGAACTGTCCGGACCGTACGAGTGCCGTGCCCAGACCGGTCATCAGGTCCTGACGGGTTTTGTCGTTGGCCACCAACCGGATCGCGGCTTCGTACCACCGCGCCGCGCGGACCGGTTCCTCGGTGCGCGCGGCCTTCGCCAGCAGCGCGACCGCGTCCTCGTCACCAGGTTCGGCGGTGTGCTCCACATGCCACGCCAGTTCGCACGGCGAAGCACCACGTTCGGACAATACCGCCAAAGCCCGCGCATGAGCCGCCAGCCGCCAGCCCACACCCGCTGTGCGATAAACGGTCCAGCGCACAACCGGATGCCGGAACCGCAGCGAACTCCCATCCGCGCGAACCAGGTCACACGCAACCAATTCCGCCAGCTCAGCGCAGTCGCCACCGGCAACAGCGGAAACGAGCGGAGCGTCGAAGCGCTCACCCGCGACCGACGCGGCCTGCGCGACAAGCAAAGCATCAGGTGAAAGCGCGGCCACCTCGGCGAACAACGGCCCGCGCGTCACCTCAGCGCCGGGGCCCGCCTCGGCCAGCATCCGCAGATACCCGGGATTGCCGCCGCTGGCCTCGAACAGATCCGCCCGCCCCAGCTTCCGCACATCCGCAGCGGTCAACGGCGCGAGGTCGAGCCGGGTGCGTTCACCACGCAGCCCGTTCAGCACCAACGAATCCAGCTGTCTTGGCCGATAACCCACGGCCAGCACCTGGTAGACGTCCGGACACACGCCACCCAGATGCAGGTCGTCGACCACTTCCACATGCACCCGCCCGGCCCGCGCCCGCACCTCCGCGAGCAGCCGGGTCTTGCCCATCCCCGGATCCCCTGCCACCTCAAGAACCTGCCGCACGCCCCCAGCTGCGGCCGCGAGCACCTCATCGACTCGCGCCAGCTCCGTGCGCCTGCCCACGAATGGCCAAGCGCCAGCCCCCATCCGACCCCCTCCCCGACGACTACCCCGTTGGTGATCTTCACACCACGCGCCACACGCAACAAACACAGAGCAGCGCCGGGAAGGGAACCGGTCCGCAAAGGACCTTCTAAACCACCGGCACGACCAGGGAAAGTGCGCCCATCGGGCAGGACCTGACCCGCCGCTGGATGTCCTCGGTGTCCGGTTCACCAACGACGACCTGGCGGTCGCGCGACTGGAAGATCCGGGTGGACAGTCCTTCGCACTGCTGGTGCAGCTCGCATCGACGGGCGTCGATCCGGACCACCACGTCAGCCATGCAGGGTCACGTCCAGCCGCTCGATGCCGCGGATGGTGTTGTGCAGCCGCCAGGTGGGCTCGCCGACCTCGATCCGGTCGACGTGCCGGATCAGCGACTCCAGCAGGCTTTGGCCCTCCAGCCGCGACAACGCCTGCCCGACGCACGCGTGGATGCCGTGCCCGAAGCCGACGTGCTGCGCCACCCCCGGCCGGTCGATCGTGAACGTCTCCGGGTCGTCCCAGAACCGCTCGTCCCTGTTCGCCGAACCGAACAGCAGCAGCACCCGCGAGCCCTTCGGCAGCGGCGCGCCGCCCAGCTCGGTGTCCTCGGCGACGTACCGGGTGAACCCGCGCAGCGGCGACTCGATCCGGATGATCTCGTTGAACGCCGACGGGATCAGCGACGGGTTCTCGCGCAGCCGCTGCCACTGCTCCTTGTGCGTACCCAGCAGCCACAACATGCTGGACAACGCGCTCACCGAGGTGTCCATCGAGGGCGCGAGGAAGTCGCCGAGCAGGCCGGGCAGCAGCTTGTCCTCGATCTTGCCCTCGCGGGCGTCCGCCACCAGCTCGGCGCCCCAGCTGCCCGCACGCAGGTTGCCCGGCTGCGACATGCGGTGCAGGAACTCGTGCATCTCGCCGAGCAGCGGCAGCCCGGACCGGGTGCGGTCGTTCATCGGACCGAACGCGTTGAACCCGGCGCTGGCCCAGTGCAGCAGCCGCTCCTTGCCCTCGTCCTCGGGCCAGCCGAGCAGGTCGGGCACCACGCCGAGCGGGAACGCCACCGCGAAGTCCTGGACGGCGTCGAAGGACTGCTTCGCCACCAGCTCCTTCACCAGCCGGTCCGCCCAGGAGGTGACGTAACCGGTGATGTCGGCCATCGCGCGCGGCTTGAGGTGCCGGGCGACCAGGCCGCGGACGTACGCGTGGTCCGGCGGGTCGCTGGTGAAGCTGCTGCCCTTCTGGGCCCTGTTCAGGGTGTCCGTCAGGCCCACGCCCTCACCGGAGACGAACGTGCCGTGGCGGTGCAGGGCCGAGTACACCTCCTCGTAGCGGGCCGCGCAGTGCACCTGGTGCGAGGTCAGGTACACAACCGGCGCCGCCTCGCGCAACGACCGGTACAGCGGGTACGGGTCGGTGATCGACGAGTCGGTGTACGGGTCCAGGTCGCTCTCGGGGATGGTCATCGTCGCCACTAGTTCACCTTTCGCGCGACTAGGTCTTCGATCAGCGCAACCATGTCCACGGCGGTCGGCGCGGTGGCGGCCTGGCCGGCCAGCTCGCGTGCCTTGGTGGCGTACGAGGAGTCGCCGAGCATCTCCTTGACCACCTGGGCGATCGCCTCCGGCGTGCCCTCCTCGCGGTACAGCGTCCGCGCGCAGCCGTAGTCGGTGAGCCGCCGCAGGGTCGGGACGAACGCCTCGAACGGGTTAAGGATCAGCTGCGGGGTGGCGGTGTTGATGGCGTTGACCGCGGTCAGGCCGCCCGCCGGGTGGATGATCAGCTCACAGGTCGGCAGGATGACCTCCAGGGGGATCCAGCCGGCCCGCACCTGCGGGAAGCGCTCCCGCAGCTGCTTGCCCTGGTCGTCACCGATCGCGACGACCACCTCGACACCGACGTCGAGCAGACGCTCCACAATGGACGTCACCCGGTCCATCGCGCCCGGGAAGGCGAACCGGAAGCTGCCCAGGGTCAGGCAGACCCGGCCGATGTCGGGCGCCCGCAACATCCACGGTTCGATCGGGCGCTGCTTGTTGTGCGGCGTCCAGCGCATGAACGTGCCGGCCTTGCTGTTCAGCCCGGGCGGGCAGATGTCGATCTGCAGCGCCGGTCCGGGCAGCTCGGTGGCACTGATCCTGGCCAGCTGCTCGGCCAGTTCCTCGTGCAGGTAGTCCTCGTAGCCGTGGATGTCGAACAGGTCCCAGGACTGGCGGACGAAGGGAATGCCGAGGTACTTCGCCGCGGCCTCGACGCCGTGCGCCTGGCTGCCGCCGATCAGCACGTCAGCGCCCCAGAGCTTGCTGATCTCGACCAGATCGTCGAACACGTAGCTGCCCTGACGGCCGAACCAGTGCCCCAGGTAAGGCATCTCCAGCTCCGGCCGGACCGGATACTCGATCGCGGGCCGGGTTCCGGTGGCCGCCTTGATGCTCTCGGTCGTATGCCCTAACGCGACCGGGATCGACGGCAGGCCGACACTCGTGACGGCGGCGGACAGTTCCTCGAAGGATGCGACCAGGATCTCGTGCCCGGCGGCACGTAAGGCCGAGGCGAGCGGGCCGATGGCGAACGCGCTGGCCGGGCTCGTCCCGGCGGCGTAGAACAGGGCCTTCATGACGCGGCGCCTTGCAGCCGGTCCTTGTCGCGCTCGGCGAAGTAGGCCTCCTTGAGCCCCACGGCCTCGAAGTCGATGGCCGCGAGACCGGCGGTGATCAGGTGGCTGGACCGCAACGCCCGCACCAGGTCGAGGTAGTTCTCCATGTCCTCGAACTCCAGGACGAAGAAGCTCTCCGGTTCGCGGCCGTACCTGATCGCCCGCACCGGGCTCACTTGCCCGCCCTGCTTGACGAACGCGCCGATGGCCGGGAAGACATGTTCGTGCTCGACGGCGATGCGCTCGTCGAGCGACAAGGCGTACCAGGGCGTCATGTAGTTGACGACGATGACGGCGGTGAACTTCATGACTGCGGCTCCGATCGCAGGACGGCGTGCAGGTGCCAGATCTTGGACACGACGTTCCCGGCCTCGTCCACCATCTGCTCGTCGAGGTTGACGCTGGGGGCGTCCACCTCGAAGGTGCGCGGGTCGACCATCTTGGCGACCGCCTCGGGCGGCAGCGAGCTGTGGTACCGGGTGGCCTCGATCGTCCTGATGTCCCATTCCGGGCTGAAGATCGCGCGCAGCTCGGGTTCCGAGTAGCGGCGCGGTCCGGGGTAGTCGGGGGTGAGCTCCTTGGCGAACGTGAACAGGTGCAACTCGGCGCCACTGTCGCAAATAGACCTGAGCAGCTCGGTGTAGCGCGGCGCCTCCTCGACCGGGAGGGTGTGGAAGAACGCGCTGTCCAGGACGACGTCGTACTTCGTGCCCGCGGTCGCCAGCGAGAACGCGTCCGCGACCCGGAAGTCGACCTTGACGCCGTGAAGGTCCGCCTTCTTGCGCCCGGTCTCGACGGCGACCTCGGAGATGTCCACCGCGGACACTTCAAGCCCCTTGGCGGCCAGGTAAAGCGCGTTGTCGCCGAGGCCGCAGCCGAGGTCGAGGACATGCCCACGGAACCCGCCGTCGTCACAGATCGCGCGGATGGCCGGCTGCGGGCCCCCGATATTCCACGGCATCAGGGGACCCATCTTCTCCCCGTCCTGGTACAGCTTCTCGAACGGGATCTTCTCGGTGCTGCCGGTGGTCATCGGTTCCTCTCAGGGTGCGATGGACATGCTGTGGTGGAAGGTGTTCAGCGGATCCCAGGTCCGTTTCGCCGTCTGCAGCCGCGCGTAGTTGTCCTTGTAGTACAGGTGCTGCCAGGGCTGGTCCGACCGGTTGTGCGCGGGATCGGTGAGATCGAGGTCCGGGTAGTTGATGTAGCAGCCGTCGGTGGCGCCACCGGTGACCGGCACTCCCCCGGTCCCGGCGAAGAACTCCTCGTACAGACCGCGGAGCCAGCCGAGGTGCAGACCGTCCAGTTCGGACTCCAGCCAGCCGCAGAACCAGGAGGACTTCGCGATCGAGTCCCGTTGCGGGCTGGCGGTTTCCGACGAGGCGCGCCGGTTGATCTCGCCGCCGTAGCTGTTGAGCATCACATACGAGGCGAAGCCCGGGTAGTCCGAGTTCAAATGGCGGTACAGCACGGAAAGCTGGTCGTCGGTGGGCGTCGTGCGGTGGTAGGCGGACTTGGACGCCGTCCGGGCGCCCATGACGTCGCCGCAGTCGGCCTGGCTCATGTAGCGGGTCCCGGTCAGCCAGCTCATCACGCCGCCCCGCGCAATCCCCATGACCGGCAGCCCTTCGGTCAGCCCGGCGACGAACTGCTCGAGGATCCGGCCATCGGGATCCACGTCGGCGTCCTGCTGGACCATCAGCTCCAGCACCTGAGCGCTCTTGTGCTTGACGAAGAACGTGGCGAACAGCGAGGACTCCGGCGTTCCCGGCGCGGAGTGGCGTTCGTGCCACTCGAAGAACCGACGGATCACAGTGACGAAGGACGACTCGTCGAACATCGCCCACGGGTACACGACCTTCTTGACGTGTAGCCGGCTTGCCGCCCGAGGCAGGCCGATCTCCTCCGTGGCAAGGTGTTGCGGGCTGCGGAACTCGTACGCGGTGACCACACCGAAGTTGCCGCCACCACCGCCGGTGTGCGCCCAGAACAGATCGCCGAGTTCGCCGGTGTCGTCGGCGGTCGCGGTGACGAGACGGACATTGCGCGAGTCATCAACAACGGCAACCTCGACGGCTCGCAGGTGATCCACCGCCAGCCCCAGCTGACGGGACAACGGGCCATAGCCGCCACCGGCGACGAGTCCGCCCATGCCGACCGCGGAACAGGCGCCCAGCGGCAAAGCCGCGTTCCACCGACGGAACAACGCCTTCTGGACCTGGTCGACCGTCGCCCCAGCGCCGACCCGCACGCCGCCGTCGGAGAGGGAGACGGTGTTGAGGTTGTGCATGTCGAGCACGAGATCCCGCTGCGGCGCACCGACGAAGTTCTGTCCACAGTGGCCGCCCGACCGGCAGGCGACACCAAGCCCGTCGGTGACGGCTTTCCGCAGGGCGTGCACGACCTCGTCCGCGGTGGACGGAATGACGAACTCGTTCGGTTCGACCGCGAACCGGTGGTTGTCCGAGTGGGAAAGCTCGATGTACCGGGGATCCTTGCGGCCGATCGTGACCGGTTCGAAGATCTGGGTCACGACTGGTAGCCCTCCTGGGCGCGGGAGAAGACGACGTCGTAGGTGTTCGACTCGCGCGAGGTCAGCATGGCCTTGCCACGCTCGCGCATCTGCCGGTCGTGCGAGGGCCGCTGGTCCTCGGGCATCGTGTGGAACGCCTGGTAGGACGCGGCATCGTCCCACTGCGCGTAGTTGACGACCATGTCGCCGTCGAGACCGCGGAGGATGCTGTGCGAGCGGTACCCGGGCACCTGGCGCATCCACTCGTCCGGCTTGGCCAGCAGCGAAACGAGGTCGCTCTGGTCGGTCTTGTCGCAGCCCATCAGCACGATCACGGTGAAGTCGCCACCGTCCGGCCCGATCTCGGTGCGGTCGCCGCCGTCCCTGGTCTGGACCGACACCACCTCGGTCTTCAGCAGGTACACCGAAGTGGTCAGATCGGTGAAGTAGGGCACCGTGTTGTGCGCGAAGTTCTCGCCCTCGTAGCGCTCCTGCAGGTCGTTGATCGAACGCCACTGGATGTAGTTGGCGGCGCAGGGTTTCTCGATCCCGGCGTGCAGTGTGGACGATCGCCAGCCCGGGTAGTTCGCGTTGGCGATGATCCCCCGCATGGCGTCCAGCAGGGTCGCCTGCTTCTCCGCGTCGGTGGTGTTGAACAGGTTGAAGACGGTCAGCGAACCGTTCTCCGGCTTGATGATCGGCATGGCTCCTCCTACGCCGTTTTCTTTCCCTGGACGACCGACTGCAGCCCGGCGCGGGTGACCCCGACCAGCTCGATGCCGACCTCCGCCATCAGCGACCGGAACTCGCCGACGGTGCGCTGCTTTCCCTCGCACAGCACGAGCATGTCCATGTCCATCAACGAGATGGCCCGGTCGGCCAGGTCGTCCAGGCCGGCCACCGCCTCCACGACCGCGAGGTGGGCGCCCCTGTGCATCGCCGCCGCGATGTTCTTGAAGATCAGCCGCGAACGGGTGTCGTCCCAGTCATGGAGCACATTGGACACCAGGTACAGGTCGCTGCCCGCGGGCACGCTGTCGAAGAACGAGCCGCCCTTGACCGTCACCCGGTCGGCCACGCCCGCCTCGGACAGCTCCGGGTACGCCCGCGAGACCACGTCCGGCTGGTCGAACAGGACACCCGTCATGCCGGGATACTGCTGCAGCACAGCGGAAAGCAGCGCACCGCGGCCACCGCCCACGTCGGTGACACTGGCGAACGGCGAGAAGTCGAACGCCTCGACCACCGGCCGGATGATCCGCTTGGACAGCTCGGTCATGGCCGAGTTGAACACCGCCGCGGTGTCCGGGTTGGAGTCCAGGAACTCCCAGACACCCGAACCGTGCATGGCGGCGAACGGCGAACGGCCGGTCCGCACAGCGGTCGGCAGGTGCGCCCACGTCGCCCGCTCGGCTGTGGAACCGGCCCACCGCGCGAAGTTGCGCATCGAGTCGTCGTCGTCGGTGGCGAGCGCGCGGCCGAGTTCGGTCAGCGCCAAGGTGTTGTCCCCGGTCTGCTGCATCAGGCCGACCGCGGTGCCCGCCCGGAAGAACCGGCCGGCGATATCGCGCTCCAGCCCGAGCCGGACCGCGAGCTGCGCGGGCGAAAGGTCACCGGCGCTGAGCGCGTCGGCCACGCCGAGCTCCGCGAACGTGCTGACGACACCGGCGCGCCAGCTTCCCATCAACAGGTCCAGCAGCTGAAAACTGACCGGCGGCGACTGCGGAGGCAGCGCTGCCCTGCTTGTCATGGTCATGGTGTCCCTTCGTCTGGTTGCGTGCATGGAGGTGAGGCACCGCTGCGTGGGCAGTTCGTTCGCCCTCTACTCTCCTTGCCGCGACGGCATTCGAGCTAGGTATCCCGATGGGATGGTCCGGGGACATCGTCGGCGGACACACGTGGAGGGACGGGCGAACGCGCCCGTCCCTCCACGGTCTGGCGAACCGGCTCAGAGCGTCGGCTGAGCCTGTTCGGCGGGTTGTTCGTTGCCCCACTGCCGCGCTTTGGGATCCGGCTTGGGAATGAGGAAGGTCGCCAGCATGCCGAGGACCAGCAACGCGGCACAGGTGAACCCGTTGATCTGCACGCCATGCGACATCGCGTCCCGCGCGGCGTCGGCCGCGGCCGAGGTCTGCGGGTTCTGGCTCAGCCCCGCGATCATCGACCCCGCGCTGTCCGACACGGCCGACGACAACTTCTCCGCGTCGGCCGGCGATGTTCCTTGCCCGACAAGCCGATCCGACAGGTCGCCGGCCAGCGCGCCGAAGAACGTCGACGTCAGCACCGCGATGCCCAACGCGGAACCGAGCTGGCGCGCGGCACTCTGGATACCGGACCCCTGACCGGCGCTCCACGGCGGCACATCGGCCAGCACCACGTTGGTGACCTGTGCGGTGGCGAAGCCGACGCCCATGCCGTACAGGAACAACGCGATCCCGATCACCCACCACTGCGAGTCGCTGCTGGACAGCAGGCCGAACATGAGCAGCGCCGCGGCCTCCAGCGTCAGTCCGATCCGGACCAACGCCACCGGGCCGGTCTTCTGCGCCATGCCGAAGCTGGCCCCGCTGGCGAAGAAGCTGCCGACCGCCACGATGAAGACCATCAGTCCGGTCTGGATCGTCGAGTAACCCAGCGCGAACTGCAGCCACAGCGGCAACACGGCGAGGATGCCGAACTCGGCCAGCGCGATGATCAGCGTCGCGATGTTGCCGGTGCTGAAGGACTTGATCGAGAACAGCGACGTGTCCATCAGCGGTGCGGTGCCCTCCTTGCGGCTCAACCTGATCTGCAGCACCAGGAACAGGACCAGGCAGACCACGGAGACCAGCAGCGCCACCGGGATGACGGACAGGCCGGACTCGCTGAACGGGCCGAAGCTCTTGCGCGCGTCCCACCAGCCGTAGCTGCGGCCTTCGATCAGGCTGAACGCCAGCAGCCCCAGCCCCAGAATCGAGAGCACGCCACCGAGCCAGTCCAGCCGCGCGGGCTGGCGGGGCGACTTGGGCAGGTACTTCATCACGCCGAGGAGGATCAGCACCACGAACACGATGTTGATGCCGAACGTCCAGCGCCACGAGTACTCGCTGAGCCAGCCGCCCAGCAGCGGTCCCACCGCGGCTGCGGCGCCGATGGTGGATCCCCAGACGGCGAACGCCTTTCCGCGGTCGGGGCCCTGGAAGCTCATGTTGAGCAAGGACAACGATGTCGGCATCACGATCGCGCCGCCGATGCCCTGCGCGAAGCGGCTGAGGACCAGGATCTCACCGGTTGGCGACAACGCCGCGGCGATGCTCGCCACCCCGAAGATCACCGTCCCGATCATGAACAGCCTGCGTGCGCCGATGATGTCCGACAGACGACCCATCACCAGCAGCAGCGCGGCCAGGATGATCGCGTAGGACTCCTGGATCCACTGTGCTCCGAAAGCCGAGATCCTCAGGTCGTCGATGATCGGCGGCATCACCACGTTGACGATGGTGAAGTCCACGACCACCAGTGAGACGCCCAGTGAGATGGCCGTCAGGCCCATCCACGCGTCCCGGCCGGCCGGCGCGGGCCGAGTTGGTGCTCCGGACACTGCTTTCCCTCCGTTCGATCACGTGTGGCCACTCCCGGCAGGGGGTGACCGGGAGTGGCACTCGGGTGCGGGGGCGCGACTCGCCCCCGGCCCTCGTGGCACGATGTCAGAAGAAGAGGTCGTATCCTGTCCGCTTCTCACGTCAATCCGGGGGGAAGATCCGGTGATCGCGAACCGAACGCTCGAACTGCTCAGCCTGCTGCAGGCCCAGAAGGAGTGGACCGGCAACGATCTCGCGCGCCGGCTCGGCGTGTCGCCGAGGACCGTGCGGCGCGATGTGAACCGGTTGCGCGAGCTGGGTTATCCGGTGTCCGCGACCAAAGGTCCCGGCGGCTACTACCGTTTGTCCCGGGGCACGCATCTGCCGCCGTTGATCGTCGACGACGAGCAGGCCGTTGCCATCGCGCTGGCACTGCAGACGGCCCCGGCCACGGTCACCGGAATGGGTGACGCCACAAAGCGTGCGTTGAACTCCATCAGCGAACTGCTGCCGCCGCACCTGTCCCGGCGCCTGGCCACGTTCTCGGTCGAACAGATCGAGAACGCGTGGGAACTGGCGCCGCCACAGGTCGATCCGGCTCTGCTGGCGCAGCTGAGCGCCGCGGCGCAGGGACGCGACCTGGTCCGGTTCAGCTACACGTCGAGCAGCCCGCGGCTGGCCGGGGCTGGTGAGGTGGTGGTCGAACCACATCGCCTGGTGGTCTGGTCCGGTCGCTGGTACCTGGTGGGCTACGACCAGCGCGGGAAGTCCTGGCACGCCTACCGGCTGGACCGCATCTCCGACCTGGCATCGACCAGCTGGGGCTTCAGCCAGCGGGACATGCCGGACAAGGACATCACCCGGTTCGTGCAGAACCAGCCGGACCGCGGCGACGCCGCCGACTCGTGGCCGTGCTACGGCACGGTCCTGATGGAGTGCCCGGCGCATCTGGTGGCCAAGTGGGCGCCGGGGATCGCGAGCTTCGAGGCCGTCGACGAGCGGCTGACCCGGATCCACATGGGAGCGTGGTCATGGGCGGCGCTGATCGGCTTCCTGGTGACGTTCGCGTGTCCGTTCAAAGTGGAGGGTCCGCCGGAGCTCGCCGACGCCGCCCGCCGGATCACCAAGCGGGTCGACGTCGAGGTGCCGGCCAAGCGGCGGAAGGGTCAGCCGAGCGCGAGCCGGTGACGCAGGTCGGCCCGGACGGCCCGCATCCCTTCCTCGATGCCGAGGAAGGGCGAGGACCCCAGATCGGTCCAGACCCGGGACTCGGCCGTGAGGTCCACATTGGCCGCACCGGGAGCGTCCTCGTGCACGATCGACACCGGGCGGTCGAACAGCCGCTCCGCCATGGTGAGCAGCCCCTCGATGCGGAACGGCCGGCCGCTGGCGAAGATCTTGCAGACGTAGGGATCGCCGCCCGCGGTCCGCACCCGCGCCGCTTCCACCGCGGCCACGGCCATTCGGGCGCAGTCCCGCGCGTAGATGTAGTCGCGGGTGGTCTCCAGCGGGGCCCTGAGCGGCAACGGTTCCCCGGTCAGCTGCGCCTTGACGATCGCGCTCACCAGGCCCTGGTTCTTGGTCAGGTTCTGCCCTGGCCCGTAGAGGTTCGTGATCCGCGCGGCCACCGCGGGCAGGCCGCGCGACCGGGCCAGGGCACTGAGCTCTTCTTCGAGCCGGAGTTTGGCCTCGCCGTAGGGATTCACGGGAACCGCCGGGGAGAACTCGGTGAACGGCGCGGTATCCGAGCCCGCGTACGCGCCGCCCGCCGACGAGGCGAAGAAGATCGCGCCCTTCGACGGCCCGCCCCCGTCGCCGATGCCCGCCAGCAACCGGCTCAGCTGACGGCGTTCCCGCTCGACCTGGTCGGCCCCGGTGTGGAACACCGCCAGCCCGGCACACCAGTACAGGTTCCAGTTTCCCTGCTGCGCGGCCAGAAAGCGGCCGAGCGAGGACAGCTGCTCACCCGCCCGCGCGTGGTCGGGCCAGTCGATCCGGACCCGCTCGCTCAGCCGGCCGCCCAGCACCTCGCAGACGTGCCGGCCGAGCAGGCCGCCCCCGCCGACGACGAACTGGCTGGCCGGCATGGATCTCTGCTGCGGGACGCGGACAAGTTCGTCGTACAGCACGGCGGACATCGGTCCGGCTCCTTCCGGTGGCGAACGTCAGCACACGGCACAGGCAGCGGCGGTGTGCTCACTGGCAATGCCCAGCAACCGGTCCCGCACCAACGGATCCGGGTGCTCGTCGGCGGCCTCCAGGGCGAGGTCCCACACCACTTCCTGCTGCCTGGTGTCCAGCAGCAGCCGCACCAGGCCCTCCCAGGCCAGGCACAGGTCGACGAACTCCGCGCCCAGATCCAGCCGCTTGGCCAGTTCCCCGGACCGGGTCAGGGTGCTGAGCACGACGTGACCGTCCGGACCGCGCGACGGGCTGATCCGGCTGGCGCCCACCAGCCCGTTCGAGGCCTTGTAGTGGCGCAGGGCGGCCTGCACGACCCGGCGCTGCTCCTCGTACCCGATCGTCTCCTGGGCCTGCAGGTGCGCGGCGTGCAGGAGCAACGGGTGGATCCGGTACGCGCCGGAGTGCGTGCGCTGCACCAAAGCCCGGTCGGCGAACCGCCGGTAGGCCCGCCGCGCCCAGTCGGCCGACACCCCGAGCGAGGCCGCGATCGAGGCCTCGTCCAGCTCGGGACAGGGCAACAGGGACAGCCGAAGGTACCGGTCGCGGTCGAAGTCCTCCAGGCTGGTCAGCGACGTCATCAGCCGGCCGACCAGGCTGCGCCCGGGCACCTCCAGCTCGTGCAGGGCGGTCGCCGATGAGGCCAGCCGGTCGCTCAGCTCGCGGAAGTCCACGTAGTCCCGGGTCGAGATCCGAGCCGCCGCCAACCGAAGCGCGAGCGGCAGGTTGGCGCACTGCTGGACCAGTGCACGGGCATCGCGTGCCTGGCTGCCGGTGAACCGCTGGTGCACCATCCGGCTGAGCATCTCCAGGCACTCGTCCTCGTCCGGCACCTCGAGCGAGATGTGCTGTGCGCCATCGATTCCGTTGAGGATGATCCGGGAGGTGAGGATGCAGGCGCTGGTACCCGACGGGGGTATCAGTGGTTCGACCTGTTCGATGGCACGCGCGTCATCGAGAACGATGAGCAGCTTCAGCCCGGAGGTGACGCTTCGCCACTGCGCCAGGCGGCCCTGCTCGGACGACGGGATGTCCTCGTCCGCGATGCCCATCTGCCGCAACAGAACGCCGAGGGCACTGGACACGCTCGCGGTCGTGGCGCACGAGAACCCGTCCAGGGAAACGAAAAGCTGGCCGTCCGGGTAGTGCTGGGCCAGCTGGTGGGCCACGTGCACGGCCATCGCCGTCTTGCCGACGCCGCCCATGCCGTGAATCGTCGCGACCGCGGGCTGAACGGCTCCCGCGCGCGACAACATCGCCCGCAGCGCACCGATCTCGCGGTCGCGGCCGCTGAAGTCGTGCAGATCCCTTGGCAGGCACCGCGGCCCGACCGGTGAACCGGGACGGTCCGGCGGCGCCGGGGCATCGATCACCGGCACGTCCGGGGCCGTGATCACCGAACCCGCGTGCACCGGCCGCCCGTGGATCTTGGCCGCCGCGTGCAGGATCGAGGTCAGCTCGTCGGACCGGCCGCGTTCCCGGAACGCCGGCAGAGCCTTGTTCAGCAGCACCCGGTGCTGCTCGACCAGCTCGAAGATCTGGCGCTCCTCGCTCTGCGGCTCCGAGCCCTCACACGGGCGGCCGCGCCAGAGCGCGAGCGCGGAGTAGGCGGCCGACAGGTCCGCGTCGGTCGCCAGCGACCCGGCCATCACCTGGTCGAACAGCCTGCAGAACTCCGACACGTCGGACTGCTCCGGCGTCAGCCGCAACATGTAGCCGTCCTGCGAGGTCTCCACCAGGTCCCAGCCCTCGTCCAGGCTCAGCCGCAGCGCGGAGATCATCTTGCGCACCTGGTGGCTCGCGCTCGGCGGCCGCTGCCGCCCCCACGCGGCGTCCAGCAGTCCCTCCATCGCCACCGAGCGTTCCGGCTTGAGGGCGAGGTAGGAGACGACGGTCCGATATTTGCGCCCGCTCAGCTGGACAAGGGCGTCATCACTCCGCACCCGGAGCGGGCCCAGCACGTCAAAGCGGATGGCACTCATGCAACTTCCCCCAGAAGTCCGTCCCCGGACGCGATTGATCAGCGGCAAAAGTAAAATTGAATAAGGTCCCTATCGAATCATCGGGAAAACGAGATCACGATCTCACCGCGGCACGCCTGCGGCGCTGCGACGGGCCACCAGACGGCAACTGCCTGAACAGGTCCACACACCCACCCCCATGGGTTCGGATCACACCTCAGTCACACTATCACCGAGGACCTGCTTTGTCAGGAGTTTCAATTCCCGGCCACCACCTCACTCCGGATCCGGGTCCACTGTTCGATCCCGCGCAGGTGCCGTGGCATCGTCGTCACCACAGTGGACAACCCGGTACGCACCGACGGCAGCCGCTTGGCGGCCATACTCAGCACGGTTCCCGGGCCGATCTCGACGAATTTCCGGGCCTCGCCGCCGAGCGTGCCGCGAAGGGCACGCCAGAATTCCACCTTTTCGGCCATCTGCCTGGTCCAGAACGAAGCGGGCAAAGCATCCCGGCCATCCACCGGGGCGGCCGAGTAGGCCGAGACCATCGGTATTCGGGGTACCGACAAAGCGGTTGAGCGCTTGACCAGAAACGCCTCGAACTCACCCGCGGCCGGCCGCAGGAGTGGTGAGTGGAATGGTTCGCTCGACGCCACCCGCATACACGAAATCCCGGCGGATCGCAGCCGGTTCACCATGGTCACGATCTCATCCTCGGCACAGCTCACCACGCATTGGTCGTCCGCGTTCTCCGCCGCGATGACGGCCTGCCCGCTGAGCAGTTCGCCGACGAGAGCCGCCGGCGCCCGGCAGCCGATCATCCCGCCGCGCGGCGCCAGGTCGAGCAGCCGCGCCCGTTCGGCCAGCAACGCCCCGGCCAGCTCGAGATCGAAGACCCCGGCGAGCGTGGCCGCCGCCAGCTCCCCCACGCTGTGCCCGACCAGCGTCACATCGGCATCGCCCAGTTCGTCCAGCCAGACCACCCCGGCGGCGTAGTCGATCCCGAACAGCAGTGGCTGCGCGAAGGATCCGCGGCTGAGCTCCGCCGTGGTCCCGTTGAGCCACACCTCGCGCAGGCGTTCGGCACCGGGACCGAACGCCCGCAGGAAGTCCTCGAACGCCCGGCTGAACCGCGGATCCGAGTAGTAGAGCGCGGCCCCCATCGCGGTGAACTGCGAACCCTGACCAGGCAACATGAGCACGACAGAGGTCATCGGGTCACCAGCCCACCACGCCGGCCGTGAACGACGCCAGATCGTTGGCGCGGAACGTCCGAACCGCGGGCAGCGCCCGGTTCACGAACCCGGACAGCACCTTTCCCGGCCCCAGCTCCCAGGTCTGCGACACCAGCCGCCGGCGCAGTTCGGCCATCACGTCCACCCACCGGACCCGGTGCACCAGCTGGTCGCCGAGCTGATGCTTGATCTGCGCGCCACTCCGGTAGGCCTCGGCGGTCGAACTGGACAACAGAGTCACCTTCGGCTTCTGGAAACCGAAGCGGCGCAGGTAGTCCACGAAGTCCGGGGTCGCGCTGCCCATCAGGCTGGAATGAGCCGGGCCGCCGATGCGCAGCACGGTCACGCGGACGTCGGTCATCGCGTCGAAGTGCTTGATCAGTTGGTCGATGGCGTTGGACTGGCCGGACACCACGGCCTGCAGCGGCTCATTGTGGTTGGCCACCTCGACCACCTCGCCGGTGTCCTCGCGCACCTGGTCGCAGATCCGCTCGACCTGCTCGATCCGGCAGCCGATGATGGCCGCCATCTTGCCGTCCACCCGCTGCTGCACCTGCGCCATCAGCACGCCACGGCGGTGGACGATCTGCAGAACCTCCTGCCAGGTCAGCACATCCGCCGCGGCCAGCGCCGAGTACTCGCCCAGGCTGTGGCCCGCGATGACGTCCGGGACGGCGCCGTGTTCCCTCGCCGCGACCAACGCCGAGTAGCTGCACATGAAAACGGCGGGCTGGGTGACCGTCATGTGCCGCAGCCGCTCGACCGGTCCGTCCGCGCACAGCCGGGTGAGCGGGAAGCCGAGGATCTCGTCCGCCTCCCGCCACAGCGGCTCGATCAGGCGTGGGTGGAGTTCTCGCAGGTAGGTTCCCATGCCTACCTTCTGCGTTCCCTGGCCGGGGAACAGGAACGCCTTCACCGCGCCACCTCCCGTTCGAGGACGTCGAAGCCCGCTATGCCGTCGGCGATCCGCCGCCGGTAGGTCTCGTCGGTGGTCAGCTGCTGGGCGATCCGGTCCTTGTCCCGGGCGGTCGCCTCGTCGGTGTCGAACAGCAGGCGCGCCTGCGTTCGCAACCGCTCCGCGACCACCCGCAACTGGGCCGAGCGCTCCTCCTGGTAGTCGAGAGGCGCTCCCGCAAGGTGGTCCAGCACCTTCCGGCCCAGCGCATCAGCGTCCATAATGGACGTGTTCAGGGCCTGGCCACCGATGGGGATGAACGGATGCGCCGCGTCCCCGCACAGCACGACCCGGTCACCCACCAACCGGCTGGCCACCCGCGTGTCATCGCCGAACGTCCGCAGCCACGACGGCTCGACGGGCAGGTCCTCACCGGTGGCATCCCGCCAGGCGGCCCGCAGACCTTCGGGTGTGCACACTTCACCCGGGGTCCACTGTGGATCGTGGATCATCACCCGCGTCACCTCGGGGCTGAGCGGTGCGGCGGTGACGGTGTACCGCCCGCGCCGTTCGAACCGGCGCCCGGGGACCTCGGCGCCGAGCAGGTCGGCCTGGACCAGGACACGAGTGGGCGGGGCGCCTTCGAACCCGATGCCCAGCAGCGACCGGACCGTGCTCGCCTGCCCGTCCGCCGCGACGACCAGCGACGCGGCGAAGGCACCCTCAGCGGTCTCGGCGATGCATCGCTGTCCCTGCCGGCGAAGCGAGGAGACACGCTCTCCATAGTGGACTCGGACACCTCGCTTCCGCGCCCAGCCGGTCAAGGTCCCGACCAGCTCCGGCTGCGGGCACCGCCAGACACCGGCCCATTCCGAGTCCACTTGAGACAGGTCGATGGGCAGGCCCGCGTAGTGCCCATGCGTGGCCCGCGGCAGTTCCCGGCCGAAGCCGACACCATGAGCGGCGAAGATCTCCATGGCCCGGGCGTGCAGAGTGGACGCCCGGGTCTGCGGGTTGGGCACCTCACGCGATTCCAGGACGGTGACCCGGGCGCCCGCGCCGGCGAGGATTCCCGCCAGCAGAAGGCCACTGGGCCCGGCACCGGCCACCAGCACATCCACTGTGTCACTCATCGTTGTGGCACATCGGCTTTGGCCCAGCGCACGGCGGCTTCCAGGGTACGCAGGCTGTTGTTCCCCAGGTTGCGCCGGGCGAGTTCCTTGGCGTCCGCGATGGTCGCCTTGTCCCCCAGCACCTTCCCGACCGCGTCCGCGTTGATCGCGACCGTGTGCCGGGAGGTCACCCGCCACTGTTCCCCGACCGGGCCGATCGTCCACGACCCGGTGTGCAGGGCCAGCAACGCGGGCAGCGTCACCTGCTTGTACAGCAGCCGCGCCGGGCTCTGCGAAATCCGGTAGGACTCCGTGACATGCGTGTCCCCGTCCGGGGTCCGGGTGCGCATCCGGAGGAACTGCAGGCCGTCGGAGAACTCCTTCATCTCCGCCTCGGCCACGTGGTCCAGCCGGCCCGCCCACAGCTCGCCGCGGTCCAGGAAGGAGAACAACAACACCGGATCGGCCGTGGTGTCGACCGAGTCCTCGAAGGTGAACGGCCCCAGCTCACCGTCCGCCCGTTCGCAGGCGGCCTTCAACGCGCCGAGCTCCTTGGTGCTGTTGGTGTCCACCGCGGCCGAGATCCAGTCGAGCGACGCCGGTGCGTCGTCGACCGCCCGGTAGGTGTGCAGCAACTGGACTTCACAGCTGTCGCCGGACTTCGGCAGCACCTTCCACTCGCCCGACATCTCGGCGACGGGCGGTGCGGTGACGGTCTGGGCGAACCGGATGGTCCGCGCCACCGGGTCCAGGTGCCGCTCGGACACCCAGGACTTGGGTTCACCGTTGGCGGTGGCCCACAACCGGATCGTCTGCGTGTCCCGGTCGCGGGACAGCTCCGCGCTGTGGATGGTCGGCTCGAAGATCTCCGACCACTGAGCCACGTTCTCCAGGCGGCGGTACACATCGTCGGCGCCGCAGCCGATGGTGGTGGTGTGCAGGTCTACGCGTGGCCGGTCGGTCACGTGGATCATCTCCTAGAAGTTGCCGAGGCCGCCGCACACGTTGAGTGCCTGAGCCGTGATCGAGGCCGCGCCTTCGGTGGTGAGGTACTCGACCATCGAGGCGACCTCGTCCGGGGTGCTGTACCGGCCGAGCGGGATCTTGGCCTCGAACGCGGTCAGGACCTCCGCCTCGGTGGTCTCCCACGCGTGCGCATAGCCCTGCCGGACCCGCACCGCCATCGGGGTTTCCACATATCCGGGGCAGACCGCGTTCACCGTGATCCCCTCGGGCGCGAGTTCCTTGCCCACGGCCTTGGTGAACCCGACGACGCCGTGCTTGGACGCGGAGTAAGGCGCGGCCAGCAGCACGCCCTGCTTGCCCGCTGTGGACGCGATGTTGATGACGCGGCCCTGCCCGACCTCCCGGATCCCGCCGCGCGCCAGGACTTCGCGGGTGACGTAGAAGACGCTGTCCAGGTTGGTGCGCAACACATCCCGCCACAGCTCGTCGGTCAGCTCCGACGTCTTGCCGCCACCGCTGCGGCCCGCGTTGTTGACCAGGATCCCGATCGGCCCGTTGGCCGCCACCGCCTGCGCGACGAGATCCCTCACCTGCTGCGGATCGCTCACGTCGGCGGTCAACGCCGTGACGGGAACGCCCTGATCGGCCAGTTCCTTGGCCGCGGTGCGCAGCCTTTCACCGTCCCGGCCGCAGATCGTCACGGTGTGACCGGCCGTCCCGAGCCGTTGCGCGACGGACTTGCCGATACCGCTGGACCCGCCGGTCACCAGGGCATGCCGGACGACGGTCATGATGCCTGCCTCCGCCGCTCCAGGGCCTCGTTGACGGCGTCCAGCAGCTGCTGGGGCGTGTCGAGGTCCATGAAGATCGAGTCGTCGATGTCCACGTCGTTCTCCCGGCTGAGCCGCAGGCCGGTCTCCAGCACGGCCAGCGAGTCGTAGCCTAAGTCCGCGAACGCCGAGGTACCCAGGTCCCGGTCGAGGTCGACGCCTTCGTCCACACCGGACCCTTCCTCCAGGGCCCGCTTCAGATCCGCCATGGTGATGCGGGTGACCACCGCGTCTCCTTTGTTCACTGCCTCTCCTCTGGTCATGCCCCGACGATCAGGGCCGAGTTGAATCCGCCGATGCCCCTGGCCAGCACCAGGGCATTGGTGATGCGCCGCCTGGTCGCCGTCGTGCACACGTTGAGCCCCAAGGACTTGTCGGGCTCGACGTTGACGGTCGGCGGGATGGTCTGGTCGCGGATGGCGAGCAGGGCCATGGCGACGTCCAGCGCGGCCGTTCCGCAGCCCATCCGGCCGGTCGCCGCCTTGGGCGCGGTGACCGGGATCGAGCCACGGCCGAAGATCTCGCCGATGGCTTCGGCTTCGGCCTGGTCCGCCGCCCGGGTTCCGGCCGCGTCGGCGAACACGACGTCGATGTCCTGGGGCCGCAGCTCTGCTCGACCCAGTGCCAGACGGATCGCCTGGCTCAGGCGGTCTTCGCCAATGGTCGCGCCATGGCCGCGGATCACGCCGTAGCGACCGTCGCTTGTGGACTGCAGTACGAGGTGGGCGCCGCCTTCACCGTTGACCCACCCGTTGGCGCGCTCGTCGAACGGCAGGTACGCGGTCGTGGCGTCCTCGGACTTCGACAGCTCACCGGTGGACGCGTGCGCGACGCGTCCCCACGGGCACATTGTGCTGTCCACAGCGCCGGTCAGGACGACCTTGCTCCCCCGCCGCAGCCTACGAGCCGCGAAGGCGATCGCGTCCAGGCCACCGGCGTCATCGGCCACGATCACCCCGCTGTGTCCCTGACTGCCGTGCCGGATCGAGATCTGCCCGGTGTTCACGGCGTAGAACCACGCGTAGGACTGGTGGGTGCTGACGTACTTGGGCCCCTTCGACCACAGGTTCTGCAGTTCCTTCTGACCGAACGCGTAACCACCCGCGGTGGACGCGGTCAGCACGCCGATGTCGAACGGATCCAGCCGCCCCAGGTCGATCTCGCTGTCGTCGAACGCGCCCGCGGCGGCCACCAACGACATCTGGGTCATCCGGTCGGTGGCGGGCAGCAGGCGGCGGGGCAGCCCTTCGGGGGTGAAGGTGTGCACCTCACCGCTGATCGGGTTGTCGTAGGTGGTCGAGTCGAACGACCGGGTCGGCGCCAGGCCGCTATAGCCGTCCAGGACGGCCTTCCAGTGCTCCTCGCGGGACAGGCCGAGGGGCGAGATGATGTCGATGCCACTGATGTTGGCGGTCATGAGCTCTTCTCCGGGTCGGCCAGGACCATCGCGCTCTGGAACCCGCCGAACCCGCTGCCGGTGGTCAGCACCCGGTCGGTGCGCCGGCTGCGGGCGTGCACCGGGACGTAGTCCAGGTCCAGCTCGGGGTCCGGCCGGGTCAGGTTCGCCGTCGGCGGGATCATGTTGTGCCGCAACGCCAGCGCGCACGCGGCGATCTCCAGCGAGCCGATCGCGCCCAGCGAGTGCCCGATCATCGACTTGATCGAGCTGATCGGCACGTGGTGGGCGGCCTCGCCGAGGGACACCTTCAGCGCGGCGGTCTCGTGCCGGTCGTTCTGTTTCGTCCCGCTGCCATGGGCGTTGACGTAGTCCAGCTCGTGTGGGTCCATCTTGGACTGGAACAGCGCCGCGGTCACGGCTTCGGCGAGCTCGCGGCCGTCGTCCTTGAGGCCGGTCATGTGATAGGCGTTGCAACGGCTGGCATATCCGGTGATCTCGCCGTAGACGCGGGCGCCCCGGCGTTCGACGGACTCCTCCGACTCGATCACGAACATCGCGCTGCCCTCGCCGAGGACGAACCCGCCCCGCGTGACGTCGAACGGGCGTGACGCGGACTCCGGCGTGTCGTTGTAGGTCGACGTGGCCTTGATCGTGTCGAAGCAGGCGACCGTGATCGGCGAGATCGGTGCGTCGGTCGCGCCGCAGATGACCGAGTCGAGAACCCCGTCCTGGACCAGTTCCCACGCCGTGCCAACGGCATCGATCCCGGACGTGCACCCGGTCGACACGACTCCGCTCTGGCCGGTCACCTGGGCGTCCCGCGCGATCTCGCCGGCGAAGGAGCTGGGCACGAAGTAGGAGTACAGCTCGGTGGGCGCGTCCGGGATCACGTCCCAGAGCACGCCGTCCTTGCTGACCTGCCGGTAGACCTCTTCGAGCTTCGTGGTCGCACCGACCGCGGACCCCACGATCACCCCGGTGCGTTCCGGCGGCGAGGTTCCCGCCCAACCGGAGTCCACAATGGCCTCACGGGCGGCGACCAACGCGAACTGGGCCGCGCGGTCGAGTTCCTTGGCCTGTGGTTCGGTCAGCCCGGCCGCCTCGGCGTCGAAGTCGACCTCGGCCGCCACCTGGGAGCGGAACGGCTCCGGGTCGCACAGGCTGAGCCTGCGCGTGGCGGTTCGCCCTTGTGTCAACAGATCCCAGTAGTTGTCCCGGCCGACGCCGCCGGGCGCCACGACACCGACGCCGGTGATGAAGACGCGGCGGCTCACTGGCCGGACTTCCAGTGGTAGAAGCGCTCCGCGATGGCGTCCTTGGGCGACTGCCAGTCCGGCGCGTAGGCCTCGATGTACGGCCTGAGGTCGGCGCTGACCTGGATGAACCGCGGGTCGGACTTGGCGTCCTCGACGGTTTCCGTGCCGTTGGGCGTCTCGAAGTCCTGCAGGTGGAAGTACAGGCCGCGGTAGCGGAACAGCTCGCGGCGGCGGGTGCCCATCCGCTGGGGCATGTCGGTCGCGTCGAACGCGGTGAAGATGTCCGACACCGCCTCGGCGTGACCGGGCTGCATCCTGGCGACGATGAGAGTGCTGAACAACGGTCTTGTCCCCCTTCGGTGGTTATGCGGCGGTGGGTTCGCCGAGCCAGCGGGTCAGGGCGGCGCTCAGCCCGTCACCGCGCTCGCCCGCCCAGGCGATGTGGCCGTCCGGCCGGACGAACAGGTTCTGGTCGTGCGGTTTCGGTGCCTGCGCGCGAACTACGCGCAGCCGGTGCCGCCACGGCTCCACGGCCGCTGGTACCGGCTCGTCGGAGTTCAGCAGGACCAGCAATGCTTCTCCGTGCCGCAGTTCTTCGAGCACGTCCGCGCCGTCCGCGTCGAACGTGTCCGGTGGCAGCCGTTCGCCGACCGGCCTCGGCAGGCCCAGGTCGTAACGGATGTCCAGGCCGCTCACCGAGTCGGCCAGCCGGGTCGACACCTCCGGGATGTCCAGCAGCCGCTTGATGGTCTCCCGCAACGGATCCACCTCGGGACCCCGCAGGAACAGCTGCCCCTGGGCGGCGGTGTTGCGCAGCAGCTCCAGGCCGACCGGGTAGCGCTCGGCGTGGTAGGTGTCCAACAAGGACTCCGGTGCGTGACCCTGGCTGACCAGGGCCAGCTTCCAGCCGAGGTTCACCGCGTCCTGAATGGACACGTTCATACCCTGTCCGCCGGCTGGGAGATGCGTGTGCGCACTGTCCCCGGCCAGCAGGGCCCGGCCCGAACGATAAGAGTCCACTATGGATGACGCGTCCGAGAACGAGCTGGCCCACAGGCATTCGCCGTCCGCCAGTGGTTTGCCTACGACGTTCTCGTACGCTGCCTTGATCTCAGCGTGGGTGACCGGGGTGCCCTGCGGCCGCATCGGCTGGGTGAAGTCGCAGACGATGACCCGTTCGGTCCCGTCCCCCAGAGGCGCCGACATCACCATCCCTTTCTCGTGCTTGACGCCGAACGGCTCGTTCGGCAGACCGCAGCCGCGCAGGTCGCCGAGCAGCATCTGCACGGAGGCGGGCGTGCGCCGGACCGGCATGCCGATCGCCTCGCGCACAACGCTCGCCGCGCCGTCACAGCCGACCACGTAGTCCGCTTCGACGACCTGGCGGCCGTCCGGCCCGGCCAGCTCGCAGCGGTACCCCTGCCCGGTCGGTGTCATCGACTCCAGCCGCCACGGCCGCCGCACCTGGACCCCCAGTTCGGCCAGCCAGGCCCCCAGTGCCTGCTCGGTCTTCGACTGCGGGTACTGGTTGGCCGGCCGCATCGTGCTGGACAGGCGGGCGCCGTCGATGTTCAGCCCGGCGAAGTGCACGCCCGGCACCTGGACCAGACCCTCGAAGCGGTCCAGGATGCCGCGCTGCCGGAGGATCTCCAGCGTCCGCACGGTGAACCCCAGTGCCCGCGACTGTCCACTTGGGCCGGACAGCGCGTCGACCGTCAGCGGCGGGCTGCCGTGCAACGCCAGCTCGGCACTGAGCATCAGGCCGGTCGGGCCGGCCCCGACCACGAGAACCGGTACGTGCGAGTTCGACGTCATACCGTTCACACTGCCCTGCGAACAGCTTCCCCAGTAGGGCATCGACGGTGAGGACGAGGGGATATCCGTGCTATCCCAAGGGAACCTCGTCGTTCCCGAGCACGAGCACACCGAAAGGACGCGCGGTCCAAGTCCACCCTGGACACCGCGACGCCCGTTCTGGTGCTCGCATGGGACAGCTCTAAGCCGACCGCACGACCTCGGCCCGCAGCGGGGTGAGCGCGCCCGACCAGGCGATGACCTCGTCGAGCATCGTGGTCAGCGCCTCTTCCTGCCCGTTCCCGGGAACGAAGACCCCGGGCGAGGTCGGGTCGGTCATGTCGAACCCGGTGTAGTCGAAGTCGGTGAACACCGACAGCACGACCTGGCTGCGCACCGTGGCGACCTTCACCTCGGCGAGCGTCAGCCGCAGGTGTTCGACCGCACGCGTTCCCCCGTGAACGCCGTAGCTGACGAACCCGGCGGCCTTGTCATTCCATTCCGCGAACAAATAGTCGATCGCGTTCTTCACCGATGCGGGCATCGAGTGGTTGTACTCCGGCGTGACGAACACGAACCCGTCGTACGAACCGATCGTCCGCGACCAGCGCTCGGTCTCCGCGTTGCGGTACTGGCCGAACTTCGCGGGCACCGGCTCATCGAGCAACGGCAGCGCGTAGTCGGCCAGGTCGACCAATTCGAACATCGCGTCACCGAGCATCGCGGCGGCATGCCGTTGTGCTGTTTCCACGACCCACTTGGCGACGGTCTCCCCGCGCCGGCCGGGCCTTGTACTGCCGAGAATGACGGCGATCCTGGTCATTCGGTCCGCTCCCTTGTTCTCATTTCGATTCAACGCCCCGCAGGTGCTCCGCGAGGTGACGCCCGGTCACCGAAGTCGCGTGCCGGGCCAGGTCCCCGGGCAGCCCGGCGAAAACGAGATCCCCGCCCGCGGCACCCGGTCCGGGCCCCAGATCGATCACCCAGTCGGCCTGCGCGATCACATCGAGATCGTGTTCCACGACAACGACAGTGCTGCCCTTGGTGACGAGCTGGTCGAGCAGGCCGATCAGGCGGCCCACATCCTGCCGGTGCAGACCCGCGGTCGGTTCGTCGACAACATAGAAATCCGATGGCGAGGCCAGTTCGACGGCGAGCTTCAACCGCTGCCGTTCGCCACCGGACAGCGTCGACAGTGGCTGGCCCAACGCGATGTAGCCGAGCCCGGCATTGTCCAGACTCGTCAATACCTCGTTGATCGCCTTCTCGGTGAAGAACTCGCGGGCCGAATTCACCGGCAGGGCGAGGACTTCGGCGATGTTCAGGCCGCGCAACCGGTGGACGAGCACCTCGGGGTGGTACCGCGAGCCGCCGCATTCCTCACACGGCGATTCCATCGTGTCGCCCCGGCCGAGTTCGGTGATCTTGACACCGGTGCCGCCACACTCCGTGCAGCCACCGGCCGAATTCGCCGAGAACAGCGCGGAACTGACGCCCGTGGCGCGGGCGAAGGCCTTGCGAATGGGATCGAGAATGCCCGTCCAGCTCGCCGGTGTGCTGCGCCTGCTGCCGCGCGGCAGGCTCTGGTCGACGATCACACAGGACTCCAGCCGGGACGGCAGCACGCCCCGGGTCAGTGAGCTCTTGCCCGCTCCCGCGACGCCGCTGACCGCGACCAGAACGCCGAGCGGGATCTCAACGGTGATATCGCGGAGGTTGTGCAGGCCGGCCTTGTCAACCCGCAGCCATCCCGTGGGTTGCCGGGCGGTGCGCAGCTGTGGCACGGCGCTCAGCGCTTTTGCCGTGGCGCCGCCGGAGTCGGCGAGCCCACTCGGCGGCCCGGCATAGATGATCGTGCCGCCGTGGGTCCCGGCGCCGGGTCCAAGATCGACGACCGCGTCGGCGACCGTCAGGACCTGCGGGTCGTGCTCGACGACGAGCACGGTGTTGCCCTTGTCCCGCAGGCTCGCCATCACCTTGAGCACCCGGTCGACGTCGTCCGCGTGCAGGCCGGTGGTCGGCTCGTCGAAGATGTAGGTCAGGTCGGTCAGCGCGGAACCCAGGTGCCGCACCATTTTCACCCGTTGCGACTCGCCGCCGGACAGGGTCCCGGCCCGGCGGTGCAGGTTCAGGTAGCCCAGCCCGAGTTCGACCATGGCGGACAATGCCGTGCGCAGGCCGTCGACCAGACCGGCCATGGCGGGGTCGTTCCACTTGTGCATGAGGTCGAGCAGGTCGCCGATCTCCATGCTTGTGCACTCGGCGATGCCCACGTCACAGACCTTGACCGATCGTGCCTCCGCGGAAAGCCTGCTCCCGCCGCAGTCCGCGCACTGCGAAGTGGTCGAGATGCGTTCGACGGCGGCCCGCACGTGGGGTTGCAGCGACTCGGGTTCCTTGGTCAGGTACAGGCGGCGCAGCTTGGGCAATAGGCCTTCGTAGGTGACCTTGAGCGAGCGGCTGTCGGTCTTCGCGTGTTCCAGGTGCAGCAGCTTGTCCCACTGCTCGTCGTCGAACTTCGCCAGCGGGACATCGGGATCGAAGAACCCGGAGTTGACGAAGATGGACCAGAACCCGGAACCGACGGCGAAGGTCGGGAACAGCAGGGCGCCGTCGTTCAGCGACAGCCTCCGGTCCACCAGCTGGTCGATGTCCACCTCGGTGACCACACCGGTCCCCGAACAGGCCGGACACATACCTGCGGGATCGTTGAAGGAGAACCGGCTCGGCGACCCGATGTGCGGGGTTCCGTGGCGGGAAAAGAGTTGCCGCAGCATGCCGTACGTGTCGGTAGCGGTACCGACCGTCGACCGCGGGTCCGCGCCCAGCCGTTTCTGGTCGACCGTCACCACAGCGGACAGGTTGCGCAGGCTGTCGACGTCCGGCCGGACCGTCTGCGGCAGCAGGCCCTGGATGAACGTCGGCTGGGTCTCGTTGAGCAGTCGCTGCGACTCGGCCGCGATCGTGCCGAGGACCAGGGAACTCTTGCCCGACCCGGACACTCCGGTGAACACCGTGAGCGCGCCCTTGCGCACGTCGACCGAGACGTCACGCAGGTTGTTGGTGCGCGCGCCGCGCACCTCGATGTGGCCGCTGGTGTGGGACAGGCGATCGGTGACGTGTCCATTGTGGACGTCACGGGCGGAGCTCAACGGTCCTCCTGGGTGCTGTCTCGGTGATCGGGGCAGCCGCAGGTTATGTGGAGTAGAGGTCAGCGCCTGACCTCTACTCGCCGAGTTTTGACCATCGCCCGATCGAGTGCACTCCGATCGCCGGGCCTGCCGGAACCCCACGAGCCGTGATTACAGTGAGTCGCGGGTTTTCACTGAGAGTTCAGTGGTACCCGGTCGCATATCCCTTTCCCCCAAGGAGATTCCGATGCCCCCAACCGCGGTTCACTTCAACGGCGGGGTAAACCTGCCGGACGCCACGACAGTCCTGCGCACCCTCGCCGAACGCGTGCCGCACGGTGTGCACCGGTTGCCGGACGGGGAGACCGGCGAGCGCGCGAACTGGATCGGTTACCAGCTCCCGCGGTTGCTCGAGACACCCGGCCTGGAACGGGTCGGCGCCGAGGCACCGTCCGGCACATACGGCGCCGGGCCGAAGGTCAGGGTCGCCGCCGGGACCGATCCGGACGCGATCAGCTGGCCGGATCCGGGTTATGCCAGGGAATACTCATCGTCGTACGCGAAGTTCGCGCAGCTGCGCGCCGATGGGGTCGTGCCCGCGGATGTGCGTTTCCAGGTCGAGTATCCGACGGCGCTCGCCGTGAGCTACCTGTTCGACGACGGTGACCGGGACCGCATCACGCCTTCGTACGAGCGCGCGCTGTTGGCCGACCTCGACCGCTTGCTGGCCGTTATTCCGCACGACGAAATCGCGGTGCAGTGGGACGCCGCCGTCGAGACCGTGCTGGCCGATCAGACACCAGCTCTGCTGGACACGATGGCCGCCCGGCTCGTGCGTGGCCTCGATCACGTCCCGTCCGACGTGCCCGCCGGAATACACCTGTGCTACGGCGATTTCGGGCACAAACACATGGTCGAGCCGGAAAGCCTGGCCACACAGGTGGAACTCGCCAATGCGGTCACCTCGACGGCCGGCCGGCCACCGGCTTGGCTGTCGTTCACGGTACCGCAGGATCGCAGCGACTCCTCGTACTTCGCGCCGCTGTCCGAGCTGCGTACCGCACCGGGGACCGAGCTGTACTTCGCGCTGGTGCCGTACTTCCCCGACAGACAGCCAGAAGGCACCACCGACGCGCAGGTCAGGCTGATCGACCAGTACCTGCCGTCCGCAACGTGGGGTATCTGCACCGAATGCGGGATGGCCAGGGCCGACCGCGCCGACGTGCCCCGGCTGATCGATCTGCACCGCGAGATCCTGGCCAGCTACGGCGAAGTCTGCTAGTCGTCGTATATGAAGCTGATTGTCTTCGGTGCGACGGGCCGCACCGGCGCGCTTGTGGTGAGCCAGGCTTTGTCGTTGGGACACGACGTCACCGCCGTTGTGCGCTCCCCAGCCAAGCTGCAGGGTTCCGCCGCGCATGTGGTTCAGGCGGACGTGACCGACCCGCAAGCCCTCGGCGAGGTGCTGCCCGGGCACGATGCGGCGATCTCCGCACTGGGCGCGAGCGGCAACAAGTCGGCGGGCATCGCCTCGGCCGCCACCCGCGCGATCCTCACCGCCGGGTGTCCTCGGTTCATCGCGGTCAGCGCAGTCCCGGTCGACCCAACGCCCAATGGCGAGCCCTTTCTGGTCAGGCGTGTCGTCACTCCGTTGCTGCGCACGGTCTTACGTGACGTCTACGCCGACCTCGAACGGATGGAGGCCCTCATTTCGGCCTCGGACGGGGACTGGACCATTGTCCGGCCACCCCGCCTGACCAACAAACCTTTGACAGAGCGCTATCGCCGCACAATCGGCCACAACGTGCCCAACAGCAGCGCCATCTCCCGGGCAGACCTGGCCCACGCCCTGATCGGGATGATCAATGACCCCGCCACGGTCCGCCAGGTCGTCGGCGTGTCGTACTGAGCTACTCTCCAGGCATGCCAACCGCTTTGATCACCGGCGCCACCGCGGGAATCGGCGCGCAGTTCGCCGAACACCTCTCCGGCAGCCACGACCTGGTCCTGGTCGCGCGGGACGCCGGGCGTCTCGCGGAAACCGCCACCCGGCTCGGTGCTCGCGCCACTGTGGAGGTGCTGAGCGCGGATCTCGCCACCGAGGACGGGATCGCAGCGGTTTGCCGCCGTGCGGCTTCGGGTGCGGATCTGGTGATCAACAACGCCGGGTTCGGTCAGAGCGGTACCTTCCTTACGTCAGACCTCGACGAGGAGGTGGCGATGCTGCGGGTGCACTGCGAAGCCGTTCTGCGGATCACCCGGGCCGCGCTCGATCCGATGATCTCCCGCGGCCGGGGCGGGGTCATCAACGTCGCTTCGGTGGCCGCGTTCTTCTCACGCGGCACGTACAGCGCGTCGAAGGCGTGGGTGGTGACCTTCAGCGACAGCGTGCGGCAGCAAGTATCTGGCAGCGGCGTACACGTGATGGCGTTGTGCCCCGGATGGGTTCGGACCGAGTTCCACGAACGGTCCGGAATGGACACCTCTGGCATTCCGCCGTTCATGTGGCTTTCTGCCGAACGACTGGTGACCGAGGCGCTGCGGGACTTTCAGCGCGGGGTTCCCATCAGCGTGCCGGGCGCTGCCTACAAAGGAGCGATCGCGCTCAGCCGGTTGCTCCCCCGCCGTCTGGTCACCGCCCTTTCCGCCCGAGCAGGCAGCAAACACTCCTAGATGTGGAGGCGACGACCATGGTTCTGCCAAGAAGCCTGAGCGTTGTGGCCGCGCTTGTGGTCGTGGCGTGCAGCGGTCCTGAGCCTGCGCAAGGGGATGGCTATACCGTGCTGTACAACGGGTCTACCGAGGGGTGGGCTCAGGCGGGGCCGGGCGGGTTCGAGAATGGTGATGGGGTGCTGGCGTCTTCGGGCGGGATGGGGTTGTTCTGGTACTCGGCCAAGGAGTTCGCGAAATACTCGCTGAAGGTCGACTGGCGGATGGAGGGCGACAGTAACTCAGGCGTGTTCATCGGGTTTCCGGCGAGCAATGACCCTGTGTCCGCTGTGGACAAAGGCTACGAGGTGCAGATCGACGCCACCGATGCGCCGGACAAGACCACGGGCGCGATCTATGGCTTCCAGGGCCCGGATGTCGCCAAGCGAGACAGTGCGGTCCACCCGCCCGGGGAGTGGAACACGTTCGAGCTGGTCGTCGAAGGCCAGCACCTGCAGGTGTTCCTGAACGACACGAAGATCAACGACTTCACGAACACCGACCCGGCCCGCTCACTGGCGGGCCACATCGGCATTCAGAACCACAGTCCGGCCGATCATGTGTCGTTCAGGAACATCCGCGTCAAAACATAGTCAGTCGCAGCTCAGGCGCGGGTTCGCCCAGTCGCCGTGGTCGTAGTTGTTGCCGTCCGAAGTGGCGTGCACGCGCAACGACAACGAAGTGGGCCGGCTCAGCCCGACCCCGACGGTCGCCGTCTGCCCGGCTCGCAGCACCGGGCTGGTGTACACGCTCACGCCGTCTGCCACGATCTCGAAGGTGACGCTGGAGGTCGCGGCCACTTCGGCATCGACCCCGACGACGGCGTCGATCCCATGGCAGGCACCGTTCACCGGCACGACGATCTCGCTCTCTGCATGCGCCCCAACGCCCTTCGGGTACCGCACACCGCCGACCGTCAGCACAGTTCCGTCGAGCGCGGCGGTTTCACCGTTGCTCTGGTCGCGTTCGGCCGGACCCCAGCCGTTGGTGGACGAGGTCCAAGTGCGGTCGCTCACATCCGACCCGTTCGACGCCGCACTGCACGTGACCTTGGCGTCGGCCCAGTCGGCGTGGTCGTAGTCCGGGCCGTCCCGGCCGTCGGTGATCCGCAGTTCCAGATCGCGATATCCCTTGGTGGCAACGGCAACAGGCACAGCCGCGGCGCCGCCGTGCAGGACATCGGTGTACGCCAACAACTTCCCGTCACCGTAGACCTGGAACCGAACCCCACCCCGGGCACCGACCTCGGCGTCGATCCCGACCTTGGCCTCGAACAGCTGGCACGCCTTGCCGAGGTACACATGCACGGCCGAATCCGAGTGCCCGCCAATGCCCTTGGCAAAGGTCGTACCGCCGATGGTCAACGTCTTGCCATCGCCAGCCGCTGCCTCACCATTGCTGACGTTGCGCTCCGCCGGGCCCCAGCCGTTGGAAGAGGCCTGCCAAGCCATGTCGCTCACCTGGTAGGTCCCAGCGGCAGGCGCAGCCGCGGTCGTTCCTTGACGGGACACCCGGTACACCGCGACTCCATGCGCGGCAACGGAAGCGCTGATCGCGCCGGTGGTGTCGCTCTCCGCCTTGGACCACAGCTCCTTGAGGTGGTACGAACTCGACCCGCCCAGGCCGATCTCGGCCGCGGACGTGCTCACCGACGAGGTGGAGTTGTTGCGGTTGAACAGGACCGCCACGACCGAACCGTCAGCCATGGCCTTGCCCCAGATCTGCGTGCCATTGCCGTAGTCACGCAGCAGACGGCCTTGTGAGCCGCCGAAGTCCTGGTTCACCGCGATGATGTCGGCGTTGGTCAGGATCGTCCGGGTCGCCGAACTCATCGCGGCCAGGTCGTTGCCCGCGATCAGCGGCGAGTTGAGCAGGGACCACAGGCTGAAGTGCGAGCGGTACTCGGCGTCGGTCATACCGCCGTTGCCAACCTCCAGCATGTCCGGGTCGTTCCAGGCGCCCGGCCGCGCGAACGGCTCCAGGCCCTTCTGCTGGTCGAGCAGGCTGGTGACGCTGCCCCAGTTGTCCGAGATGTCGCCGGTGGAGCGCCACAGGTTGCCGCGCACAGTGGACCCGAACAGCCACGGATCTTCCTGGCCCCAGTTGCAGATGCTGTAGACGATGTCACGGCCGGTGGCCTGCAGCGCCCGGCCCATCGCCTCATACCGTTGCGGCGCCGAGAGTCCTTTGTGGTCTCCGCAGTTGTCGTACTTGAGGTAGTCGATGCCCCAGGACGCCCACAGGGTCGCGTCCTGCTGCTCGTGCCCGATCGACCCCGGCTGGGGGCCGACGCCGGACGGTCCGGTGCAGGTCCGGTCGCCCGCGCTGGAGTAGATGCCGAGCTTGAGGCCGAGGCCGTGCACGTAGTCGGCGATCGGCTTGATGCCGTTGGGGAACTTCGTCCTGTGCGGCACCAGGTTTCCGCTGGCATCGCGGTCGCGTTCGGCCCAGCAGTCGTCGATGTTGACGTACTTGTAGCCTGCGTCGCGCATCCCGGACGACACCAGGCCGTCCGCGGCGGAGCGGATCTTGGCCTCGTTGATGTCGCAGTTGAACTTGTTCCAGCTGTTCCACCCCATCGGCGGGGTCTTCGCGAGAGTGTTGGCGGGGACCCGCGCGGCCGCCGAGGCCTGCGGCGCGGCAACCGCGCCGAGAACCGTCACGAGCGCAGCGACGAGCCCGATCTTTTTGAGCATCACGGAAATTCCCTCTCCCTTTCTGCAGGGCGGCGAAGAGAGGCGTTCGCCCGAGTCTGCCAACTCCCAGAAAATCAGACGAGAACCAAACTGACTAAACAAGACCAAACACATTCGGCCAAACGGCCCAGTGTCAGCGTGGCGACGCCAGCCGGTCCCGCGGCGTGGCGTGCCGGAATTGGTAGATAAGTCCGGTCAGCACGCCGATCTCAGCGCCAGTCAGACCGCCAACCGGGAACCCGTTGTCAAGCGTGATGAGGTACCAGGCCGCCATCCCCACGGCGAACCCGAACGTCAGCCCGAGTACCAGCCCAGACACGATATTGCGCCGCCGCAGGTCGCTTGGTCCGGCCACGCTCTTGTGCTGGTCCGACTCGGCTGTTGTCCGGACGACCCACGCCAGCTCGCCGATCGCTCAGGGAGCCCGGCCGCGCCCGCTCGGGGACATCAGCACCAGCACGATCGCGCTCGCCAGCCACGCCAGCCCGGCGACCAAGCCGACGGCCAGGCCACCGAACAGCGCGACCGGCAACCCGACAATGAGCATGATGACCAGCAGGTTGGCGGCCACCGATAGAACGAACCGCGGCCTGCGGGGAATCCACGCCGGGATGGTCCACCAGGCGAGGTCGCGGGTGTCGCTGTCGCGCAGGCGCTGAGCGATGAAGGTGAGCGTGCGTTGGGCAGTAGCGGGTGACCACCCGCGCCCTGCGCGCCATACCCAACCCATCGCCGTCCACCCAGCACCTGGTTACCGCGCGCTAGCGGATCTTCGCGCCGTACACCCGGTCGACGGTCATGGTCATGAGCACGCGGCGGTCGGTCACCATCACCGACCGGTACTCGTCCCAGTCCGGGTGCTCCCCGGCGGCAACCCGGTAGTAGTCCACCAGCGCCTCGACCTCGGGGCCGTGCGGGTCGGTACCCGGGCCGGTGAGGGTCACCGACCCTTCGGCGGTGGCCCATGCCCAGCCATCCGAGCTGGTGACCTCGAGTGCCGCCCGCGGATCTCGCCGCAGGTTCGCGGTCTTCGCCCGCCCCTCGGTGATCGACACGTAGAGCACGCCTTTCTCCCGGTGGTAGAAGGGCATCACCGGGGACAGCTGCGGAAGGCCGTTCGCCTTGATGGTCGCGAGCACACCGAGACGGCTCTGCTCGAGCAGCGCGTGCGGGTCGAATTCGGTCATGCCGGGTATTTTGCCGGACACCGCGGCCACGGCGAGGAGGCCGTGATGTCTTGACTGGAGTCGGCACGAGGACTAGACCTGTTTTGTTTGTAAGGTTTCCTATTTATTCTGCGGCTCGGGAGACGGAGTGCTCTCATGAAGCGGTGGCTGGCGTTGGGTGCTGCGGTGACCCTCGGTATCGGCCTGATCTCCGGCCCCGCGTCCGCTGGGCACGACACGCAGCCGGATCTGGTGCGCGGCTGGAAGATCCAGTCGTCGGCGGTGGCGGGCAGTGACGGCGCGGCGATCTCCCAGCCCGGCTACTCCACCGCCGGGTGGCTGCCGATCTCACGGCCCGAGACGCTGATGGCCGGCCTGGTGGAGAACGGCCGCTACCCGGACATCTTCAAGTCCGACAACCTGTCGAAGGTCGCGACCGGCCAGTTCATGGTCAACTGGTGGTACCGCGACCAGCTGTGGCTGTGGCCCCGCCCGGGGCAGCACCAGTTCCTGGTGATGAACGGCGTGCTCGGCCGTGCGAACCTGTGGGTGAACGGCACAAAGGTGGCCGACCAGGCGCAGCTGCAGGGCGCCTACTCCCGCCTCGAATACGACGTGACGCCGTTGCTGAAGCCCGGCCCGAACGCGATCGCGCTGGATGTGTTCCGCAACGACACCAGCAACCGCACCGGCGTGCTGACCCTGGACATGGTCGACTGGAACCCGAAGTCGCCGGACAACTGGACCGGCCTGCAGTTCGCGCCCCAGCTGGTGTCCGACGGCGCCGTCTCGGTCCGCAACGCGCACGTGATCCAGAACAACGCCGCGGACCTGAGCAGCTCCGAGCTGACCGTCAAAGCCAACCTGCGCAACAACACCAGCACCGACCAGACCGTCGACCTCACCGGCGAGATCACCCGCCCGGGCACGTATCTCCCGGTCCGGCAATGGGTCACGATCCCGGCGAACACCACCAAAACGGTGTCCGCGACACCGGTGAAGGCAAGGCATCCCGCGATCTGGTGGCCGTACCAGATGGGCGACCAGCCCTTGTACCACCTCGATGTCCGAGCGTCGGTGCACGGTGACGTCACCGACCGCCAGCAGGAGGACTTCGGCATCCGGACCGTCACCTCCCGGCTCACACCCGTTGTGCCAGGCCAGACTTACGGCCCGGACGGGTACCGGCAGTACCTGATCAACGGCGTGCCGTTCGTGGTGCGCGGCGGCGGCTGGTCGCAGGACCTGTTCCTGCGTTACTCCGCGTGGAACGTGCACGACCAGCTGAGCTACATCCGCAACATGGGCCTGAACTCGATCCGGTTCGAGGGCAACTTCCCGCCGGACGACATGTTCCAGCAGATGGACCGGATGGGCATCCTGGCGATGCCCGGCTGGCAGTGCTGCGACAAATGGGAGCAGCGCTCCACGAGCTGGAGCGCCGACATCAAGGCCAGCGCCGCCAACCAGGCCGCGAACGTCGCCGCGTGGATGCGTGACCACCCCAGCGTGTTCACGTTCTTCCAGGGCAGCGACAACGAGCCCGACCCGGCCAAGGAAGCGATCTTCCTGGCCGCGTTCAAGGCCGCGGACTGGTCCACACCACAGGTCGCCTCCGCCGAGTACAAGGCATCCGCGCAGCTCGGCCCGGCCGGCGCCAAGGAAGGCCCGTACAACTACGCGCCACCAAGCTATTGGTGGGACAACGGCCCGGAGATGAACGAGGGCGGGGACTTCACCAACGCGGGCGGCGCGTTCGGCTTCGACACCGAGTCCAGCTCCGGCAACACGATCCCGACCCAGGACTCGCTGAACCGGTTCCTCACCCCAGCCGAGCAGGGCCAGGTCTGGGACATCAGCTCGACCAACGGCAAGGGCTCCGGCCCGCTCATCTTCCACACCAACAACTACAGCGACTACACCTCGGTCGGGAAGCTCGGCCGGTACAACACTCCACTGTGGAACCGGTACGGGCACTGGTCGGACATGGCTTCCTACCAACGGATCGCACAGGCCGGCGGGTACGAGGTGACCCGGGCGCAGTTCGAGGCCTACCTCGGGCACGCCAAGGACCCGGTCAACCCGAGCACGGGCCTGATCTACTGGCAGATGAACAAGGCCTGGCCGTCGCTGCAGTGGGAGCTGTACGGGTACGACCTCGACCAGCCCGGTGTGTTCTTCGGCGCGCAGCAGGCGAACGAGCCGGTGCACATCATGTACGCCTACGACGACGGCTCGATCAAGGTGACGAACCTGACCGGGCAACGGAAGTCCGGGCTGCGCGCGACCGTCGAGTTCATCGACCTCAACGGAACCGTCAAGGCCACGAACCGGGTCGACGTGCCCAGCCTGTCCACTCAGGACGTTCAGACGATCCTCAAGCCGGCCGTGCCCGCGGGCATCTCCTCGACGTACTTCCTCAAGCTCACCCTCACGCAGGGCAACAATGTGGTGAGCCGCAACGTGTACTGGCTGTCCACCAAGGCCGACCAGGTGGACTTCGCGCGGACCATCGGCGAAGGCAGCGGCGCGGAGTTCCAGCCCAACGGCTACGCGGACCTGACCGGCCTGCAAAGCCTTGCCCCGGCGCAGATCAGCACGCGCTCCTGGACCCACCAGGAAGGCGACAGCCTGGTGACCACCGTGACCATCCGCAACGTGTCCACCACCCCCACGGTCGGGTTCATGCTCCGCGCCGACGTGCGACGTGGATCCGACGGCCGTCCGCTCGCGGGCGACAACCAGGTACTCCCGATCCTGTGGAGCCAGAACGACATCACGCTGTGGCCCGGCGAGTCCCAGACGATCACCGCGCGCTACGACCGTTCCGCCCTGCACGGCTCCCGCCCGGTGGTGACCGTCTCCGGCTGGAACGTCAACCAGCAGTCACTCGATGGCTAGCGGGAAGTGCGGGTTTTCGATGACGCCGATCAGGGTGCCGTCCGGGGCCGTGACGACGGCGGTGCGGATGCCGCCGCCGTAGTCGGTGACGTCGGCGTGCTCGCGGCCGCCTGCCTCCAGCAGGGTCGCGACCGCCGCTTCGACGTCGTCCACGCCCCAGTACGTCACCGGGCCCGCGCCGCTTTCCGCGTACCCGTGGGGGTCCAGCGCGAGCTCGTAGCCGTTCACGCTGTAGCCGACATAGAACGGCTCGTCGAAGTACGGCTCGATGCCCAGGACGCGGGTCCACCACGCCTTCGCCGCCGCGAGATCGTCAACCGGGTACACAACCGTCCGCAACCCCTGAAACACCCGGCCATCCTGCCAGAGTGGGCGCCGCAGTGGCCCTGCCGGGCTCGAATGGGTATCTGACTAGGGAGTAGGCGCACTGGGCCGGTAAGACCACGTGGTTGCTCAAGCGGTTCGCGCGCATCTGTTGGCGCCACGCGGGATCGATGTGTGGATCACGTGCGAGGCCGCGCACGAGAACGCCTCGGTCCTGGACCAGGCCATCGGTTCGGCGCTGGACCACCCGGTGGCGTGCGCGCGGGATGTTCTGTCGGCTTTGGCCCGGTTCGCGCCGGTCGAGGTATGCCTGATCCTCGACGATGTGCACGAGATCCCTTGTGGGTCCCCAGGAGCAGCCTTGCTCGCCGAACTGGTCCGCCGTCTGCCTGCGACCGCGCATGTCGTCCTCTGTGGACGTTCGATGCCGGACCTGCCGCCGGGCGGCGGTCCTGCACGCCGAGGACTTCGCCGACCCCCGCATCGACATGTTGCTGGACCACGCCTGCCAGGAGTTCCCCGACACGGCTGTGCTCGCCCAGGCCGTGATCACCGCGCACTCCCGCGCCGACCTGCCCCGGCTGGCCGAGCCGAACGTGACCATCCCCGGTGCGGCCACGACGATCGTGGCGGGCAGCCCGGCGCAGTACACCACCACGGCCGGCGGCTCGTCCGCCGCGGCGATGTTGGTGGACAGGACACCGGCGGCGAGCAGGACCGCGCCGGTCAGCGCGGCGAGCCGGGTGCGTGAGTACATGTGCGACCTCCCTGATGGTGGGGCGCCCCCTCTGGCGACCACTCGGCATCAGCCTCCGCAGCGGGGTTAGCCAACCGCTAACCGGATTTACAACGTTGGCACAACGTTGTAACCACGCTACGATCGGCGTGCACCAGGACCTTCCCCGCACCTGGAGGCCGACAATGCCGTCGTTGTCCCGCCGCGCCCTGCTCAAAAGCACCGCTCTTGCCGCGGGCGCCACCCTGCTCACCAGCCAGACCGCGCATGCCGCGCCGAGACCGCCCGCGTACCAGCGGCTCAAACCCGGCGCGATCACCCCGTCCGGCTGGCTCGCCAACCAGCTCGACAAGCAGCTCAACGGCCTCAATGGCCGGTTCCAGGACGTCTCTGCGTATCTGAGGTTCGACTCCACCGGCTGGGTCCACCCGGAGCTCGACGGCTGGGAGGAACTGCCGTACTGGTTACGCGGGTACGGCGACCTCGGATACGTGACCGGCGATGCCCGGGTCCTCGCCGACACCGAACGGTGGATCAGCGCCGTGCTCGCCACGCAGGCGTCCGACGGCTACTTCGGCCCGGCGAACAAGCGAAGTTCGTTGGAAGGGCACGCGGATCTGTGGCCGCACATGCCGATGCTGCACGCCTTGCGCTCCTGGGCCGAATATCGGGGCGACGCCCGCATCGACAGCGCTCTCACTCGGTACTTCCGTTTCGTGGCAAAGCAACCGGACGCGGTGTTCGCCGACGGCTGGGGCGCGACCCGGTGGGGCGACACCCTCGACGTGCTCAACTGGTTGTACGGCCGGACCGGCGACCAGGCGCTGATCGACCTCACCCATCGGATCCACCAGCACTCGGCGAACTGGACCGGCAACATCGCGAGTCTGCACAACGTCAACTTCGCCCAAGGGTTCCGCGAACCGGCACAGTACTGGTTGGTGTCCGGCGATCCATTGCACCACGACTCGGTCTACCGCACCTACGACATGATCATGGCTTCGTACGGCCAGTTCCCGGGTGGCGGGTTCGCCGGGGACGAGAACGCGCGGCCCGGCTTCGGCGATCCCCGCCAGGGCTTCGAAACCTGCGGCGTGGTCGAGTTCATGGCCAGCCACGAGCTGCTCACCCGGATCACCGGCGACCCGGTGTGGGCGGACCGCACCGAGGAGCTGGCGTTCAACCTGCTGCCCGCCTGCCTTGACCCGCAAGGCAAAGTGACGCACTACGTGACCAGCGCGAACAGCGTGCAGCTGGACGACTTCGTCAAGACCCGCAGGCAGTACCAGAACGGGTTCGCCATGCAGGCGTACAAGCCGGGGATCCGCGAGTACCGGTGCTGCCCGCACAACTACGGCCAGGGCTGGCCGTACTACGTCGAGGAAATGTGGCACACCACCGCGGACGGTGCCATCGTGGCGTCGCTCTACGGTCCGTCGACGGTCACGGTCGGTACGACTCGGATCGTCGCGGAGACGAGTTATCCGTTCAGCGACACCATCACGTTCCGGTTCATCCTCCCCCAGCCGAAGTCTTTCCCGTTCACGGTAAGGATTCCCGGCTGGTGCGCGAACCCGCAGCTGACCATCAACGGCAGTGCAGCCTCCGCCCCGGCCGGTCCGAAATACGCTTCGGTCACCCGCACCTGGCGGAACGGAGACGTGGTCCGGCTGCGGCTCCCGATGAGCCCACGGACCCGGATCTGGCGGAACAACGCAGTGTCGTTGGACTATGGCGCATTGACGTTCTCGCTGCGGATCGACGAACGCTGGAACCGGTACGCGGGCACCGCGGACTGGCCGGAGTACGAGGTCAAACCGGGCTCCGCCTGGAACTATGGCCTACAACCCGGGCAGCAGTTCACCGTGTCCACCGGCGGCAACCTGAACGATCCCTTCACGCCTGCAACCGCGCCGATCCAGATCACCGCCCAGGCGCAGCAGATTCCGGATTGGACAGTCGACGGTGAAAACGTCGTCGGCACCATGAGCCCTGGTCCGGTGTCGGTGCCCACGCCCGTCCAGCCGGTCACGCTCGTGCCTATGGCCGCGGCCCGGCTGCGGATCACGGCGTTCCCGCAGACCGGCGGCTCGACCGGCTGGGGCACACCTGGGGTTCTGTGCCGGATCCAGAACAAGAACAGCGGCAAGGTCCTCGCCATCGACGGGGCGTCCACAGCGGACTCCGCGTCGATCGTGCAGTACGACGACAACGGCACGCGCGACCACCTGTGGCGGATCGTGGACCTGGGCAACGGCCAGGTCAAGGTCCGCAGCGAGCACTCCGGCAAAGTCCTTGGCGTGGCCGGGATGTCGACCGCGAACTCGGCCCAGGTGGTTCAGTTCACCGACAACGGCACGACCGATCACCGTTGGCAGTTGGTGGACAACGGCGATGGCTGGTTCCGGCTGCGGAACATCAACTCGGGCAAGGTCCTCGGCGTGGACCAGATGTCGAGCGCGACCTCCGCCCGGGTAGTGCAGTTCGACGACAACGGCACGGCCGACCATCTGTGGCGGATCATCCCGGACGGGATCGTCCGCATCCAGAACCTGAACTCCACCAAGGTCCTCGGTGTCGACGGGATGTCCACAGCGGACTCGGCCAACGTGGTCCAGTTCGCGGACAACGGCACCCCGGACCACAACTGGCAGTTCCTGCCGGATGCCGGCGGCTACTTCCGCATCCGGAATGTCAACTCCGGCAAGGTCCTGGGCATCGACCAGATGTCAACGGCGAACTCCGCACGCGCCGTCCAGTTCACCGACAACGGCACCGCCGACCACCGCTGGCGGCTGCGCCCGGACACGGACAACCTGTGGCGCCTGCAGAACGACAACTCGGGCAAGATGCTCGGCGTCGACCTGATGTCCTACAACGACTCCGCGCAGGTCGTCCAGTTCGACGACAACGGGACCGCCGACCACATCTGGCGTTTGCTGTGAGAACAGCGGTGGTTGCCGCTCGGCGGCAACCACCGCCGCACCGCTAGTTCCAGATGGCCGCGGCCCATTCGGGGTGGTCGATGAACGGGTTGCGGTTGTGCTGGTAGGTGTCGAAGATGACCTGGTTGCGGCGTTTTTCGAAGGTGTCCGGCGGGTCCTGGGCGTTCCACTGCAGCAGCACCGACTGGCGGCCGATGTTCGGCTTGGTGCCGTTGTTGACGCTGTTGTTCATCTCCAGGTTCGCGAAGCCGTCGCCGCCTTCGTAGCGGACCGCCATGTAGAAGATCATCCGCGCCACATCGCCCTTGACGGCGTTGCGGGGTTCGAACGAGTCGGAATCGGTGTGGCAGCCGGAACATTCGCTCACCACGGAACCGCCGTTGTCGAAGTCCTTGTTGCCGCGGGCCTCGTTGACGGACACGTCCTCGGGCCGGAGGTGGTGCAGGTCGGTGCCGGGGCCGGTGGCGGTGCCGAAGTCGCCGTGGGACTTGGCCCAGACGTGCTCGCGGTTCCAGTCGTTGGGGTTGCCGCCGTTGCTGGACTTGCTCTGCGAACGCCCGCTGTAGAGCAGGATCACGTTCGCGGAGTTGTTCGGGTCCTGGTCGGTGGCCTTGAGCGCGTCCCAGACCTGGTCGTAGGTGAGTTTGGTGTTGTTGCTGATGATCTGGTGCAGGGCGGTTTTCAGCGCTGCTCCGGTCTTGCCGGTGGCGTCGCGGTAGTAGTCGTCGCCGGGCGGCGGTGGCGTTGTCCCGCCGGCCAGGGCGAACGCGGTCGGCGAGGTCAGCCCGGGGTGCGAGAAGTAGGCGTTGAGCGGGCCGGTGACGTCGATCTGGGTACCCATCAGGCCGGGATGGGTCTGCAGGCCCCAGGTGGGCCGGAACGACGCGGTGATCTGGACGTAGATCATCCGGCTGGTGCTGGTCTCGCTCGCGGTGTCGGCGAGGGCCAGCGCGAAGTCGTTCGGGAAGTTCGACCGCACAACGGTGTTCGTCGCGGTCGGCTGTCCGACGACGTATCCCCGGACGGTGGCGGAACTTCCGTTTTGCTGCCCGATGGCCTGTGCGACCGTTATGGGCGTGGCCGCGGTGGCGGCGGGCGAGACGACTAACGAGGCCAGCAGGGCGAGCAGGGCGGCCAGGGGTAACCAGCGTGCAGGGCTGCGCATGGTCGGTGTCCTTTCCCCGATTTTGCGCAGGATCGCACGAAAAGCAGCCTATCGGGTGAACATCACGAGGCCGGATGCCGTTCGCACTTACCAGTTCTCGCCGAGCATGCCTTCGAACTGGGCGGCGAAGGTGTACGCATCCCCAGGCCACCGCGCGGAAAGGTAGTTGCCGTCGCGCACGACGAACGCCGGGCCGCTGTCCTGCCGGGTGTCGCGCTTGGTGGAGCGCGGGCCGCGCACGAACCGGCCGGCGGGGCCGAGAGCCGCGGTGACCTCATCCTGAACGTAGGCCGGATATGTCCGGTAGTACCGGCCAAGCCGCCACGCGGTCAGGTAGTACGCCGTGCGCTCCAGGTACTTGGGCAGGCAGGTCGACGTCCGGCCATTCAGCACACTGTTTCCGGTCGCCGGGTCGAGGGTCCGCGCCAGCACGATCGGCCCATGGCAGATCGCCCCCACCGGCCGCCCCAACCCCCAGAACTCCGCGACAACCCGCTGCAACTCCTCGGCCCCGAGATACTGCCGCATTCCCGGAGCATGCCCACCCGGCAACACCAACCCGGCAAAATCCGCCGGCTTCAGCTCGGCCCACCTCAGCGGCGCCCGGTACCCGGGATCCCCGGTCATGCTGCGGTAGAACTCCTTGGGTTCCTCCTCCGCGCCCAACTGTCCGAACAGGACACCCGTCAGCAACCGCGGATCGGCCTCCGGCGCCTGCCCACCCCGTTGCGTCGCGAACACCACCTCATGCCCGGCATCCGTGAGCACCCGCCACGGCACCGCCACCTCCGTGACGTCGAAATCCCGGTCCGGCAACGGAACAACCACACGCCCCACGACCATCGCCCCTTCACCGCTGAGATCCGCCGAGCCTACGCCGGTCATTCTGGTGACATCACCCGAATCGCCGGTCAGCCGCCCCCAACGAGTGACGTGAAGCCCTTGACCACGGCCTCCGCGAGGTCGGCTCCGGACCCGGTGCCGGCCTGCTGGACAAGCGCGATGACGGCGAGAGCCACCGGCGCCAGGTAGGTGATCATCTCCGTGTAGGTGCTCAACCCGGACAACTCACGCAACCGGTGCCAGCTGCCCCCGGCATCGTGCACCGTCTTCAGGTCGTACCAGGTTCCGAGCACTGCCAGGAACACGAACAGCTGCAGGAACCGGTAGAGCCACGGCACATCCGCGGGTGCCTCCAGCCACACATCGACGACTTCGGTGGTCAGCGCCGCGACCAGCCAGATCAGGGCGAGGACCGCGCCTTTGACGGCCCCGAGCCGGCCCGGCAGAACGGCGTACAACGCACCGAAGACGAAGGCGGCGACCACCCAGCGAAAGATCTCCGTGACCGCCGCCACGATCATGGCGAGCAGCCCGGAGCTCCACGCGAGGTTCTGCGGCAACGCCTGAACGAGGTTCCACAGGAAGAAGCCGACCGGCACGGTGGACAGCCAGATCCCCATTCTCGCAGCCGACTTCCCGTTGGCCCACCAAGAGCCATGGTGTCCTCGCCGGAGAAAGTCCGTGATCGTGGTGCGGTACTCATGCCGTCGCTGCCTGGCGTTGCCGGCCACCTCAAGGGTGAGCTGGGCGCTGGGCAGCGCCTTGTCGAGTTCGGTCAGCTCACGTTCACCGGCGGCTGCCCGCACGGCTCGCCGGAGGCTCTCCACCGGCGCTTCACCGGTGCCAGGCTCGGCCGAGAACCGTCGGCGCCACAGCACGACCTTGCGGGCCACCAACCACGTCACAAGCCAGCCGGGAAACGCCAGGACACCAACGAACACCGCGTCCGGGGCGGGAACGGCAAGCGCGAACAGGAAGGCCAGTCCGCCGACCGCGACCGCGGAAGGCAGCACCGCCACGCCACGCGCGTGCGGCGTCAGTTCCCGCAGCGTGACCCCGGCCAGAAGCAGAGCCGCCGCGAAGGTCACCGACGCTCCGATGGACCTGCTCGCCGAGGCCATTTCGGCCACGAACCGAAGGGTGCCGATCGGCTCACCCGCCACTGCCATGCCGGCCGACCGGCCGACGACATACAGGAGCGCGAACAGCAAGGCGAGGATCGCCGTTGTCAGCCCGGTCCGCTCGAACAGCCGTCCGCTGCCGTCGCGTTGGGCGGGCAGGCTGCCGATCGGCTGCAACTGCCGCGCCACAGCCACGATCCCCAGAACCGTGATGATCACAAGCGCGGACACCGGCAGGATGGACGCAGCCCATCCGGTCACCACCGGGATCAGCGCGGCGCCGAACAACACGGCGGACGCGCCCCACATCGCGCGGTCCGCCCACCGGGAACCAGCGGGAGTCAGCACGATGAACAACGCCCAGGCCAACACCGCCCAGAGTTCGGCGACACCCGGTCGCGAACCGAAGACCCCGGCCACACTGAACATCGCGATGCCGAACAGCAACGCCAGCGGTTGACGGACGACCACCCAGGTACCTGCCAGCCTGCGCAGGACCACCGCCGCACTGGCGAGCAGGACCAGGAGCATGACGCTGACCACCACCGCGGACCAGGCGATGTACAGCTCCACGTACCAGGAGGACGGCTCGAGTTCACCGTTGCGGATCTGCTGCTTGCCTTCCCAGGCCCACCGCGTCACCGATCCCGAACGTACCCACGTCGCGACGAACTCGCGCCAGGGCGGCGTTGCCCGCACCACCACGGTCGCAGGCGGCTGCTTCTCGAATGTCCACTCAAGGGAGACCATCTCCGCCTGACCTTCGCCGGTGCGCCGGGACGACTGTGGCGCAGGAACGGCCGACAAGTGCTCGTAGGCCACCGGCAGCCGCACAACGACGGTCGTTCTCGTTGCCGGGCGGCACAGCACATCCGCACCGTCCTCGGGACCGCACAGTGCGATCCCCAGCCGGATCCGGTTGTCCTCGAACCCGGTCTGGACCGTGCGGACATCATCGCCCGCCGGGTCGAGGTTGATGAACGGGACGCTGGACACCACCAGCGTGACCTTGGTCGTGCCATCGTCCTGCCGCTGCACGGCGCGGGTCGTGAGCTGCCCGGTCGAATGCCCGAAGCACGCCGCATAGCGTTCGGGCATCTCGACGAAATCGGCTCCCCGCGCCGCCCCCTTCGCCAGCGTGACCTCGATGTCTCCGGCCGCCTGCGCGACCCGGTCCGCAGTGGACACTGTGAAGGTCGCGTCGACCGAATCGACATCTCCCGCGGGACAGTCGGACACGGGCGCATCGCCGGGCACCCTCGTCGTGTAGCCACTGATGAACCCGCTGCTCAGACCGGCCACCGCGACCAGCAGCACAAGCCACATCCGCATGGCCCGGATATCGGTCCCGGCGCCCCGCCTGATACCCCGGCCACCCCGCGTACCACCGAACGGGAGTTTGTGACTACGGCGAGACGGGGATGCGGGTGTCGATGGTGGCGTCGGGGTCGAGGATGGAGTGTTCGGTGGCGGTGGCGCGGTAGAGGCGCAGGCGGGCGGAGCCGGTGACCCTGTCGAGGGTGAACTCGGAGAGTCCACTTCGGACCGAGGCCCGGTTGAACAGGGTGAGTGCGTCGTGGATTTCGGGGTCGGGCACCTGAGCGGCGGTGGCCATCATGTACACCGCCTGTCCCATCAGGGGTGTCGCGGTCGAGTCGAAGACCACGATCGACAACACCGGGCGCTCGGCGAGGTTGACGGAGTGGCGGGAGGTCGGCGCCGACACCCAGTAGAAGTCACGGTGGTTCTCGGTGGCGAACCACACCGGCGAGGCCCACGGCGTGCCGGAGGCGTCCGCGGTGGCCAAGGTCATGAACGAGTTCGCGTCCAGCACGGCGCGGGCAATCTCATCCCCAGTCATCCCCGCAGCATAAGCTCGTGAGTGGTTTCGGTCCTTCTGACAGCCGAAACCACTCACGAGGGGGTCAGCTGCAGCGCCAGACGGTGGGCTGGTCCTCGCCGTTCACCTTGCGGGAACCGGCGACCGAGCCGTCGTCACCGACGGCGTTGGCGACCGTGCCCGCGCCGAGGGTGGCCTCGTGCACGCCCAGGCGCCAGATCGCGCCCTGGCCGTTGGTGGCGATGCCCGCGCTCACGCCGTCACGGTTGATCGCCACGGCGCTCTGGCCGTTGGGCAGCTTGCGCGGCACACCATCGGTGTTCCAGAAGATGGCCTCCTCGACGTACTTGCCCGCGCTGTTCTTGTAGTACAGGCTGCCGACCACGCGACCGGCCGAGATGTCGTACCCGCGCAGGTCACCGGCCTGGCTGGGCTTGGCCAGCGCGGTGATCCGGCCCTCCTGCCACAGGAACGGCCGCTGCTCGGAAGGGCTGCGGTCGGCGGCGGTGTACAGGACGGTGCCGTCCTCGTCGAGGCCCTCGACGTTGGAGCTGACCGGCAGGCCGGCGAGCTCCGTGACGGTGTTGCCCCGCCAGCGAACGCCGATGATCACGCTCACGCCGTTGCGGGTGGTGCGGTAGCCGCCGACGATGTCGCCCTTGTCGTTGATGCCGCCGCGCGGGAAGGTGCTCGTCGCCCCGTCCGGTGTGGGCAGGCTCTCGGTTTTCGTTGCGTTGGTGCGGAAACCCGAGCTGGCGGGCGGAACACCGGGGCGGCCCAGCGAGGCCACGCCGACGATCGTGCCCGCGCGGTTCTGGTCGTACACCGACACCGACAGCAGCGACGACGAGGGACCGTAGTCGGTGATCTTGCCGTTCTTCCAGGCGACGACGTGCGTGGTGCGGTCGGAAAGCCTTACCGTACCGGCGAAACCCCCGGTGTTGTCGGTCGCGCTCGCCACACCGGAGACGCCGCCGGCGGGCAACGGCAGCGCGGCCGGCCGCCAGGTGCACGCCGCGGCGGCCGCTGACATGGTGCCCGGTCCGGCGATCATCGCCGTCGCGAGGGCAGCACCGGACAACAGCCGGAAAGTACGACTCATTACCATTCCTAACCCCAGGGAATTGGCTGACACAAAGAAAAACCGGGACACAACGCCCGGATTTCCAACGTATCACGTCCCGCCGGCGGGACACGGAAACCCGAGCTCGATCAGCCCCAGATCGTGCGCGGCGTCCACGATCTCGGCGTCAAGACCCAAGCGCCGCAACCGTTCCCGCACCTTGACGGCGTTGTGGATGGGACTGCGCCCGCCCAGCACGATCCGGGTGGGCACCGAGATCGACCGCAGCTGCTCATCGGAGATCTGGCCCACCATGAACGCCTTCGTCAGGAACCCCAACTGGGCGAACACAATCCGCCGGACCATCGGATCGGCGATCGCACCGAAGGTCGAACCCGGCTTGATCCGCCGCCGCACGAAACCGGGCAACAGCATCACCAGCAATCCGACGTGGATGTACAGCGCGGCTCGTATCCGGGCCGGGGCCAGCCCGGCGGGGTCGAGGGCGGTGATCCGGGATAGCCGCCACGGCATGCGAATGGCCTGGTTGAGCGCGAGCCAGCCACCGCGCGACAGGCCGACGAGATGCGCGTTGTCCAGGCCCAGCCCGGCCAGCACCTGATCGAGCCAGTCGGCCAGCGCCTGCGCGTCCTCGATCGGCGCGGTCTGCACGGTCCGGCCCGCCTCCCCGATCGAGTCCACCGCGAACACCTCGTGATCACGGCCGAGCTCGGCCACATGCCGTTGCCACATCAGGGAAGTGACGGCGAACCCGTGCAGCAGCACGAGCGGCTTGCCGGACCCGCTGCGCCGCACGTACGTCGGCCCGAACGAGGTCTCGACCGTCAGGTCCTCGTAGGGCAGTGGCCAGTCCAGCAGGGAGTCATACACCTGCTCGTAGCGCTGCCGGGCCTGCTCGCTGGCAAAACGGCTGATCGTCATCGGAGTCCCCCATCCGTTTTATCGTGCAGTTGCACTATAACCCAAAGTGAGCAGAGTGTGGCAGAGTTGGCCCGTGCCAAAGCGTGTGGATCATGAACAACGCCGTCGCGAGATCACCCACGCGCTGTGGCGGATCGCCACCGAGGACGGCCTCAAAGCCGTGACCCTGCGCCGGGTCGCGGCCGAGGCTGGCATCTCGATGAACCTGGTGCAGTACTACTTCAGCACCAAGGACCAGATGGTCCGCTACAGCCTGGACGAGATCATCAAGGTCGCCGTCGCGCAGATGACCAAGGAGATCGACGCCGCCAAAGAGACCGGTGATCCCCGCGCGATCCTGCGGGCGGCCATGGCCGGCATGCTCCCGGTCGACGAGGGCAGAAGGCAGACGTCCATCGTCTACTGCGCGTACATGCTCTACGCGGTGACCGACGAGGAGATCCGCGCCGTGGTCAGCGGCATCCCCCGCGCGCTCGCGCCCCAGCTCACGCCCCTGGTCCAGGCGCCCGATCCGCTGGCCGAGGTGGAAAGCCTGATCGCGCTGACGAGCGGGCTGGCCGTGGGTATCCTCGTCGCCTCGTACACGCCGGACGAGGCCCTGGGGTTCCTCGACTACCGGCTGGACCAGCTGTTCGGGTGAAGTTCCGACTTTGGTCGGAGCCGCGGGTACCCAAGTCGGTGGTTAGCCCGGGCCGATCATGGGCACGATCAAGACATGGCCTGGCGTCCTGTTGTCGCACTGCTGCTGGTTGCGCCGTACCTGGGTGAGGTGCTGTCGACCGCCACGTCCCCGTTGACCCTGCCGTTGCCGTGGAACCTCGCGATGTTCTCCGCGTTGTACGGCAGCGGAGCGCTGATCTGCCGGGAGGTGGCGTTCCGGTGGGGACTCGGGCTGCCAGGGCTGATCGTGCTCGGCATGGCGTACGGCGTGTTCGAGGAGGCGCTGGTCGACCGGTTCTGGTTCGACCCGGAGTACGCCCGGACGACCGGCGTCGGCACGTACGCCGAGGTCGGGCACACGAACCTGATCCTCGCCACACATCTGACGGCTTTCCATGCAGCGGTCAGTGTCTGCTCGTCGGTCCTGATCGCCACCTGGCTGTTTCCGCAGGACCGTGACCGTGCTTGGGTGCGTCCGCGCTGGTTGATCGTGGCCGGGCTCGCGATGCTGACCGTCCTGTTCATCACGTCCGAGGACTACTACCGCCCGCCGATCGGGCCGATCCTGGTGGCCATCGGGATCGGCATTCTCTTTGTGGTGCTGGCATTCCGCGTCCGGCGCGAGCCGGGGCCACTGTCGGACCGCCCGAGACCGCGGTTGCTCGGCCTGGTGGCGTTCCTCTGCGCAGGCTTCCATTTCGTGCTCGTCTACGCGATCCCGTCCACCGGCCTGCCGTGGCCGGTTGGACTCGCGATCACGTTGGTACCACTGGTGATCGGCGTCTTCCTGGTCCGCCGCTGGATCGCCGAGCCGCATGGGCGGGACGGGCTGTGGGTGGTCACCGGGATCATCGGGTTCTTCATCGCGCTCGACGCGTTCGTCGGAGCCAGTGGCCGGTACGATTTGATCATCGGCGCGGTGATCACCACGGTGGGCGTGATCTTGTTGCACCGCAGGGTCAAGGCCGTGTCGCACAGCCGGACTTAGTTCAGCAGGTTGCCGAATTCACGGTGTTGTTGCGCCATTAGAAGCAACTTCGGGATAGAAAGCGCATACTTTCGTTGACTGTGAACGAAAGTGTTCGTACCTTCGCGGAGCCGAGGCGATTCCCTGCTATATCCGAGGAGCGACGATGCTTCCGTATGCCTCCCCGCGCCGCCACCGTTCGCCCGGTCGGCTCCTGTCCCTGCTCACCATCCTGATCATGACCCTGCTCGGCCTCGCCGCGCCGGCGCGGGCCGCCATCCCGCCCCAGGAACCCGGGGTGACACTGCGGACCTACGACCTGCAGGTCGGCCTGGACCGGTTGTGCACGTTGAAGACCGGCCAGACGCCGAACGTCGACAAGCTGATGTCCACGATCAACTGGACCAGCACCGCCGACTTCGGCCTCAACGACTTCTTCTTCTCCGAGGTGATCGCGAACATCAACATCACCACCGCTGGCACCTACCAGTTCCGCCTGACCAGCGACGACGGTTCCCGGCTGCGGATCGACGACGCCATCGTGATCAACCACGACGGCCTGCACGCCGCCACCCCGATGACCGGCTCGGTCACCCTGACCACCGGTTATCACGCGTTGAAGATCGAGCAGTTCGACAACGCGGGCGACCAGCAGATCACCCTGGACTGGCAGCCACCCGGCTCGTCGGCGTTCACGCTGGTGCCGAACTCGGTGCTCAGCACGGATTCCGGAGTCGTGCGGGTGACCTCGCCGGGCCGCAAGGAATGCGTGGGCGGAACCGACTCGCCCGGCGACGGCCTGCCGCTGACCGGCGTCTATCCCGGGCTCACGCTGACCAACCTGCGCCCCAACGGTTTCCAGCCGCAGGTGACCGGGATGGACTGGCTGCCCGACGGCCGCCTGGCCATCGCGACCTGGGGCGGGTCGAACAACATCGCCGGTGAGGTCTACCTGATCAGCAACGCCACCGGCACAACGGATCCGTCCCGCGTGCAGACACAACGCATCGCCAGCGGCCTGAGAGAACCGATGGGCATCAAGTACGTCGACGGCAAGCTGTACGTGTCCGAGAAGAACCGGCTCGTGGAACTCAACGACACCAACGGCGACGGCGTGACCGACGTCTACCGCCAGGTCGCGACCTGGCCGTTCGACGGGAACTTCCACGAGTTCGCGTTCGGGTTGCTGTACAAGGACGGGTTCTTCTACATCAACCTGTCCGTGGCGATCGACCTCGGCGGCGCCACCACCAACCCGCAGCCGTCGGCGAACCGCGGCACGAGCATCAAGGTCGACAAGAACACTGGCGCTGTCACGTACATCGCCGGTGGCCTGCGTACACCGCACGGCATCGGCTGGGGCCCGGAAGGCGACATCTTCGTCACCGACAACCAGGGCGGCTGGCTGCCCGCGAACAAGCTCGTGCGGATCAAGCAGAACCGGTTCTTCAACCACTACACCAACCCGCCCGGCCTGTTCGACTCGCAGCCGGTGACGCAACCGGTGGTGTGGTTGCCGCACAACGAGATCGCCAACTCGCCCAGCAACCCGGTGCAGCTGCCGTCCGGCATCTTCGCCGGGCAGATGGTCTACGGCGACGTGACCTACGGCGGCCTGCAGCGGATCTACCTGGAGAAGGTCAACGGCGAGTACCAGGGCGCCGTTTTCCGCATGACCCAAGGGCTTGAGTCCGGGGTGAGCCGGATCAGCCTGGGCCCCGACGGCGCCATCTACACCGGCGGTATCGACGGCGGCGGCAACTGGGGCCAGCCCGGCAAGCTCGCATACGGCCTGCAGAAGGTGAGTTTCAACGGCACCAGCACCTTCGACATCCTGTCGATGAAGGCCGTGCAGGGCGGGTTCCAGCTGGAGTACACCCAGCCGTTGTCCGCCGCGACCATCCAGGACCTGGTCACGAAGTACCGGGTCTCGCAATGGCGTTACGTGCCAACGGTCGCGTACGGCGGGCCGAAGGTCGACGAGCAGTCGTTGCCGGTCAGCTCCGCCACGGTGTCGGCCGACCGCAAGACCGTCACGCTCCAGATCCCCGGCCTGTTGCCTGGGCGTGTGGTGTACGTGCGGTCGCCGCGGCCGTTCGCTGCCGAGTCCGGCTCGCAGTTGTGGAGCACGGAAGCCTGGTACACGTTGAACTCCATGGTCGGCGGTGTTCCCGCTGCGGTGACCTACGAAGCGGAACGTGCTGCTTTGAGCGGCGGAGCCGCGGTCAACACCGACCACCCCGGGTACAACGCGACCGGGTTCGTCGACGGCTACTGGAACAGCGGCGCCGCAACGACATTCTCGGTGAACGCGGCCACCGCGGGCGCGTACAACGTCGCATTGCGCTACTCCAACGGCCCCAACCCGTCGGCGGGGACCAAGTCCCTGAGCCTGTACGTGAACGGAACCAAGATCAGACAGGTTCGCCTGGCCAGCACGACCAACTGGGACACCTGGACGGTCCAGCCGGAGACGGTGGACCTGAACGCGGGTGCCAACACCATCGCGTACAAGTTCGACGCCGGCGACGCGGGCAACGTCAACCTGGACAACATCACTCTCACTGCCGTGCAACGGATCCAGCTGTTCAACGGGACCGATCTCTCGGCGTGGGAGAAACGAGCGGGCGGGGCCGCATCCTGGCCGGTGTCCGGCGGCTCGATGGAGTCCAACGGTGGCGACATCCGCACCAAGCAGAAGTTCGGCGACTTCCGGATGCACGTCGAGTGGCTCGAACCCAACTACCCACCCGACGTGACCGGGCAGGCGCGTGGCAACAGTGGTGTCTACTTGCAGGAACGGTACGAACTGCAAGTGCTTGACTCCTATGGGGACACCACGCTGGCCAACGACGAGGCCGGGGCCATCTACTCGAAGAAGGCACCCGACCGCAACATGGCCACGGCACCACAGACGTGGCAGACCTACGACATCACCTTCCGTGCTGCCCGTTATGACGCCGCTGGCGCGAAGACGGACAACGCGCGGGTGACCGTGGTGTGGAACGGAACCGTGGTGCACAACAACGCGGAAATCAACGGGCCCACCGGAGATGCCATCCCGGAGGATGTCTCACCCGGCCCGATCCGCCTGCAGGATCACGGCGATCCCGGTGAGAACCCGCGGTTCCGCAACATCTGGATCGAGCCCATCGCTTGATCCGCCGGGCGCTGCGAGAGTTCTCCCGGCTCTCGCAGCGCCCAGGGCGTGTCTGACGGGCCTCCTCCATCAGACACGCCCTATCCCTTGAAGGCCGCCCGATAGCTGTTCGGGCTGGTGCCCACCGTCCTTTTGAAACGATCGCGGAACGCCGTGGGCGAGCCGAAGCCGACCTGGCTCGCGATCCGGTCGACCGGGTGGTCGGTGGCTTCGAGCAGGTACTGAGCCTGGCGAATTCGTGCCTGCAGCAACCATTGCAGTGGTGTGGTCCCGGTCTGCTCGCGGAAGCGGCGGTTCAGAGTGCGGGTGCTCATACCCGCGGTGGCCGCGATGTCCTCCAGGGTCAGCTCCTTCGCCGCGTTGTCCTCCATCCAGGTCAACACCGGTTCGAGGACGGAGCCGCGAGGGGTGGGCGGCTGGTCGTGGACGATGAACTGCGCTTGCCCGCCTTCACGTTCCAACGGCATGACCGCGAGGCGGGCCGCGTCGGCCGCCACCGCTGATCCGTGGTCGCGGCGGATCATGTGCAGACACAGGTCCAGTCCCGCGGCGGCACCGGCCGACGTGAGGAACTGTCCATTGTCGACGTAGAGCACATCCGGGTCGACGTCGATCTCGGGATGGCGCCGCGCCAGAAGATCGGCCGCCATCCAATGGGTGGTCGCACGCAGCCCGTTGAGCAGCCCGGTGGCGGCGAAGACGAAGGCACCCGAGCAGATCGACGCGATCCGCGTGCCGTTGGCCGCCGCCTTTCGCAGCGCCTGGAGGGCTTCCCCGGGCACGGGCGCGGTGACGTCCGCGCAGCCGGGCAGGACGATCGTGTCGGCTTCAGCCAGCGCCTCCAGGCCAAACCTCGGCTGCAGGGTGAACGCTCCAGCGTCCACTGTGGACCCGACACCGGCGACCTTGAGGCGGTACGGGACACGACCGTCGGGCAGGCGGGTGCGGGTGAACGCCTCGATCGGGGTGGCCAGGTCGAACGGGATGACCTGGTCCAGGGCGAGCACGACCACTGTGTGCATGGCCGTATGGTACGAGCTTGCCAACCGGTTTCACCAGGGTATCTGAACATTTCCGCAGCTCAGATGTGTTGGCGAGAATCCGTTGGAGTGTGGCAATCCAGCCAGTTCTGCTCGGTGCCTGGCGCCGCTAGCGTCTGCGGCACCGCCAACTCCGAGAGGGCTGATCCGATTGCTTGCGCAGGTCGTGTTGTTCGACGGGTTCGACCCACTGGACGTCATCGCACCCTACGAGGTGCTGGCCTCCGGTGGCGTGGAGGTGGAGCTGGTGTCAGCCGAGGGGCCGCGCCGGGTGCCTGCCGGTTCGAACCTGCTGACCCTGGAGGCCACCGCCCGGCTTGATCCTTCGCGGGCGGGCATCGTCATCGTGCCGGGCGCGGCCGGGGATGTGGAGAACGAGATCCCCATGCTGCTCGCGGCCACCCTCGGCACGCCGTTGCCCGGTCTGCTCAAGGAAGCCCTCGACCGGGACGGGGTCACGGTCGCCACGGTTTGCGGGGGCTCACTCGTGTTGGCGATGGCCGGGCTGATCAAGGGCCGCCCCGCCACCACCCACCACCTCGGGCTGGACCCGTTGGCGGCCACCGGGGTCCTCGTCGTCGACGCACGTGTCGTCGACGACGGTGACCTTGTCACGGCTTCGAGCGTCACCTCTGGTCTGGACCTCGGGTTGTACCTGCTGGAGCGGGAAGTGAGTCCGCGCGTCGCACATGACGTGGAAACGTTGTTCCGGCACGAACGTCGTGGCGTAGTGTGGCGATGACCAAGTTCCTGCTCGCCGTCCATGTGCTGGCCGCCATTGTCGCCATCGGGCCGGTCGCCGTCGCGGCCAGCATGTTCCCCGCCGTCCTGCGGCGAGGGGATGTGGCCGTTCTCCGTTCGCTGAACCGGATCTGCCGGGTCTACGCGGCCGTCGGCGTGGCCGTGCCCTTCTTCGGGCTCGCCACCGCGGGCAGCCTCGGCGTGCTCGGTGACACCTGGCTGATCATCTCCATCGCGTTGACCGCGGTCGCGGCCGTGGTGCTCGTGCTGTTGGTTCTCCCCCAGCAGCACCGAATTCTCGCTGATGGCGTCGCCGTGGGCCGGTTGGCGATGTACACCGGGCTGTTCAACCTGCTCTGGGCCGCCGTCACGGTGCTGATGATCGTCCGCCCCGGCTCCACCACGGGCGCATAAAGCCCTTTACCAGCACTGTTCATCACCGGCGTGGTGTGAGAGCGCTTCCGTTCGGGCCGGTCACCCGGCTACCCTCTCTGTGAGAGCGCTCTCGCACCACGCTATGCCCCTGCCATGGAAGGTGATGATCCGTGCTTCGAAGTCAGCAACGTGGCTGGCGCGCCATTCTGGTCGCCTTAGCCGTCACGGCCGCGTCCGTGGTCCCCAGTGGTACCGCCCTGGCAGCGGACTACACCCAGAGTGCCACCCAGGTGAGTGCCAGCCAGGCCCAGATCTCGTTCACCCCGACCACCCCGGCGCTGTACGTGGACGTCCACTACACCGGCGTGCCGGGCCTGGGCCAGCAGAACGTCCGGATGACCAACAACAACGGGACCTGGCAGCACACCGTCGGCTCGCTGACCACCGGCACGGTCCTGGACTACTGGTTCACCTACGAGAAGAACGGGCCCCAGTTCGACACGCCCCACTTCACTTACACCCACGGTTCCGGCGCCGGCACGGTGGCCACGCCGACGTTCAGCCCACCCGGCGGTGTCTACTCCTCCGCGCAAACGGTAACGCTGTCAGACAGCACGCCCGGCGCGTCCATCCGGTACACAGTGGACGGATCGACGCCGACCGCTTCGTCTACTTTGTACACCGGGCCGATCTCGGTTCCCAGCACCAGGACCATCAACGCGATCGGCATCGCATCCGGCCTGGCGAACTCCCCGGTGGCCAGCGCCACATACACGATCGGCACGGCAGCCGGCTGCACGACCCAGCCGGATGTGCCCAACTTCGGGCCGAACGTCCGGATCTTCGACCCGGGCATGTCGGCCGGCACCATCCAGGGCCAGCTCGACGCCGACTTCAACGCCCAGAAGGACACCCTGACCGCGCAGTTCGCCGAGCGCCGGGTGGCGCATTTGTTCAAGCCGGGCAGCTACAGCGTCAACGACAACGTCGGCTTCTACACCTCGGTCGCGGGCCTTGGGCAGAACCCTGGTGACGTCGTCATCAACGGCCACATCACGGTCGACGCCTTCAACGCCTCCGACGCGGGCAACGCCACGCAGAACTTCTGGCGCTCAGCCGAGAACCTGGCGATCAACCCGGCCGGCGGCAACCGGTGGGCGGTAGCTCAGGCGGCCCCGTTCCGGCGCATCGACGTGCGCGGTGATCTCCAGCTGTACCCAGCCAGTTTCGGTTGGGCCAGCGGCGGTTACATCGCGGACAGCCGAGTTTCCGGCCTGACCGCGTCGATTTCGCAGCAGCAGTGGTACACGCGGGACACCAACTACGGCCGCTGGGACGGTGGCGTCTGGAACATGGTGTTCTCCGGGACGACCGGCGCTCCGGCGACCACATTCCCGACCCCGCCGGAGACCACCCTCGGCACCACGCCGATCTCACGGGACGTGCCGTACCTGTACATCGACGGTTCCGGCCGGTACCGCGTGTTCCTGCCTTCGTTGCGCACCAACGCCTCCGGCCCGAGCTGGGGCAGCGGCAGCACGCCGGGCTCGTCGCTGCCGATGAGCCAGTTCTACGTCGTGAAGGCCGGTGACACCGCGGCCACGATCAACGCCGCGCTGACCAGTGGCTGCAACCTGTTCTTCACGCCGGGCGTCTACCACCTGAACCAGACGCTGAACATCACCCGCGCCGGCACGGTCGTGCTCGGCGTCGGCTACCCCACGCTGATCCCGGACAACGGGGTCAACGCCATGCAGGTGTCCGATGTGGACGGCGTGCGGCTGAAGGGCCTGTTGTTCGACGCTGGGACGACCAACTCCGCGGCCCTGCTGACCGTGGGTCCGTCCGGTTCCTCGGCCAGCCACTCCGGCAACCCCACGACGGTCCAGGACGTGTTCTTCCGGATCGGCGGCTCGGTCGCCGGTAAGGCCAGCAACAGCCTGATCGTCAACAGCAACAACGTGATCATCGACCACATCTGGGCGTGGCGCGCCGACCACGGCAACGCGGGCACGGTCGGTTGGGGCGTCAACACCGCTGACACCGGTCTGTTGGTCAACGGCAACAACGTGTTGGCCACCGGCCTGTTCGTCGAGCACTACCAGAAGTACGAGGTGATCTGGAACGGCCAGAACGGCCGGACCATCTTCTTCCAGAACGAGATGCCCTACGACGTGCCCAACCAGGCGTCCTGGAACAGCCCGGCCGGGGTGAACGGTTACGCCGCCTACAAGGTCGGCGCGAACGTCACCAGTCACGAAGGCTGGGGACTGGGCAGCTACAACTACTTCAACGTCAACCCGTCCGTGAACGCCTACCACGCCTTCGAAGTACCGAACACCTCAGGCGTTCGCTTCCACAGTCTGCTCACGGTCTCCCTGAACTACCAGGGGACGATCACCCACGTCATCAACGACACCGGTGCGGTCACCCAGCCAGGAACCGTGCCGAGCAACGTGGTCAACTACCCCTAGAGCTTCCAACTGACGCCAGCCGCATCCGCTGACTGGGTCCAGAGTTCGGCAGCCACATCAGGATCGAGCATCGAGCCGGAGGGCCGTTCCAGCCTGGGACGGCCCTTCACCCTGAGAAACCGCGGACCCCACAGCTGACCGCCTTCGGCTTCGGGATCCAGCAAAGCACGGACCGCGGGCCACGCGCCCTTGTCCTTGCCCTGCAACAAAGGCGCTTTCAGCAGATCGGCAGCCGAGCGTTCGCTGGCCGTCGGCCGGGGCGGCGTCAGGCCGTCGAGTGCTCCGCCCGGGTGCGCGGCGAGGCTGACGATGGAGCTGCTCGCGGCGCGGAGGCGGCGGTCGAGTTCCAGCGCGAAAATGGTCTGTGCCAGCTTGGACTTCTTGTACGCGGCCTCACCTTCGAAGGGCGGGGTGAGTGACTCGAGATCGGACAGGTCCAAAGTGGCCGATCGGGCGACGAAGCTGCTCATGGTGACGATTCGCGCCCCATCGTTGAGCATTGGGTAAAGCACGGCCGCCAAAGCGAAGTGACCAAGATGGTTGGTGCCGTACATCAGTTCGTGGCCGTCGACGGTCTCCTGGCGCTCGCCTTCGGTGTACACCCCCGCGTTCAGCACGATCCCGTCGAGCCGGGTCACGGCAATCGCGCGGACGGCGGCGAGATCACCCAGATCCAACGTCAACGACCGGAGCCGGGCATCCGGGACCTGACCACGGATCGCCTGCATCGCCGTCTCGGCCTTCGCCGGCGAGCGGGCCGCCAGCACGACCTCGGCTCCAGCGCCCGCGAGCTGCTCGGCGACGAAGTAACCGATCCCCGCGTTCGCCCCCGTGACCAGGAAGGTCTTCCCCTGCTGCGCCGGAAGCCGGTGGACATCCCATCGAGTCATGCCTCCGTTCTACCAAGTTAGGATCTCGCCGCATGACCGGTCATGGGGTGTGGGGGAATGTCCACGAGGCGGCGGAAGGGCTGCCCGGACCCGACGTGCTGCGGTTGCGGTGTCAGGCGATCGCGATGCTCGACGCGGTGGTGTGCCCGGAGTCGTCCCATCGGTACTACAAGTACCGGAAGGACAACGGGCTCGCTTCGATGGACAACGGCAGCGGCGACTACTTCAACATCGCGTTCACCCAGGCCGGGGCGCTTGTGTACGGGTTCGACCACGAGTCCGACATGAGCCCGTGGGTGCAGGACGATCAGAGCGTCTGGCCCGGGGTGCTCGACGCGGTGCCGGACGCTTTCGCCGAGCAGCTGGCCGAACCGTTGCTGGCGGGCGCCGGGGAGTTCGACCCGCCGCTGGTGACCTTCTGCCTGTGGCGGCTGCACACCGATGACCGATGGCACGCTGGTGAGATCGAGTTTCCGCCGCTGTTCGGCACCCAGACCGATCCGGACGGCTCGGGAATGCTGCAGATCCTCGGCGGCGGCCCGGAAGCCTACGTGAGCTGGGCGGCGAGCTACTACGAGTCCCGGCCACCCATCGATCCAGAGGCCGTGGCCAGCGTTTATGCCCATGAGCCGCTCGACCAGCGAACGGTCACCCGCCTGTCGCCCGGCCGGGAGCTGGACAGCGTGCTGGGCGATGCCGAGGCAATCGGGTTCCCCCTGGCGTGACGTGGGTCCGCGGGGTAGAACCGATGTATGTCCGAGCGCGCGAGGCGCCGTGACCCGCATCTCGCGGTCAAGCGGGAGGTGCTGGTGCGGTACCTCGATGCTTGGACACCGGTGGCGCTGCGGTCGCAACGCGGTGCGACGTATGTGGAGTCCGGAGCCGCCGAGTTCGTTGTGGACGCGTTCCGGGTGTTCGGCGAGTCGGCCGACCGGATGGATGACGGCCATCATCTCGACATGGTGCTGGTCGGCCCCGCCGTGGAGCTGGGCGAACGGCCAGAAGGGCTGACCGTCCGGACACTCACCGACCCGGCTGATCTCAAGGTGACCGGGCCGGTGCTGGCCCACCTCGACGCCGTGGCCGAGGCGGATGCGTGGCGGCTGGTCGACCAGCTCGGCAAGGGCAAGGGCCGGGAGGTCCTGCTGAGCCTGCCCGCGGTCGAGCAGGCCGACGAGTACCGCGACCACCTGCACAGCAAGGGTCTGACCTGCACTGTCGCCGTCGAGTTGGTGGACGATGACGGCCACGCGGAGCTTCTGCTGTTCGCCACCGGGGACAGCAAGCACCTCGCGATCTTCAAGAACGAGCTGTGGGCCGCGGACGAGTTCGCCGGGATCCGTTACCGCGACCCACACGACACCGAACACGCCCTCGTCGACATCTCCCTGACCCCGCAGCTGCTGCCGCTGCGGCGAGTCCTGCTGGCCGAGCTGACCCGCCGCGGCCCGACCACCGTCGCCGACCTCCAGCAGCACACCCTGATGGAGACGATCTACCGCCCCGCCGACGCCGTGAACGCCTTGACCTCCGCGGCCGCCAAAGGCGCGATCACCAAGGAACCGGAGAAAGGGCGGCTCACCCCGAAGACGATCGTCAGCGCCGCCTGAAACCCGGCTACCGTGGGTCCATGGAACTCGATCAACGTTTCGAGTGGGAAGGCCGCCGGATCGCATGGGCGCGCAAGGGAACCGGCCCCGCCGTGGTGTTCTGCCACGGGACGCCGTTCTCTTCCCTGCTGTGGCAGCCCTTCGCCGAGGCCCTCGCCCGCGACTTCACCGTCTACCTCTGGGACATGCCGGGATACGGGCAGTCGTCGAAGGACGGTCGCCACCTGGTCGACTTCGGCGCCCAGGCAAGCGCTTTCGCCGCTCTGCTCGGCCACTGGGGCCTCACCGATCCGCACGTGATCGCGCACGACTTCGGCGGGGCCGTGTCGTTGCGGGCGCACCTGTTCGAGGCAGCGGCATACGCTTCGCTGATGCTGGTGGACGTTGTGGCGATTCCGCCGAGCGGATCGCCGTTCTTCCAGTTCGTGCAGGCGAACCCCGGTCTGCTCGACCAGTTGCCCGGCTACGTCCACCGCGCCATCGTGCGGGCCTACATCGCCAACGCGAGCGCGAAAGGCCTGTCAGACGACGTTCTCGACGCGCTGGTCGAGCCGTGGACCGGCGAGCAGGGCCAGCCCGCTTTCTACCGGCAGATCGTCCACTACGACGAGAAGTTCCTCCGCGACAACGAGTCCAGGCTGGATACCATCGCCATCCCGGTGCGCATCGTGTGGGGCGAACAGGACACGTGGATCCCCGTGGAGCGTGCGCACCGGCTGCGCGAGCTGATCCCGGACTCGACCCTCACCGTCGTGCCGTCCAGCAGCCACCTCATGCACTACGACCAGCCCGTGGCTCTCATGCACGAGCTGGCCGACTGGCTGCCTCAGGACATCGGCTCCAGCGCGTAGATGAACGAGTCGGCGGGTGTGTCCACTGTGTACATGTCCACCACTCGCCAGCCTGCCTCGGCGAAGACCCCGGCCCAGTCGTCGAGCGTGGGGATGGTGACGCCCATGAGGTCGTGCGCGGTCTCGAAGGCGAGGGTGAAGACGGGCTTGTCCACGTCGGGGATGTTCTGGGTCCGGGCGGTGTCGCCGAGCAGGAACCGGTGGACGTTCGGGAAAGCCTGCCGCAGCCGCCGCAGCGACTCGACGCAGTCCGCGCGCGGCCAGAAGTCGTGGCCCATCATGAAACACGTGAGCAGCTCGACCGAGGCGAACTGCGGATCGTCCACAAGGGACCGGGCGTCCCCCTCGACGAAGCTGAACCGGTCGCCGAGTCCCTCGTTGTGCACGAACTTCTCGGCCGCCCGCAAGGCGTCCCCGGCGATGTCGACGCCGACCCCTTGGACATCGGGGAACCGGGACGCGAGCTGGACCAGCCGGCCACCGCTCCCGCAGCCGAGGTCCGCGACCGCGGCCGGGGTGAAGTCCAAAGCGGACAGCGCACGGAAGAATGCCGGGTCGAAGCACTGGGCGTTGATCTCCCGGCACGCATAGGCGATCGCGGCCGCGTCCCGGCGGTAGAACTCACCGGACCGGTTGTCGTTGCGGACAACGCGCGGCATGTCGGAGAACAACGAGCCGCAGCCGATGGTCAGCCAGTGGAAGAACGCCTTGTGCTCCAGCACTTCCGAGAACAACGGTCCTGCCACCACCGAGTCCCCGGACACCTCGGCCACGGAAGCCGAAGCCAGAGCGGCGAACATGCCGCGGATCGAGGGCTGGTGCAGGTCGTTGCGTGAGCAGAACGACGGAATGTCCAGCCTGCCGCGTGCGGAAAGCTCGTCCAGCGCGCCCGTCTCCCACGCCGTGGCGATGGCGTACCCCGCGACCACCGAGTTGAACAGGCCGCTGACACTCATGAACTTCCCTTTCTCCAGAAGGAAAAGGGCCGCACGGAAGGGGTTCCGCGCGGCCCGTGCCTCAGACCAGGCGGACGTCGGGGACGTAGAGGATCCACTTGCCGCCCGCGTCGGCGAAAGCGGTCTCCTTGGCCATGATCTCCTCGGCGTGGTTCCACGCGAACAGCAGGGCGTAGTCCGGGTAGTCCGAGGTGAACGCGGACGGCTCACGCACGGGGATGTGCGTGCCCGGGGTGACCCGGCCCTGCTTGGCCGGGGTGGTGTCACAGACGAACTCGACCAGGTCCGGGCCGATGCCGGCCAGGTTGGTCACGGTCGCGCTCTTGGCCGTGGCACCGTAGGCGACCACGCGCTTGCCCTCGTCCTTGGCCTTGCGCAGCACGGCAAGCAGGTCGTCGCGGTTGCGCTCGACCTTGGCGCCGAACCCCCGCAGGGTGGCGATGTCGGTGAGGTTCTGGGCCTCCTCCTCGGCGAGCAGCTTGCGCATCGCCTCGGTGGGCTTGCGCTGTCCCTTGGGCGCCAACGTGTAGCGCACCTCGCCGCCGTGCACGGTGAGCCGCTCGGCGTCGACCAGCTCCAGGCCGTGCCGGGAGGCCATCTCCTGCACCGAACGCAGGGTGAAGAAGTAGAAGTGCTCGTCGTAGATCTGGTCGAACGACGTGCGCGCCACGATCTCGCCGAGGTACGGGTCCTCGAAGATGAACGCGCCGGTCGGCTTGAGCAGCGCGGCCACCCCGTCCAGGATCGAGTCCATGTAGGGGATGTGGCACAGCGTGTTCGCCGCGTAGATCACGTCCGCCGGGCCGTCCGCGGCCAGGATCTCGCGGGCGGTCGACTCCTCGAAGAACGACTTCCGCACGCGGACACCCTTGGACGCGGCCACATCCGCGACGCTCGCGGACGGCTCGACGCCCAGGTGCCGCACACCGGCGTCGGCGATCGTCTTGAGCATCACCCCGTCGTTGCAGCCCATCTCGACGACGAACGGGTCGTCCGCGGTGAGCTCGTTGGCCAGCAGGTACTTGGCCAGCGACTCGAAGTGGCTGCGCATGAACGTGGACCCCGAGGAGAAGTAGGGGTAGTCCTCATTGAACATGCGGTCCCGTGGCACCTCCTCCATCAACTGCACCATCGTGCAGGTGCCGCACAGCCCGACGGCGAGCCGGAAGAAGAACTCCTGGCTGAAGTCCGCGCTGGGCTTGAGGAAGGCGTCCGACAGCGGCTGGCGGCCGAAGTCGAAGAACTCGGTGACGGTGCCGCCGCACACGCGGCACTGAGAACTTGTCGACATGAGAGAAACTCCTACTATCCGGTTGGCACCACCGCATACGGACGGTGCGTGTACAGGTGATGTCAGTCAGATGGGAATGTTCACCGCGGCCAGTTCGATCTGTTCCATCAGGGCCGCCTGTTCCAGCGTGCCTTCGTGTTCCTGCCGCAGGTCTTCGCCGGTCCGCAGGGTCGCGACGAACCGGTCGATCACGTTGGCGAACTGGTGGTCCGCGTCGAGCACCAGCTCCTCGCGGTGGTCCTGGCGTTCGATCCGGACCACCGGCCGGTGGGTGTGCGGCGGGGTGAACGCCCAGTCGACCATCAGCCGCCCGGTGGAACCCGTGAGGCTGTAGGCGTTCTGGTACGAGTGCTCCATGCCGAAGGTCAGCTGCACCGGCACACCCTGTTCGGTGGCGAGCAGAACGCTGCCGGACATGACCACGTCCAGCTCGGCGTCCCGGCGGAACACCGCGCCGACGACCTGGAGCTTCTTGCCCAGCACGTGCAGGGCCGCGCGCACCGGGTAGCCGCCGAAGTCCAGGAACGGGCCGCCGCCGACGTCGAGCTGGTAGCGGATGTCGCCGGGCGGCTTGGGCGGGATGGTGAACTCGCCGCGGAACCCGCGCAGCTCACCGATCACCCCGTCGTCCAGCATCTTTCGCACGGCCGCGTGCTGGGAGTGGTGGAGGAACATGTAGTTCTCCATCAGCACCAGGCCGCGTGAGCGGGCCAGCTCGACCAGGCGGCTGGACTCCTTGTAGCTGTCGGTCATCGGCTTCTCGACCAGGACGTGCTTGCCCGCGTCCAGGCATCGCTCGACCCACTCGGCGTGCATCATCAGCGGCAGCGGGATGTAGACCGCGTCGACGTCCTCGCTCTCGACCACCGCCGCGTAGTCGCCCAGCGGGGTCCCACCGAACCGGTCGGTGAACTCGGTCGCGCGTCGCTTGTCCCGGCTGGCGATCGCGACCGTCTCGATCGCCGGGTTGTCGGCCATCGCCGGCAGCGTTCGGCGCCACGCGATGTCCGCGCAGCCTATGACCCCGAAACGCAGCCGCTGGACCGCTTGGTTACTCGTCATCGGCGCAACTCCGGTAGTTCAGTGGATGGGCAGCAGGACGGCGGTCGTCACTGGGCGGTCTCGACTCCCATGGGCCGGCGCGCTGGCAGGTTGTTCTTCAGTGCCTCGTAGTGCGCGAGGCATTCCTCGTAGGTGGGCAGGAGTCCCTGGGCCGCGGCCTCGTGCAGGCCGAGCGCCCCGGCGTCCTTTTCGGACATGATGGCCTCGCCGGTGAGCTTCCACGGGATGCCGATGTCCGGGTCCATCGGGTTGATCTCCAGCATCGTGCCGGGGATGTACTCCTCCGAGCACAGGTAGTTCATCCGGGCGCCGTCGGTCAGCGCGTGGAACGCGTGGCCGAGACCGTCGGCGAGGTACACCGCGATGCCGGAGTCCTCGTCCTGGTAGGTCACGTCGTACTGGCCGAACGTGGGCGAGCCGATCCGCAGGTCCACCGCCACGTCCATGACCGCGCCGCCGATGCAGGTGACCAGCTTGGCCTGGCCCGGCGGCAGCAGCGTGCCGTGGATGCCGCGCACGGTGTCGCGGCAGCTGACCGAGTAGTTCGCCTGCCCGACGACGAAGGGATACCCGATCACCTCGGACAGCTCATCGGACCGGAAACCCTCGTGGAAGCTGCCCCGGTGGTCCGGGTAGCGCTCCGGGATGAGCCGGTAGGCATTCGGGATCGTCATCTCGACGATCTTCAACGAGCCCGGCATACTCATCTACTCCCAACGTCTTTCGCGGTGATCCGTTGTCAGTCGGCCAGTTTCGCGAGCAGGTCCACGATCTCCACCGGGGACAGCTGCGCGGCGAGCTCGGACGCCGCCCGCGCGGCCTGCGTGCCGAAGCCGGGGTCGCTCAGCAGGGTCGCGCAGCGCTCGGCAACCAGCCGCGGGGTGAACTCGTCGAACGCCAGGCACATCCCGGCGCCCGCCTTCACCACGGCCTCGGCGTTCTCGAACTGGTCGTCCATGTGCGGCAGGACCAGCTGCGGGCAGCCCGCGTCCAGCGCGGTCAGGATGGTGCCCTGACCACCGTGGTTGATCATCAGGTCACAGGTCGGCAGCACCTGGCCCAGCGGCATCCGTCCGGCCACAGTGGACGAACGAGCCAGCTCCGGCCACTGGTCGAGCACCTGGTCGTCCACCGCGAGGTAGACCTCGAGGCCCAGCCCGGCCAGGCTGTCCAGCACCGGCGCCACCACCTCACGCACGCCCAGCGCCGCGATCCTCGGCAGCAGAGTGCCGAAGGTGACGCAAACCCGCGGCCGCTGCGGTGGTTGCAGCAGCCAGTCCGGCACGCGTGCCTCGCCGTTGTACGAAACACTGTGCACGCCTTGGTGATCGACAGCGTGCGGCAGGCGCATGCTGACCGGCCAAGGGTCCAGCGTCTCGATCGGCACCGGCAGCCCGTCGAACCCGGGCACGTCCGCGAGCGCTTCGGTGGCACCGGTCCGATACTCGGTGAGTTCCGGGATGCCCCAATGGAACTCCACGAACGGAACGTCATTGCGGGCCGCGGCCACCGGTCCGGCGAACTCGGCACGTTCGCTGACCACCAGGTCCGGGTGCCACGCCTCGACCACCCGCCGGGCCCCGGGCAGGGTCCGGCGGGCCATCCGGCCGAACGCCATTCCGTTGGCACGGCGGCGAACCGTCACGTCATCGGCCGGGACCGGTGGTTCTTCGGCGACCACGTCGACGAAGTCCATGGCCGGTCCCCAGGAGACGGCCGGCAGGCCGGCGCCCAGGACCGCGGGCACGAAGTTCTCGGTCGTGGCGACCAGCACCTCGTGCCCGGCGGCGCGAGCCGCCCAGGCCAGTGGCACCAAGGGAAAGAGGTGACCGCTCAACGGCGCGGTCGTGAACAGCAGTCGCACGGTTGCCCCTTTCTCAGCAGAGACTGTGGATGCAGGCCAGCAGGCTCCTGGCCTCGATGTTGAGATAGTGCCCGTGCCGCAACAGGTCGATCAGCTGCCGCATGGTCGTCCAGCAGAAGTTCGGCGGCACGTCCACCGGGAAGTCCTCCCCCGCCTCGATCAGCTGGTAGCGCGTCAAGGCGTGGTGGAACCGGCCGCCCTCCTCGGAGAGCATGTGGTCATAGTGCACAGTGGACTTGTCGGAGGTCAGCGCTGCACGCAGGAAGTCCTCCTTGACGTCCGTGATGTCGTGACCGGGCAACAGGTGCACGGTCGGGGCCATCTCCACCATGTCCATCAGGCCGTACTCCGGCCGCGCCTGCACGAGCAGGTGCAGCACGCCGTTGATCGGCTTGGCGATGAACGCCGCCCGCCCTTGTCCCCGTGGGAACAACAGCGGCTGGCGCCAGCTCTTCACCTCACGCGTCACCGAGTGCACGTCGACGCCGATGATCCGGAAGCTCTTGCCCTCGTCGTCGGCGATCTCGAACGCGTCCCGCGACCAGCCATCCACAGAGGACAGTGAGGTCAGCCGGGCCGACCAGTCACAGCGGGTCTTGGCCTCGGTGAACCAGCTGAGGATCTCGCCCGCCGTGTGCAGCGCGGGCACCGGCTCACCCTTGGACTGGTACTGGTACGACCGGATCAGCGCGTCCTTGAACGGCTCACCGGTCGGCACGCTCGACTCGTCCGGGATGGAGAACGGCATGCAGGACAACACCGTCCGGGCGTCCATGTTGACCAGGTTGTCCACCTGGGTCAGCTCGCCGATCTGCTGCAGGCTCAGCCAGCAGTAGTCCTCGTGCACCGGCACGTCCCCGGTCGCCAGCACCACCACGTTGCGGTTGCGCTTGCGCCAGAACCACGCGCCCTGCTCGGACTGCAGCACGTCCACCAGCACCTGGCCGCGGCCGGGACCGACGAAGTACTCCAGGTACCGCGTGCTGCTGCCGCGGTGCACCTGGGTGTAGTTGCTGCGGGTGGCCTGCACGGTCGGCGAGAGCTGGAGCGTGTTGATGTTGCCCGGCTCCATCTTGGCCTGCATCAGGCAGTGCAGCACCCCGTCGAACTCCTTGACCAGGATGCCGAGGATGCCGATCTCCGGCTGGTTGATGATCGGCTGCGCGAAGGTGGTCTCCGCGCCGCTGCGCACCTGCAGGCCCTCGATCGAGAAGAACCGCCCGCTCGCGTGGCCAAGGTTGCCCGTCTCGGGCGCGAAACCCCAGTTGGTCAGCTGGTCGAACGGGATCTGCTCGACCGCGAACTGCCCGCTCTCCAGCCGCTGCGACCACCAGTCGTGGAACTCGCTTGTGGACACGAGCGTGCCATCGGCCGTCCACGGCCTGAGGTTGAGCTCCTCATGGAGCACCGCAAGTCGCTTCATCTCGTGAGCCCTCCAGATGCCTCAACGTCTCTACAGCTTGGCCAGCACTCCGTGCAGCGCCTCGATCACGCGCTCCTGCTCCACATCGGACAGTGAGGCGTACATCGGCAGCGAGAAGATCTCGTGCGCGACCTGCTCGGTCACCGGCAGCGAACCCTCCCCGTAGCCCAGGTGCGCGAACCCCGACTGGGTGTGCACCGGCCACGGGTAGCTGATGTTCAGCGAGATGCCGTGTTCCTTCAGCGCGGCCATGATCTGGTCGCGCTTGGGGTGGCGGACGACGTACACGTAGTACACGTGGTCGTTGCCCGGGGCCAGCTTCGGCGTGACCAGGTCGGTGCCGGCGAAGGCCTCTTCGTAGCGGAACGCGATCTGCCTGCGCGAGGCGATGTAGTCGTCCAGCCGGGTCAGCTTGCGGCGCAGGATCTCGGCCTGCACCTCGTCGAGCCGGCTGTTGTAGCCGGGCGTGGAGACGACGTAGTAGACGTCCTCCATGCCGTAGTACCGCAACCGGCGCAGTTTCGCGTCGATCTCGGGGTCCGGGGTGATCGTCGCGCCACCGTCACCGTAGGCGCCCAGCACCTTGGTGGGGTAGAACGAGAACGCCGCGGCGTTGCCGAACGAGCCGGCGATTTGGCCGTGGTGCCGCGCGCCGTGAGCCTGCGCGCAGTCCTCGAGGATGGGCAGACCGTGCTTCTCGGCGATCTGCTTGAGCGGCGCCATGTCGACGCACTGCCCGTAGAGGTGCACCGGCAGCAGGCACTTGGTGCGATCGGTGATCGCGGCCTCCACCTGGTCCACCCGCATCAGGTAGGTGTCCGGGTCGATATCGACGAACACCGGCGTCGCGCCGGTCGCGTCGATCGCGAGCACCGTGGGCGCCGCCGTGTTCGAGACCGTGATCACCTCGTCGCCGCGGCCGACACCGAGAGCACGCAGACCGAGCACGATCGCGTTCGTCCCGTTGTCGACCCCGACACAGTGGTTCACGCCCTGATAGGCGGCGAACTCCTCCTCGAAAGACTTGACACTCGGGCCGAGTACCAGCTTGCCGGAACGGAACACCGTGTCGACCGCGTCGAGGATGTCATCCCGTTCTTTCTCGTACTCCGGCAAATAACCCCAGACGTATTGCGCCATGAGGGCAGGTCACCTCCAGAGGGTCAGCCGTTACCCAGTCAGTTCGGCTCGGACAAAGCATGCGAGCGGGTACCGAAGATCTTCCGGAAACGTACACGGCGGGATGGCCCGGGGATAAGACCGAACACACCCGCGCTGTCCCGCCGGCGGGACAGCGGTGCGCATTCGTTGACCGGAAAGCGGAAGCGTGACTAGCGTCGCGTCCGCAATCGAAGTAATTCACCGAATGAGCCGGAAGGGTCGTTCAAGACATGTACGACGACGAGAATCGCGCTGCCGAGGTCGACCTGACGGACGTCAACAAAGTCGAAGAGCTGGTGCGCGAAACCGCGAAGACCATCTGCGCCGAGCAGCCCGACATGCCCGAGCCGCAGTCGATGTCCGACATGGACTCCTTCTCGGTGGTCCAGATGCTGCTGGAGATCGAGAACGTCAGCGGCCGCAAGCTGCTGGAGAAGTTCGAGGACTACTCCTACGGCGAGGAGTTCCGCGACCTCGCGGAGCACATCGTGGCGATCGTGACGTGGGAGAACGCCAACCCGGACTGGGACCCCACGAGTGACGAGCCCTACGACCCGGAGGCAAAGGCCACAGCCTCCAGCGAGTCGACATCTGCCTAGTCGCCAGTTGGCGCTTGTCCCGAGCAGGGGCGGCGCCAATTTGGTGGTTGGGGCGGTTCGATTTTGTGCGGGGATCCCTGCGGCGCACGGGGCAGATCAAAGGGGGCAGGTCTGCGACCTGCCCCGCCGG
>NZ_JBFAPA010000013.1:0-330742 GCF_040675465.1 Actinocrispum sp. NPDC049592 | reverse complement strand
ACTTGACAGATGTGATTCCCTCCGGGCAGGCCATACCGGAGGGACAGGGCACGGCCCTGAACCCCCTCTGGGTGGCGCTGCCGCGCGGCGAGCGCATCTTTCGACGAACCCGAAGAACAACTAATACTGAACCGTCAGTGTATCCACATCAAACAAGAACCCAGTCCCCCCAACAAAAACAAGGAACAGAGCCCCAGAACCCGAAGACAGGGACGTGGAGACAGTCTGGAAAGTCTCCCACCCACCAGTGTTGGGAACAGAGACAGACCCAAGCAGAGCCCCCGTAGCAGACCCAGCCCGAACCTGAATAGTCCCACCAGAACCAGCGGAAGAGACCCGAGCAGAGAAGGACCGAGCCCCAGCAGCGGGAACCTGAGAGTACCCAGCCCAGTCCCCGTTCTCAATGAACCCGGCGGTCTGCCCACCCGAAGCGGGAGCATGAGCGGCGGCCTGAACCCCAGAGGTGGAGGTAAAAGCCTCCCCCTCCACAGTCCGGGTCACCGGCCCAGAACCCCCAAAAGTGAAGGAGTCCAGGTCAAACAAGTTCCCCTGCCCGGTAACCCCCTTGAAAACCAAGAACAAAGAGGTGGTCCCAGCAGGAACACCAGACAACCCAGCAGAGACAGTAACGAAGTTGTCCCAACTCCCAGTATTGGCAACAGCCACAGATCCCACCAGAGGCCCACTAGCAGACCCAGTACGAACCTCAAGAGTCCCACCAACACCACCAGAAGAGACTCGAGCAGTAAAACTCCCGGCCCCGTTCAAAGCGTACGGAGTAAAAGAAACCCAGTCGTTGTTGTCAACAAAACCAACAGTGGTACCACCTTCAGCCCCGCCGTGAGTGGCCAGCTGGATCCCGGACTGCGAACTGAAGTGCTCCCCCTGCCGGTGCCGAGGTTGCAACTTCCGCACGCTGTGGGTGGTCAGCCCACCGTTGTCGGTGTACTCGGCATCGAACACCCCATACACGTTCGCCGCCGGATCATGCTCCCCATCGATAGGCACGGCGATCGACCCCGAGCACCCGTTCACCGAAGTGATCTGATGCGAATGACTGTCATGCCCCAGAAGATACGTGACCTTCACCCGCGAACAGTTGATCGACCCATCCTCCGGATCGGACACGTTCACCTGGAACGGCACGGTATCCCCAAACGAGAACAACTGACCGTCCAAAGGAGACGCAAGCGTCACCGAAGGCGCCGTGTTCCCCACGGAGATCAGGACGTTCGCAGACCCAGTCAACCCCTGCGGATCCCGCACGGTCAAAGTAGCCGTGTAGTTGCCGTTCGCCGTGTAGGTATGCGAGGGATTAGCAGCGGTAGAAGTACCGCCATCGCCAAAAGCCCAGGAGTAGGTCAAAGCCCCACCCTCAGGATCACTACTCCCCGCGGACGAGAAGTTGACCGCCAAGGGAGCCCGCCCGGAGGTAGGCGACCCGGCAGCCACAGCGACGGGATTCCGGTTCTGCCCACCAATGTACTCGATCCGCCACAACGCCTGATTCCCAGACCCCGTGCCATAGTCGAGCACATACAACGCCCCATCAGGCCCGAAGGCCATGTCCATGACCTGAGTCCCAGTCCAAGGGAAGGCTCCGATGTCCCCAACCCCACCAGACCCGGTGACCTCGATGGCCTTGATCCACCGCCGCCCATACTCCCCGGCGAAGAACCGCCCATTCAACGAAGCCGGAAACTTCACCGTCGACGGGTTGGCAGCGTCATACCGGTACACCGGTCCACCCATAGGCGACTCGGACCCGGTCCCAAACTCGGGAGGAGTCCCGTTGTCCCCGCCGTACTTGATCCAGGAAGCCTTGGCAGCAGGCAACTTCTGCAACCCGGTGTTCCGCGGCGAGTTGTTGGTCGGGCCGCCCGCGCAGTCGAACTTCGCCCCAGAAGGCCCAGACGGGAACACGAAGTCGTTGTAGGTCTCGTCAGAAGTGTTGGTACCAGTGCAATACGGCCACCCATAGAACCCCGGCGAGGTGATCCGGTCGAACTCCACCTGCCCGTTCGGCCCACGCTGCGGGTTCGTCGTCCCCGCATCGGGACCGTAGTCACCCAGGTAAACGATCCCAGTGGCCCTGTCCACGCTCATCCGGAACGGGTTGCGGAACCCCATCGCGTAGATCTCCGGCCGCGTCCCGGAAGTCCCCGGCGCGAACATGTTCCCCGAGGGGATGGTGTACGACCCGTCGGCCTGTGGGTGGATCCGTAACACCTTGCCCCGCAGGTCGTTCGTGTTCCCCGCGGACCGTTGCGCGTCGAACTGCGGGTTCCGCGAGGTCCGCTCGTCGATCGGCGTGTAGCTGTCGGACTGGAACGGGTTGGTGTCATCCCCCGTAGTCAGATAGAGGTTCCCGGCGGCGTCGAAGTCGATGTCCCCGCCCACGTGACAACACTGCCCACGGTCGTTGGGCACCACCAGGACGACCTTCTCCGAAGCCATGTCCAGGGTGTTGTTGGTGGTCAACACGAACCGCGACAGATGCAGCTCACCCTTGAACCGGTCGAAATCCGCCTGCGTCCCATCAGTCGGCGCATCACCGTCCGGAGTGGACAGGCGCGGCGAGTAGTACAGGTAGATGAACCGGTTCGAGGCGAAGTTCGGGTCCGCGGCCACACCCTGCAGACCCTCTTCATCGTGCGAGTACACGTTCAGCTTCCCAGCCTGAACGGTGGTCCCAGCGGCATCGGTGACCCGCACTGTGCCGTCACGTGCGGTGTGCACCACGGATCTGTTGGGCAGCACGGCGATCGACATGGGCTCGCCCAGCTCGCCGGCACCGAGGGCGAGCTGGACCTGTTGGTAGTCGGCGGCGGGAATGGTGGACCCCGCGAAGGCCGGGGCGGGAACAGCGAAGGCGGCGGTGACAAGCAGTGCGGCCGTGAAGCCGCACCGACGCCGTGGAGCTGAAGACATCGGCGTCCTCTCTCAAACGCGATAGGCCTGCAGATCGGCGAGCTGCCCGGCCGGCCACCCGGTGTTGGCGGTGAAGAAAAGCCGGAGATAGCGGTAGGTCACCGGCCCGAACGTCACGGTCACGGTGTTCTGCGAAGAGGGACTGAAGGTATAGCCCGAGGACCCCAGAACCTGCTGGAACGCCAGGTCATTCCCGGCACCGAGGATCGACAGCGTCTGCGTCCGGGCACCCCAGAACGAAGGCAGTCTCAACACCAGCTTGGACACCGGGGAAGCCGTCCCCAGATCCACGGTCAGCGACTGCGGGAAAGCGTTGTTCGCGCTCTCCCAGTACGACCCCTGGTTACCGTCGACGGCGTACCCGGGGAAGTACCCAGGCACGTTGGACGAAGCGGAAACCGGCCGCCCCAAAGCGAGATCCGGGTTCGGCAGCGGACCCGGCGCACCGGTGAACTGCCCGACCCAGTACCTCGTCCGATCCAGGTACGCCGTTTCCGAAGCCGCACCCGAAGTCCCATAGGCGCCGGAGTACGTCAAATACCCTTGCCCACCAGGCGGAGAAGACCGCGCGGGCTCGAGCATCGAACCCTCATGCCACTCGTTGAACGAGGTCACCGACACCCATGTCGGCGCCCCACCGGTGGCCGGGTTCAGCGCGTTGCCCCACTCCCTGTCATACGTGCCACCGTTCGCCCGGTCCACGGTCGGCGTCGAGTTCCCCGGAACCGCGCGATCGTCGATATATCCCGGAGCCACCGAGGGCGCCCACACCAGACCGTTGGCCTTGCAGAAGTCCGAGGCGTTCTTCCACCCGGGAGCCGTGGCGCCCGCGATGCCGTCGTAGGTGTACATCCCGCCGAAGTGCGCGACCTTGGTCGTGTCGGTGGTCTGGGCCAGCACGATGCTGGACGACCGCACCTGGTCCAGCGCGGTCCAGTCGGCGATCCGCAGGCTTTCGAACACGTAGAACGCAGATCGGTTGCCGTGCGCGGCATCCCGGTAGAACGCCGGGCTGCTGCCGTACTTGTTGTTGATGTAGTTGATGTCCGCGACCGTGGACTCCGCGGTCCGGTTGCCGTAGGGCTCGAGGTGCCAGGCGACCTTGATGCCGAACTTGGCCGCCGAGGCGAGGATCGTGGGTACCAGGTTGTCCTCGTAGGACCCTTGGCCCCACCAGCTGGTCACGATCACGCCCGCGCCGGACCGCTGGACCCAGGCCATGTGCTGGTCGACCACGGCGGGGTCGCCGGAGTCGTACGCGCCCAGGGTGGGGTAGAAGTTAGCCCCGATGTCGTTGGGCGGCGTGTGCCCGCCCTGGTCCCAGTGCCGGTAGCTGCCGAGCCTCGCGGGGCTGCCGTACCAGGGGTAGTAGAAGAGATGGACGTCGGTCGATACCGCCTGTACCGCTGCCACAGCCGGTGGCGCAGGCACACCACTGGCTAGCAAGAGCAGGGTCAACAGGCCGACAATGCTTTGCAGGGTGCGCATGTCTGCCTCTCTTTCCCGGCAACGCTGCCGGGTGCCCGGAGTGTACGCATTGCGAACAGATCACGGCAAGATATAAACGTCATTACGCAAATTTTTGACTTGTCCAGGACAACGGGGGCCTCAGGCATGCTGGAGCCCATGACTGTGGAACGGCACCTGGACTGGGACAGCTGTTACAACGCGCGCGACCTCGGCGGTCTGCCGCGCCGGAATGGCGGCCAGACCCGTTGGGGCGCAGTGGTCCGGTCCGACAACCCGGACCGCTTCTCCGAGGAGACCTGGGCCAAGGTCCACGACTACGGCATCCGCACGCGCATCGACCTGCGCGGCGAGCACGAGATGCTCGACGGCGTCGAGCCCAAGGGGATCACCAGGCTGACCATCCCGCTGGACGACCGGTCCGACGAGGAGTTCTGGAACAAGTACGGCGAGAACGGCGACTTCACCAGCTGCACGCCGCTGTACTACACGCCGTTCCTGGACCGGTTCCCGCACCAGATCGCCAAGGTCTGCACCGCGATCGCGCACGCCGAGCCGGGCGGGGTGCTGTTGCACTGCGCCGCCGGCCGCGACCGCACCGGCCTGATCTCACTGGTGCTACTGGCTCTCGCGGACGTCGAACCGGAGGCGATCGTCGCCGACCACGCGCTGAGCACCGAGCGGCTCAAGCCGGCCTGGGCGGAGCTGAACCTCGACGACCAGACCGCCGCCATCGAAAAGGTCATCGCCCGTTCAGGTACGACCGCTCGCGACTCGTTGCTGGCCACCCTCGAACGGCTCAACGCCCGCGACTACCTGACGAAAGCCGGGATGAGCAGCGCGGACGTCGAGTTGCTCGAAGATCGGCTGGTGTGACGACTACTCCGATCGTATGAGCACGAATCCACCTCTCCGCCCGCCAGGTAACGGCCATCTGCCCGTGCCCTATCTACCCGTCGCATGGAGTGCGCGCCTGACTGCACTCCGAGGGAGGGATGATGTCGGCAGGGCCCCAGATGAGCCCGGAGGCGTACCGTGGCGCGGCCACCGAACCGCGCCTGATCAGTGTGCTGCTCGTCGTTGACATGGACCTGTTACGCGACGCGCTTGTGACGCTGTTATCCGACCAGCACGACATGGAGGTGGTCGCCGACCTGAAGTGCGATGAGAAAGTGGTCGCGGTCGCGGCCCGGATCCGCCCGGCCGTGGCGGTGATCGACATCGACCATCCCGGCTCGCACGGGCTGACGCTCGTCCATCAGCTGCGGGACTGCTTACCGGACACGCAGGTGGTCGCGCTGGCCGCGGCCAAGCCGCCGGGGCTGATCCAGCAGGTGCTCTCCACCGAGGTGCTTGGGGTAGTGGACAAGCACACCTCGGCCGAACGCCTGCTGCAGGCCATCCGCGGGGTGGCCAGGGGAGACCAGGTGATCGACGTGGGCCTGGCGGTGGCCGCGCTGTCCGCCGGACCGAACCCGTTCACCCCACGGGAGCTGCAAGTACTGCGGTTAGCCGCCGACGGTGCCTCCGGACCGGAGATCGCCTCCCGGCTGTCGCTGTCCAAGGGGACCGTGCGCAACTACCTGTCCAAGGTGATGAACAAGACCTGTGCCCGCACCCGGATCGACGCCATCCGCATCGTCCGTGAGGCGGGCTGGTTGTGAGGATGCCCAGTGCCCCCAGAGGTCCCGGTAGAGCGGTGACGTCGCCAGCAGTGTGGCGTGGTCGCCGACGGCCGCGCTGACCCCGTCGAGGACCAGGATCCGCTCGGCCCGCCGCGCCGAGCTGATCCGGTGGGCCACGACGATCAGCGTCCCCGGGCGCTGGGCGAACGCCAGCTCGGCGCGCCGCTCGGCGACCGGGTCGAGGTGGCAGGTCGCCTCGTCCAGCACCACAACCGGTGCCGTGGAAAGGTATGCGCGCACGAGCGCGATGAGTTGCCGCTCCCCAGCGGACAGTTCCGCGGGGTTGACCGCCTCGCCGAAGCCGATCCGGTCGGCCAGCGAACGTGCCCCCACCGCGTCCACCGCGGCCTCGATCTCCGCGTTCGTCGCGTCCGGCCGTAGATAGGTCACGTTCTCCCGGAACGTCCCGGCGAACACATATGCCTCTTGCGGGATCAGCACCCGCGCCTCGGGAACGACCTCCCGCGCCGGAACGCCGCCCAGCTGCACGGTGCCCGAGGTGGGGCGGCGCAGCCCGCAGACCAGACTGGCCAAAGTGGACTTTCCGATCCCGCTCGGTCCCACGACCGCCAGGTGTTCACCGGCCATCACCGTCAGGTCGAGGTCACACAGCACCGGTTCGGCGTGCGGGCCGTACGCGAAGGTGACGTCCCGCAGGATCAGGTCGTGGCCGTCCGGCTGGAGGGCCGGGCGCGGCGGCAGCGGCCGGTCACCGGACTCGTCCAGGATCCGGCCGAGGGTGACCACGAACCGCAGCCCGCTGCCGCCCACCCCGGCGATGACGGCTCGGAGGGCGGGCTGGAGTCCAGACAGGACATACGTCAGCCCGCCCATGATCGCGCCGGCGGTCAGGCCCCGAGAGACCAGCCATGGGCCGGCGCCGAGCAGCACGAGGAGCGGAACCCAAGCGCCGAGGGCATAACACCCGGTGCGCAGCGCGGCGACCTTGGCCAGCGCGCGTTCCGCGTCGGCCTGGTCCTGGATCGGGCCCGCGACCATGGCGGCCGCGTGTTCCTCGGCTCCGGCCGCGACCACGTCACGGGTTCCGGCGAGCACCGCGCCCGCCGTCCCGGCCAGACGTTCGTCGGCCAGCACGGAAGCGCGCTGCTTCGAAGCCGAAAGCCCGAGAATGGCGAGGAAAGCGCCGAAGCCGAGCAGAAACGGCGGCAGGATCAGCAGAACGACGACCGGCGCCAACGACAGCGAGCCGATGACCACCCCGACCACGGTCACCAGAAAACCCCGGATCACCACGATGATCCCGGCGAACGTGTCCCGGACGACCTCCACCTGACGGGTCAGCCGAGCCAGAGCGCCTTCGTCCCGCTGTCCGGAGACCGCGCGACGCAGGGCTCCGCCGACGACCTTGCGCACCAGCTCGTCGCGGAACGGTTCGACCAGCTCCCCCAGGCGCTGGAACACCTTTCGCGAACCGGCCGCGCCGATCACCGACGCGGCGAACAGAACGCCCAGCCATACGAACCCGACGACCAGGTTCCCAGCCAGAAACCCGTCATCCACGGCATGCGCCACAGCCAGACCGGACACCGCAGCGGGCAAGGCCTCGGGCAGCGACCACGCGGCCAACGCAACAGCGGGGCGGCCGCGCAGGGCCGCCATGCCGTACCGGACCTCGCGCATCATGCGGCGGCCCCGAAAACGTCGCGGTAGGCCGGGTCGAGCCAGAGGTGTTCGTGCGTACCGATCGCTCTGACCCGCCCGGAGTCCAGCCATACCACCAGATCCGCGCGGGCCGCGGTCGCCACCCGGTGGGTCACGATGAGGCGGGTGCGGTGGCCGTGGTCACCGGTGAGGGTCTGGCTGATCTGCATCTCGGTGACCATGTCCAGGCTGGAGGTGGCGTCGTCCAGGACAAGCAGGCGCTGCGCGTGCCAGGCCCGGGCCAGGCCAAGGCGTTGGGCCTCGCCGCCGGACATCGGCGCGTCGGCCAGGGGTGTGGTGTAGCCCAAGGGAAGCCGCGTCACGAACTCGTGCGCGTGGGTCGACTTCGCCGCTTCTCTAACACTGTTAGAGTCCCGGCCCATGCCGACCGCGTCCGCAATGGTCCCGCCCACCAGAACCGGTCGCTCGAACGCGCAGCCAATGGATTTCCGCAGTTCGGCGTGCCCCAGGTCACTCAGCGGAACGCCATCGAGCAGGACCTGCCCGGCCGACGGGTCGCGCAGCCGGGCGGCAACCGCTGCCAGCACTGACTTTCCGGCGCCAGACCGGCCCACGACCGCGACCGCCGCCCCGCCGGGCAGCGTCATGCTCACCCCGTCCAACACCAGCGCGTCTCCACTGTGGACGGACACCTCACGGAACTCCAGCTCGCCGGGCCCGCGTGGAAGTCGTTGCCGGCCATAGCCCATCGGCTCGACGTCGAGGACCTCACCGGCCCGGTTCGCCCCGGCCTTGGCGCGGGCGAGCCGGCTGAAGATCCCGGTCATGCTGCCCAGCCCGGCGCCGATGACGGCGTACTGAACGGCCGCGAACAGCTCACCCGGCGTGATCCGCCCGGCCGCCAGGGCAAAGCCACCGGCGCCGAGGACCGCGATGGTGACGAGTGGACCGACGACCGCGCCCTGGGCGACCGACCGGGACAGCACGTGCCAGCTGCGCATGCCCTGGTCGTGCAGCGCGGGCAGGTCGGTGAGCACGCGGCGTTTCTCGTCGTGCACGGTGCCCGCGGCGGCGATGGTCCGCGCGCCGGTCAGCGACTCGGTCAGGCGGGCGGCGATCCGGCCCTGGACCCGTTGGTAGGACGTGATGACCGCGGCCGTCCGTTTCGTAAAAGCGCGAAGCACCAGGGCGACAAGCGCCACCCCGGCCAGGAAGGCCGCCGCGAGCAAGGGATCGATGAGGGTGAGCAGGACCAGGCTGCCGACCGGCGGCAGCACCGCGACCCACACTGTGAGCAGGCTCGGCCCCGCCTGTGCCGCGTCGACGGCGTTCCCAGACACACGTGTGACCAGATCGCCGGTGTCGAACCGCGAATCCGGGCCGACCGCCAGCAGATGCCGGATCAGCCGATTACGTAACCAAGCTGTTGTACTTGCCGCACAAGCGGTTCCTACGAAACTGTCAAGAAGGTCGACCGCGATCCCCAGTGCGATCAGCACAGCGGCGGCCACGAGCCACAGATTTCCGGTCCCACCAGCGACGATGGCGTCCACAGCGCGACCGAGCACAGTGGGCAGAGCGAGGGTGCACAACGTCCCGGCGAGGGCCGAAGCCGCGAGCCAGGGCAGCCATCGGCCGCTCTGCCGGGCTATCAAGCCGAATGCCGTCGGCACACCCAAGCTCCTATCATGAGGGCGCTGCCCCGGGGCGAGGCTCAGTCGTCCCGAGGCAGCGCCTGCTGGTGTGGATCGCCAGACTCAGTGGCAGATCAGCACAGACAGGCCGGAGGAGCCGTCGCACAGGGTCACGGACAGGTTGCTCGGGCAGCTGTGGCCGCTGCTGCTGCTGCCGCCACCGCCGCCGTTCGCCGGGGCCGACGATTCCATACCCTGCAGGTCGAGAAGCGACATTTCGTTCTCCTTGTCGGGGGTGTTACGAACCCGCACCGGATGGCGTGGGCGTCTGGGGAGCCGACCGCGCGGACACGGTCAGCAGGGGGATGCGCACGGGCTCGTCGTGCAGCGCGGTGCCCAGGGCCAGCAGGATCCCGGCGGTGCCGGTGCCCAGGTCCATGGACAGGCGCAGCAGGCCCGTGCCGGGGAAGGCCATTCCCTCGCCGTACGGCAAGGCGTGCCACGCGAGGTTGCGGATCTGTTTGACCACGAGGGGGTCGTCGGCGGGCAGGCGGCTGGCGAGGTAGGCCAGGATGCCCGCCCGGCCGGACAGCAGCCCGGGCAATATGTACATTGTGGACTTCGCGGCCAGCTCGATGCCCCGGTTCGCCTGGACGAACTCGTCGTCGTGCCGCCGGGCCAGGTACTGGTCGAGTACCACGCCGATGCCGACGCTGCCGACGTCGAGGTACGGCATGGTCCGCCAGCCCTCGTTGACCTCCAGCACACCGTTGTCCCGCAGGTAGCACTTGCCGAGGTCGTGTTTGAGCGCGACGGCGGCCTTGTCCAAATAGGACTTGTCACCGGTCTCGTCGTAGGCCCGGATCAGCAGGAGCGCCTGACCGGAACGGCCGCGCAGGAGGCCCGCGTACGGATGGGCGCCGCCGCTGATGCCAGAGTCGTCGTCCTTGTGCTCGCGCTCGGCGACCAGTTCGGCCGCCCGCATCCCGGCCACGCGCAACGCGGGTTCGCCCGTGCGGTCGGCCAGGTGCAGCAGGTTCAGGCCGACGCCGGCGAGGCCACCGGCCAGGTCCGGCCCGAGCGACTCCCACTTCTCGCGCAGGCAGATGTCCACTGTGTCCAGTGCTTCTTGCTGGTATCCCAGGTGGTCCAGCGCGAACGCGGCGCCGTGCAGCCCGTCGTACAGGCCGAGCCGGGAGCCCGAGGACGGCATTTTGGCGTGCCGCAGCAGCCATTCCTCGTACTGCTCGAACCGGCCGGCGCCGGTGGCCGACAGGGCGTAGAGGACACCCGCAGCGCCGTAGGCCAAGCCGAGCCCACCGACTGCGAACACCTCGGGATCGCCGGGGAACAACCGGTCCTCGCGGTCCGGGGTGGCGCTGGCGACGATCGCGCGGACGAGCTGGTCCCGAAGTTCCGGCCATCGGGCAGGGTCGGCCGGAACTTCGGGACTCGTCGTCGCCGGAGTCCCCGGAGGGACGATCACGTCCACGCCCTTGGCCAGAAAGCCTTGGGGCACAGGGAAATGCTCGGCGATGATCTCGGCGAAGTGCCGGGCCTTGACCCGGTGCAGCCCGACCAGGTTGGTCATCGGCAGGAACAGCGCGAGCCGCAGGCAGGCCAGCGCGTACTCGTCGATGGCGTAACCGGTGGTGCTGCGCGGGGCGGTGAACCCCTGGTTGCCCAGGCCGGGCCGGGTCTCCTCCTCGATCGGCGTGGCGACCTCGTAGTCCAGCAACGCGATCGTGTCGTCCTCGCGGACCACGATGTTGTAGAGGTGCAGGTCGCCGTAGACGATCCCGCGCTCGTGCACGGCTTTCACGGTCTGTTCGACCTGTTCGTACACGTGCACGGCCCATTCGGTGAACCGGGCGTGGTCCTCGGCCGTCGCGGCCGGGTTGATCAGGGGGTACTTGCTGGTGATGGAACTGGCGATGGTGGTGCCCTTGACGTACTCCATCACCATGAACCGGTGCTCGCCCAGCCAGAACAGGTCGTACACCTCGGGGATGCCGGGGATCCCGGCCAGCCGGCGGAGGATGTTGTGCTCGCGTTCCAGGCGGTGCACTGCGTCGTGGCCCCAGGCGTCCACACCGGCGTGCGGGCGGGCCTCCTTGAGCACGACCTCCCGGCCGTCGGAGTCCTTGCCGACGTAGATGCCGCCACCGTTGGAGAAGTGGATGACCTGCTCGAACGTGTAGGGCAGGCCGACGGTCTTGACCGCGTTGCGCTTCTCCAGCTGGGGCTTGAGGAAGTCCGGTAACGTGACCCAGGGCGGCATGTAGAACACCGGGTCGCGGCGGTCCGCGACGAGGGTGCCGTCCGGCTGGGCGATCGCGGCGACCACCTCACCGGTGGCCGGGTCCACTGTGTACCGGTTGGCGAACGCTCCATATCGGACGTACAACGGCCCGCGTTCCCAGCGCAGGTCGGTGAGGATGTACGGACTCGGCTGGCCGTCGAGCAGTTCGCCCAGTTCGGTGAGGATCTGTTCGCAGTGCGCGTCGTTCACCGGGTAGATCGTGACCAGCTTGCCGCTGAACCCGCGCGGCGCGTACTTGGAGATCCGGGCGATCAGGGCCTGCTGGGAGCGCAGGAACTTGAAGTGGATGCCGCGTTCCACGCAGTAGTCGGAAATGGTCTCGACCACCTGCGCGGCGTTGCCCTGAGCGGCGCTCGCGTGGATCTTCCAGCCCTGCAGGGGCAGGCCGGTGACGAACGAGGGAGAGAACACGAACCAGTCGTCCTGCTCGTAGCGCTCCCAGCCATCGGGCAACGGCCGGGAGGCGGCGGCGAAGGACTCACCGGCGGTCGCGACGGAGTGCATCGCGTCGTAGAACGACGGATCAGCCATCACGTAGGCCTCGTACTCCCTGTTCATAGCGCTAAATCCTGGTGAGCGAGCACCTGAATCGATAGTGAGTTCCGTCATCGGTCCCCGACGCGCATGTCACCGGCTACTGGTGCGTTCTTCACACACCTCGGCTCCGGGGTGTAACGCCCCGATCATCCAGCGCGATGTCCCCCCTGACGAAAGGGCTGGTCACCAAAGCCCCCCGTGGTGACCAGCCCCGAGTCACACCCACCGGCTCCACCGCGCATGGGACGTCAGTGGGTGAAAGTCTCGCGGCAGGTGTGGCCGGGAAAACCCCGGCCACCCGCCGGTAGGTTGGTTCCCATGGCCCACCTGCGCGACCTGGTCATCGACTGCCACCACCCCGCCGCCCTCGCCCGCTTCTGGGCCCAGGTGCTGGACGATTACGCCGTGGCGCCCTACGGCGAGCGGGAGCTGGAACGCCTGCGCGAGCAAGGCATCACCGACCCCGAAGACGACCCCACCGTCCTGCTGCAGCCCGCCACAGGCGGCTTGCGCATCTGGTTCCAGCAGGTGCCGGAGTCCAAAGTGGTCAAGAACCGCGTCCACTTCGACGTCAACGGCGACTACCAGGACATCATCCGGGCCGGCGCCGTCCTCGTCGAGCACTTCGAGCACTGGACCCAGCTCGCCGACCCCGAAGGCAACGAGTTCTGCGTGTTCCCGGTCTGACTGCCGGCCAGCGCCTTGGTGACCGGGCAGGTGCGCTCGGCGGGCTCGGCGAACGTGGCCTCGTCCACCCCGTCCACCACGGCGGTCAGGAGTAGTACGGCGCCGGGGAGGCGTCGAACCCGTGCTGGATGCGCAGCCGCACGGCGGGGTGAATGGTCAGCTCGTAGAGAAGTGCCTGCTCAACCCACAGGACTTCCTTGCTGTCGGTGCCGGGGTGCGGCGATCCGCCGAGCACACGGCCGCGGAACGCGATCGCGAACTCCTGCCGGACCTCCCCGGTGTCGTACGAGATCACGTGCTCCGGGTCCGAGTAGATCCCGATCAGCCCGGTGACCTCGATGTCGATCCCGGTCTCCGCCTTGACCTGCCGGACGGCCGCGGCGCTGATGGTCTCGCCGACCTGCTGCGGCCCGCCCGGCAGCGAGTACAGGTCGTTGTCGGCCCGCCGGATCATCAGCAGCCGCTCGGCCTCGTCCAGCACGAACACGCTGACCGCCACGACGATGCTGGTCGCGGCGGGGGCGTGGAACTCCAGATAGTGGTCGATCCGCATGACCCCATCCTGGCCCCGCGGCCGGGTTCTACAAGTCGAAGAACACCGTCTCGTCGGCGCCCTGGAGGTGGATGTCGAACCGGTACCCGTCCGCCGTCGCAGTCGCGATCAACGTCTGCCGCCGCTCCGTGGGAACACCATCCAGCACGGGATCGGGCGCATCCGAGAGGTAGATCCGCGTGACGACACGGTCCAACAGCCCACGGGCGAACACCGACACGTCGATGTGCGGCGCCTGCCCGGAAAGCGCACCGGGCGGCAGAGTCAGGATCCAATAGGTGCCCTGTGCATCGGTCGGGCACCGGCCGAAGCCACGGAACGAAGTCGCCGCCGGGGACTCGGGATGGTTGAACAAACCGTCAGGATCGGCCTGCCAGGTCTCGATCAGCGCATCCGGGACGGCCGCCCCGGCGCCGTCGAAAACCGTACCGGTGATCCGGATCGCGCCCGGAGTCCCCTCCGGCACCACCAACGGCCCGTCCGGCCAGGGCAGCCCGATCGCCAGGAACGGCCCGACGGTCTGCGATGGAGTCGTCATTCGTCGTCGTCCTCTTCCTCGAACGGGGTCGCGTCCCGGCCGCGCAGCACGATGTCGAACTCGAAGGCCAACGCCCAGTTGGCTTTGGTGCGGGACATGTCGAACCGGGAGACCATCCGGTCCCGCGCGACCGGATCGGGCACCGAGTTGAAGATCGGGTCCTGGAAGAACAACGGGTCGTCCGGGAAGTACATCTGGGTGACGAGCCGCTGCGTGAAAGACCGGCCGAACAACGAGAAATGGATGTGCGCCGGCCGCCAGGCGTTGTCGTGGTTCTTCCACGGGTACGCACCCGGCTTGATCGTGGTGAACGTGTAGCGGCCGTCCGAGTCGGTCAGCGCCCGGCCGGCGCCGTCGAAGTTCGGGTCCACAGGGGACGGCCAGCGGTCCTCGACGTGGTTGTACCGGCCGCCCGCGTTGGCCTGCCAGATCTCGACGAGCGAGTCGGGGATCGGTGTCCCGTTGCCGTCCAGTACCCGGCCGTGCACGATGATCCGCTGGCCCTGCGGCTCACGCAGGGTCAGGTCGTTGTCCTGCGGCCCGATCCGGCCCGGGCCCAGCAGCGGGCCGGTCAGCTCGGTCAGCTTCTGCGGCAACAGAACCAGCGGCCGGCTGGGGTGCCGCAGCTTGGTCGAGCCGTAGCCCGGAAAGTCGAGTGGCGGGTGCGTTCCCTCAGGGTCTTTGCGGTACAACGAAATCCTCCTAGGCGAACGGGAGGCCGACGTAGTTCTCGGCGAGGCTGGTCGCGGCGGCGGTCGAGGTGGCGGTGTACCGCAGCTGGGACAGCTGCAACCGCTGCTGGAAGGGGTCCGCACCGGGCGCCCGGTGCAGCATGGTGGTCATGAAGTACGAGAAGTGCTCGGCGCGCCACACCCGGCGCAGACAAGTGTCCGAATAGGACTCGAGAAGCGACGAGTCCCGATCCTGCAGCAATGCCTTGAAAGCGCGGGAAAGCACGCGGACGTCGGCGATGGCGAGGTTCATCCCCTTGGCGCCGGTCGCCGGGACGATGTGCGCGGAGTCACCGGCCAGGAACAACCGCCCGTGCCGCATCGGCTCCACCACGAAGCTGCGCATCGGCGCGAGCAGCCGTTCCACCACCGGGCCCTCGTTCAGCCCGAACCCGAACCGCGCGTTGAGCTCGTCCCAGATCCGCGAGTCCGGCCAGTCGGCGATCACGTCGTGCGGGTCGACCTGCAGGTACAACCGGGTCAGCTCGGGCGACCGCATGCTGTGCAACGCGAACCCGCGCGGGCTGTTGCAGTAGATGAGCTCCTCGTTGGATGGAGCGGCTTTGGCCAGGATCCCCAGCCAGGCGAAGGGATACACGTGGTCGTACGTTTTCAGCACGCTGTCCGGAATGGACGAGCGGCTCACCCCGTGGAAGCCGTCGCACCCGGCGATCAGGTCCGCCTCAAGGGTTTGGTTGACCCCGTTGGCATCCCGGTAGGTGATCCGCGGCAGGTCCGAAGCCAGGTCGTGCAAAGCCACGTCGGACACCTCGAACTGGATGTCCGCACCGGCGGACAGGCGAGCGGCGATCAGGTCCTTGACGATCTCCTGCTGCCCGTAGACCGTGATCTGCTTGCCGGTCAACGCATGGAAGTCGATCCGGTGGTCGGCGTCGTCGAACCGGAGGATGACTCCCTGGTGCCGCAGGCCCTCCCGGTCCAGCCGGTCGGCGAGTCCCACCTCCCGCAACAGCTCGACGCTCGGATGCTCGACCACACCGGCGCGGACCCGAGCCTCGACGTACTCCCGGCTGCGGGCCTCCAGCACGACCGAGTCGATGCCCTCCAGCCACAGGAGATGGGACAGGAGTAAACCGGCGGGACCTGCCCCGACGATGGCGACCTGGGTGCGCATGAACCCCACCTTGGCGGAAAACCGGCACGTCAGCGAGTCCACTTTCCGCTCAATGGAAGGCACACTGATAGCCATGACCACGAAGTCCGTCGCGGGCCGGGTGTTCCTGCTGCTGGACGCGTTCACCGAGAGCAAGCCCGCGCTCACCCTCTCGGAGCTCAGCGCCGCGGCCGGGCTGCCGCTGAGCACCACGCACCGGCTGGCCGGCGAGCTGACCGCGTGGGGCGGCCTGACCAAGGGCACGGACGGCCGCTACCGGATCGGCCTGCGGCTGCTGGAGATCGGCTCTCTGTCGCCGGGCAGCCTGTCGCTGCGCGAGCGCGCGATGCCGTTCCTGGAGGACCTCTACGAGGCCACCAGGCAGAACGTGCAGCTCGCGGTGCGCGACGACCTCGAAGTCGTCTACGTGGAGCGGATCTCGGCCCGCGGCGCGGTCAACATCCTGACCCGGGTGGGCAGCCGGATGCCGCTGCACGCGGTCGGCGTCGGCCTGGTCCTGCTGGCGCACGCCGACGCGGACGTGCGGGACCGGGTTTTCGCCCGGCCGCTGGAACGATTCACCGAGATGACCATCTCTTCGGTGGCACAGTTGCGAGAAATACTCGCATCCACCCGCCGCGACGGTTATGTGGTGAGCGACCGGCAGCTGGAGATGATCACGAAGTCGATCGCCGCGCCGATTCGCGATGCGGGCAACACCGTTATCGCCGCCCTGTCCATTGTCGTGCCGGTGGAAACCGATTCACGCACGCTGATCCCGGCGGTTCGCGCGGCCGGTCAGGGCATTTCCCGGGCGATGGGCTGGCGGCCTACGACGCGGCCTTCGTGACCGTTTCCACTTCCGCGCAGGCGCACCCGCCGGTCACCTGCCAGCACTCGAGCACGAGTTCGTGCTGGTCAACGGTCAGAACTTCGCAGCCGGAGTCGGTGCATTCGAGGGTGGCGTCCACATGCTGGACGAGCGTCCCATGACAGTGCTCGATCCCCCGGCTGCACGCTAGGCATTCGATGGGCATTCACCGTTGCTACTACATCCGGGGGATCGAGAGCGTCAGACACGCCGAGGGATCAGGATTCCGAGTCGTCCTCGTGGCCGATGAGGTCGGCCAGCTCCCACTGACCGAACTCTTCGCGCAGCTCGTCGAAGATCGGTGTCTCCCCCACGGTGGCGTTCATCGCCATAGCCCCTCTCCCTTCACATAGCGTGCGCCCGCATACCCCCACGAGACGTACGCCTGTCACCCGTATGACGTAAACCGCCCCGATTTCATTCCGGGTCTTTTGAGTGACTTACGTCTCATTAGCCCCAGCGGTTCATCCTGGAGTAGTGTTCGGGATAAGTACATGCGTTCGCTCTGCGCACAAGTCGATGAAGGAGCAGCTCATGGCCCGTATCGCGTCGCTCGCCGAGGCCGTCGGCGAGCTGGTGCACGACGGTGACCAAGTCGCCCTGGAGGGCTTCACCCACCTGATCCCGTTCGCCGCCGGGCACGAGATCATCCGCCAGGGCCGCACGGACCTGACCCTCGTGCGGATGACGCCGGACCTGATCTACGACCAGCTGATCGGCGCCGGCTGCGCGCGGAAGCTGATCTTCTCGTGGGGCGGCAACCCGGGAGTCGGTTCGCTGCACCGGTTCCGCGACGCCGTTCAGCATTCCTGGCCGGTGCCACTGGAGATCGAGGAGCACAGCCACGCGGGCATGGCGAACCGTTACGTGGCAGGTGCTTCCGGCCTGCCGTTCGCGGTGCTGCGCGGCTACACCGGTACTGACCTGCCGAAACAGACCGACACCATCAAGCCGGTCAGCTGCCCGTTCACCGGCGAGGTGCTCACCGCGGTGCCCGCGCTGAACCCGGACGTGACGATCGTGCATGCCCAGCGCGCGGACCGGAAAGGCAACGTGCAGCTCTGGGGCATCACCGGGGTGCAGAAGGAGGCGGTGCTGGCGGCCAAGCGCTCGCTCGTCACGGTCGAGGAGATCGTGGACGAGCTGGAGCCGCGGCCGAACGCGGTCACCCTGCCCGGCTGGGTGGTCACGATGGTCGCGGAGGTCCCCCAAGGTGCGCATCCCTCGTACGCGCACGACTATTACGTGCGGGACAACGAGTTCTACAAGCAGTGGGACGCCATCAGCCGGGACCGTGACTCGTTCGGACAGTGGCTTGCGGAGATCCGATGACCTACACGACCGATGAGATGATGACCGTCGCCGCCGCACGTTCCTTGCGGGACGGCACTTCGTGCTTCGTGGGCATCGGTTTGCCCAGCACAGCGGCGAATCTGGCCCGCGCCACGCACGCGCCGGACCTCGTGCTGATCTACGAGTCCGGCTGCATTGGGGCCAAACCAGGCCAATTGCCACTGTCCATTGGCGACGGCATCCTCGCCGAAACGGCCGACTCCCTGGTCAGCGTGCCGGAGATCTTCAACTACTGGCTGCAGCCCGGCCGGATCGACGTCGGCTTTCTCGGTGCGGCCCAGCTGGACCGGCACGGCCGCATCAACACCACGGTGATCGGCGACTACGCCGACCCGAAGGTGCGGCTGCCCGGAGCCGGTGGGGCGCCGGAGATCGCGACCGCGTGCAAGGATGTGGTGATCATCGTGCGACAGTCCAAACGGACCTTCGCGGAGCGGCTCGACTTCGTCACCTCGGCCGGCCGCCCCAGTATGATCATCACGGATCTGGGTGTGCTGCGGCCGCGGGACGGCGAGTTCGTGCTGACCCAGGTGCACCCCGGAATCGAGGTCTCCCAGGCGATCGAGGCCACCGGCTGGCCGCTGCGGGTGTCGGCGGACCTGTCCACCACCGAGCCACCCACCCCCTCGGAGCTGACCGCCTTGCGCCGCCTGACAGGCTAGGAGCCGTGTTCGACGAACTGTTCGGCAAACTGGACGACCACGACTGGCTGGTCGCGCTGCTGGACGCCGAGCGGGCGCTGGCCGTCGTGCTCGGCCGGGCCGGGCTGATCCCGGACGATGCCGCCAGGGACATCGCCCGCTGCTGCTCGGCCGACGCGTTCGACCCGGTCCGGATCGGACATGGCTCGGTCGCCTCTGGCAATCCCGTTGTGCCGTTGGTCAAACGGCTGCGGTCACTGGTCCGCCCGGACTGCGCTCGTTATGTCCACTTCGGAGCGACGAGCCAGGACATCATGGATACGGCGGCCTCGTTGGTCGCCACTCGTGCGCTGACACCGGTGCTGGCCGACGCGAAGGCGGCGGCCGATCGGTGCGCCACGCTCGCGGACGAGCACCGCGACACGCTGATGATCGCGCGGACCCTGATGCAGCAGGCCCTGCCGACTGTGTTCGGTCTCAAGTGCGCGGGCTGGCTGGTGGCGCTGGACGAGGCCATGGACGGGCTGCGGCGTGTCGAACCGGCGGCCCAGCTTGGTGGCGCGGTCGGAACGCTGTCGGTTCTTCAGGACGCCGGCATTCCGGACGCCTTCGCGGCGGAACTCGGCTTGGCCGCGCCGGTGATCCCCTGGCACACCAACCGGACCCGGATGGGCGCGCTCGCGGGCGCCCTGGGTGTGCTGGCGGGGGTGCTCGGCAAGATCGCGCTCGATGTGACACTGATGGCGCAGACCGAGGTCGGTGAGGTCGCCGAGGCCACCGGCGGCGGTTCGTCGACCATGCCGCACAAGCAGAACCCCACCCGGTCGGTGCTGATCACCGCCGCCGTGCGGCAGATCCCCGGCCTGGTGTCGACCATGCTCGCGACCATGCCGCAGGAGCACGAGCGTGCGGCCGGGAACTGGCACGCCGAATGGGAAACGCTGTCTTCGTTGCTGCGCCTGACCGGCGGCGCAACGGCCCGCACCCGCGACCTGCTGGACGGACTGCGGGTGAACCCGGACCGCATGCGCGCCAACCTGGACCTCACCGGTGGCCTGGTGATGGCCGAGGCGATCTCGACCCGGGTCGGCGACGGCGAGCTGGTGGCCGAGATCGCGCGTGAGTCGGTGGCCTCGGGCAAGTCGTTGCGGGAGTGCCTGATCGAGGACCCGCGGATCACGCTGTCCACTCAGGACATCGACGCGGCCATGGATCCGAAGGCCTACCTCGGGGCCGCCTCGGACCTCATAGACCGGGCGTTGCGGCGGTGAGCGACTTCGTGCAGTCCCTGGAGCGCGGGCTCGCGGTGATCCGCGCGTTCGACGCCGAGCACCCCGAGCTGACGCTGAGCGATGTCGCCCGGATCACCGGCCTCACCCGCGCGGCCGCCCGCCGGTTCCTGCACACGTTGGCAGAGCTGGGTTACGTGCGTACCGACGGCCGGTTGTTCGCGCTGCGGCCCAAGATCCTCGAGCTGGGCTTCTCCTACCTGTCCAGCCTGGGACTGCCCGAGGTGGCCCGGCCGCACCTGGAGAAGTTCGTCGCCGAGGCGAACGAGTCCTGTTCGGTGTCCATTTTGGATGGACACGACATCGTCTACGTCGCCCGGGTGCCCACGAAACGGATCATGACGGTGATGATCGACGTCGGCACCCGGTTCCCGGCGCACGCCACGTCGATGGGTCGCGTTCTGCTCGCTGCCCAGAGCGAGGCCTGGCTGGAGGAGTTCCTGGCCGCTCCCCTGCCCGCCCGGACCGACCGCACCATCACCGATCCGGCCGAGCTGCGGGCCGAGCTGGGCCGGATCCGGACCCAGGGCTGGGCCATGGTCGACCAGGAGCTGGAGTACGGCCTGCGGTCCATCGCGGCGCCGATCCGGGGCGCGGGCGACCGCGTTGTCGCCGCTGTCAACGTGTCCACGCACATCAGCCGCGGCACCCAGGAGGACGTCCTGGCCCAGCTGTTGCGGCCGTTGCGGGACACCGCGGCCGCTATCAGCGCGGACCTCCGCCTGCTGTGACCGGTCGACCGCGATTCACCTGATTCACCTGCTGTGGCATTGAAGTCATCACACTCATTCCCGCTCCTCCGCGCGCCCTTCGCACGCTAAGATCGACTCAGGCATGCGTCCAGTGCATCGTTGGCAATCGACAGTTGCGTAAAACGCAATCGACCTGGAGCGACCTTGACCGACCTGGACCTCAACCTGCTCACGGTCCTCGACGCGCTGCTGAGCGAGGGCAGCGTCACCGGCGCGGCCGAGCGGTTGCACCTCTCCGCGCCGGCCACCAGCCGGGCGCTCGGCCGGCTGCGCCGGGCGTTGGATGATCCGCTGCTCGTGCGCGCGGGCCGCGGCCTGGTGCCGACGCCGTTGGCCCTGTCGCTGGCGCCTCAGGTGGGCGCGATCGTCGAGCAGGCGCGTGCGCTGCTGAGCACCGACCGCGAGACCAATTTGTCCATTGTGGAGCGCAGGTTCACCGTGCGGGCCAACGACGCCTGGATCAGCCAGACCGGCGGGCCGCTGCTGGCCATGGCGGCCGAGGAGGTGCCCGGGCTGCGGCTGCGGTTCGCGCCGCAGGGCGAGGAGGACATCCAGCCGCTCCGGGACGGCACGATCGACCTGGACATCGGCGTGCTCGACGACCTCGGCCCGGAGATCCAGCTGGAACCGTTGTGGCGGGAGTCCCGGGTGCCGGTGGTCGCGCCCGGTCATCCGCTCACCCGCGGCAAGGTGACCTGGAAGCGCCTGGCCGGCCACCCGTACATCGCGATCTCGCGGCGCGGCCGGTCGTACGGTCCCTACGATGAGCTGCTGGCCACCCATGGCCTGCAACGAAAAGTGGCCGCCATCGCCCCGACCGCGACCACCGCGGCACACCTGTTGTTCGGTTCGGACGCGGTCTGCCTGTTCTCCGCCGCCTTCGCCGAGTATGTCGAGACCCGCCTGGGCCTCAAGACCATCCGCACCCCGGATCCCCTGCCGGTCATGCAGATCAGCCAGGCCTGGCATCCCCGCTCGCAGAACGACCCGGTGCACCAGTGGTTGCGCGCGGCGATCCGGTCGCTCGCGCCTAGAGAACCTGGATCTCGGTGATCTTCCAGGTGTCGCCGGACCTCGCCGCGTGCACGATGAGCTGGGCGACGGCCGACTCGTGCTTGTCGCCCTGGACGAGCTGACGGTCGACGAACACGAGCAGGCGGGCCGCGTCGTCGTGCATGTCGATCACGCCGATCGAGCGGACCGCGGTGGTGAGCACCTGCTGGGTGGCGATCGCGTTGTCCTTCGCCTTGCCGAACAACGAGTTGTACTGGTCCATGGCCGCGCCGGTGAGGACTTCCCCGGCTGCCTGGGCGGTCTGGTCGAGCCGGGACGGGTCGTAGGAGAACACCGTCCGGATCGCCCGGCCCACCTGATCCGTCACGGCGTTGGTCGCGGCCACGTCCACCAGGGCCGTGTTGGCGGGCTGCGGCGGGCCGGCGAGGGTGAAGTACCCGGTCAGGCAGCCGAACAGGACGATCACCCCGGCCAGGATCCCCGCTGTGGTCCCGCGTTTCATGTGCCGACCACTTCCAGGCCGCTGACCTTCCAGCCCGCGTCGGTGCGCTGCAGGTCCATGTCCAGCCGGCTGATCTTGGCGGTCGCCTGCCCGCCGCCCTGTGAGAGGGTGATCTCCAGTGCCGCGATCATGGTCGCCGACCCGCTGTGCGAGTTCAGGTTCGTGACGGCCGCGGTGACGACTCTCGCCGTGGACACGGTCTTGTTGGCGACCGCGTTGGCCCGGTCGTTCTCCTGGTTGCGGTTCAACCGGTCCAGCAGGGCTCCGGTCGCCGCGTTGCGCCAGCGGTCGAAGTCCGGGCTGTGGTAGTCCACTGTGTTCAGATCGACCGCGTACCGCTGGCCGTCGGACAGGACGGTGTCGCGTTCGGCGGCGAAGTCCGCTGTGGCCGAGTTCCACCAGAACCAGCCGCTCACTCCCGCCGCGGCAACGGAAAGCACGGCGAGCACGGCCAGGACCCGGACGATCATCGCGGCAATCCCAGCAGCTCGCCCATGCTGTGCAGCCCGGCGCCGCCCGAGGACATCCCGATCACGCCCGGCGCCTGCGGAGCCGGTGGCGGCACGTTCTTCGGCATACCCCCGAAAGGCGCGTTCTGCGAGCCGCGGACGCCGATCGGGCTGTTCGGTGGCTCGGCGCAGTAGGCGTTGCGGTTGACCGGGATCGGGTCGGTCTGGCTGGCGGTGCGCTGTTTCGTGCCCTCGTAGCCCTTCACGCACGGCGGCGGGTCGAAGAAGTTCAGCATGATCCCCAGGTGCCCGGTGCCGTCCGGGGCGGTGCTCGGGGTGAACGCCGAGATCACCGGGTAGGCCACCAGGAACTGCTCGATCGCGGACGTCCGGCTGGTGGTGATGGTCGTCGTGGTGAGCAGGTTCGCCATCACCACGCCGAGATCCGTGCCGGACGTGCGCAGGATGTCGATCACCTGCTGGGCCACGCCGGGGGTGACGTCGATGAGCTTGCGCAGGTCCGGATCGGACGTCTTGAGCTGCGCGGAGATCTTGGCCAGTCCGGCGCTGAAGTCGGCCAGCTTCTGCGAGTCGGCCTGTTGACGTTCCAGCACGGTCCGCCCGGTGCGCAGCAGGTCCGCGGTCTGTGGCAGGTGTTCGGAGGCCGTGGTGGTGAACTGGCCCGCCGAGTCCAGCAGCCGCTGGAGGTCCGGACCGGCGTTGGCGAAGGCCGTGTTCAGCTCGGTGACGACGGTCCGCAGCGAGTCGACGGGCACGCTCCGCACGAAGCCGTCCAAATTGGACAGCATGGCGTCGGCGGTGGGCGGGACCATCGTGCGGTCGCGCGGGATCACGGACCCGGCCGTGAGGTACGGGCCGCCTTCTCGACTTGGCTGCAAGTCGACATACTGCTCGCCGATCGCCGACCGGTTGGCCACCAACGCCTTGGTGTCGGCCGGGATGTCCGGCGCGGACGAGTCCATCTGCAACTCGACGTCGACGCCGTCCCGCACGAGTTTCAGCTGGCCGACGCGACCCACTGCGACACCGCGGTAGGTGACCTCGGCATTGGTGAAAATCCCGCCAGAGTCCGGCAATTGCACCGTAACGACGTAACCAGTGGCCCCGAACAAGCGGTCAAGGCCCGCGTACCGGGCGCCCGCGTAGACGACCGCGACCACCGCGATCAGCACGAACACCAGGATCCGGATCCGGACACCGCGAGTGAGCATCAGCCACCTCCCAGCAGGACCCCGAGCAGCCCGCCCAGCGGCGACTGGTTCGGCGCGGGAGACCCGGTCGGCGCGGGCGGATCGGGCAGGATCTGGATGGGCAACGGGATCGGGCCGGTGTTGTTCCCGTATGGCTTGCCGGGCGGGGCAAGCAGGGTCTGGCCGGAGTTGGTGATGTTGCCGAGCATCTCGCTGAAGTCGAGGCTGAGCTTGGCGTCCACGTTGAAGTAGTCCCCGCGCACCGCGTTGACCGCGTACGACGGATACGGGTACGTGACGAGGTACTCCAACGCGACCGGGAGGCTGTCGCCGGTCTCGACGAGCTTGCGCAGAGTCGGTTCCAGCTGTTTGAGGTCCGCGACCAGGTCGGCTTTGCTGCGGTTGACCACGTCCACCGTCACCCCGGACAGCTTGTCCAACGACTGCAACATGGTCACCAGCTGGCCGCGTTGTTCCTCGATCACCTTCAACCCGGGCGCGAGGTTGTCCAGGGCGTTCGTCAGGTTCCCGGTCTGCTGGACCAGCGTGCCGGACAGCTTGTTCAGGCCGTCGATCGCGCGGACGATGTTGTCCCGCTGCCCGTCCAGGCTGGTGACCAGCGTGTTCACATTGGACAGCAGCGAGCGGATCTGGGCCTCGTTGCCGGACAGGGCCTTGTTGAGCTCGTCGATGATGTTGTGCAGCTGGCTGATGCCGCCGCCGTTGAGCAGCATCGACAGCGCGCCCAGGACTTCCTCGACCTCGGGGTTGCGGTTGGTGCGGTTCAACGGGACCACCGCGCCCTCCGTCAACTCCCCCTGCGGCGCCTCGTCAACGGGTTCCCGCAGCTGAACGTACTTCTCGCCCAGCAGACTCGACTGCCGGAGCTCCGCGCGGGCATTGGCGGGCAGCCGGACATCCCCGTTGATCACCAGGCTCACGACCGCCATCTTGTTGTCCGGCGTGAGATCGATCTGCGCCACCCGGCCGACCGACACGTCGTTGACCTTCACACTGGCCTGCGGCACCAGGTCGAGCACATCCCCGAACTGCGCCTTGACGTTGTACGGATGGTCCCCGATGTCCGCGCCACCAGGCAAAGGCGTGTTGTAGAGCCCGCCGAACCCGCCCACGCTGCATCCCGAGAGCAGCAGGACGAGTGCGACGGCGAGCCGCTTCATCTGGACATCACTTCCAGCAACGGCACCGGAAGCGGCGGCAGCTTGCCCTGCTGGAGGGACTGCAGGGTCTCGGCGACGGTGGGGAGTTTGAGGGTGCCATCGAGGACGGGGGCGAGCTTCTTGCAGATGTCCGTCAGCGTTTGCGGCACGGACTTGGGCGTGCCCTGTTCGATCAGCCGGCAGACCATCAGGATCGGCGGGTGGGTGAACTCGTTCAGGTCCGCCCGCACGCCGATCGTGCCCGAGGCCGCGTCGTAGGAGTTGATCAGGTTGGTGGCGCCGACCGGGGCCACGTCGAGGATCTCGGCGATCGCGGCCCGTTGGTCCACCAGCGCCTTGGTGACGCCAGTGAGCTTCTGGACGTTCGCGGACAACAGGTCCTTGTTCTCCCCCACGAACGCCTTCACATCGGTCAGCGCGGTTCCCAGTTCGCTCAGGGCATCGCCGACGGCTTGGCGGTCGTCGGCGAGGAACGTGCTGACATCCGCGAGCCTGCCGTAGAAGGCGTGCACCGCACTGTCGCTTTTGGCCAGTGCGTCGGTGAACTTGCCGAGGTTGTCGACGGTCGCGAACAGGTCGTCCTTGGAGTTGGACAACGTCGTCGCGGCTTCGGCGAGTTGCTTGACGGTGTCGTTGAGGTTCTGGCCGTTGCCGTCCAGGGTTCCGGCCAGCGAGTTCAGCAGGTCCGACACGGCGCCGTTCTGGTTGGCGCCGTTGGGACCGAGCTGGGTGGTCAGCTTGTTCACGCTGGCGTACAGGTCATCCAGCTCGACCGGGGACGCCGTCTTCGAGCGCGGGATGACCGTGCCGGACGCCATCTCCGGGCCGTCGTCGTAGGCCGGCGTGAGCTGGATGTACCGGTCGCTGACCAGGCTGGGCGCGACGATGATCGCCTGGGCACCGGCCGGGATCTGCACGCCGGAGTCCACCACCATGTCCACTTTGACCTGATCGCCCTCGGGCTGGACATTGGTGATCTGTCCAACCGGGACACCCAGGACCCGCACAGCGGAGCCGGAGTAGACGCCGACGGTCTTGTCGAAGTACGCGCTGAGGGTGAGCCCGGACGGGGACCGCAGCAGCCACCAGACCCCGGTCGCGAGCAGAAGCCCGAGCACGCAAGCGATTGCGACGGTCCGGGCCGCGGTCAGCCGGGCGGGCGTCCTGAACGTCATCGCCCACCTCCCGAGATCGGCGGCAGGCAGCCATCGGGGTTGATGGTCAGCCCGTTCGTCTTACCCGGCCCGAGGTTGATGTACGGCGGCAGCAACCCGCAGAGATAGCCCTCGAACCAACGGCCGTTTCCGGTGGTGTTGGTGGAGATCCGGACGAACGGCGCCAGCGCGGCCAGCCCGCGGCTGAGGTTGTCCTGGTTGCGTTGCAGCAACGACGTGATCTTGTCCAGCTGCTGCAGGGTCGGCTGCAGCTGGGTCCGGTTGTCCGCGACGAGGCCACGCAACTGAGCGGCGAGGTCCTTGGTCCCGTTGAGCAGCTGGGTGATCGCGTCCCGGCGCTTCTGCAGCTCGGCCAGCAGCAGGTTCCCGTCGTCGATCATCTTGGTGATCTCGGCGTTGCGGCCGGCCAGGGTCTGCGAGACCTTGCTCGTATTGGCCAGCAGGGTCGCCAGGGCCTCATCGCGCGACGAGATCGTCTTGGACAACGCGGACAGGCCCTGCAGAGCGGACTTCATGTGCTCGGGCGTGTCCTTGAGGGTGTCCGCGACGACTTTGAAGCTATCGGCGACCTTGGTGGTGTCGATCTGGCCGACGGTCGTGCTGAGATCGCTGATCGCGGCGGTGATGTCGTACGGAGCGGTGGTCCGGGTCTTCGGGATCGGCACACCTGGGTCCTGCGAGCCGCTGCCCGCGGGCTCCAGGGCCAGGTACTTCTCGCCCAGCAACGTCTTGATGCTGATCGCGGCCCGGGTCTGGTCGCCCAGCCTGACATCCCGGACCTTGAACTTCACCTGCACCTGGTTGCGGGCCAAGGCCACTTTGGACACTTCGCCGACCTTCACGCCCGCGATCTGCACCTCGTTGCCGTCCGCGAGCCCACCGGCCTCGCTGAAGTACGCCGAGTACGTCACGCCCGTGCCGATGATGGGCAGGTCGTCCGAGAAGAACACGGCCAGCGTCGCCAGCGTGATGGTCACGAGCGTGACCGCGCCGACAACGGCCTGGTTGCGTTCCTTTCGCGGTGACGTGCTCTTCCCCGCGGAGCCGCCGAACAATTCCGCCTTCATGGGCCGCACCTCTCCGGCATCTGCGTGGACGGCACCGGCAGCAGGCTCAGCGTCAGGTTCAGCGAGGACACGCCGACGGTCCCGGACATCCGGCACAGGTAGAAGTTCAGCCAGCTGCCGTAGCTCACCGCCCTGGTGAACGTGTCGGCACGGTTCTCCAGGCCCTTGAGCATCCCGTCCAGCAACGGTTGCTGTTTGTTCAACGTCTCCGCCAACGGTCCCAGCAGCGCGATGTCCTGTTTCAGCGCCGGCCGCGCCTGGTCGAGCAGCCCGGCCGTCGTGTCGGTCAACGAGCCAAGGGCCGAAATGGCATCGCCGATCGGCTTGCGATCCGCGGAAAGCCCGGAGACCAGCTGCTGGAGGCTGACGATCAGGTCGTTGACCTCGCCGGTGCGGCCGTTGACCGTGCCGAGGACGTTGTTCAGGTTGGTCACCAGGTCGCCTATCACCTTGTCCCGGCCCGCGATAGTCGAGGTCAGGGTGGCCGTGTGCTGCAGGATGCTGTCGACGGTGCCGCCTTCACCTTGCAGCACCTGGATGATCTCGAACGCGAGCTTGTTCACGTCGTCCGGCTGCAACGCCTGGAACAGCGGTTTGAAGCCGTTGAACAGGACGGTGAGGTTCAGCGCGGGCGTGGTCCGCTCGACCGGGATGGTCCCGCCCGGCTCAAGCAACGCCGTCGTCCCCGTTCCCATGCCCAGCGCCAAGTACCGCTGACCGACCAGGTTGCGGTACCGGATGATCGCGGTGGCCGAGGCCGGGATCCGCCGCCCCGCGTCGATGTCGAAGCTGACCTCGGCGTACTTGTCGTCCACAACGGACAGCGAGTCGACGGTTCCGACCTTGACGCCCAGGATCCGGACGTCGTCGCCGGGCTTGAGGCCGGACGCGTCGGTGAACCTGGCCTTGTACGACGAGGTGCCGCCGAAGTTGCTGTTCGCGATGGTGGCGCCGAGCAGGGCGGTCAGGGCGATCGTGACGATGGCGAAGATGGTCATCTTGACGACCGGGCCGACGACGCTCCTCATTGGACGGTCACCTCCATCCCGCGGTAGACCGGCGCGAACAGGAACTTCGTCCACTCCGGCACATCTTCAGGGGCCACGCCAAGCGAAGGCGCGACCAGCAGGCCCACGAGATCCCGCTCGGACTCCGAACCGGCGGCCTGCGGGGAGGTCGAGCCGGGGATGATCTGGGTCGAGCCGGTCTGCTTGGGCGGCGGGGGTTTGGTCGAGCCGTCCTTGACCGGGCCGCCCGGCGGGTACTGCGGGAACACCGCGGGCAGCTGAACCTGTTCGTAGCAGCGAGGTCCGCGCTTGTCCTCGAACCGGGGAGTGTCCACTCCGGGCAGGTACTTGCCGCGGTTCCCGGTGAACTCCAGGGTCACGCGCATCATGTTCGGGTGCTCCTGGCCCTTGCCGAACGCCGCCTCGGCGGCGGGCACCCGATCGGCGATCTGCTTGAGCATGCAGGGGTACTCGGGCGCGTACTTGGCCAGCACATCCAAGGTGGGCTTCGCCGTCACCACGAGGTTGATCAGGTTGTTCTTGTTGACCTGCAGGAAGTTGCCGAGGTCGATGGAGGCGTTGGTCATCAGCGCGAACAGGTTCCGCGTGTTCACCTGCTGCTCCACGATGGTCTTGCTGGTCACCGTGAGATCCGACAACGCCTGCAACAGATCCGGAGCAGCATCGGCCACGCTGTTGGACACCGAGGCCAGCGCGGCGATGTCGGCGTTGAGGTTGGGCAGCGACGGGTTGATCCGGGTCAGGTACTCGTTGAGCTGCACCAGGGTCTGGCCGAGCTGCTCGCCGCGGCCGTCCAGCGCGGTGGACAACGAGTTCAGCGTCATCGCGAGCTTCTCCGGTTGCACCGCTTGCAACACGGGCATGACATCGTCCAGGACCCGTTCCAGCTCAATGGCCACCGAGCTGCGGTCCTGCGTGATCACCGACCCCGCGCCGAGCCGCTTCGCGTCCGGCCGCGCCGGAATCTGCAGCGCCACATACCGTTCGCCGAACAGGGTCTTGGGCAGCAGCCGCGCGGACACGTTCGCGGGGATGACGTCCACTTTGTCCGGCTGCAAGGCGAGATCCAGCACGGCGTGGTCGCCGGTCGCGCGAATGGCCCGGACCTCGCCGACGATCATCCCGCGGACCTTCACGTCCGAGCCTTCGCGCAGCTGGTTGCCGACGTGGTCGGTCTCCAGGCTGACCATCACGACCGGCGTGAACGCCTTGCGGTAACCCGCGATGGTCAGGACCACGAACAGCGCCATGATCACCAGGAACAGCAGTCCCAGGAGGTGATAGCGCAGCCGGGTGATCATCCGGCTATCCGTACCGTGGTGGTGGAGCCCCAGATGGCCAGGCTCAGGAAGAAGTCCAAGATGGACAGCATCACGATGGCCGCGCGCACCGCCCGGCCGACCGCGACGCCGACTCCGGCCGGTCCGCCGGTGGCGGTGTAGCCGTAGTAGCAATGAGTCAGGATGACCATCACGCTGAACACCACCACCTTGAGGAACGACCAGAGCACGTCCTCGGGCGGCAGGAACAGGTGGAAGTAGTGGTCGTAGGTGCCCGCGGACTGGCCGTAGAAGTAGACGGTCACCGCGCGGGAGGCCAGATAGGACGACAGCAGACCGACCGCGTACAACGGGATCACCGCGGCCAGACCGGCCAGCACCCGGGTCGTCACCAGGTACGGCATGCTGGGCACGGCCATCGTCTCCAGCGCGTCGATCTCCTCGGAGATCCGCATCGCGCCCAGCTGCGCGGTGAACCCGCAGCCCACCGTGGCCGACAGCGCGAGACCGGCGGAAAGCGGTGCCACCTCACGGGTGTTGAAGTACGCGGACAGGAACCCGGTCAGCGCCCCGGTTCCCAGCTGGTTGAGCGAGGAGTAGCCCTGCAGGCCGACGATCGTGCCGGTGAACATGGTCATGCCGATCATCACGCCGAGCGTGCCGCCGATCACCGCGAGCGCCCCGGTGCCGAAGCTGACCTCGGTGAGCAGCCGCAGCACCTCCTTGGCGTACCGGCGAAGCGTGCGCGGCGCCCACAGCAGGGCCCTGGCGTGGAAGGACAACTGCCTGCCGAGGTGCTCCAACCCGTTGAACGGCCGCGCCACCAGCTCCAGGATGGCCGCACGCGGCTCCTGGTCCCGGGGCTTCACAGTCGTCACCGGGTATCACAACCCCTTCGACGGCACGATCCGCAGGTAGATCCCGGTCAGCACGACGTTGATCAGGAACAGCAGCAGGAACGTGATCACCACGGCCTGGTTGACCGCGTCACCGACGCCTTTCGGCCCGGCCGCGGGGTTCAGCCCGCGATAGGCCGCCACGACCCCGGCCACGAAACCGTACAGCACCGCCTTGATCTCCGAGATCCACAGGTCCGGAAGCTGTGCCAGGGCGTTGAAACTGGCCAGGTACGCGCCGGGGGTGCCGCCCTGCATGATGACGTTGAAGAAGTAGCCGCCCATCGTGCCGACCACGCTGACCAACCCGTTGAGCAGCACCGCGACCACCATGGCGGCCAGCACTCTCGGCACGATCAGGCGCTGGACCGGGTTGACGCCAAGGACTTCCATGGCGTCGATCTCCTCGCGGATCTTGCGGGCGCCGATGTCCGCGGTCACCGCGGATCCGCCCGCGCCGGCCACCAGAAGTGCCGTGATCAGCGGGCTTGCCTGTTGCACGATGGCCAACGCGCTGGCGGCGCCGGTGAACGACTGCGCGCCGATCTGCGTGGTCAGCGACCCCAGCTGCAGCGCGATCACCGCGCCGAACGGGATCGCGACCAGCGCGGTGGGCAGGATGGTGACGCTGGCGAAGAACCAGCACTGCTGGATGAACTCGCGGAACTGGAACGGCCGCTTCGGGATCGCCCGGGTGACCTCCCAGGCGAGCGTCGAGATCCGGCCCACTTGGCGCAGCGCGGCCGCGCCAGGGACCTTGGACCTCTTGCCGGTGCTACTCATAGACGGGTCAAGTTAGAGAGTTCGCGGCCGTCGCGCCACCGTCGGCGAGGAACTCCCCGCCGGTGGAGTACGAACTCTCGTCGCTGGCCAGGAAAACCTGCAAGTTCGCGATTTCGTCGGCGGTACCGACCCGGCGCAGCCCGGCGACCCGTTTGCCCACCTTGGCCATGTCGATCTCGAGGCCGCCCATGGCGTCGCTGGCCATCTGGGTGTCGATCGCGCCTGGGTGAACGGAGTTCACCCGGATGTTGTGCTTGCCCAGCTCGAGAGCGGCGGCCTTGGTCATCCCGCGAACGGCGAACTTGCTTGCAGTGTATGCGGTCAGGTACGCCGAACCGGTCATACCCTCCACCGAGGACACGTTGATGATCGACCCGCCGCCCGACTCGATCATGCCGGGCACGACCGCCCGCATGCCGAGGAACGTACCGATCTGGTTGACCTTGATCACTCTCTCGTAGTCCGCGAGCGTGGTGTCGACAATGGACGAGAAGTGCAGGATACCCGCGTTGTTCACCAGCACGCTCGGGTGACCGAAGATGCTCACCGTCTCGGCCACCGCCGCCGCCCAGTCCTCTTCGGACGTCACGTCGAGGTGCTGGTAGATGGTGGCTTGACCGAGCTCGGCGGCGAGTTGCTTGCCCTCCTCGTCGCGGATGTCCGCGATGGTGACCTTCGCGCCCTCCTCGACGAACCGGCGCGCGGCCGCGGCACCCTGCCCTCGGGCGGCGCCGGTGATGATCGCGATCTTGCCGCTCAGCCTCATGACTCTCCTCTGAAAGTCTCCGTGCAAGCGAATGTCCTCGCCGGGTCGCGGTTCGCGAAAGCCGTTGTGATGTCGTCGAAGCCGGTGAACCGTTGCTCCACTGTGGGCGGTGCCATCAGCAGCACGTTCTCGCCGTGCACCACGAAGACCTGGCCGTTGATCGCGTCCGCCTCGGGTGCGGCCAGGTAGGCCACGAACTTCCCGACGTGCTCGGGCGCCAGCGGGTCCGGGCCCTCGGGGGCGTCACCGAAGACCTGGGCGGTCATCTGGGTCCGGGCGCGCGGGCAGATCGCGTTGGCCCGGACCCCGTAACGGGACAGGGACCGGGCGCTGGTGAGGGTCAGCGCGGTGATCCCCGCCTTCGCGGCGGCGTAGTTCGGCTGTCCTTCCGAGCCGAGCAGGAACGCCTCCGACGAAGTGTTGACGATCCGCCCGTACACCGGCGCACCATCCGATTTGGACTTTGAGCGCCAGTACGCGGCGGCGTTGCGGGACAACAGGAAGTGCCCGCGCAGGTGGACCTTGATGACCAGGTCCCACTCCTCGTCGGTCATGCTGAACAGCATCCGGTCGCGCAGCACACCCGCGTTGTTCACCAGGATGTGCAGCCCGCCGAGATCCAGCGCGGCCCGCGTCAGCGCATCCGCGGTGTCCCTTTCGGACACATCGCCCTGGACGAAGACGGCCTTGCCGCCCAGCTCCTCGACCTCGGCGACCACGTCGTTCTCGGTGAGGTCGCCGAGCACCAGATCCGCGCCCGCGGCCGCCAGCGCCAGCGCCTCCGCACGGCCCAGACCGGCACCCGCCCCGGTCACCACCGCGACCTTGCCGGCCAGATCAGCTGCCACCACGGACTCACACTCCTCGCCGAGCGGGTACGTTCCTCGCCACACTAGAATACGTTCTCACACGTGACAAGCTCGCCGACCTGCCGATTCCCGGTCTGGTTGATAACAGGTTCTAAGTAGTAGCGGACGTTCACTACCTCAACGACCGACCCCGCCGGAAGTAACGCGGCCTCTTGCGCGGGCCGTACCACCCGCTATCGTGAACTAGAACGTGTTCCAGTCGCGGGAGGGTGCATGCGCATCACGTACACGCCGGAGCAGGAGGAGCTGCGCCGCGAGCTGCGCGACTACTTCGCGGCCCTGATGACGCCGGAACGGCGCCAAGCGCTTGCTTCGGAGGGCGGCGAGTACGGCGACGGCGCCGCCTACAAGGAGGTCGTCCGGCAGATGGGCACGGACGGCTGGCTCGCGCTGGGCTGGCCGAAACAGTACGGCGGGCAGGACCGGTCCCCGCTGGACCAGCTGATCTTCAACGACGAGGCGGCGATCGCGGGCGCGCCGGTGCCGTTCCTGACCATCAACACCGTCGGCCCGACGATCATGCGGTTCGGCACCCCCGAGCAACGTGCCCAGCTGCTGCCCGGGATCTCGGGCGGTACAACGCATTTCGCGATCGGCTACTCCGAACCCGGCGCGGGCACGGATCTCGCGTCGCTGCGCACCCGGGCGGTCCGGGACGGCGACGACTACGTGATCAACGGTCAGAAGATGTGGACCAGCCTGATCCAGTACGCCGACTACGTCTGGCTGGCCTGCCGCACCGACCCGGACGCGCCCAAGCACAAGGGCCTGTCGATGATCATCGTGCCGACGACCGCCGCGGGCTTCTCCTGGACGCCCGTGCACACCGTCTCCGGGGTGATGACCAGCGCCACGTACTACGAGGACGTCCGGGTACCGGTGGCCAACCTGGTCGGTACGGAGAACCAGGGCTGGCCGCTGATCACCAACCAGCTCAACCACGAACGGGTCGCGCTGACCTCCTCCGCCCCGGTGCGCAACGCGTTGCGGGACGTGGTCGAGTGGGCGCAGAACACCAAGCTGCCCGACGGCCGCCGGGTGATCGACCAGGAGTGGGTGCAGCTGCATCTGGCCCGCGTGCACGCCAAAGCCGAGTTCCTCAAGCTGATGAACTGGCGGATCGCCTGGGGCGTCGAGCATTCCCCGAAGCCTTGGGACGCGTCGGCGACCAAGATCTTCGGTACCGAGTTCGCCACCGAGGCCTACCGGTTGCTGATGGAGGTACTGGGCACGAACGCCTACGTGCGCACGGGTTCGCGCGGGGAGCTGCTCGGCGGCCGGATCGAGCGGATGCACCGCGCCGCGCTGATCCTGACCTTCGGCGGCGGCACCAACGAGGTGCAGCGCGACATCATCGCCGCGACCGGGCTCAAGCTGCCGATGGCCAAGAGGGGCTGACCATGGACTTCTCGTTCTCCGAGGCGCAGCTCGCGCTCACCGAGCTGACCCGCACCATCCTCGCCGACGTGCCCGAGGACCGGTTGCGCGCCGCCGAGGCACAAGAGGACCGGTTCGACCCGCAGCTGTGGGAAACGTTGAAGAGCAGCGGGATCGTGGACGACCTCGGGCTGCTCGAACAGTGCAGCGTGCTGGTCGAGCTGGGCCGGGCGGTGGCGGCTGTGCCGTACCTGTTCTCGGTCGTGGTCGCCGGGCGCACCGATGTCCTTGCCACAGCTGCCTTGTCCGAAGACGAGGTGGTCGCCGAGCCGGACGGGGACGGATGGCTGTTGTCCGGCACCAAGTCCTGTGTCCCGGCGGGCGGGATCGCCGAGCTGTTCCTGGTTCCGGCACAGACCCCCAACGGAGTCCAGGTGTTCGCCGTGCCGCGGGAGGCACCAGGCCTGACGATCGAACGTCAACGCGTGGTGGACAACGACTCCGAGGGCTGGCTCGAGTTCGACTCGGTGCCGGCCAACGAGATCGTCGGCGGCCAGGATCTGGTGGACGCGATGGTCACTCGTGCCACGGTCGGCTTGTGCGCCCTGCAACTCGGGGTCACCGAACGAGCCCTGGAACTGACCGCCGAACACGCCCGCAAGCGAGTCCAGTTCGACCGTCCGATCGGTACCTTCCAGGCCGTGGCCCAGCGGCTGGCCGACGCTTACGTTGATGTCGAAGCGATCCGGCTGACCCTCTGGCAGGCCGCCTGGCGGGTCAGCGAAGGCCTGCCGGCCGGCACCGAGGTGGCCACGGCGAAGTTCTGGGCCGCCGACGCCGGGCACCGCATCGCGCACACCGCGGTCCACGTCCACGGCGGCATGGGCATCGACATGGACTACCCGCTGCACCGCTATTTCGTGGCCGCCAAACGCAACGAGTTCACCCTCGGCGCGGCCACCGCACAGTTGCGCCGGATCGGCGCCGCGCTGGCCGCAACCCCCGTATAACGCGAAAACTGGGCCGTGAACCGGGGAAATCCCGGTTCACGGCCCAGTTTTTCGCTGAGTCAGCGGCCGGCGGCGGCGCGCTTCGCGGCGATGTAGTTGCCCGGGCCCGAACCGGCGGCCAGGATCAGGCCGATCACCGGCATGATCGCGAAGCCGACGGCGATGATGATCAGGCTGTTGCGGAAGTTCTCGACCGCGCTGATGCCCGCGGTGTCCGCGGCACCGAACCGGATGGCCCAGTACAGCGACAGCGCGACCTCGAGGCCGGTGGCGATCAGGAACAGCATCCGCGACGAGCCACCGATCAGCTGGACGGCGCCCACGATCAGGATGACCACGCCGACGAACTGGGCGACGCAGACCGCCCACGGCTCACCCAGGCCCTCGGAGGCGATGCTGGCGGCGTTCATCAGGCCGACGGCGAAGATGATGGTGGAGATCAGCGTGAGGCCGGCCTGGATGAAGCCGAGGACGGCGGCACCGGTGATGGTGCCGGGCTTCTCGATCGGCGCCGGACCGTAACCGGACTGCTGCTGCGGGTAGGGCTGGCCCGCGTACACCGGCTGACCACCGGGCGGCGTCTGAGGGTAGCCGTAGCCCGGCTGACCCTGGCCCTGATACGGCTGCTGACCTGGGTAAGGCTGCTGGCCATATTCGTTTGTCATCCGAACTCCTCAAGCGCCTGCGGGTTGGGTGGCCACGGATGACCACGGCGTTTTCTTCGACGCGCGCAGTATGTCGCTAGTTCCCGCAGTTTTGTGACACTTTCGGACAAATTGATGGCACCGCGACCGAACGGTCACCGAAAACCGCCCAAAAGGCACGCGGTCACAGCGCCCGCAAGCGCTCCAGCGTCGCCGCGGTCTCCTCGACGAGCTGGTCCATGACCGCCGCGACCGGACGGATCTTGTCCATTCTGCCAACGATCTGGCCGACCGGCATGGAGATCACCGATGGATCGTTCGCCCGGCTGATGCGGTCATGTGCCTCCGCCACAAGGAGGTTCTGCAGCGGCATCGGCAACGGCTGCGGGGCGTCCTCGGCCGCCCACGCGTCCGTCCATCTGGTCTTGAGCAGCCGCGCGGGTTTGCCGGTGTAGATACGGGTTCGCACGGTGTCGCTGGAGGTCGCTTCCACCAGGGCCTGTTGCATAGCCGACTCACCCAGTGACTGCGAGTATTCCTCGGTGGCCAGCCAATACGAGCCCATCCACACACCGTCCGCGCCCAGCGCCAGCGCGGCCGCGACCTGACGTCCGGAGCCGATTCCTCCGGCCGCCAGAACAGGTGTGTCGACGGCGTCGACGATTTCCGGGACCAGCACCATGGACGCGATCTCACCGGTGTGCCCGCCGGCCTCGTAGCCTTGGGCAACAACGATGTCGACACCGTTGGCGACATGCCTGCGGGCGTGTTCCGCGGTCCCGGCCAGGGCCGCCACCAAAACGCCATGATCGTGCGCCTGGGCGATGACATCGGCCGGCGGTGAGCCCAGGGCGTTGGCGATCAGCTTGACCGGGTGCTCCAGCGCGACGTCCACATGCGACCGTGCCACCGAGTGCAGCCAGCCGAGGACCCCGGCCCGCGCCTCGCCGGCCAGGGGCGGCACGCCGAGCTTGAGCAGGGTCCGTTCGACGAACTGCTTGTGCCCGTCCGGGATGAGCTTGTCCAGGTCGACGGCCTTGCCCTCGGTGGGCACCTTCGCGGGCATCACAACGTCCACACCGTACGGCCTGCCGTCGGTGTTCTCGTCCATCCAGTCCAGCACCTTGGCCAGCTCGGCCGCGTCGTTGAACCGGACGCAGCCGAGCACGCCCAGGCCGCCCGCGCGGCTGATCGCGGCCGCCACGTGCTCGGACGGGGTGAAGCCGAAGATCGGCCGGTCAATGCCCAGTGTGTCGCACAGGGACGTTCGCACAGTTCACCGCCTGGTGCCGCCGGCGGTGATCACCGCGTGCTCGGCAGCGTCGTGGGTTTTCGCGTACTCGATCGCCCACCGGTAGTCCGGCTTGCCACTGGGCGACCGCTTGATCTCGTCGACGAGCCACAGGCTGCGCGGCACCTTGTACCCGGCGATCGCGTTGCGCGCATGGGTGTCCAGTTCGGACAGTGACGGCGTGGTGCCCTCGCGTGGCTGCACGATGGCGGCCACCCGCTGGCCGAGCCGGTCGTCCGGGATGCCGATCACCAGGGCGTCGAACACGTCCGGATGGGACTTCAGCGCGCCCTCGACCTCCTCGGGGAACACCTTCTCCCCGCCGGTGTTGACGCACATGTTCCCGCGCCCGAGCAGGGTGACCGTGCCATCCTCCTCGACCCGCGCGAAGTCTCCAGGCACGACATAGCGTTTGCCGTCGACCTCGGTGAACAACGCCTTGGTCTTGGCCTCGTCGTTGTAGTAGCCCAGCGGGATGTGCCCGCCGCGCGCCAGCCTGCCGACCACACCGGGCCGCACGGGCTGGTTGTTCTCGTCGATGACCAGGTTGTCCGCGTCGATCTTGACCCTCGGCCCACCGGACTGGGTAAGTCCCTTTTGGACGATCCCGAGGCCGGAGAACCCGGTCTCGGACGAGCCGATCGAGTCGGTGATCACCACGTTGGGCAGCGTGTCGAGGTACTGCTCCTTGACCGACGGTGAGAACAGCGCCGCGGTGCTGGCGATCGCGACCACCGAGGAGGTGTCGTAGCTGTGTTCCTTGAGCGCCTCGATCATCGGTCGGGCCATGGCATCCCCGGTGAGCAGGATGACCTGGGCCTTGTGCTGTTCGATCGTTCGCCAGACCTCGTGCGCGTCGAACTGTGGCACCAGCACGACCGTGCCGCCGGAGAACAGGCTCTGGAACGTGCCCCACTGGGTCGCGCCGTGGATCAGGGGCGGGATCGGGAACCGGATCAGGCTGAACTGCTTGCCGGAGTTGGCCTGCTGCCACTCGTCCTCGATCCGGGCACCGCTGTAGAAGTCGATGCCGCCGCCGAGGACGCGCCAGACGTCCTCCTGCCGCCAGACCACGCCCTTGGGGTTCCCCGTCGTGCCACCGGTGTAGAGGATGTAGGTGTCGTCGGCGCTGCGTGGTTCGAAGTCGCGCTCGGGTGAACCCTGGGTGAGCGCGGACTCGTACTCCTCACCCGAATAGTCCAGTCCGGAGTCGTCATCGACCACGATAACGTGTTTCAGTTTCTCGGTCCGTGCCTGCGCGACCTTGTCGGCGTAGCAGCGCTCGTGCACCAGCGCGGTCAGGTCGGCGTCCTCGAAGATGTACTTGAGCTCGTTGGCCACGTAGCGGTAATTGACATTCACCGCCACGGCCCGGAGTTTGTAGGCGGCCACCATGGTCTCGACCGCCTCGATCGAGTTGCGCGAGTACACACCCACGTGCGACCCGCGGCCGACCCCTTGGGCGGCCAGGTAGTGCGCGAGCCGGTTGGTCCGTTCCTCCAGCTGTGCGTAGGTGACCCGGCGCTCGCCGCAGATCGCGGCGATCCGCTCAGGCACGACATCAACGGCGTGCTCGACGAGATCGGCGATGTTGAAGGCCACGAGAGCCAAACTAGAACATGTTATTGTTCAGGACAATCCCCCACTGGAGGCGCCCGATGACCGACGACTGCCTGGTGGACCGCCAAGGCCATGTACTCATCGTGACGATGAACCGGCCGGAGGCACGCAATGCCTTGTCCGGCCCGATGATGGCGATCATGCGCGAGGCCTGGGACCAGGTCGACAAGGATCCGGAGATCCGCGCGTGCATCCTCACCGGGGCCGGCGGCGCGTTCTGCGCGGGCGCCGACCTGAAGGCGATGACGGCGAGCCATCCCGGCGACACCGCGGCGGACTGGGACCTGTCGGTGATCGAGCCCCTGCTCAAAGGCAGGCGGCTGACCAAGCCGCTGATCGCCGCCGTGGAGGGCCCGGCCATCGCGGGCGGCACGGAGATCCTGCAGGCGACCGACATCCGGGTGGCCGGACAGAGCGCCCGGTTCGGCGTGTCCGAGCCGCGCTGGGGACTGTTTCCGCTGGGCGGCTCAGCAGTTCGGTTGCCCCGGCAGATCCCGTACACGGTCGCCTGCGACCTTCTGTTGACCGGGCGGCACATCACCGCCGCGGAGGCCCTGCAGATCGGCTTGATCGGTCATGTCGTGCCGGACGGACAGGCCCTGGACAAGGCGCTGGAGCTGGCCTCGCTGATCGCGGCCAACGGTCCCCTTGCCGTGCAGGCGACCCTGCGCACCATCCGGGAGACCGAGGGCATGCCGGAGAACGACGCCTTCAAGATCGACGCCCGGCTGGGCATCGAGGTGTTCAAGAGCGACGACGCCAAGGAAGGACCGCGCGCGTTCGCCGAGAAGCGCAAGCCTAACTTCCAAGGGCGCTGAGCTTCACCGCCCTGGTCCGCTCGTCGGCCAGGACCTCCTCCTGCCCGGCCTCGACGGCGTCCAGCACCAGCCCGGCGATGTGCTCCGGGCGGTGCTTGGGCCCGTCGAAGCCGTCGGCCAGGCGGGTGTCGATGAAGCTCGCGTGCACGCCGACGACCAGGGTGTCCGGGAGTTCCAGCCGGACCGAGTTGGTCAGCGACCAGGCGGCCGATTTGGTGGCGCACAGCGAACCCATCCCGGGGTAGCTGAAGAACGACACGATCGACAGCATGTTCACCAGTGCGCCGCCGCCGTTCGCGGTCAGCACCGGCGCGAACGCCTTGCACATGGCCAAGGTGCCGAAGTAGTTCGTCTCCATCTCCTGGCGCGCCACGTCCATCGTGGGTGCGGACAGTAACGGGCTGGTGGTCGCGCTGACCGCGTTGTTGATCAACAAAGTGACGTCGCCGCAGCGCTTCGCGGCCGCTTCGACGTGCACCGGGTTGGTGATATCCAGATCCGCGCGGGTGGTGGCGTAGACGCGCGCTCCCCTTTCCTCCAGGGTGGTGACAAATGCCTCGCCCAGGCCCCGGTTCGAGCCGGTGACCAGCGCGACCGCTCCTTCGATTCGCATGTCCCCAGCGTGCAGGCGGTTTCGCCGGTCTGCCGAGAGCCCGCTGATACTGGTACTGACACCACCCGGCACGTGGTGTGACTTCCGGACACAATTGCGGTATGTCGTCTCGTCGTCCGGAGCTAGCGGCGTTCCTGCGCAGCCGCCGCGCCCGCCTGTCCCCTGCGGACGTGGGCCTGCCCCCAGGTTCCGGCCGTCGCACGCCGGGTCTGCGGCGTGAGGAGGTCGCGCTGCTCTCCGGTGTGGGCCTGACCTGGTACACCTGGCTGGAGCAGGGGCGGCCGATCAATGTGAGCATGCAAATACTCGACGCGGTGGCGCGGACGCTGCGGCTCTCCCCGGCCGAGCGGGCTCATCTGTACCGGCTCGCCGAAGTCCCTACCGTGCCCCCGGTTTCCGGCTCCACAATGGAACCCGAGGTTCAGCAGATCCTGGACAGTCTGCCGTTGCCCGCGTGTGTCCTGAACTCCCGGTTCGACGTGCTCGCCTGGAACGCTCCGTACGCGGTGTTGTGGGCGCGAACGCTTGCTGGTGAACGCAATGTGCTGTGGCAGTGCTTCACGATTCCGGCGTGCTGCAGCCCATTCGCTGCTGATCGCGAGGCGGAGCTCCGGCAGATGGTGGCTACTTTCCGTGCCGCGTATGGCCGTTGCGTGGGTGAACCGGAGTGGGAGGACCTGATCGAGCGGCTCTCCTCGGCCAGTACGGAGTTCCGGGAGATGTGGGCTGCTCAGGACGTTCAGGCGCCGACGAACCGGGTGAAGACCTACCGGCATGCGAGCGCGGGCGACTTTTCCTTGACCGTCACCGGCTTCGACCTGACCACAAACCCTGAGCTACGGATGACCGTGTACACGCCCGCGGATGAGGAGAGCCGCAAGCGCGTCGAGTGGGCGCTGGCCCATCCCGACGCGCCGGTGGCCGATCACGTTCACACATAGGCTTCTCGCAGCTTTCGCTTGTACAGCTTGCCGTTGGGGTCGCGGGGCAGCTCGTCCATGTAGTCGATGGACTTGGGCAGCTTGAACTTGGCCAGGCGTTCCTGGGCGTAGGCCAGGAGTTCCTCGGTCAGCTCGTCGCTCGGTTCGACACCCTCTGCCGGCTGGACGACGGCCTTGATCTCCTCGCCCCAGTCGGGGTGCGGAATGCCGAACACCGCGATGTCCGCGACCTTGGGGTGCACCGCCAGTTCGCCCTCGATCTCGGCCGGGTAGATGTTCACGCCACCGGAGATGATCATGTCGCTCTTCCGGTCGCGCAGGTACAGGTACCCGTCCTCGTCGAGATACCCGATGTCGCCCAGGGTGAACAGGTCGCCGACCCGCGCGGCGAGGGTCTTCTCCTTGTCCTTGTGGTACTCGAAGGAGGACGCGCCCATCCGCATGTACACCAGGCCGGGTTCGCCGGGCGGCAGCTCCTCCCCCTTGTCGTCGAGGACCTTGACCACCGAGCCGGGCCAGGCCTTGCCGACCGAACCCGGTTTGCGCAGCCATTCCTCGGCGCCGATGGAGGTCCCGCCGCCTTCGGTGGCCGCGTAGTACTCGACGACGACCGGGCCCCACCAGTCCAGCATCCGCCGCTTCGTCTCAAGTGGACAGGGAGCGGCGCCGTGGATCATGGTGCGCAAGGAGGACACGTCGTAGGAGTTGCGCGTCTCTTCCGGCAACGCCAGCAGGCGGTGGAACTGGGTCGGCACCATGTGGCTGTGCGTCACCTTGTGCCGCTCGATCAGCTTGAGCATCTCCTCCGGGTCCCACCGCTCCATCAGCACGACGGTGTGTCCCATTTGGATGGAAATGCCCACGAAGTTCAGGACCGCCGTGTGGTATAGCGGGGAACCGCAGATGTGCACGTGGTCGTCGAACGGCTTGAGCCCGAAGATCCCGAAGAACCAGGTCGACGCCGCCGGCACTTCGTCCGGGTCGCTGCCGGTCAGCGGGCGCCGCACACCCTTGGGCCGTCCGGTGGTCCCCGAGGTGTAGACCATCGGCGCCCCGGCCGTCCGCTGCTCCGGCCGCTCGGCCGAACTGCCCAGTTCGGACAGCGGGCGGAAGCCGTCGATGTCACCGATCGCGAACCTGGCGGTGACGGATTTCCCAGCCTCGCCAGCCGCCGTCGCGAACCGTTCGTGCGCGATGAAGGCCTTGGCGCCGCTGTCCTCGATGATGTAGGCGATCTCGGGCCCGACCAGGTGCCAGTTCACCGGCACCACGTACAGCCCGGTCTGCAGCACGGCGAAGTAGAGCGCGACCAGGTCCGCCGAGTTGGGCAGCAGCATGACGACCGTGTCGCCCGTCTGGAGCCCCAGCTCCTGCAAGCCGCGGCCGTACCGGTTCGCCCGATCGGCCAGCTCCCGGTAGGTCACCACCCCGCCGTCCGGGTCGATCACTGCCGGATGGTCGGGCAGCTCGTCGGCGATGCCCCACAGCCCTATCGCGGTCATACCCTCAAACTAGAACGTGTTACCGGTCGAAGACAACACCTGAGCACGCCCAGTTGCCGGTCAGATGAGAACATGTTTCACTCACCTTGTGACGTCGCTCAGCGCACCCCTCAACCTCGCGTTCGACTACACCCGCTCGCTCGGCCCGGTCCTGGGCAGGTTCATGACCGGCCTGCGCGAGCGCCGGATCGAGGGCATCCGCGGCACGGACGGCCGCGTGCACGTCCCGCCGGTCGAGTTCGACCCGGTCACCGCGCGACGCCTGACCGAGTGGGTTCCGGTGTCCACCGCGGGCACGGTCACGACGTGGTCGTGGGTGTCCGAGCCGGACGAGGGCCAGCCGCTGAACCGGCCGTTCGCGTGGGCGTTGATCAAGCTCGACGGCGCCGACACCGCGCTGCTGCACGCCGTTGACGTGGCTTCGCCGGACGACATGTCGACCGGGATGCGCGTACGGGTCAGGTGGGCCGCGGAACCGGTCGGCAGCATCCACGACATCGCGTGCTTCGAGCCCGGTGAGGCCGGGGAAGACCCCGCGGCGCAAGGCGAACCAGTCGCTGAGCCGATCAGCATGGCCATCACGCCAGTGCGGCTGAACTACATGCACTCGGCGTCGCCGGAGGAGAGCAAGTACCTGCGCGGCCTGGCCGAGGGCCGGCTGCTCGGCCAGCGTTGCCCGGCCTGCCAGAAGGTCTACATCCCGCCGCGCGGCTCGTGCCCGACCGACGGTGTGCCCACAGTGGACGAGATCGAACTGCCGGACCGGGGCACGGTAACGACTTTCTGCATCGTGAACGTCCCGTTCTTCGGCCAGCGGCTCACTCCGCCCTACGTGGCCGCGTACATCCTGCTCGACGGCGCCGACATCGCGTTCCAGCACCTGGTCCTCGGCTGCGACGCCAGCGAGGTGCGGATGGGCATGCGGGTGAAGGCGCACTGGCGGCCGCGCGACCAGTGGACCACGTCCCTGGAGAACATCGACCATTTCGAGCCTTCCGGCGAGCCGGACGCGGCATTCGAGACCTACTCCCAGCACCTGTGAGGACACCCCGGTGAGAGACGTAGCGGTCGTAGGATTCGCCCAGGCCCCAGCGGTCCGGCAGACACACGGCACCACCAACGGTGTCGAGATGCTGGTGCCGGTGTTCCGCGAGGTGTTCGACAGCGTGGGACTGTCGAAGGGTGACATCGGGTTCTGGTGCTCGGGCTCGTCGGACTACGTTGCCGGGCGGGCGTTCTCGTTCATCGCGGCGGTCGACGCGATCGGCGCGTTCCCGCCGATCAACGAGTCACACGTGGAGTCGGACGCGGCCTGGGCGCTGTACGAGGCATGGGTCAAGATCCAGACCGGCGAGGTGGACACCGCGCTGGTGTACGGCTTCGGCAAGTCCTCGGCGGGCAAGCTGCGCCGGGTGATGACCATGCAGCTGGACCCGTACACCGTCGGTCCACTGTGGCCGGACTCGTTGGGCATCGCGGGTTTGCAGGCCCGCGCCGGGCTGGACCAGGGGGCCTGGACCGAGGAGGAGATGGCCGCGGTCGCCGTCCGGAGCCGGACCGATGCTCTGGACAACCCCCTGGCACAGCTCAAAGGCTCGGACTCGGCGGAGTCCTTGCTGCAACAGCCCTACATCGCCAACCCGTTGCGGAAACACGACTGTGCGCCGATCACCGATGGCGCCGCGGCGATCATCCTCGCGGCCGGAGATCGGGCGCGGGAGCTGCGGTCCCGGCCGGCGTGGATCACCGGGATCGCGCACCGGATCGACTCCGCCAACCTCGGCGGGCGCGACCTGACCAAGTCACCGTCCACAGTGGCCGCCGCGCGTGACGCGGGGTTCTCCCATGTGGATGTTGCCGAGCTGCACGCTCCCTTCACGCACCAGGAACTTCTGTTGCGCAAGGAGCTTTCGCTGAACGGAACCCGGATCAACCCGTCCGGCGGGCCGCTGTGCGGGAACCCGATGTTCGCGGCGGGACTGATCCGGATCGGTGAGGCCGCCCGGCAGGTCTGGGACGGCAACGCCGATAGCGCGCTGGCGCACGCTACGAGCGGGCCCGCGCTGCAACAGAACCTGGTGTGCGTGATGGAGGGACGCGACTGATGGCCGGACAGCTGGCCGCGGTGATCGGCACCGGGCAGACGGACCACACCGCCAAACGACTCGACGTGTCCATGGCCGGGCTCTGCCGCGAGGCGGTGGACCGGGCCCTGGCGGACGCCAATGTGGACTGGCCGGACATCGACGCGGTGGTGGTCGGCAAGGCGCCGGACATGTTCGAAGGCGTGATGATGCCCGAACTGTTCCTCGCCGACGCCTTGGGCGCCAACGGAAAGCCGCTGCTGCGCGTGCACACCGCCGGTTCCGTCGGTGGGTCAACCGCGAACGTCGCCGCCAGCCTGGTCCAGGGTGGCGTGCACAAACGCGTACTGGCCATAGCTTTCGAGAAGCAGTCCGAGTCGAACGCCATGTGGGCCCTGTCGATCCCCACCCCGTTCGTCATGCCTGTCCACGCGGGTGCGGGCGGCTACTTCGCGCCGCACGTCCGTTCCTACATCCGGCGCTCCGGCGCGCCCACGCACGTCGGCGCCATGGTGGCCGCGAAGGACCGCCGCAACGGCGCACTCAACCCCCACGCGCACCTGAAACAGCCTGATATCACGGTGGAATCGGTGCAGGCATCCAAGATGCTGTGGGACCCGATCCGCTACGACGAGACGTGTCCCTCCTCCGACGGCGCCTGCGCGGTCGTCATCGCGGACAGCTCGACCGCGGGCGAGGGCGCCGCCTGGATCACCGCTACCGCGATGCGGACGGAGCCAACGACCTTCGCCGGCCGCGACCAGGTGAACCCCCAGGCGGGCCGTGACGCGGCGGCGGCTTTGTGGCGCCGCGCAGGCATTTCCGACCCGCTCGCCGAGGTCGACGTGGCGGAGATCTACGTCCCCTTCAGCTGGTTCGAACCAATGTGGCTGGAGAACCTGGGCTTCATGCCGCTGGGCGAAGGCTGGAAGCTCACCGAGTCGGGCGAAACCGAGATCGGCGGCACCCTCCCGGTCAACCCCAGCGGCGGCGTGCTGTCCTCCAACCCCATCGGCGCCTCCGGCATGATCCGCTTCGCCGAGGCCGCCATGCAGGTCATGCACCGCGCCGGCGCCCACCAGGTCCCCGACGCCCGCACCGCGATGGGCCACGCCTACGGCGGCGGCAGCCAGTACTTCGCGATGTGGACGGTCAGCTCCATCAAACCCTCATAGCCCCAACGAAGAGAACCCCGGCAGCGCGGCGCTGCCGGGGTTCTCTTCTGGCCGGGCTACGAGTACGTGACCTGGTATGACTTGATCCCGTTCAGCCAGCCCGAGCGGAGTCGTTGCGGGCTCACGGCTTCGGCGATGTTGGGCATGTGGTCGGCGATGGCGTTGAAGATCAGGTCGATCTCCAGGCGGGCGAGGTTGGCGCCGATGCAGTAGTGCGCGCCGGTACCGCCGAAACCCAGGTGGGGGTTGGGATCCCGGCCGATGTCGAACTGCTCCGGCCGGTCGAAGACGGTCGGGTCGAAGTTCGCCGAGCTGTAGTACATCCCGACTCGTTGGCCCTGCTTGATCTCCACGCCCGCCAGTTCGGTGTCCTTGAGCGCGGTCCGCTGGAACACCATGACCGGTGTCGACCACCGGACGATCTCGTCGGCCGCGGTCTGCGGGCGTTCGGCCTTGAACCGTTCCCACTGCTCGGGGTGCTGCAGGAACGCGTGCATGCCATGGGTGATCGCGTTGCGCGTGGTCTCGTTGCCCGCCACCGCGAGCAGGAGCACGAAGAAGCCGAACTCCTCGGAGGTCAGGTCCTCGCCGTCGATGTTCGCGTTCACCAGCGTGGTCACGATGTCGTGCGCCGGGCAGCGTTTGCGGTCCTCGGCCATGTGCCAGGCGTAGCCGAGCAGCTCGGCGGACGCCAGCTCCGGTTGGGACGCCTCGGGATCGTCGTACGAGATCATCCGGTTCGACCAGTCGAACAGCTTGTGCCGGTCGTCCTGCGGCACGCCCAGCAGTTCGGCGATCGCCTGCAGGGGCAGTTCACAGGCGACATCCGTGACGAAGTCGCCGGTCCCCTCGGTCGCCGCGGTCTTCACGATCCGTTCGGCGCGGTCGGCCAGCGCGTCGCGGAGACTGTTGATGGCACGCGGGGTGAAGCCCCGCGCGATGATGGCGCGCACCTTGGTGTGCTGCGGCGGATCCATGTTGAGCATGATCAGCCGCTGTGCCTCGATCTTCTCCCGGGTGATGTCCGGGCCGAACCGGATGATCGCCGTGTTCTCCCGGCTGGAGAACACCTCCGAGTTCCGGGAGACCTCCTTGACGTCCTGGTGCCGCGTGACCACCCAGTAGCCGTCGTCGTCGAACCCACAGTCCCGTTTCGGCGTCGCGTTCCACCACACGGGCGCGGAACGGCGCAGTTCGGCGAACTCCTCGAGCGGCAGTCTGGTGGCGTACACGTCCGGGTCGGTGAAGTCGAAGCCTTCGGGGATCCTGGGCTGGGCCACAGTTGCCTCCTACGTTGCCCCCACGACCTTGTGGAACACGTTCTACAGGCGATTCAAGCATACAGTGTTAACTGAACGGAAGACCTGGCGCGACTTTAAGCTTGCCCGATACAAGAACATGTTCTATTTTTTGATCATCGTCTTGCGCGGGAGGAGCATCGTGTGCCCAGACCGGTGATTGTGGAAGCGGTACGGACCCCGATCGGCAAGCGTGGCGGCTGGCTGTCCGGTCTACATGCGGCGGAACTGCTCGGCGCGGCCCAGCGTGCCGTGGTGGAGCGGTCCGGCATAGACCCCCATCTGGTCGAACAGGTCGCCGGCGGCTGCGTCACCCAAGCGGGTGAGCAGTCGAACAACATCACCCGCACGGGTTGGTTGCACGCGGGGCTGCCAGAGAGCACCGGGTGCATGACGGTGGACTGCCAGTGCGGCTCGGCGCAACAGTCGATCCACCTCATCGCGGGACTGATCAGCGCCGGTGCGATCGACGTCGGGATCGGCTGCGGCGTCGAGGCGATGAGCCGCGTTCCCTTGGGCGCCAACAGAGGCACGGACGCGGGCAGCCCGCGACCCGCATCGTGGGACATCGACCTGCCGAACCAGTACATGGCCGCCGAACGCATCGCGACCCGCCGCGGCCTGACCCGCACGATGGTCGACGAGTTCGGCGTCCTGTCCCAGGCCAAAGCCAAACACGCCTGGGAAAACGGCCACTTCGACACCCAAGTGGTGTCGGTGGCGGGCGTCACCCGCGACCAGGGCCTCCGCGACACCACGCTGGAAGGCCTGTCCGCGCTCAAACCCGTTATGGAAGAAGGAGTTCACACCGCGGGTACGTCCTCGCAGATCTCCGACGGCGCCGCCGCGGTGATGTTGATGGACGAGGACCGCGCCCACGTACTGGGCTTGCGAGCACGTGCTCGCATAGTCGCCCAATGCCTGGTAGGCGCGGAGCCGTACTACCACCTCGACGGCCCGGTGCAGGCAACCCAACGCGTCCTCGACCGCAGCGGCATGAAGATCGGCGACCTCGACCTGTTCGAGGTCAACGAGGCGTTCGCCTCCGTCGTCCTGTCCTGGATCAGCGTGCACAACCCCGAAATCGACCGCGTCAACGTCAACGGCGGCGCCATCGCCCTCGGCCACCCCGTCGGCAGCACCGGCGCCCGCCTGATCACCACCGCCCTGCACGAACTCGAACGCCGCGACGCCACCTTCGCCCTCATCACCATGTGCGCAGGCGGAGCCCTAGCCACGGCCACAATCATCGAGCGCCTATAACACCGACTCGCGCTCAACTGACCCCGCGCAACCCACAGACTCGGACCGCTCAGTTAAGCGCCGTAGACGGGCATCGGCTCCGCCGCCTGCGACAGCAGGTCCTTCACGACGGGACCCAGCTCAGCCGGTTCCCACCGGGACCCCTTGTCCCGCACGGGCCCCGGCCGCCACCCGTCCGAAACGCAAACCCGCCCACCGTCCACTTCGAACATCCGCCCGGTGACCTCCCGCGACTCAACGCTCCCCAGCCACACCACAAGCGGCGAAACGTTCTCGGGCGCCATGGTGTCAAACCCGTCGGCCGGCGCCGCCATGGTCTCCGCGAACGCCCCTTCGGTCATGCGGGTTCGGGCCGCTGGTGCGATGGCGTTGACGGTCACGCCGTAGCGCGCGAACTCGGCGGCTGCCACGAGGGTCAGGCCGGCGATGCCTGCCTTCGCCGCGGAGTAGTTGCCCTGCCCCACACTTCCCTGCAGCCCGGCGCCCGAACTGGTGTTGATCACCCTCGCGTCCACCGTGCCGCCGGACTTCGTTACGCCCCGCCAGTACGCGGCGGCGTGGCGCATGGGGGCGAAGTGCCCCTTGAGGTGCACGCGGATCACGGCGTCCCACTCGTCCTCGCTGAGGTTCACCAACATCCGGTCGCGCAGGAACCCGGCGTTGTTGACCAACACGTCGAGGCGCCCAAATGCCTCCACCGCGGTGGACACCAAATCGGCGGCGCCCTCCCATGAAGCCACGTCGGAGAAGCAGGCCACGGCAGACCCGCCGAACGACTCGATCTCGGCGACAACCTCGGCGGCAGGCCCGGAAGAAGCACCCGTCCCGTCGAGCGAAACGCCGTAGTCGTTCACCACGACCGAAGCGCCCTCGCGGGCAAAAGCCAGCGCGTGCGCACGGCCGAGGCCACGCGCCGCGCCGGTGACGATGACGACGCGCCCGGCGCAGAGGTCACCCATCTTCCCTCCCTGCATTGAGGTAGGCGGGCACTTCACCCCCGCCGTGCACGATCAAGGTGGATCCGCTGACGTACGAGGCCATCGGCGAGGCCAGGAACACCGCGCACGAGCCGATCTCCTCCGGTTGCGCCAACCGTCCCAAGGGGACAGTCTTGGCCACCTCGTCGAGGTGGGGATTGTGGATTCCCACTCGGTCGGTCAGCACCATGCCCACGCCGAGCGAGTTCACCCGCACCTTCGGCGCCCACTCCACCGCCAGCGAACCGGCGAGGTTGTTCAGGCCCGCCTTGGCCGCCGCGTAGGCCGCTGTGGTGGGCGATGGGCGGGAGCCGCAGATGCTGCTGATCATGATGATCGAGCCGCCGCTCTCCTGCTTCTGCATCACCGCGTTCGCCCGTTGGGAGACAAGCAAAGGCGCCAGCAGGTTCAGCCCGACGATGCCCGCGTGAAACCTCGGCGACACCGTGGCGGCGTCGACCGGCGGCGAACCGCCCGCGTTGTTCACCACGACGTCCAGCCGGCCGTGCCGGGCGGCGATCTCGTCGATCAGCGCGTCCACCTGCTCGGTGTCCCGCACGTCACACTGGATGAACTCGGCGCCGATGTCCGTTTCCGGTTCGTGCCGCGCACAGATGACGACCTTCGCACCCTCGGCCTGAAACGCCTTGGTGATGCCCAGGCCGACGCCCCGCCCACCACCGGTGACCAGTACGACCGAGTCCCGCAGCCCCAGGTCCAACCTTTCCTCCTGGTGATGTCCACCGAGCCCTGATAACGTACCAAGCAATCGCTAGGTTAGGAAGAACGCCCATGGGGATCAGCACCGGCCGGGCGAGACCCGGCGTCACCCAGGTAACCCTGGACTTCCCGCCGGTCAACGCACCCCCGGTGCAAGGGTGGTTCGACCTGGCCTCGACGATAACGCAGGCGGGCGAGGACCCGGACACCCATGTGGTGATCCTTCGCGCCGAGGGCAGGGGTTTCTGCGCGGGCGTGGACATCAAGGAGATGCAGCGCACGACCGGGCACACCGCGCTGATCGGCGCGAACCGCGGCTGCGCGGCCGCGTTCGCCGCGGTGTACGACTGCGCGGTGCCGGTAATCGCAGCGGTACAAGGGTTCTGCCTCGGCGGTGGCGTGGGACTCGTCGGCAACAGCGATATCGTGATCGCGGCCGAGGATGCCTACTTTGGACTGCCCGAAGTGGACAGAGGCGCGCTCGGCGCGGCCACCCACCTCGCGCGGCTGGTCCCCCAGCACCTGATGCGCACCTTGTACTACACCGCCCGCAACATCGAGGCCCAGCAACTGCTGCAGCACGGCTCGGTCTACCAGGTGGTGCCCCGCGACGAGCTCGACGCCGCCGCGCTGGCGCTGGCCGAGGAGATCGCGGCCAAGGACACCCGGGTCATCCGCCGCGCCAAGGAGGCGATCAACGGCATCGACCCGCAGCACGTGCACCGCAGTTACCGGTACGAACAGGGCTTCACGTTCGAGCTCAACCTCACCGGGGCGTCCGACGAGGCCAGGGACGCGTTCGTCAACGGGAGCAGGAATGCGTGACAAGCGGATGACCGCCGACGAGGTGGTGGCCGAGCTGTCCGACGGGATGACCCTCGGCATCGGCGGCTGGGGCTCGCGGCGCAAACCGATGGCCCTGGTCCGGGCCATCCTCGACTCGCCGCTCACCGACTTGACGGTCGTGTCCTACGGCGGCCCCGATGTCGGGCTGCTGGCCGCGGCGGGCAAGATCCGCAGGCTGGTCTTCGGCTTCGTCTCGCTCGACACCGTCGCATACGACCCGCATTTCCAACGTATCCGACAGGTGTACAAGCTGGATACAACCGAGCTGGACGAGGGCATGCTGCAGACCGGCCTGCGGGCCGCGGGCCACCGGCTGCCGTTCCTGCCCACCCGCGCGGGCCTGGGCAGCGCCGTCCTCACGCTCAACCCGGAGATCAAGACCATCCGCGACCCCTACCAGGACGAGGAACTGGTCGCGATGCCCGCGATCCACCTCGACGCGGCGATCGTGCACATGAACCGCGCGGACAAACACGGCAACGCCCAGTACCTCGGCCCCGACCCGTACTTCGACGATTTGTTCTGTACGGCGGCACAACGGCGGTATGTCAGCACCGAGAAGATCGTCGACGACCTGGACGGGCCGGTCCAGACCCTGCTGCTCAACCGGATGATGGTCGACGGCGTCGTGGAGACCCCGAACGGCGCGCACTTCACCAGCTGCGTCCCGGACTACCCGCGCGACGAGAACTTCCAGCGCCTGTACGCCGCCACCGAGTGGGACGCCTTCCGGGACCGGTTCCTCAGCCGCGGCGAGCGGGGCTACCACCGGGCGGTCGACGAATGGAGGGCCGAATGAGCGCGACCCGCGCCGAGATCTGCGTCGCCGCGTGCGCCGACCTGTTCGCCGGCGACGGCGAGATCCTGGCCAGCCCGATGGGCCTGATCCCGCAGCTCGGCGCCCGTCTGGCCCGGCTCACCAGGGAACCCGACCTGCTGTTGTCCGACGGCGAGGCCTACCTGCAGGACCCGGACGGCAAGATCGAGGGCTGGCTGCCATACCGCAAGGTCTTCGACGTGGTGGCCAACGGGAAGCGCCACGTTGTGATGGGCGCCAACCAGATCGACCGTTACGGCAACCAGAACATCTCGGCCATCGGCGACCACGCCCAACCCACCCGCCAGCTCCTCGGCGTGCGCGGCGCCCCTGGCAACACCGCTAACCACAAGACGAGCTACTGGGTTCCCCGGCACAGCAAGCGGGTCTTCGTCGACGCGGTCGACGTGGTCTCCGGAGTGGGCTACAACAACGCGAAAGGCCCGTTCCACAACGTGCATCGCGTGGTGAGCAACCTCGGCGTGTTCGACTTCGGCGGCCCGGACCGTTGTATGCGCGTTGTATACATCCATCCGGATGTCGGTATACAAGATGTATACGAGCAGACCGGGTTCGAGCTGCACAGCGACGAGCCGGAGATCACCCGGGAACCGGACGAGCGCGAGCTGGAGCTGATCAGGACCGTCCTGGACCCGGGCGGCCGGCGCGATCGCGAGGTCAAGGCGTGAGGACCGCGCTCACCGAGCTGGTCGGCGTCGAACATCCGGTGGTGCAGACCGGAATGGGCTGGGTCGCCGGACCGAGGCTGGTCGCGGGCACCGCCGAAGCGGGCGGCCTGGGCATCCTCGCCTCCGCGACGATGACCTTCGAGCAGCTGGAAAAGGCCATCGCCGAGACGAAAAGCCGTACCAGCAAACCGTTCGGCGTCAACCTGCGGGCCGACGCGATGGATGCCGAACAGCGGATCGACCTGCTGATCGCCGAGCAGATCCGGGTGGCCTCGTTCGCGAGAGCCCCCAAGAGCGACCTGATCGCCAAGCTCAAGAACGCCGGAATCGTTGTCATGCCGTCGATCGGCGCGGTCCGGCACGCGGAGAAGGTCGCCGCGTGGGGCGCGGACGTGGTGATCGCCCAAGGCGCGGAAGCGGGCGGCCACACCGGATCCGTCGCCTCGACGCTGCTCATCCCGTCCGTTGTGGACGCTGTCGGCATCCCGGTCATCGCCGCGGGTGGGTTCTTCGACGGCCGAGGCCTCGCGGCCGCCCTGTCCTACGGCGCCGCGGGCATCGCGATGGGCACGAGGTTCTTGCTCACCAAGGAAAGCACCGTCCCGGACGAGGTCAAGAAGCTCTACCTGGACCGCGGCCTGGACGGCACGGTCGTCACCAAACGCGTGGATGGCGTGCCACACAGGGTGTTGCGCACCGAGCTGGTCGAGAAGCTCGAACGGTCCGGCATCAAGAGCCTGCTGGCGGCCGTCGCCAACGCGGCCCGGTTCAAGAAGCTCAGCGGCCTGTCCTGGACGACGATGCTGCGCGAAGGCCGGTCGATGGGCAAGGAGATGTCGCTGTCCCAGGTGGTCATGGCGGCCAACACGCCGATGTTGTTGCGCGCCGGGCTGGTCGAGGGCCGCACGGACGCCGGTGTGCTGGCGGCCGGTCAGGTGGTCGGGATGCTCGACGACCTGCCCACCTGCGCGGAGCTGATCCACGGGATCGTCGGCCAGGCCACCGAGATCCTCACGCGCCTGCCGAAGGAAGTTCAGGCAGACGCGTCTGGTACAGCCACGCCGTGAACAGGTCGGCCAGCGGCCGCGGGGAATGCTTCTGCGCCAACGTGGTGAACGCCTCGGTGGTCACCGTCGCGTACTTGTTGACCGAGGTCCACTCGCGCAGCATCGCGAAGAACTCGGCCTCGCCGATGTGCGACCGTAAGGCGTGCACGGCAAGCGCGCCCCGCTGGTACACGCGGTCGTCGAACATCCGTTGCACACCAGGGTCGGCGAGCACGAGGTCCTGCGGCAGCTTCGCCAGCTTGAGCCACGCTATCCGGGCCAGCGCGTCCGCCGTCCGGCCGCCGGAAGCCTGTGACCACAACCATTCCGAGTAGGTCGCCAGGCCTTCGTTGAGCCAGATGTGCCGCCAGTCGGCGACTGTCAGGCTGTTGCCGAACCATTGGTGCGCCAGCTCGTGCGCCACCAGGTTCTCCGAGCCGCGCCTGCCGTCGACGTGGTTGGCGCCGAAGATGGACAGGCTCTGCGCCTCGATCGGGATGTCCAGCTCGTCATCGGTGACCACGACGGTGTACGAGCCGAACGGGTACGGCCCGAACATCCGCTCGAACGCCACGATCATCTCGGTCTGCCGGCCGAAGTCGTAAGCGAACCGGTCAGCCAGCCGGGCAGGGCGCACGGCCCGCACCGGCACGACCTCGTCCGCCCGCTCCACGGACTCGTACCGTCCGATTTGGACGGTCGCGAGGTAGGGCGCCATCGGCTCGGGCTGCGAGTACACCCACGTCGTCGTGCTCGCGCCGACCCGGCCGTCGACCAGGTTGCCGTTCGCGACCACCTGGTACGGCGAGGCGGTGGTGACCGAGATCCGGTAGGTCGCCTTGTCGCTCGGGTGGTCGTTGCACGGGAACCAGGACGGCGCGCCGACCGGCTGGCTGGCCACCAGCACGCCGTCGGTCAGGTGGTCCCAGCCCAGCTCGCCCCAGTGCGGGCTGCGGATCGGCTCCGGGTTGCCGACGTACCGCACCTCCACGGTGAACCTGCGGCCCGCGGCGATCTTGACCGGCGGCTGCACGGTGAGCTTGTGCCCGCGGTGGGCGAACCGGGTGGCCTTGCCGTTCACCAGGACCCGGCCGACCCGGAAGGTGCCCAGGTCCAGGGTGAACCTGGCCAGCGTCTCGCGGGCCACCGCGGTGATCTTGGCGCGCCCGTCCAGCCGTCCCGCGCCGACCCGGTAGTCCAGCTCCAGGTCGTAGTGTTCGGCGTGGTAGCGGGGGTCACCGTGGTCCGGCAGGTACGGATCGATCACTGCCTCACGCTAGCGTCTCGTCCACGCGCTGATCGGGTTGCCCAGCCACCTGGTGTCAGCTGGGACACCTTCGCCGCGCATGACCAGCGACGCCGGGCCGATCGTGGTGCGCGCGCCGATCTTGGCGCCCGGCAGCACGATGCCGTGCGGGCCCAGGGTCGAGCCGTCGTCCATGATCACCTCGGACATGCTCATGATCCGGTCGTGGAACAGGTGCGTCTGCAGCACACAGCCCCGGTTCACGCTCACGCCGTCGCCCAGCGAGACCAGGTCGGCCTCGGGCAGCCAGTAGGTGTCGAGGTAGACGCCCTTGCCGATGCGCGCGCCCATCGTGCGCAGCCAGGTGGTCAGCACCGGCGTGCCGAGCGACGGGCTGACCAGCCACGGCCCGGCGAGCACCTCGACGAACGTGTCGGCCAGTTCGTTGCGCCAGACGAACGAGCTCCACAGGGGATGCTCCACCGCCTTGAACCTGCCTACCAGTACCCACTTCGCGACAGTAGTGACAGCAGACGCGATTAGTCCCGCGCCGAACAACACAGCGCCGGAGAGCAACGCGGCGACCGCGAACCCGAACCGGGACGCGAGCGCCTCGAACCCACCGAGCACCAGCACGGCCAGCGCGACCGACGCCATCACCGGGATGACCCGGCAGATCTCCACCAGCGCCCGCGCCCACACGAGGTGCTTCGGCGGTTCGAAGGTGCGGCTCGAGTCGGCGTCGTTGGCGGTCCGGCGCAGCTTCATCGGCGGCATGCCCAGGTAGGACGACCCGGCCTTGGCCCGCTTCGGCGCCTCGGACAGCACGCCGACCAGGCCACCGTTGGGCACCGCGCGGCCGGGCGCGGTCATCCCGGAGTTGCCCAGGAACGCACGCTTGCCGACCCGGGCCTCGCCGACCCGGACCCATCCGCCGGACAGCTCGTAAGTCGCCACCATCGTGTCATCGGCCAGGAAGGCGCCGTCACCGATGGTGGTCATCTTCGGGATCGCCAGCACAGTCGAAGCCTCGACGCGACGGCCGACCTTGGCACCCAGCAGCCGCAGCCACACCGCGGTGAACAGGCTGGAGTACATCGGGAACAGCAGGATCCGGGACAGATCCATCAGCCGCTCGGTCGCCCACGCCTGCCAGCCGATCCGGCTGTGCACGGGGTGGTGTCCGGCGCGTAGGCCGATCCCGAGCAACCGCACGGACAGCAGGATCAACAGCGCGAAGCCGGCCATAGCAGTCACCGTCGCCAACGGCACTGCCCACAGCACACTCGTGAACCCACGGGGCACGGCGTCGGCCAGGATCAACAGGCCGGGGACCGCGCCGAGGATTGGGAACAGGCCCATGACCAGCGAGGTCAGCCCGTAGGTGAGCGCCCAGCGCAGCTTGCGCGGCGCCTTGGCCGAGGGCCACGAGCGGTGCGGCTTGCCGGAGCGCACCGCGGGAGCACCGGCCCACCGCTGACCTGGGCGAACAGCGCCCATGACGGCCGAACCGGGAGCGACCTCGGCGCGCTTGCCGACGCGAGCGCCCGGCAACAGCGTGCTGCGCGCGCCGATGGTGGCGCTCGCGCCGATCCGGATCTTGCCGATGTGCAGCAGGTCGCCGTCCATCCAGTACCCGGTCAGGTCGACCTCTGGCTCGACCGCGGCGCCCTTGCCGAGTTTCAGCATGCCGGTGATCGGCGGCAGCGAGTGCAGGTCGGCGTCCTTGCCGATCTTCGCCCCGAGCGCCTTGGCGTAGTACGTGATCCACGGGGCGCCGGACAGGTTGGACACGCCCGTCATCGCCGCGACCCGCTCGGCCGTCCACAGTCGCAAGTGGACACCGCTGCCGCGCTTGTAGGTACCCGGCTTGAGACCCTTGAGCAGCAGGCGTGCGGTCCCGGCGGCCAGGCCGAGCCGCCCGGCGGGACTGACGAACAGCAGCCAGCCGAGGCCGACCAGCCACCACGAGATGGCCGGGCCGAACGCGAAGATGTTGTTGATCGCGGCCAGCGCGACCATCCAGCGCAGGCCGGCCAGGGTCAACAGCGGCACCATCAGCGCGGTCTGGGTCAGTGCCGCCAGCCGCGGCATGGGCTCGATCGTGCGGCTCGTTGTCTGTGCGTCCGCCAGCTCGTCGATGCGTTTGACCAGCTGGCCGAGCTTCGAGTTCTGGTAGACGTCGCTGACCGACAGCCCTGGGTACCGGCGGCGCACCAGCGACACCAGCTGGGCCGCGCCCAGGCTGCTGCCGCCACGGGCGAAGAAGTCCTCGTTGAGGTTGTCCACGCCGATGCCGAGGACCTCGGTCCACAGCTCGGCCAGCCAGCCCGCGGTCCCGCTGAGCTCGCTTGACACGGTCGTCAGCGGCCACGGCAGTGCGGCGCGGTCGACCTTGCCTGACGTGCGCGTCGGCAGCGTGTCGACAACGGCCAACAACGGCACCAACGCGGCTGGTAGGGCTGCGCGCAACTGCTCCAGCGCGGCAGCCTCGTCAAAGGCAGTGCCAATGCTCGATTCTGCAAGCAAATCTTCGGCTGCCACGACGTAGCCGACGAGGACCTGGTTACCGGCCTTCGACTTCTTCACCGCGGCGGCTGCGCCGGCGACCCCGGGGAGAGCCTGCAGCGCGGCGTCGACCTCGCCCAGCTCGATCCGCCGGCCACCGAGTTTGACCTGCTCATCGCCGCGGCCGACGAACAGCAGGCCCTCCGGCTCGGCCTTGACGATGTCACCGCTGCGGTACGCACGCTCCCAGCCGAGCGACTCCAGCGGCGCGAACTTCTGGGCGTCCTTCTCGGCGTCGAGGTAGCGGGCCAGGCCCACGCCGCCGATGACCAGCTCACCGGTCTCGCCCATCGGCACCGGGTTGCCCTGCGGGTCGACCACCGCGAGGTCCCAGCCATCGAGCGGCAGGCCGATCCGGACCGGACCCTCACCGGTCATCTGCGCGGCACACGCGACGACCGTGGCCTCGGTCGGGCCGTAGGTGTTCCACACCTCGCGGCCCTCGACCGCGAGCCGTTCGGCCAGCTCGGGCGGGCAGGCCTCGCCGCCGAAGATCAGCAGCCGGACCTCGTCCAGCGCCTCGACCGGCCACAACGCGGCCAGCGTCGGGACGGTGGACACGATGGTGATCTCCTTCTGCAGCAGCCACGGGCCGAGGTCCATGCCGGTGCGCACGAGGGCGCGGGGTGCGGGCACCAGGCAGGCGCCGTGCCGCCAGGCCAGCCACATCTCCTCGCAGGACGCGTCGAACGCGACCGACAGGCCGGCGAGCACGCGGTCACCCGGTCCCATCGGCTCTTCCTGCAGGAACAGGCGCGCTTCGGCGTCGACGAAGGCGGCGGCGCTGCGGTGGCTGACCGCTACCCCCTTCGGCGTGCCGGTCGACCCGGAGGTGAAGATGATCCACGCGTCCCCGTCGGCACTGGGACCAACACCACAGCGCATCGGCGGACCCAGCGGTCGCAGTTCACCCTGCGAGCCGATGACCATGCAGACACCGGCCTCGGCCCAGACCAGCTCAGCGCGCTCGTCAGGGTCGTCGGCGTCAACAGGGACGTACGCGGCGCCGACGGCGAGCACGGCGAGGATCGACAGGTACAGCTCGGCGGTGCCGGACTCGACCCGGATGCCCACGCGGTCGCCGATGCCGACGCCCTCACCAGCGAGGATGTCGCGGCGAGCCTCCACCTCGGCCATCAGCTGACGGTAGGTCAGCACAGCAGTGCCGTCGTCCAGGGCGGGCGCGTTGGGGTGCTGTCTCGCGGTCGCGGACAGGATGTCCACGAGCGTGCGTTCCGGTGGCGTGCTGCCGCCAGAGAACAGCACCGAAGACCTGCTGGCAGGGTCGAGCATTGGCGCGGCGGGGGCCTCAACCGTTCCCGAATCGATCAACAAAGGACCTTCGTCCAGGACGGTCAACCGTGCTCCCTACCTCGCGTTTTCTGGCCAGCCGAAAACGATAACGAGTAGGTGAACAAACCGCCAACTTATGTGGCCAGTCTCCCAGGCGTGTCGCACAGACCTCCGATGATCATGTAGCGGGGTCTTGACACAGCGTGGGCGTAATCGATTACATCATGGTGTTCCCTGCTGATTTCTGTTCGATTCTGTTGGACATACGACGATGAGGTCCGATGTTTAACCGTCTCCGCGCAGTGACTGCCGCGTTATGCCTGGTCACGGCGGGTCTGGCGAGCGCGCCGCCCGCATCCGCCTCGGTCTCCCCCGGCGACGGGCTGGCCCTGACCCCGCCGATGGGCTTCAACAACTGGAACTCCACCCACTGCGGCGCCGAGTTCAACGAGGCGATGGTCAAGGGCATCGCGGACATCTTCGTGGCCCGCGGCCTCAAGGACGCCGGCTACCAGTACGTCAACCTGGACGACTGCTGGGCGCTGCCCCAGCGCAACGCCGCCGGTGACCTCGTCCCCGACCCCGTCCGGTTTCCCAACGGCATCAAGGCCGTTGCCGACTACGTCCACTCGAAGGGCCTCAAGTTCGGCATCTACACCAGCGCGGGCACGAAAACCTGCAACACAGCGGGCTTCCCGGGCGGTCTGGGCCACGAACAGCAGGACGCCAACCTGTTCGCGTCCTTCGGTGTCGACTACCTGAAGTACGACAACTGCAACAACCAGAACGTCGACGCGAAACTGCGGTACACGACCATGCGGGACGCCCTGCGCAACACCGGGCGGCCGATCGTGTTCTCGCTGTGCGAGTGGGGTCAGAACAAGCCGTGGGAATGGGCCTCGGACGTCGGCCACCTGTGGCGCACGACCGGTGACATCGGCGACAACTACACGAGCATGCTCAACATCGCCAAGAAGAACTGGGTGCTGTCCGACTTCGCCGGTCCCGGCCACTGGAACGACCCGGACATGCTCGAGGTCGGCAACGGCGGCATGACGGACACCGAGTACCGTTCGCACTTCGGGCTCTGGGCGATCATGGCAGCGCCCCTGCTCATCGGCACGGACCTCCGCAAAGCCACCCCGGCCACCTTCGACATCCTGGAAAACCGCGAGGTCATCGCCGTCGACCAGGACCCGCTCGGTGTGCAGGGCAAGCTTGTCAAGTCTTCTGGCGGCCTGAACGTGCTGGTCAAGCCGCTGAAGAACGGCGACAAAGCGGTACTGCTGTTCAACGAGGGTGAGACCACCGGACGGGCCGTGACCTCGGCCGCCGAACTGGGCCTGTCGCGGTCACCCGGGTACCGCATGCGTGACCTGTGGACACACCAGGACTGGCAGACCGCGAACACCATCGCGGCCACCCTGCCGCCCCACGGCAGTGCCATGTTCCGCGTCAGCGCCGACCGCAACTGGGCCACGTACCCGCCTGCCATCGACGCGGGTGCGATCATCCAGACGTCGTACCCAGGCGCTCTCCCGATCGTCACTCCGGGAACCACCACGTCGGTGACCACTTCGGTCACCAACAACGGCAGGCTGCCCGCCTTGTCGGTGGAGTCCACGTTGACCGGTCCCGGGTGGACGGTCCAGCCCGAGTCGCCGACCTCCGCCGTGCTGCTGCGGACCGACCAGTCGTTGAGTACGAAGTGGACAGTTCAGGTGCCGCCCGGCCTGAGCCCCGGCAAGTACGTCCTCACCGGCAAAGCCACCTATCAGCCAGGCAATGTCGTGCTGCCGTACAACCTTGAGGTCGTCGTTCCCGGCGCACCACCGGCAGCGCCCGCGTTCCTGAGCGACGTGAAGTGGTTGCGCGCGGCCAACGGCTACGGGCCTGTAGAACTCGACCGCAGCAACGGTGAGTCCAAAGCGGGCGACGGGCACGTCATCACCATCAATGGCGTCACCTACGCCAAGGGACTCGGCGCCCACGCCCCTGGCGTCATCGAGTACTACACGGCAGGCCGCTGCACCTCCGTCACCGCCGACGTGGGCGTCGACGACGAGAAGGGCAACAACGGCACCGTGACCTTCGAGGTCTGGGCCGACGGCACCAAGGTCGCCGACAGCGGCATCCTGACCAACCTGATGCCCGCCAAGCCCCTTCAGGCCGACGTCACCGGCGCCACCCTCGTGCGCCTGATCACCACCGACGCCGGCGACGGCAACAACAGCGACCACGCCGACTGGGCGAACGCGCACATCACTTGTAACTAATCGGACAACGGATCACGGCCCTCGTACGTCTTGAGATCGGAGGAGAGACACGCAACGGTGCCATGCCGTCCGGCGACTACCCGGTGTGCTGGGTAATGTGCCGGACGGCTGGGGCCGGAGATCTTGGGGGCCACGATCGACGCGACACCAGCCGGACCGCGCCGCACGGTCACGTACGTCTTCCCGGTGTACAACGAGGCGGAGAACCTGCGGCTGCTGCACGCGAGCGTGCTGGCGGTGACCGAGCCGCTGGCGTGCCGCTACGACTTCGGGTTCATCTACGTCGACGACGGCAGCACCGACGAGTCCGCCCAGGTCCTGGCGGACATCGCCGGGACCGACGAGCGCGTGACGGTGATCGAGCTGTCCCGCAACTTCGGCCACCAGGTGGCCGTCACCGCCGGGCTGGACCTGGCCGACGCGGACGCGGTCATCGTGATGGACAGCGACCTGCAGGACCCGCCGCCGGTGAGCGCGGAGCTGCTGGCTCAATGGGAACTGGGCTATGACGTCGTCTACGCCCAGCGCCGCTCCCGTCAGGACCCGGCGTTCAAGAAGCTCAGCGCCCGCGCCTTCTACTGGGTGCTGCAGAAGGTCGCGTCGGTGGACATCCCGCGCGACGCGGGCGACTTCCGGCTGCTGGACCGGAAAGTGGTCGACGAGCTGCGGAAGTTCCGGGAGCGGGACCGGTTCCTGCGCGGCCTGATCAGCTATGTCGGGTTCCGCCAGACCGCGGTTCAGTTCGACCGGCACGAACGGCACGCCGGCCGCACGAGCTACTCGATGAAGAAGATGATGCGGCTGGCCGCCGACGGGATCATGGGGTTCTCCGTCGCGCCGCTGAAGCTGATCAGCCGGATGGGGTACTTCATCTCGTTCCTGAGCTTCCTGGGGATCCTGTACACGCTCGGGGTGAAGGTGTTCGCGCCGGAGACGGCGGTGCCGGGCTGGGCGTTCATCACCATCGGCCTGTTCTTCCTCGGCGGCATCCAGATCACCATGCTGGGCGTGCTGGGCAGCTACATCGGCCGCACCTACGCGCAGTCGCAGGGACGACCGCTCTACACCGTCGCAGCCGTGCGCACGGGATCACCGGACCGGGACATGGAGAGTCGAACACGATGAAGGTCATCAGCGCCGAACAGCTCAGGTTCGGCATCGTCGGCGTCGCCAACACGGCGGTCGACCTGATCACCTACACCGTGCTGCGGCAGGCCGGGCTGAACATCATCCTGGCCAACCTGATCTCCACGTCGGCGGGCATGGCGCTGAGCTTCACGCTGAACCGCAACTTCACCTTCCGCGCCAAGGCGGGCAACGCCAAGACCCAGGCGGTGCTGTTCTTCCTGGTCACCGCGACCGGGCTGTGGCTGGTCCAGCCGCTGATGATCTCCCTGTTCAGCGGCATGTTCACCGGCCTGACCGGCACGCTGGCCATCGCCGCGCCCAAGCTCGCGGGTCTCGGCTTCAACCTGGTGTGGAACTACACGCTGTACAGCAAGGTCGTCTTCCGGCACCGCGCCCCGGATGAGGCCAAGGAAACCGCCGATGACTGAGACCATCGAGCGGCCCGAGGCCGGGTCGCGCTGGCAGCGAGTGGCGGCGTCGGAGTGGACCAGGACGTTCGCGATGGTGGCCGCGTTCCACTTCGTCCTGACCGTGGTAGCGGTGCTGTTCCAACGCTCCTACCCCACCGAGATCGGTTACCCCAAGGACATCATCGGCCCGGACCCGACCTGGCTGTCGCACACGTTCCGCTGGGACTCCGCGCACTACTACGGAATCCTCGAAGGCAGCTACGAAAACCCCGAGGAACCGGCGTTCTACCCGTTGTTCCCCGTCGTCGTCTGGCTGGTGCGGACGCTCAGTTTCAACAGCCTGCCGCTGATCACCGCCGGGTTCCTGGTCAACGTCGTGGCTTCGTGGTTCGCCGCGACCGCGCTGCTCAAGATCGCGCGGACGTTCCTGTCCAGCACGTGGGGCCCCTGGCTGGCGGTCACCGCGTTCCTCACCGCGCCGACCGCGTACTTCCTGCACGGCTTCTACAGCGAGTCCCTGTTCTGCGCCTTGGGGTTCTGGGCGTACCTGTTCGCGTTGCGCCGGCAGTGGCACCTGATGGGCGCGTGCCTCATCCCGCTCACCGCCATCCGGATCACGTCCGTGTTGTTCGTCGGCCTGTGCCTGCTGGAGTTCTTCCGAGCGCAGGACTGGCAGTGGCGGAAGCTGTTGTCCTGGAACATTTTGTGGTTCCCGGCCGCGTTCATCGGGCTGGAAGCCTATGCGCTGTACCTGAAACTGAAGCACGGCGACGCCCTCGCCATGTTCCACGCCTACGACCTGCACCAGTCGTGGCCGTACCACGTGTTCAACCTCGACTTCCCGGGCACGATCTGGCATGCGGTCACCGCGGCGGTCGAGGCGGTGTTCGCCACGAAACCGCCGGACAACTGGACTCTGGTCAGCACCATCATCCCGGTGCTGGCGCTGGTCGTCCTCGCGCTCGCCGCCGGCTACGTGCTGAGGGTCTATCGCGGTGCCGGGATCCCGTTGGCGGTCTTCGGGTTCGTGTCGATCGTGATGTTCACGTTGAACAGCAACGTGGTGTCGGTGCACCGCTACGTGCTGCCGTGCCTCGTCGTCTACATCGCGATGGCCCGGCTCGCCCAGGGTGGTATCCGGCTGAGCGGCAAACCCGCAGTTTACGGCTTGATCCTTTCGCACACGGTGCTGATGGCATTCTTGTATTCGCTCTTCATCGCCGGCAAGTGGTCGGGCTGAACGGACCCCGCACCCACGGGGGATACGACGGCGGAGTACGCTACGCCCTCGTTTCGATGAAATGTGTTGCCGGAGTTCGATCATTCTTGTAACCGCGAGCCAGGTCGTTCGCCAACGACCGCAAAATGATTACGTCGAATGGCCGAAGCCCATTGGCCACATTGGTGAATGGGCAACGCCGACGATTCACCATGGGCACCGATAGCGCTTATCCCACCGCCCGGCTTCGGCAGCTCTCCGTGCGGCGATCCCCCTTTGTTCGCAGAACGTGGGGGCAGGCCGGCAGAAGGGACCGGGAATGACCGATCAGATCGTCAGGCCCTCAGTCCGCCTCCAGGCGGACCCGGCGCCCGAGACGCGACCACCGCAGGGGCGCGGACGGCGCCTGCTGCACAGCGACTGGGCGAGGACGTTCGCGGTGGTCCTGCTTTTCCACGGGGCACTGACCGTGCTGGCCGTCCTCTTCCAGGGCACGCTGCCGGAGTTCCACCGTGACCCGAACGAGCTGAGCGGGCTGAGACCCCAGCTCCTCCTGCACACCTTCCGTTGGGACTCGGTCCACTACAACGGCATTCTGAACGGCCGGTACACCGATCCGGCCACCCCGTGGACGGCGGCCTTCTACCCGGTATTCCCCCTGGCCGTGGGCCTGGTGCAGACGATCACCTTCGGCAAGCTCGGGGTGCTCGCATCCGGCCTCATCGTCAACTTCACCGCGACCTGGCTGGCGGCCACTGCCCTGCTGAGAATCGCCCGGCACTTCGTGCGCGCTCCGTGGGCACCGTGGCTGGCCGTGTCCGCCTTCCTGACCGCGCCGACGGCGTACTTCCTGCACTCGTTCTACAGCGAGGCGACTTTCTGCGCGATCGCCTTCTGGGCGTATCTGTTCGCGCTGCGCCGCAAATGGGCCTGGATGGGGTTGTGCCTGATCGTCGCCACCACCACCCGGCTGCCCTCCGCGCTGTTCGTCCTGCTGTGCCTGCTCGAGTTCTGCCGCGCCCATGATTGGCAGCCACGCCGCCTGCTGTCGTGGAATCTGCTGTGGTTCCCAGCCGCGTACATCGGGTTCGGCTGCTACGCGCTGTACCTGAAGCTCGCGGTGGGCGACGGGTTGGCGATGTTCCACGCATACCAGTACGACGAGTGGCCTTATCAGGTCACGAACCCGAACATTCCGCAGACCATCGCCAGGGAATTGCGGACCTCGGCAACCGCGGTGATCAACGCGCCGGTCGGCAACTGGGCGCTGATCAGCCACGTCATCCCGATCGTCGGCCTCGGCATACTGCTGCTGGCGGCCTGGTGGATGTTGCGTGCGCACCGTGGGGCGGGTGTCCCGCTCGCGATCTTCGGCATCGCCGCGATGGTGATGTTCACCCTGAACAGCAACGTCGTCTCGGTCCACCGCTTCCTGTTGCCGTGCATCGTCATCTACCTCGCGATGGCGACGGCCGCCGAACGCGGCCCCCGGCTCAGGGCCGCCATGGGCGGCCTGATGGCGACGCACACACTGCTGATGGCCTTCCTCTACTGCCTGTTCATCATGGGGATCTGGTCCGGCTGAGGCGGAGGCCGCGGAAAACTCCGCGATCCTCCGCCTCAGTGACGGACTACCGGCGCCGGTCCTTGTTGGCCCGGGCCGAGTTGGTGCAGACCTCGCCCACGTCCACGGTCTGGCCGCGGTCGGCGTAGACGTCGGTCAGACCGACGAGCCTGCCGATCCGGTCGCTACAGGTCAACGTGTAGGCCTCCTTCGGGCCGTACACCGTCGGCAGCGGCGAGGAGAACTCGACGCGGCCGCCGAACCAGTCGTCCGGGTTCGCCGGGTCGACCTGGTCGTAGTTGACCATCACGGCGGTGTAGTTGCCGGGCGGCGGGTCGAACAGCGTGGCCCGCTCGGAGTTGGTCCCGCCCGACGCCGACTGGGTGACCAGCTCCCCGGCGGCGTTGAAGATGAACAGGTCCCAGTCGGTGTTGGTGGAGTTCCAGTGCACCGACACGTCCATCCGCCCGTTGTCCACGTCGGGCAGGCCCTTCACGGTGAACGGAATGGACTCGGACACGGGGTTGCCCGGGTAGTTGGTGTTCTCCGCGGGCACCCCGGGCGGGTTCGCCAGGTCCGCGCCGGCCTGCGGCGGCCCCTGCGGGTCACGCCCGTACCGGCCGGCCACGAACGGCCGCGTGGACGGGTTGATCGACCACGCGAACCGGCCACCGGTCGACGAGTACGTCGAGTCGAGCTTGTCGGTGACGTAGATCGGCGGCTTGGTGGTGCCGTCCGGCTGCAGCACCGGCGACGTCGGCGTCTGGAACGTCTTGTGCAGCTTCAGCTGGTACCCGCGCGGCGCGGACCCGATCAGCGTGGAGTGCGCCGACGGGTCGGCCGTGTTGGCCAGCATGTCCAGGAACGCCTGGCGGTTGCCGCCCTTGCCCGCACCCGCGGCCGGGGCGACGCCGGTGTACTCGGCGACGACGGCCTCGGCGTAGGTCGGGTGGAAGTTGTCGTTCCCGATCTCGAAGGTGAAGCCCCAGCCACCGGTGGCCCAGTACGACCAGTCCTCAGTCGTACCAGTGGTGTCGTACAGACCCCACGACGGCTCACTCGTGTAACCGTTGCGCGAGGCCATCTTGTCACCCAGGGCCTTGAACGCCGGCTCGTCCAGCGGCGGCCGCACGTCGGCCACGCCCGGCGGGCGCAGCACCAGGTTGGAGAAGGTGTGCAGGGTGATCAGGTTGGTGACCTGCCGGGTGGACACGATCGACCGGATGTTGCGCGTCTCCGGCTCGGAGAACGGCTGAGCACCGCGGAACGTCTCGCCTGCCCAGTTGAGGCTGGCGCCGTTGCCGCCCCAGAAGCCCGCGTAGTTGCGGTTCGGGTCGGTGCCGCGCTGCGCACCGGCCGGGTTGGCCTTGCAGACGCCGGTCCGGAAGTTCGCCGGGGAGTCGGCCGCCTGGCAGTTCTTGCGCTTCATCTCGTAGTCGAACCGGGAGAAGTCGCCCTTGGGCTCGGCCTCCCGCGAGATGGAGAACCCGTCCGGGTTGACGATCGGCACGACGATGTTGCGGGTCCTGCCGACCAGCGACCGGATCGCGGAGTCGTTCTTGTACCCCTTGACCAGTTCGTACGCCCACTCGATGGCGTGCTCACCGGCCGGCCACTCGCGAGCGTGGTGCACGCCCATCACGAAGTCGATCGGCTTGCCGTCGGAGAGGTTGTCCACGTCCGTGGCGATCTCGATGCCGACGACGTCCCGGCCCTCGACCGTCGGCTCGGGCGCGGTGAAGGTCCTGACCAGCTTGGGGTTGTTGCGCGCCAGTTCCTTGAGCTCGTACTCGTACTCGTAGAGGTGGCGGTAGCTGGTCCGGCCGGACGGCAGCGCAGAGGCCTGCGTCCTGGCCGCGTACGCCCGGTCCTGGGCAGCGTCCTCGCGGGACGTCCTGGACAGGTCGGCGTCCACCGTGGTGAACTTCAACCCGCTGTCGCGCAACACCTTCCGGTCGGCGTCGTTGGCCAGCACGACCTGGACGCCGGTCGCGTCACCCTTCTCGGTGACATCCAGGCCGAGGCCCAGCAGGTGCTGCTTGTCCTTGCGTTCGGGCGTCTCCACCCGCACCATCTCGGCCCGCTGCGCCGGGGCGGCCACCCCGGTCGGCGTGCCCTGCGGGGTCAGCGCGAGGAAGTCGATGCCCAGCGTGACGGTCCTGGCCTGCCCGCCGTACCGGCACGCCTGCACGACCAGCTGCTGGCCCTTCTTGACGAAGCTCTCCGCCAGCTCGTGGCTGCGGAACGCCGACGACGCGGCCACCACACCGCCGGTCGCCTTGTCGAACACGGCCACGTCCCAGTCGCCCTCGCCGCCGCCTCGCGGCGACAGCCGGGCCTGGACCAGACCGTCCACAGTGGACGTCACCTCACGGGCATCCACGCCCTGCGCCCGTCGTGGTTGCACGGACGAGTAGCACGCGCGGGCCACCGACTGGTCCGCGCGCATCACGTTGTCCTCGGCCGTCGCGGACGGACTGGTCAGACCGAAGACCACCAGGCCGGCCGCCCCCAGCGCGATGCCCGACCGGACCGTGACGGCCGATCTGAGCCTTGTTGCCATCTGCCGCACCCCTCTTCTTTCGACGACTAACTGGCCGAACTTAAACCAGCTGTCGAGTCCGTGGATAACTCCGAAAGTAGGCACTACCCACCGTCGTCGGCAGCAGCCCAGTTGTCGCGGCCGACCTGCAGGAGTTCGCCCAGGTGGGTGCGCTGGTAGAGCACCGTGCGGCCATCCCGCCAGCTGGCCACCACCCCGGCCCGCTCGAGGATCTTGAGGTGCACGTTCACCGTGGGCGCGGCCAGGTCGAGCTGGCCGGCCAGGTGCGTGGTGGACATCGGCACATCGAGCTGGCCGAGGATCGCCGCCCGGCTGACCCCGAGCAGATCGGCCAACGGCGTGCCCTCTGGGCTGGTCTGCGTCTCCCAGAGACGGCCGAGCCCGCGCGGCCAGTAGGTCACGGCGGGTTGCGGGTCGGCGGTGCGAACGAGCACGTCCGGCCAGGCGAACACGCACGGGACCAGCAGCAGGCCGCGGCCGCGCAGGTCCGCGGTGCCCTCGTAGTACTTCACGATGCTCAAGGTGTCGTGGTCGAACGTGACCGACGGATGCAGCGTGCGCAGCAGCCGCCGTACGCCACCAGCGCCAAGTTCCCGGAGACGGTAGGCCAGATCCGCGCTCAGCAACGCGCGCATCCGTGGCCAGTGCGGGGCGATCGATGCCCGCCAATGCCGGTCGAGGGCGGCGATGATCTGCGCCAGGCCATCCTCCGGCCGCTTCACGAACCCGGTGAGCGTGGCGTACCGCCGGTCGCGATCCGGCCCCTGCATGGCTCGCGGGTGGTGGGCGAGGTGGTCGAGTTCGCTGGCGGCCAGGTCAGGATCGGTGGCCGCGACCATGGCCAGCCCGGCATCGAACCCAGGCGCCTGCCGCTGCGGCAACGGGTGCAGGAAGTCCGGCAGATACCCGGTCGGGCGAATCACCGTGGTCAGCAGCTCCAGATCCGTCGCATCGGTCCGGACTCCCGCGCGCCACGGCGCGTGCAGTCCGCTCGAACCCGCCAAGGCGCGGATGCTCGTCACGGCCTCCCACACGGGTGAGAACGCGAACCGGACCTGACCGAGGTCGTCGACACCGAACCGGAGACGGATCATTAGGGCTGAGCCTAATCGTCGACGGGATGCGGTGCGGCCGCGCATGATCACGGCCAATCGAACCTGGGGGTACGACATGACTGTGCTCGACGAGGCCTACCAACGGCTGCACGGCATGGGGCCGGAGTTCGGCGGCGACGAGGAGGGCAACCATGGCCTGACCAACCACGGCCCGATGGCCGCCGAAGTGATCCTCCGCCGAGGCCTGGACCTCGACGTTCACCAGTGGCTGGACGGATACACGGGCAGGCTGGCCGAGTTGCCGGACGCCAGCAACCGGATCACCGCCGAGAACTGGCAGGAAGCGCTGGGTGGAGGTGCGCGCCGGATCGGTGACTGGACAACGTTCTTCACCCGCGAAATCGCCGCCGCCCCGTGGCAGACCGTGTTGAACGAGTGGTGGCCTCGCCTGCTGGCGGGGATCGCCGCCGGTTCCACCCACGGAGTCATCCGCGTCGGTCACGCCGTACGGGCGTTGCGGGTCGAGCCCGACGACGCCGTGGCCGCCAAGGAAATGGGCTACGGCCTGGCTTTCTGGGCGGCTCGATCTCGTCCTCTCCCGGGCGTAACCGCCCCCGCGGGCACATCAGCCGCCGCGGCTGCGCTGGCCGCTGTCCCCCGGTTGGCTGACCAGAGCGGCTTCATCGCGCACCGCCTTGACCGGCTCGCCGACCTGGATGGCTGGCCGGGCGCTCTCGCCGCGTTGACCCCGCCCGCGAGCGCTGCGGATGTCCCGGCCAAGCTCGCGGATCTGGTTCACGCGAGTGTGGTGCGCTACCTGACGCACGCTTACGGCAGTCCGGTGCTGCTCGTGCACTGCGCGACCGCGCCCAACGCGGTCCTGCACATCCTGCCGGTGCTCGCCGAGGACCAGTGGCTGCCGAGTTTCACCGCGGCCTGGGCGGCGAGCGCGGCCATCACCGCGACCTACGGCCCCGCGGCGGCCGCGCCCAGGGATACGTTGCCGCAGGCCACATCCGCGGCGGAGACCCTCGACCGCGCCGCACACCACGGGGACGAGCACGTCATCAAGTTCGCCGACACCGCGGTCGAAGCGTTCGACCGGACCGGGGACCCGGACACGCTCGCCGCGGCCGGGCAGGCCGCCCGGCTGATCGGTTAGCCGAGGCGCTCGATGATGGTCACGTTGGCCTGACCGCCGCCCTCGCACATGGTCTGCAGTCCATAACGGGCACCCGTGCGTTCCAGCTCGTGCAGAAGCGTTGTGAACAAACGTGTGCCGGTGGCGCCGATCGGGTGACCAAGGGCGATCGCGCCGCCGTTGACGTTCACCCGGTCGAGATCGACTTTCAGCTCCTTGGCCCAGGCCAGCACAACGCTGGCGAACGCCTCGTTGATCTCGACCAGGTCGATGTCCGAAATGGACATCCCGGCGCGGTCCAGCGCGTGCCGGGTGGCCCGGATCGGCGCGGTCAGCATGTACACCGGGTCGGCACCACGCGCGGACAGGTGACGAATCCGTGCACGCGGAGTGAGCTTGTGCCGCAACACCATCCGCTCCGACGCGACGAGCACGGCACTGGCGCCGTCGGAGATCTGGCTGGCCAGCGCGGCCGTGGTGGTCCCGTCCGGCCGCAACGGCTTGAGCTTGGCCATCTTGGCCAGATCGGTGTCCCGGCGCGGCCCCTCGTCCCGCTGCACGCCGTCGAACGGGACGATCTCGCGGTCGAACCGGCCCTCGTCGATCGCGGCGATCGCCTTGGTGTGACTGGAAAGCGCGAACTCCTCGAGCTCCTCGCGGGACAGTTCCCAGCGCACGGCGATCAGGTCCGCGGCCCGGAACTGGGAGATCTCCTCGGTGCCATACCGGTGATCCCAGCCGCGCGAACCGTGCATGGGCGTCGGGAACCCGTACTGCTCACCGGCGAGCATGGCGGCGGAGATCGGGATCTGGCTCATGTTCTGCACGCCGCCCGCGACGATCAGGTCGGCCGTCCCGCTCATCACCGCCTGCGCGGCGAAGTGCACGGCCTGCTGGCTCGAACCGCACTGGCGGTCCACGGTCACCCCGGGGACCTCCTCGGGGAAGCCCGCGGCCAGCCACGCCGTGCGGGCGATGTCCCCGGCCTGCGGCCCGATCGTGTCCACACAGCCGAGGATGACGTCGTCCACCTCGATCGGGTCGACGGCGGTCCGGTCGAACAACGCCTTGAAGACGTGCGCGGCCAGGTCCGCGGGGTGCGCACCGGCCAGGGCGCCCCCGCGCCGGCCGACGGGGGTGCGCACAGCGTCGATGATGTACGCCTCAGGCACGACAGGACTCCTTGTTCAGGGACGGCGGACCGGACGGCGGCGGGTGGAGATGCCGTCCAACAGGATGCCCAGGTACTGCTCGGCCACGTCGTGCGCGGACAGCGAGCCACCGGGCCGGTACCAGTGCACGGCCACCCAGACGGTGTCGCGGATGAACCGGTAGACCAGCTCGACGTCCAGGTCCGGGCGGAACGCCCCGGCCCGCACGCCCTCTTCGAGCACACCGACCCAGATCTTGCGGAACTCGACGCCCCGCTCGGCGATGTAGCCGAACCGGTCGAACTGGGCCAGGTACTTGGCGTCGTTCTGGTAGATGGCGACCTCGGCGTGGTGCCGGTCGATGCTCTCCAGCGACGCGGTCACCACCGCCTCCAGCGCCGCCTTGGGCGGCAGGCCGGACTCGACGATCTCGCGGTAGCGGCCGAACAGCTCGTCGAGGAACCCGGTGAGGATCTCGTCCACCATGGACTCCTTGGAGTCGAAATGGTGGTACAGGCTGCCGGACAGGATGCCCGCGGCGTCGGCGATGTCGCGGACCGTGGTCGCGCGGAACCCTCGCTCCGCGAACATCTCCGCGGCCAGCCGGAGCAGCTCCGCGCGCCGCTCCGACCCGCCCGCCTCGTTCTTCACGCTTCGTCTCCCTCTCATGGGTGCTGGCTCGACACCGACACGACCTCGCCGGTCAGGTACGAGGCATAGTCGCTGGCGAGGAACACCATCACATTCGCGACCTCCCACGGTTGCGCGGCCCGCCCGAACGCCTCCCGCCCGGCCAGCTCGGTGAGCAGCTCCTCGCTGGTCACCTTGGCCAGGAACGGGTGCGCGGCCAGGCTCGGCGCCACCGCGTTCACCCTGATCCCGTGCTCGGCCGCGTCCAGCGCCGCGCACCTGGTCAGCGCCATCACACCAGCCTTGGCCGCCGCGTAGTGCGCCTGCCCCCGCTGCGCGCGCCAGCCGATGACCGAGGCGTTGTTGACGATCGCGCCCCCGCCACCCTGGTCCACCATTTTCCGCAAGGCGGCGCGGGTGCAGCGGAACGTGCCGTTGAGCGTCACGTCCAGCACCTTGGCCCACTCGTCGTCGGTCATGTCCAGGATCGACTTCGTCCCGCCAAGACCGGCGTTGTTGATCATCACGTCGATCCGGCCGAACGTGGTCGCGGCACTGTCGATCAGCGCGTCGACCTGGTCCTGGCGGGTGACGTCGCACGGCAGCGCCGCGACCCGGCCGTCGTGGTCGGCCTTGAGCGCGTCCAGGGTCTCCCCGAGCCGGCGTTCGTGCTGGTCGCTGATGACCACGCTGGCGCCTTCCGCCAAGCACCTCCGGGCCGCGGCGGACCCGATCCCGGTGCCCGCGGCCGCGGTCACCACGACGACTTTCCCGGCCAGCAGGTCGCGGCCCTCTGGGCAGGCAGGGATCACGGGCGCGGCTCCTTGGGCAGGCCGAGCACGCGCTCGGCGATGATGTTGCGCTGGATCTCGTCCGACCCGCCGTAGATGGTGTCCGCGCGGCTGAACAGGAACAGCCGCTGCCACTCGTCCAGGTCGCCGTGGTCGCCAGGGTCGTCGAACATGCCCGCCGGGCCGGCGATGTCCATGGCCAGCTCGCCGAGATCGCGGTGCCACCGCGCCCAGACCAGCTTGGACACCGACGCCTCGTAGCCGGGATCCTCACGCGAGAGCGTCCGGATCGCGTGCGCGCGCATCACGTCCAGGCCGATCCGGGCGCGGGTCAGCCGGTCGGCGATGACCGGGTCGTCGATCGCGCCGGTGCGCTGCGCCAGGCCGGCCAGGGCGTCCAGCTCACGCCGGAAGCCGACCTGCTGGCCGAACGTGGCCACCCCGCGCTCGAACGCGAGCGTGCCCATGGCCACCCGCCACCCGTCCTGGCCGACGACCATGTCCGCGGCCGTGCGCGCCCGGTCGAAGAAGACCTCGTTGAACTCGCTCGTGCCGGTCAGCTGGCGGATCGGCCGGACCGTGACGCCCGGCTGGTCCATCGGGACGAGCAGGTACGACAGGCCCTGCTGCCGCCGCGAGCCGGGCACCGTGCGGGCCAGCACGAAGCACCAGTCGGCCACGTGCGCCAGCGACGTCCACACCTTCTGCCCGGTGACCACCCACTCGTCACCGTCCATTGTGGCCGTGGTGGACACCGCCGCCAGGTCCGAACCCGCGCCGGGCTCGGAGTAGCCCTGGCACCAGAGCTCCTCGACCGCGGCGATCCTGGGCAGGAACCGCGCCTGCTGGTCCTTGGTGCCGAACGCGATCAGCGTGGGGCCCAGCAGCTCCTCGCCGATGTGGCTCACTCGCGCGGGGGCACGCGCGGCCGCGTACTCCTCGTGGAAGATCACCTGCTCCTCGACGCTCGCCTGCCGTCCGCCGTGCTCGGCCGGCCAGCCCAGGCAGGTCCAGCCCGCCTTGGCCAGCCTGCGGTCCCACTCCAGGCGCAGCTCGAAGTGCTCATGCTCCCGTCCGGGGCCGCCTGCCCCGCGCAGCTGTGCGAACTCGCCCCGGAGGTTGTCCTCGAGCCAGCTCCGAAGCTGTTGACGGAAGCTCACATCGGCTAGCCTACCAAGCACTTGCTTGAGGAGGTGAGTGTGCGCCGAGAAACCGTCCCAGCCGCGCTCATCGAGGCCGCCCGCGTCCACGGGGACGCCGAAGCGGTGATCGACGGTGAGGTCAGGCTGGGCTTCCAGGCATTGCACGACCGCGTCACGGCAGTGGCGTACGGCTTGTCCGCGATGGGCGTCACCCGCGGTGACCGCGTCGCGATCTACGCACCGAACTCACATCATTGGGTGACATCCGCGCTCGGCGTGCTGTACGCGGGCGCCACCCTGGTGCCGATCAACACCCGGTTCACCGCGGCCGAGGCCCTCGACGTGATCAACCGCAGCGGGGCGCGCGCACTGTTCGTCGCGGGCGAGTTCCTCGGCGTGGACCGGCGGGCGGCCCTGCTCGAGGCCGATTCCCTGCTGGCGTCCCGGGTTCACGTCGTACCGGTGGACACCGAGTGGCCCGAGGCGTCCTTCGAGTCACCGGCGGAACCGGACGATGTGGCCGACATCCTGTACACCTCCGGCACCACCGGACGCAGCAAAGGCGCGATGAGCGCCCACCGGCAGTCGCTGGGGGTGGCCGAGGCATGGGCCGCCCGCACCGGGCTCAGCGCGGCCGACCGTTACCTCGCCGTCAACCCGTTCTTCCACAGCTTCGGTTACAAGGCAGGGATCCTGGCCTGCCTGCTCACCGGCGCGACCATGGTCCCGCAGGCCGTGTTCGACGTGGCTACCACTATTGAGTTGTTGCAGAGCGAGAAGATCACCGTCCTTCCTGGGGCACCGACCATTTTCCAGTCCATCCTGGACAGTCCAGCGGCCGCGGGGCTGTCCAGGCTGAGGCTGGCGGTCACCGGTGCCGCCGTCGTTCCCGTGGCGCTTGTTGAACGGATGCAACGGGAACTGTTCGACACCGTGCTGACCGGATACGGTCTGACTGAGGCGGTCGTGGTGACGTTGTGCCATCCGACCGACGATGCGACCACTGTAGCGACGACCGCCGGGACCGCCGCGGCTGGGTGCACGGTCCGGATCGCCGGCAACGGGGAAATCCTTGTACGGGGCCGAAATGTCATGCTCGGCTACCTCGGCGACCCGGAGGCCACAGCCGCGGCGATCGACGCCGACGGCTGGCTGCACACCGGCGACATCGGACAGTTGGACGAGCGCGGCTACCTCACCATCACGGATCGCTTGAAGGACATGTACATCTGCGGCGGGTTCAACGTCTACCCGGCGGAGGTCGAACAGGTACTGGCGCGTTTGGACGGTGTCGTGGAGGCGGCCGTCGTCGGCGTGCCGGACGCCCGGCTCGGTGAGGTCGGCAAGGCGTTCGTGGTTCGCCGCGAGGGCTCTGACCTGGCCGAAGACGACGTCATCCGGTTTTGTCGTACCCGCGTGGCAAACTTCAAGGAACCTCGGATGGTGGAGTTCGTGGCGAGCCTGCCGCGCAATCCGTCCGGCAAGGTCCTGAAACGTGTCCTAAGGGGAGAGTCATGAGCGTCGTCCGATACGAGCGCGAGGGTGCGGCCGGCATCGTCACGATGAACCGGCCGGAGTACCGCAACGCGCAGAACTCCGCGATGACGTACGCGCTCGACGAGGCGTTCGCCGCCGCCGTCGACGACGATGACGTGCGGGTCATCATCCTCGCGGGGGAAGGCAAGCACTTCTCCGCGGGGCACGACATCGGCACGCCCGGGCGCGATGTGGACGTCTCCTTCGACCGCAAGGCCGTCATGTGGTGGGACCACGTCGGCAGACCGGGCGGCGACCAGCGGTATGCCCGTGAGATGGAGGTGTACCTGGGAATGTGCCGCCGGTGGCGGGAGATTCCCAAGCCCACCATCGCGATGGTGCAGGGCGCGTGCATCGCCGGCGGGCTGATGCTGGCCTGGGTGTGCGATCTGATCATCGCCTCGGAGGACGCGTTCTTCGCGGATCCCGTGGTGCGCATGGGGATTCCGGGGGTCGAGTACTTCGCGCACCCCTGGGTGCTCGGGCCGCGCGCGGCCAAGGAGGTGCTGTTCACCGGCGACCGGTTCACCGCCCAGCAGGCACACGACTGGGGGATGGTGAACCGGGTGGTACCCCGGGAGTCGTTGCGGGACGAGACGTTACGGCTGGCCGGCCGGATCGCCGAGATGCCCCGGTTCGGGCTCGCGCTGGCCAAGCGCGCCGTGAACCAGGCCGAGGACCTGATGGGCATGCGTGCTGGGATGGACTCGGTGTTCGGGCTGCACCACTTCGCGCACGCGCACAACGCGGAGGTCTCTCCCGACGCGCTCGCCGGCATGGACGCCCGCGCCATGAGAGACAGTGCGGCGAAGGAACAGCGGCAATGAACCTGGAGCTGGACGAGCACACCCTGGCCTTCCGCGACGAGGTCCGCTCGTGGCTGGCCGCGAACGCCCCGGCCGCTCTGCCCTCGCTGGACACCCCGGAGGGCTTCGAGGCACACCGCGCCTGGGAACGAAAGCTGTGTGACGCAAGGCTTTCCGTCGTGTCGTGGCCTGCCGCGTACGGTGGCCGGGACGCGTCGCTGTTGCAGTGGCTCGTTTTCGAGGAGGAGTACTACGCGGCCGGCGCGCCCGCGCGGGTGAGCCAGAACGGCATCTTCCTGCTGGCGCCGACTTTGTTCACGCACGGCACCGAGGAGCAGCTGGGCCGGATCCTGCCCAAAATGGCCTGTGCGGAGGAGATCTGGGCGCAGGCCTGGTCGGAACCCGAGGCGGGCAGCGATCTCGCGGCGATCCGGGCGTCCGCGGCTCGCACGTCGGGCGGCTGGTTACTGCGTGGCCAGAAGACGTGGAGTTCGCGGGCGGCTTATGCCGATCGCGGGTTCGGGCTGTTCCGCACCTCCGGTGAACGCCATCGCGGGCTGACGTACTTCATGTTCTCGTTGCGCGCGCCTGGCGTGACGGTCCGGCCGATCGCCCAGCTCGACGGGGAGCCCGGGTTCGCCGAGATCTTCCTCGACGACGTGTTCGTCCCGGACGAGGACGTCATCGGCGAGGTGGACAACGGCTGGAAGGTCGCGATGAGCACGGCCAGCAACGAACGCGGGCTGTCGTTGCGCAGCCCCGGCCGGTTCCTGGCCACCGCGCGGCGGCTGCTGGAGCTGTGGCGCGAACGGCCCGATCCGGCGTTGCGTGACCGCGTGGTCGACGCGTGGCTGGGCGCCCAGGCGTACCGGCTGTACACGTTCGGCACGGTGACCCGGCTCGCCGAGGGCGGGTCGCTCGGCGCCGAGTCGAGCGTGAACAAGGTGTTCTGGTCCGAGCTGGACATCGCCATGCACGAGACCGCGCTCGACCTGCTCGGTGCCGAGGGCGAGCTGGCCGGCCGGTGGATGGACGGCTACCTGTTCTCCCTCGCCGGCCCGATCTACGCCGGTACCAACGAGATCCAGCGCAACGTCATCGCCGAGCGGATCCTCGGCCTGCCCCGCTGACTTTCCTCCCGGAGTCGCCCATGAGATTCGCCCTCAGTGCCGAACAGGTCCAGTTCGCGGACACTGTGGACGCGCTGCTCGCCAAGTCCGACGTCGCCCGCGCCTGGGCGGCCGGTGAGCACGCGCCGGGCTTGGCGGTGTGGCGCCGGCTGGCCGACCTCGGGGTCACCACCATCGCGGTGGACGGCGAACCCATCGACCTCGTCGTCGCCATGGAGGCCATCGGCTATCACGCGTTGCCCGGTCCGGCGATCGAAACCCTCGCCGTGCTGCCGAGCCTGCTTGACGGCGCCTTACTCGGAACGGCCGCCGTCGTGCCGCACGTGCCGTACGCGGTGGACGCGGATGTCGCCGATCGGGTGTTCTTCCTGGACGGGGACACGGTGTTCTCGGCCTCGGTCGGCGATCCCGTCGAGTCGGTCGACCCATGCCGTCATCTGTTCACCGTCCGGCCCGACGCGGAAGTCGGCTCCGTCCCCGGCGCGTTCGAGCGTGGCGTGCTGGCCTGCGCGGCCCAGCTTCTCGGCGCCGGCCGGGCCTTACTCGCGCGGACCGTCGACTACGCCAAGCAACGCGCCCAGTTCGGCCACCCCATCGGCTCGTTCCAGGCCGTGAAGCACCATCTCGCCTCGGTGCACATCGCCCTGGAACTGGCCCGCCCCTTGGTCTACGGCGCCGCCATCGGCGAGGTCGACGTCTCCGCCGCCAAGATCGCCGCGGGCGACGCCGCCTACCGAGCCATGCGCACGTCCCTCCAAGTCCACGGAGCCATCGCCTACACCCTCGAACACGACATCAGCCGCTGGCTCACCAAGATCCGCGCCCTCCACACCACCTGGGGCACCCCGTCGACCCACCGCGCCCACCTCCTGGCAACCCTCACCTAACAGCCCACATCAGCAACGGGAATGCGTTGTGCAGGGCGCGCTGCCAGTAGGGCCAGGTGTGCCGGCCGGGTCCGTAGAAGTCCGTGGTGACGCGGACGTTGTGGGCTTGGAGGGTGGTGGCCAGGGCGGTGGACTGCTCGCCGAGGAGTTGTTCCAGGCCGTCCGGCGGGGAGCCGGGTGGGTCGAGGGGGCCGGGCTGGCCGTTGCCCGCCGAGAGGTAGACGGGGATGCCGCGCAGGCGTGCGGCCAGGTCGTATGGGTTGTGCGCGGCCCAGGTCCCGGCGTTGGTGATGGGGTCGCCCCACAGCGCGTTGGGGTCGGCGCCTGCGTTGCGGACGATGTCCTGGACCAGCGCCGTGCTGCGAGTGCCTTGGTAGGTGGTGTGCACGACGCCGCTGAAGGAGGCGGCGGCGCGGAAGAAACCGGGGTGGCGGGCGGCGTAGGACAGGGCGCCGAAGCCGCCCATGGACAGGCCGGCGACGACCCGTTGCTGGCCCGATCGGTACTGCCGTTCGAGGAGGCGCCGCAGCTCGGTCAGGTGGAACGTCTCCCACCCGGGCCCGGACAACCAGTCCGAGTAGAACCCGCCCGGACCGCCTTCGGGCATCACGATCAGCATGTTCGCCTGCGCGGTGAACTGCTCGACGTCGGTGTTGTTCGTCCACGACCGGAACCCGGTGTCGCCGTCGCAGCAGCCGTGCAACAGATACAAAGTCGGCCAAGTCCTGTGCGGCGTACGGTTCCACGCCGAAGGCAGCAGCAGCCGGACGCCCACGTCATGGCCGACCGCATCGGAGTGAACGGTGAGCTCGACAAGCCGATCGCTCAACTGGGTGGACCGGACCACCCAAGCGCCGAGACCCCGCGCCGCCGCCGGCACAGTCAGCGCGAAGAACACCACGAAAACAGCCAGCAGTCCCCGGATCCGCATGCCCGACCTCCCTCCAGCCGCCACCCGTCAACAAACCTGGCGCACACCCAGTTGCCTGTCAACATCGCCGCGGAGTAACGGGACTATCTGGGACGACCAGTCCTCAGCAGACGGCGGTACTCGAAGATCGCGCCGAGCCCACCGACGGCCAGGCCCGCGCAAGCGACGCACGCCAGCTGCAACCACACGGTCGGGTACTGGCCAATGGAGTTGAGTTCGGCGCGGACATAGTCGGCCGCGGCGAAAAGCCCACCGACCCCGCCCGCGAACATCACCGCACAGCTCAACACCGGCCGGCGGAACACCATCGCGCAGATCGCCAGGGCCGCGGCCACCACCGCGACCATCAGCCCGCCCCACGGCGAGCCTTGGTACAGCAACGCATCGGTGACCTGGAAGTCCGACATCACGCCCTGGATCTGGATCCACGGGAACGACGAGGCCAGCACAAGCAGCCCGGACAATGCGACAAAGGTGATGTTAAGCGGCAACCATCTGGGCACGGGTCACGATAACCCGAAGATCCAGTCGCGTTGGGCCGTCGTTTCCGGAACGGTACGTCCGCGCGCCGCGGAGATCCGCTGCCAGGCGTCGTCCGGCGCCATTCCGTTCAGCACCAGCAACGACGCCGCCAACAAGGACGACCGGCCGATGCCCGCCCAGCAGTGCGTCACGATGTGCGCGCCCCCGCACAGGTCCGCGGCCAGCTCCCGGAGAGTCGGCAGCACCACCGACTGGTCCGGCAGGCCCATGTCCGGGATCGGCACCGAGACGAACCGAAGACCGGCCGCCCGAGCCAGTTGGCCCTCCTCGGCCAGCCCCACCTCAGAAACCTCCGAAGAGGTCAGCGCGGAAACAAGCACATCCACGCCCGCCGAGCGAAGTGCGGTCATCTCACCGGCGAGCAGATCCCCGCCGAGCGGCTTGGCCATCGTGCTCAACGCACCGGGACCGTCCAGAGCCACCCGATACAAGGGAGACCTACTTGGCGTCGGAGGCGATCTTGAGCTGACCGCCGATCTTGACCACCCGGATCTCCTTGTGCACCTGGTTCCCGCTCGCGTAGGTGACGTCGACCGGCACGGTGACCGACTGGTCGGGGTTCACCCGCACGTTGCGGGCGTTGCGGGAGCTGAGCTGCGGGTAGGCCGCCCAGTACTGCTGGAAGGCGTCCATGCTGCCGAACGACTGCTGCACGTCGGGGGTGAGCATCCCCCAGCGCGCTGCCGGCGCGGCGGAACCGAAGTAGTCGATGACCAGCTGACCCGCCGAGCCCCAGTCGATCGGGCCCTCGGACCCGCCCTGCGGCGAGGGCGGCGCGCTGGACGACGTTCCGCCGCTCGACACCGTCGGGGGCGGCGGGGAGATCGTCACCGTCGCGGTCGGCGGAGGGGTCTGACCACCCGCGTTGTTGTCCGTGTTGCCCTTGGAGCTGAGCAGGGTCGCCACGAGACCGCCGAGCAGGGCCGCGGCCACGACCGCGCCCACGACGACCAGGGCACGCTTGCTGCGACCAGGACCGGACCCAGCAGGCTGCGGTGCGGGCTGCCCCGAAGGCGGCGTCTGCGGTGGCGGCGGCGGGGGCACCGGCTTGGGTGGCGGAGGAGCGGCCACCGGACGCGGCTTGACCGGCACCGGCTGCGGCGCGACGAGGGTCGGCTGCACGGGCGCGGACACCGGGATCGGCGCGGGCAGGGTCACCGTGGCCTTGCCGGCCAGCTCGGCGAGGGTGGCGACCACCTCGGGCATGGTCGGCCGCTCGCCCGCGTCGGGGTTGAGCAGCTTCATCAACGCGTCGGTCAGCGGCCCGGCGCGCTTGGGCTCGGGCACCTTGCCCATGGCCACCGCGTACAGCTGGGCCAGCGGGTTGTCCTTGAACCCGTACGGCGGCTCGCCCTCCACGGCGTGGAACAGGGTCGCGCCCAGCGAGAACACGTCGGACGCTCGGGTCGGGTCCTGGCCGCGGGCCACCTCGGGCGCCAGGTAGGCCGGGGTGCCGGCGAGCATGCCCGCCGAGGACTGGGTGATCGTGCCGTCGTCGACCGCCCGGGAGATGCCGAAGTCGGTGATCTTCACCTGGCCGGTGTCGTCGATCAGGATGTTGCCCGGCTTGACGTCCCGGTGCACGATCCCGGCCGCGTGCGCGGCGGTCAGCGCGGTGGCGACCTGCTCGCCGATCTGAGCCGCCTCCTGCGGGGTGAGCGTGCCGCGGTCGGCCAGCAGCCCGGACAGGCTGCGGGAGGGCAGGTACTCCATGATCAGGCAGGGGTCGCCCTCGTGCTCGGCGACGTCGAACAGCGCGATCGCGTTGCGGTGCTGCAACCTGGCGGCCAGCCGCCCCTCGCGCATCGCCCGGCGGCGAGCGTCTTCGGCCTGGGCGTCGGACAGCCCAGCGCGCATCAACAGCTGCTTGATCGCAACCGTACGGTCCAGCCGCTCGTCGCGCGCCTGCCAGACGATTCCCATCGCGCCACTGCCGATGGTGTCCAGCAGCCGGTAGCGACCGGCGACCAGCTGCCCTTTTTCGATGACGGACTCTTCCTCGCGTGCGTGTACCGGACGCCGCAACCTTATCGAACGGCACCCACGTTCGAGTGACGTGCCCGGTGCGCGTGGCGTAGCAAACCAAGCGATTGTTTGGTTAGATCGGTTCATGGTCAACGCGGAGCACGAGGCTTTGCGCGATACCGTCCGCACACTGCTGGACCGAACGGCCGATAGTGCGCTGGTCCGGACCGCGGACGGGTACTCGGAGCCGCTCTGGCGGGCGCTGGCCGATCAGGTCGGTGTCGCCGGGCTGACCGTGCCGGAGCAGTACGACGGCGCCGGAGCCACCCTGCTCGAGGCGCATATCGCGCTGGAGGAGACCGGCCGGACGCTGGCTCCGGTTCCGGTGCTCAGCTCGCTGCTGGCCGCGCAGGCGCTGATCCGTTGCGGCAACGAGGAAGCCCGTGCGCGGCTGCTTCCGGAGATCGCCGCCGGTCGCGTGGCGACCGTTGGCTGGCAGGATGACGGCTACGTGCTGGACGGCGATATCGCCGAAACAACGCTGATGGTCAGTGGCGACAACTTGTACGAGATTGTTCCCACACACCGCGAACGTAAACCGACGATGGACTTCACGCGTCGGCTGGCGAAGGTCGAGTTCGACCTCACCCAAGCCTCACATCTGGGCGCGGCTGCTCCGGAACTGCGCGACATCGCACGCGCCGCATTGAGCGCGGAACAGGTCGGCACCGCCCAGCGCTGCCTGGACATGACGGTGGACTACACCAAGACCCGAGTCCAGTTCGGCCGTCCGATCGGTGGTTTCCAGGCGTTGAAGCACCGGATGGCCGACATGTACGTGCTGGTCGAGACCGCGCGCTCGATCGCCACGGCCGCGGCAAGTGATCTCAGCCTCGCGTCCACCGCGAAGGTGCACTGCTCCGAAGCACTGTCCACTGTGGCCGGTGAGATGGTCCAGCTGCACGGCGGCATCGCGATCACCTGGGAGCACGACGCCCACCTGTACTTCAAGCGCGCACACGGCAGCCGCCAGCTGTTCGGCGGCCCGGACGAGCTCAGATCCAGTCTGCGTGCCGCGGCCAGGTGAAAAGGTTGTCCAGCAAGGCGTTGGGCTGCGTCTCGGCCGCCGAGTCGGTCGCGGTGTAGCGGCCCCGGTAGAACAGCAGCGGCTGCGCGTCCCGCACCGGTCCCAGCTCCAGCACCCGCCCGATCACCACGTAGTGATCGCCGCCGTCGCGGACTTCCTCGACAGCACAGTCGATCCAGGTCAGCACGCCGTCGAGGACCGGCGCGCCGCTGGCCGCCGCGCGCCACGAGCAGGTGGCGAACTTGTCCGCCCCGGACCGGCCGAACACAGTGGACAGTTCGCGCTGGTCCTCGGCCAGCACGTTCACGCAGAAATGCCCGGTGCCGGCGATCGACGCCCAGCTCCGGGAGGACTTCCCGGGACAGAACAACACCAGCGGCGGGTCGAGCGACAACGCCGCGAAGGCCTGGCAGGCGAACCCGACCGGGCCCGCGCCGCTGATCACCGTGACCCCGGTGCAGAAGTGCCCGAGGACTTTGCGGAACTGGTCCGCCACCGGCAGCGTCGAGGTCATTTCCGCGCGCCGATGCTGAAGTCGTGGCCCCACAGGCTGACCGCGGTGCTCTCCCGCGCGATCCAGGTCTCGTCGTCCACCTGCCGGCCCTCGCAGCCGAACTCGACGTCGAACCCGCCCGGCGTCTTCATGTAGAACGACAGCATCAGGTCGTTGACGTGCCGCCCGAGCGTCGCCGACATCGGCACCTTGCGGCGCAGCGCGCGATCCAGCGTCAGGCCGACGTCGTCGCTGTTCTCCACCTCGACCATGAGGTGCACGATCCCAGACGGCGTGGGCATCGGCAGGAACGCCAGGCTGTGGTGCCGCGGGTTGCAGCCGAAGAACCGCAGCCACGCCGGTGGCCCGTCGGCCGGGCGCCCCACGAGCTGAGGAGGCAGCCGCATGGAGTCACGGAGCTTGAACCCCAGCACGTCACGGTAGAAGTGCAGCGCGGCCTCGTCATCGTGGGTGGACAGCACGACATGGCCCAGTCCCTGCTCCTCGGTCACGAACTTGTGCCCGTACGGGCTGACCACGCGGCGGTGCTGCAGGGCCGCCCCGTGGAAGACCTCCAGCGTGTTGCCGGACGGGTCCTCGAAGCTGATCAGCTCGGCCACCCGGCGGTCGGCGAGCTCGGCCGCGCTGCCCTCCTTGTACGGCACGCCCGCGTCCTCCAGGCGGCGCCGGATCTCCGCCAGGCCGGCCGCGTTCGCGGTCTCCCAGCCGGACTGGGCCAGCCGGTCGGCCTCGCCGGGCACGATCACCAGCCGGGCCGGGAAGTCGTCCATCCGGAGGTAGAGGGCGTCCGGGTCGCTGCCCTGGCCCTCGACCATGCCCAGCACTTTCAGCCCGTACTCGCGCCACGCGGCCATGTCGGTCGCCTCGATGCGCAGGTACCCGAGCTGCCGGATGCTCATCTCAAGCTCCTCTAGGAGAGAAAGTCCATGGTCAGCCGGTTGAACTCGTCGAACTTCTCCAGCTGCGCCCAGTGCCCGCACCGGCCGAACACGTGCAGCTGCGCCCGCTGGATGGTCTTCAACGCCACCAGGGCCCCGTCCACCGGGTTCACCCGGTCCTCACGGCCCCAGATCAGCAGCACGCGCTGACGCAGTTTGTACGCCTCACGCCAGAGCATGCCCTCCTCGAACGTCTCCGGGCTGGTGAACGACTTGCCCATGGACGCCATGGCCCGCAACGACTCCGGGTCGGCCGCGGTGGCGTACCGCTCCTCCACCAGTTCGTCGGTGACCAGGGACTGGTCGAACACCAGGGTCCGCAGGAAGTGCGCGAGCTTGGCCTTGCTCGGCCCGGGCGGCGCGGCGAACCCGTAGAGCGCCTTGATGCCCTCGGTCGGGTCGGGCGCGAACACGTTGAGCCCCAACCCACCCGGCGCCATCAGCACGAGCCGGCCCGCGCGGTCCGGGTGCCGCAGGGCGAACCGCACCGCGGTCCCGCCGCCCAGCGAGTTACCGACAAGGTGCACGCGTTCGATGCCCAGCGTGTCCAGCAGGCCCGCCAGGGCGTCCGCGCTGAACGTGAAGAACTGCCCGGTGATCTCGGGCTTGTCCGACCGCCCGAACCCCGGCTGGTCCACCAGCAGGGTCCGGTACTTCGTGGCGAACACCGGCAGGTTGCGGCCGAAGTTGCTCCACCCCGAGGCGCCCGGCCCGCCGCCGTGCAGCAGCACGACCGGCTCGCCGTCACCCGCCTCGTGGTAGTGCAGCTTGAAGTCGCCGGCCTGGCCGTAGCGCGACGTCGACTCGTACGTCACAGCCATGCGTCCTGCACCTTCAGCCCGAGCGCGCTCTTGCCGAACAACGCCAGCGCGCGTTCCGGGTCGTTGATCGCGTGCACCCGCCCGGCGTGCGCGTCCCGCCAGAACCGCTGGATCGGCGTGCCGACGTTCAACGCCTTGCCGCCGGAGTTCTCGAACAGCTTGTCCACCGCGCCGATCGACCGGGTCGTCGCCCGCACCTGGTCGCGGCGGACCTTGAGCCGCAACGACACCGGGATCTTCTCGCCCGCGAGCGCCAGCCGGTACTCCTCGCCGATGTTGTGCTCCAGCTGCAGCCAGGCCGCGTCGATGTCGCTGGCCGCCTCGGCCACGCGCACCTGCGAGTACGGGTCCTCGGCGGCCTTGCTGCCGTAGGACGCGCGAACCCGTTCGGCCATATAGGAAACGTGCGACTCGTAGGCGCCGGTGGCCATGCCGATGACCGGGGCCGCGATCGAGTAGGAGAACACGGAGGCGAACGGCAGCTTGTACAGCGCGCCGGGGTTGACCTCCTGGCCCGGGCACACGCACTTGCCGGTGTCCACAAAGCTCAGCGTCCGGTAGTCCGGCACGAACACGTCGTCGACCAGGATGTCGTTGCTGCCGGTGCCGCGCAGGCCGACGGTGTCCCAGACGTCCTCGATCTTGTAGTCCTCCAGCGGCAGCAGGAACGTCCGGAAGTCCACCGGGTTGCCGTCCTCGCCCAGCACCAGGCCGCCGAGGAAGACCCAGCTGGCGTGGTCGCAGCCGGAGGAGAAGCTCCACCGCCCGGTGAACCGGAACCCGCCCTCGACCGGGGTCGCGCGGCCCATCGGCGCGTACGACGAGGAGATCCGTGCGTCCGGGTCGGCCCACACCTCGTCCTGGGCCCGCACGTCGAACAGCGACAGCTGCCACGGGTGGCAGCCCAGCACCGAGGACACCCATCCGGTCGACCCGCAGGCGCTCGAGATCAGCCGCACCGACGTGTAGAAGTCGATCGGGTCGGCCTCGAACCCGCCCACCCGCGCTGGCTGCAGCAACCGGAAGAACCCGGCCTGCCGCAACGCCTCGATCGACTCGGCCGGGACCCGCCGCGCGTCCTCCGTGGCCTGGGCCCGTTCGGCCAGTGCCGGCAGCAGCTCCCGCACCGCCTCGACAACCTCGCTCATGAGCAGCTCCCGAACTGGAACTTGTTCTCGTTTAGGGGTCCAGACTAGAACACGTTCTCATTTCTGTCGACGCCACGCGCCCAGCCGCCGGTTGACCGATCCATGCGTAGACCGAATGGCGCTACCCGTGAGTAGCGCCACATTATTAAGGTCGGGAACGCGAAGTGGCGCCGGTCACAGGGAGGCTTGCTTGATGCTGCGGCACAGCTCGGCGAGGTGCCTGCCCTGCGGCTCGGTGTGTGTCTATTGCGGGCTGCCGGTCCGGCTCTCCGGACACCCCGAACACCCTGGTTACGGCGTTGTGGACCAGGTGAACGGGCGTGAACACCCGGCGCTGCCCGATCTCGGGCTGGTGCACTCCTTCTGCCGGGCGTCGGCCGGCAAACGCGCCGCGGGGCGCCGCGGGCTGGTCGCGCGCCGGGCGTATCTCGGACGGGCCACCGAACGTTATGAAGCGCGACTGCCACTACGGCCTTACGATCGCCTCGGCGTATGCCCGGGTGATGGCAAGCGCTGGCGGATCGCGAAGATGCGGTACGCGTGCAAGGCGTGCCGTTACTACACAAGTGCACACTGACGGGGTTTACGTGGTCGTTCGTCTCGTACTGGGCCTGCTGTTCACCGTTGTCGGGCTGGCTTTCGCCGCACAGCGCATCCGGTGGCTGAACAAGCTGATCAAATCCGGCCAGCCGGACCATGACCGGGCCGACCGGCTCGGCGCGCGGGTGGCCGCGCACCTGGCCGAGGTCTTCGGCCAGCGCAAGCTGCTCAAGTGGTCGGTGCCCGGGCTGGCGCACCTGTTCACCTTCTGGGGCTTCGTGATCCTCGCGTCGGTCTACCTGGAGGCCTACGGCGCGCTGTTCGACGAGAAGTTCGCGATCCCGTGGATCGGGCACTGGCCGGTGCTCGGGTTCCTGCAGGACTTCATCGCGGTGATGGTGTTCGTGTCGCTGGTCGTGTTCGCGATCCTGCGCATCCGCCAGTCACCCGAGCGCAGCCAGCGCAAGTCCCGGTTCTACGGCTCGCACACCGGCGGCGCGTGGCTGATCCTGTTCATGATCTTCAACGTCGTGTGGACCATGTTCCTGTTCCGCGGCGCCTCCGCGGCCTCGGGCAACTTCCCGTACGACAGCGGCGCGTTCGTCTCGCTCGGCGTCGGCGACCTGCTGCGGCCGCTCGGGCACGACGCGACCGAGGTGATCGAGACCGTCGGCCTGCTGCTGCACATCGGCGTGATGCTCAGCTTCCTGATCATCGTGCTGCACTCCAAGCACCTGCACATCTTCCTGGCGCCCATCAACGTCACCGCCAAGCGCCTGCCGGACGGCCTCGGCCCGCTGCTGCCGATGCAGTCGCACGGCAAGCCGATCGACTTCGAGGACCCCGGCGAGGACGACGTGTTCGGCCGCGGCAAGATCGAGGACTTCACCTGGAAGGGCATGCTGGACTTCGCGACCTGCACCGAGTGCGGCCGCTGCCAGTCCCAGTGCCCGGCGTGGAACACCGGCAAGCCGTTGTCGCCCAAGCTGGTGATCATGGACCTGCGCGACCACCTGTTCGCCAAGGCGCCCTACCTGATCGGTGGCAAGGAAGCGCCCGAGGGCGGCCTGGTCGAGAAGGTGGCCGACGAGGGCGAGCACCGGCACGGCGTGCCCGAGGCCGGGTTCCCCCGGATCCCCGGCGACCAGGGCGGGCGGCCGCTGGTCGGCGACCTGGCGTCCGGCGGCGTGATCGACCCGGACGTGCTGTGGTCGTGCACCACCTGCGGCGCCTGCGTCGAGCAGTGCCCGGTGGACATCGAGCACGTGGACCACATCGTCGACATGCGCCGCTACCAGGTGATGATCGAGTCGGAGTTCCCCACCGAGCTGGGCACCCTGTTCCGCAACCTGGAGACCAAGGGCAACCCGTGGGGCCAGAACAACTCCGAGCGGATGGACTGGGCCAAGGGCCTGGACTTCGAGGTGCCGGTGTTCGACGGCGAGCTCGCGTCCGATGTGGAGTACGTGTACTGGATCGGTTGCGCGGGCTCGTTCGACGACAACGCACGCAAGACCGTCCGGGCCACGGCGGAGCTGCTGCACCTGGCCGGCGTGAAGTACGTGGTGCTGGGCAACGAGGAGAGCTGCACCGGTGACCCCGCCCGGCGGTCGGGCAACGAGTTCCTGTTCCAGATGATGGCCCAGCAGACCGTGGAGATGCTCAACGCGGTGTTCGAGGGCCGCGAACCGGTGCAGCGCAAGATCGTCACCACCTGCCCGCACTGCATGAACACGCTCGGCCGCGAATACCCGCAGCTGGACGGGCACTACGAGGTCGTGCACCACACGCAGCTGCTGAACCGCTTGGTGCGCGAGCAGAAGCTCACCCCGGTCGCGCCGTCCGAGCCGTCCGGCCCGGGTGTCACCTACCACGACCCGTGCTACCTGGGCCGGCACAACAAGGTCTACACGCCGCCGCGTGAGCTGATCGGTGCCGCGGGCGCCCAGCTGACCGAGATGCCCCGGCACGCCGACCGGTCGCTGTGCTGCGGCGCGGGCGGTGCGCGGATGTGGATGGAGGAGCGGATCGGCAAGCGCATCAACGAGGAGCGCGTCGACGAGGCCATCGACACCGGCGCGGGCACCGTCGTCACCGGCTGTCCGTTCTGCCGCGTGATGGTCAACGACGGCCTGACCGCGAGGCAGGCCGAGAACAAGGGCGAGGGCGTGACCGTCAAGGACGTCTCGCAGCTGCTGCTCGAGTCGGTCAAACGCGGGGACGCGGTTCCCGCGGACTAGGCACAGGCGTGAACCTGCCAGTCCCCAGCGGACTGGCAGGTTCACGGCGGCATTTCGGTGACACTGTCTCGTATGGACGATCGTGTGGCGGTGACCGCTGAGCTCGAGGTGTGGGACCGGACCGTGTCCGCGATGCGGCCGCAGGACCGCGACGACCTGGGCATGGCCACCGCCCGGATCGGCACCGGCCTCGCGCTGTCGGTTCTGCGCGACCCGACCGGGTACTGGAGCAAGGCGCTCGGGTTCACCGAGCCGATGACCGCCGGTCTGGTCGAGGAGATCATCGAGTTCTACCGCGCGGCGGGCAGCAAGCGCGCCAGCCTGCTGCTCGCGCCGTGGGTGCTGCCGCCGGACTGGGCGGACATCTGCGCTGCCTATGGCCTCACCCCCGGCGGCAGGGCCACCAAACTGGTCGCTCCCGTCGACGCCGTCCATCTCACGGGGCACACCGACCTGCCGATCAGCAAGGTCGAGCCTGGCCGTCTCGCGGACTGGGGCAGGGTCGCGCTGAGCGGGTTCGACATGCCCGACATGCTGGCGCCGATCATCGACGGGCTGGTCAACGCCAAGGACTTCCAGCACTACGCGGCCTGGGACGGCGACCGGATCGCCGGGGGCGCGGTGCTGGCGTTCGTGGCCGGAGTCGGACACCTCAACACCGACGCCACCTTGCCGGGCTACCGCAACCGCGGCGTGCAGTCGGCGTTGATCACCACCCGGATCCGGGATGCCGCCGAAGCGGGCTGCGCCTGGGTGGTCGCCGAGACCAGCGACAGCGGGTCGTCGATGGAGAACATGCTGCGCGCCGGGCTCAAGCCGTTGTACTACTCCCAGAACTGGGTATGGCAGGCGTGACGAAGTCGTAGTGGGCCAACGCGTCGCCGACGAAGCCGCGGCCGAGGATGTCCAGCATCCGCGCCAGTGCCTGCTCGAGCATGTGCTCGGGCCAGTCCCGCAGTGGCCCGTCGATGCTCAGGTTGGAGAACCCGTGCACCGCCGACCAGGCGGTGATCTCCGCCATCGGCCGGTACTCCCTGGTCAGCATGCCGGTCGCGACGAGGTCGTCCAACGCCTGGGCCAGCAGCACGAACGGGATGTCGGACTTGACGATCGTCTCGCCGTCCAAAATGGACCCGCCCTGCTGGAACGCGGTCCGGAACAGGCCGGGCTCGCTGCGAGCGAACTGGATGTAGCCGCGCGCGATCGCGGCCAGCGTGCTCAGCGACCGCTGGACCGGGTCGTCGGTCTCGGGTAGCGCGCGCACGTAGACCTGCATGGCCGCGCCCATCCGCTCCATCGCGCGTTCCTTGGCCGCGTCCAGCAGCTGCTCGTGCCCCTCGAAGTGCCGGTAGGCGGCGGTCGGCGTGACGCCCGCGATCCGTGCGGCCGCGCGGACGGTGATGGCCGCCGGGCCACCCTCCTCGGCCAGCTGGGCAGCAGCGTCCACCAACGCGTTGCGCAGGTCCCCGTGGTGATAACTCCGTTTCGACCCGCCTGAGGGTGTCATGAGAACGATGTTGACATCCGTAAACATTTGAGGCAAGTTAACACCCGACAAGTTTACGGCTGTACACATCGTGAGGGGTTCACCATGTTCGTCCGTATCGGGCTCTTCGCCACCCGCCACGCCAGGGCGATCCTCGTCGCCACGCTGATCGTGCTGGTCGGCGCCGGTGCGCTGGGGTTCACCGCGTTCGGCAAGCTGAAAAGCCAGGGCTTCGACGACCCGGCATCGGAGTCCTCGCAGGTCACGGCCGATATCGCGGCCAAGTTCGGCGGTGGCGACGGCCTGGTCTTCCTGATCAGGGGGCCGGTGGCCGACCCGGCGGTGCAGACCGCGGGCAAGGACCTGACCCAGCAGCTGAGCGCCGACCCTCAGCTGAGGAACGTCGCCTCCTACTTCAGTACCGGGGCACCGCCGATGAAGTCCGACGACGGCCAGTACGCGATCGCCGTGGCCAAGCCCGCGGACAACGTTGAGATCTCTGATCTGCGGGAACGTTACGACGGCCAGCACGGGCCGATCGATGTCACGCTCGGCGGTGGGGCAACCGTCAGCGACGACATCGGCGGGCAGGTCGGCAAGGACCTCGCGGTGGCCGAGGCGATCGCGGTGCCGCTGATCACGATCCTGCTGATCATCGCGTTCGGCAGCCTGGTCGCCTCGCTGCTGCCGCTGGCCATCGGCGGGATCGCCATCCTGGGCACGTTCGCCGAGCTGGCGATTCTGGGCTCGATCACCGACGTGTCGGTCTTCGCCATCAACCTGACCACCGCGCTCGGTCTGGGTCTCGCCATCGACTACGCGTTGCTGATGGTCAGCCGGTACCGCGAGGAACTCGCGAACGGCCTCGACACCAAGGCCGCTGTGGTGCGGACGGTGTCGACTGCGGGCCGGACGATCATGTTCAGCGCGCTGGCCGTGACCGCCGCTTTGGCTGTGCTGCTGGTGTTCCCGATGTACTTCCTGCGGTCGTTCGCCTACGCGGGTGTCGGCGTCGTGCTCATCTCGATGACCGCCGCGCTGCTCGTGCTGCCCGCCCTGCTGACCGTGCTCGGGCCGCGCGTCAACGCCGGCAAGATCCGCAAGCGCGTGCCGTCGACGGTCTCGCCGTTCTGGGCGCGGTTCTCCGGGTCGACCATGCGCCGCCCGCTGCGGGCCGCCCTGCCGGTGCTGATCGTGCTCATCGCGGCCGCGATCCCGTTGCTGCACGTGCAGTTCGGCACTCCCGACGACCGCGTGCTGCCGAAGACCACTGACACCCGGATCGTCGGCGACGAGCTGCGCGACCACTTCCCCACCGACGATTCCCGTGCCATCCGGGTGATCGCGAACGACACCGGCGACATCACCGGTCAGCTCAAGGCATTCCCGGGCGTCACCGCGGTGACCCGCACGCCGGGCCAGGATGCCACGCTGTACTCGGTCATCCCCACCGGTGAAGCCCGCTCCGACCAAGCGCAGCAACTGGTCCGGGACATCCGCGACTCGGATCTGCGGGTCCAGGTCGGCGGTTCGGCGGCGGTGCTGATGGACACCAAGGACGCCATCTCGTCACGGCTCCCGTTGGCCGCCTTGCTGATCGCGCTCACCACGTTCGTGCTGCTGTTCCTGTTCACCGGGAGCGTGCTGCAGCCGCTGCGGGCGTTGCTGTTCAACGTGATCGGCCTGTCCGCCACGCTCGGCCTGATGGTGCTGGTGTTCCAGGACGGCTGGCTGTCCGGGTTCCTCGGCTTCACCCCGCTGCCGCTGGACACGAGCATGCTGGTGTTGTTGTTCTGCATCACCTTCGGGCTGTCCATGGACTACGAGGTGTTCGTGCTCAGCCGGATCAAGGAGAAGCACGACCAGGGCGCCACGCTGCGGGACGCGGTGGTCGACGGCCTCTCGCACACCGGCCGGCTGGTCTCCACCGCCGCCGTCCTGCTCGCGGTGAGCCTGCTTGCCTTCGGTACCAGCGGGGTCAGCTTCATCCAGCTGTTCGGCATCGGCAGCGGCCTGGCGATCCTGATCGACGCCACGCTGATCCGCGGCATCCTGGTTCCGGCGGGCATGCGGGCCCTGGGCCGCGCCGCCTGGTGGGCGCCGGGACCGTTGCGCCGCCTGCACAACAAGGTCGGCATCAGCGAGGCCGAGACCCGCGAACCGGTCGCCGTCTGAATCAACGCCGTCCGAGAGTAAGACCTGGCCGCCACCACACCGCCGTTGTGGTGGCGGCCAGCGCCATGAGCAGCCCCTTACGACTCCTTGGCCAGCTCCAGGGCGATGTCGACCAGCTGGTCCTCCTGCCCGCCGACCAGTTTCCGTTGCCCCGCACGGACAAGGATCTCCGCACCGGACACGCCGTAACGTTCCGCTTGCCGGTAGGCGTGTTTGAGGAAACTCGAGTAGACGCCCGCATAGCCCATCAGCAGGGCCATCCGGTCCAGGCGGCACTCCTCCGGCATCGCGGGCAGGACGACGTCCTCGGCCGCGTCGACGATCTTGAAGAAGTCGATCCCGGTCTCGATGCCGAGCTTGTCGCAGACCCCGACGAACGCCTCGGTCGGCGTGTTCCCGGCGCCCGCACCGAACCGCCGCGCGCTGCCGTCGATCTGCCTGGCACCAGCCCGGTACGCGGCAACGGAGTTCGCCACAGCGAGGCCCAGGTTCTCGTGACCGTGGAAGCCGACCTGAGCGTCATCCCCGAGTTCGGCGACCAGGGCCGACACCCGGTCGCCGACTTGCTCCAGCACCAACGCACCGGCACTGTCCACGACGTACACGCACTGGCAGCCCGCGTCCGCCATGATCCTGGCCTGCTTGGCCAGCATCTCCGGCGGCTGGGAGTGGGCCATCATCAGGAACCCCACGGTCTCCAGGCCGCGTTCGCGAGCCAGGCCGAAGTGCTGCACGGCGATGTCGGCCTCGGTGCAGTGCGTCGCGATGCGGCAGATCGAGGCGCCATTGTCCTGGGCGATCAGGATATCGTCCTTCACGCCGACGCCCGGCAGCATCAGGAACGCGATCTTGGCCTGGGTCGCCGTGGCCACCGCGGTCGAGATCAGGTCCTGCTCCGGAGTTTTGCTGAAGCCGTAGGTGAAGGAAGACCCGCCAAGGCCGTCGCCGTGGGTCACCTCGATGACCGGGACACCGGCGCCGTCGAGAGCGGCCACAATGGACCGGACCTCGTCCGCGGTGAACTGGTGGCGCTTGTGGTGCGACCCATCCCGCAGGGAGGTGTCCGTGATCCTAACGTCCATTGCCCAGCCCCAATGCGATCTGCTCGCCGACCCGCGCCGCGGCGGCCGTCATGATGTCCAGGTTCCCGGCGTACGGCGGCAGGAAGTCGCCGGCGCCCTCGACCGAGATGAACACGCTCACCCGCGCCGGCCCGGCCGCGTCCGCCGCGTCGAACTGCGGCTCGTTCAGCAACCGGTACCCGGGAACGTAAGCCGCCACGTCCGCCACCATCTTGGTCACCGAGGCCGAGATCGCCTCGGTGTCGGCGTCGTCCGGGATCTGGCAGATGATGGTGTCGCGCATGATCATCGGCGGGTCGGCCGGGTTGAGCACGATGATGGCCTTGCCCTTCACCGCACCGCCGATCACCTCGATGCCCCGGCTCGTGGTCCGGGTGAACTCGTCGATGTTGGCCCGCGTGCCCGGCCCGGCGGAAACGGACGCCACCGAGGCCACGATCTCCGCGTACTCCACTGGCACGACACGGGAAACGGCGTGCACGATGGGGATCGTCGCCTGACCGCCGCACGTGATCAGGTTGACGTTCGGCGCGTCCAGGTGTTCTTCCAGGTTCACCGGCGGCACCACGTACGGCCCGATCGCCGCCGGGGTCAGGTCGACCGCGCGGATCCCGGCCTCGGCGTACTTGGGCGCGTTCTCCTTGTGCACGTAGGCGGACGTCGCCTCGAACACGATCGCGGGCGGGTCGGCGAACATCGGCTCCACACCGTCCGATGTGGTCTTCAGGCCGAGCTCCGCCGCCCGTTTCAGGCCTTCGCTGGCCGGGTCGATGCCGACCATCCAGACCGGTTCGAGCACGTCGCTGCGCATCAGCTTGGCGAGCAGGTCCGTGCCGATGTTGCCGGACCCGACGATCGCCGCTGGCACCTTCACGTCTGGCTCCCCTCGAATGTCAGTGCGACCTCGCCGAGCCCGGTGAACTCGGCCCGGAACGAGTCACCCGGGCGTGCGTCGATCGCACGCGTACACGACCCTGGCAACACGATGTGCCCGGCTTTCAACCGAACCCCGAAACCGGCGACCTTTCCGGCCAGCCACGCCACGGCGGTCACCGGGTTGCCCAGCACCGCGTCCGACCGGCCCTTGGCGAGGAGTTCCTCGTTGCGCCACAAGGTCGCGTCGATCGCGCGAATGTCTATGTCGGACGGCCGCACCCGTCCCGTCCCGAGCACGAACCCGGCCGAGGAGGCGTTGTCGGCGATGGTGTCCGGCAGGCTGATCTTCCAGTCCTCGATCCGGCTGTCGATCAGCTCGATCGAGGGCGCCACGAATTCGGTGGCGTTCAGGACATCCTCTTCGGTACAGCCCTCGCCGGGCAGGTCCGCGCCGAGGACGAACGCGACCTCGACTTCCACGCGTGGATAGCAATACCGCGTCGCGTCGACCGGAGTGTTCTGCGTCAAGGCCATGTCGTCGAGCAGGTGCCCGTAGTCCGGTTCGTCCACGCCCATCATCTGCTGCATGGCCAAAGAGGACAGTCCGACCTTGTGGCCGAGCACCGGCCGGTTGCGCCGGCGGATGTTGTACAGCTGGATCTCGTAGGAGTCGACCACGTCGATCTCCGGGAAGTCCTGGACGAGCGGCGGGATGGGCCGCCGGGTCCGTTCGGCCGCGTACAGCCGGTCGGCCGCGTCGACCCGTTGGTCAACTGTGAGCACGTGTCCTCCTCACACTGGCGTGGACGCCCGCTCTCCGCCCGGAGAACACGCAGTCGGCCAGCGAAAGTCCGCTGACATAGGAGTTCGAGCAGATCCCAACGGCCGTGCGGCCGGCGGCGTAGAGCCCGTCGATGGCCGAGCCGTCCTCGCGCAGCACCGCGCCGGTCTCCTCGTCCACGACGAGCCCGCCGAGGGTGAGCATCGGGCACGGGAAGGCGATGCTGGGCTTGATCGAGATGTCCACCAGCGAGTACGGCGGCTGGTCCAGCACCCGCACGAACTCGCGCGGTTTGCCTGCCGGGTCGGGCTTTCCCTCGCGCGCCGCCGTGTTGTGCGCCTCGACGGTCGCGACCAGCCCGTCCATCCCCGCCTTCGCGGCCAGTTCCGCCACTGTGGACGCGGTGACCCGCTCCCGGCGGAGCAGGAACCGGGTCTGCAGCTGCTGGAACCACACGGTCTGGCTGCGCAGGTTCTTGCGGGCGTCCTTGACCAAGGCGCTGTCCACGAACAACCAGCCGCGAGACCCGTGGGACGTCACGAGATCGTGCCCCAGCGCGGCGCCGTACCGGGACTCGTCCCCCACGCGTTCACCGGACGGGCCGACCGCGACGCTGCCGAGGAACGCGCTGGGCGGCGTGATGAACCGCCACGCCGACACCCGGGACATGTGCCCGGTCGTGCCACCCGCGGCGATGCCCATCTTGATCCCGGCGCCGTCGTCGGACATGGTCCCGAGGGCCAGGCCACGGCGGTAGCCGGGCGCGTGTTCCTTCATCATCTCCCGGTTGGCCACGAACCCGCCCGCGGCCAGCACAACGCCCCGGCGCGCCTGGATCCGGACCGGCTTTCCCTTGCGCTCCAGGGCTTTGGCCCGCCGGGTGAGGAACTTCCGCAGCACCGGCAGGTACAGCCCGGGCTTGGCCGCATACTTCCCGCATACACGATGTATACGAGCTGCATACCCGCTGAGTACCGACGCTTCGACCCCGACGACCTGGTCGTTCTCGACCACCAGACCCCGCACGAAGGTCTGCGTGCGCACCCGCGCCCCGGCCCGGGCGGCCTCGGCGAGCGCTGTGAACAGCGCCTTGCCCGAGATGCCCTTGCCCTTGGCGCGATGGCCGCGCGGCGCGGGCGGTGCGGCATCCCGGAACCCACCGGCCGCCTCGCTGCCCGAGTAGTACAGGTAGTGCTTGTTGCTGGGGTACGAGGTCTTATAGGGACACAGGCTGGCCTCGAACGGCACGCCCTGCTTCTCCAGCCAGGAGATCATGTCCACGCTGGAGTCACAGAACTTACGCAGCGTGTCGGCGGAGACCGCGTCGCCCACCTCCAGCTCCAGGTAGCGGCGCATGGCGTCGGCACTGTCGGTGACCCCGGCCGCCTGCTGCTGCGGGGTGCCGCCGCCCGCGTAGACGACCCCGCCGGACATGGCGGTCGCGCCGCCCCCGGCGAACCGGTCCAGCACCAGCACCTCGGCCCCGGCGGCGGCCGCCTCGATGGCCGCGCAGGCCCCCGCGGCACCGAACCCGACTACCACTACGTCAGCTGTATCTGACCAGGTATCTGTAACACGTTTCGACACCGCTGGACCTACCTCACAGTGACCGAATTCTCGTCACACCATAGCGCGTCCGGGACCAAGACTATAACCTGTTCTAGTATTGACCCGGAGGTGACGGATGACCGGACCAGCCGAGTTCGACCTCGTTGTCGTGGGCAGTGGGGCGGCCGGGATGACCGCCGCGCTGGCCGCCGCGCACAACGGGCTGAGCACGCTGGTGATCGAGAAGGCCCCGGCCTACGGCGGGTCCACCGCCCGCTCCGGCGGCGGCGTGTGGGTGCCCAACAACGAGGTGATCCTGCGCGCGGGCGTGCCGGACACCCCGGAGAAGGCCGAGGCCTACCTCACCCACATTGTCGGCGATGTGGTGCCGCGAGAGCTACTGCTCACAGTGCTCGAGCGCGGCCCCGAGATGCTGAGCTTCCTGCTGCGGCACACCCCGCTGAAGTTCGCGTGGGTGCCCGGCTACTCCGACTACTACCCCGAGGCGCCCGGTGGTCTGCCCGGTGGCCGGTCGATCGAGCCCAAGCCGATGCCGGTGAGCATCGTCGGCGAGCACCTGGCCACGCTGAACCCGCCGTACCTGGCCTCGCCGTTGCAGGTCGCGGTCACGCAGGCCGACTACCGCTGGCTCAACCTGGTCAAACGCCATCCGCGCGGGATGCTGCGCGCGCTGCGCGTCGGTGCGCGGGGTTTCGCCGCGCGGATCACCGGCCGCCGGATCGCCATGGGTCAGGCCCTGTCCGCCGGGATGCGGGTCGGGCTGGCCAAGGCGGGCGTCCCGGTCTGGCTGGAGACGGCGATGCTCGACCTGGTGACCACGGAGGGCCGGGTTACCGGCGTCCGGGTTGCCAAGGACGGCAAGGAGTTCACCATCACCGCGCGGAAGGGCGTGCTGCTGGCCTCCGGCGGCTTCGAGCGCAACGAGGAGCTGCGCAAGAAGTACCAGCGCGAGCCGATCGGGACACAGTGGACGGTGGGCGCGGCCGAGAACACCGGTGACGGCATCGAAGCCGGGCTGCGCCTCGGCGCGGCCGTCGACCTGATGGACGACGCCTGGTGGGGCCCGTCCATCCCGCTCACCGGCGGCCCGTACTTCTGCCTCGCCGAGCGGACCCTGCCCGGCTGCATCATGGTCAACGCCGAGGGCAAGCGGTTCGCCAACGAGGCAGCGCCCTATGTGGACGCCGTGCACGCGATGTACGGCCCGGGCGACGGTCCCGGCCGCAACATCCCGACCTGGCTGATCGCCGACCAGCGCTACCGCAACCGGTACGTGTTCGCCGGCCTCTACCCGGGACAGTCGTTCCCTGGCCGCTGGTACAAGGCGGGCGCGGTGTTCAAGGCCTCGTCACTGGCCGAACTGGCCGGGTTGATCGACGTTCCCGCGGAGTCGCTTGTGGACACCGTCGAGCGGTTCAACGGGTTCGCCAAGGCCGGGGACGACAAGGACTTCGGCCGCGGCAAGTCGGCCTACGACAAGTACTACGGTGATCCACGCAACCGCCCCAACGAATCCCTGGCGCCGCTGGAGACCGGGCCGTTCTACGCGGTCCGGATCGTCCCGGGCGACCTGGGCACCAAGGGCGGGCTGCGCACGGACACGGCGGCGCGTGTGCTGCGCGAGGACGGGTCGGTCATCGACGGTCTGTACGCCGCCGGAAACGCCAGTGCGGCCGTGATGGGCCGGACGTACGCCGGCCCGGGTGCGACAATCGGACCGGCCATGACGTTCGGCTACCTGGCCGCACTGGACATCGCTGCGAAGGGGAACGCATGACTGAGGTCCGGACCATCGACGTCGGCGCGATGCCGACCCGCTACGCCCGCGGCTGGCACTGCATCGGCCTGGCGAGCGAGTTCACCGATGGCAAGCCCCACGCGATCCAGGCGTTCGGCACCAAGCTCGTCGTCTTCCAGGGCGAGGACGGCAAGCTGAACGTGCTCGACGCGTACTGCCGGCACATGGGCGGCGACCTCAGCCAGGGCTCCATCAAGGGCAACGCGGTCGCCTGCCCGTTCCACGACTGGCGCTGGGCTGGCAACGGCCGGTGCGTCGAGATCCCTTACGCCAAGCGGGTTCCGCTGCGTGCCCGGACGCGCGCCTGGACCACGCTGGAGCTCAACGGCCAGCTGCTGGTGTGGCACGACCCGCAGGGCAACCCGCCGCCTGCCGAGGTCACCCCGCCGCGGGTGGAGGGCGCCTACTCCGAGGAGTGGAGCAACTGGAGCTGGGACAAGATCCTGATCGAGGGCTCCAACTGCCGCGAGATCATCGACAACATGGTCGACATGGCCCACTTCTACTACATCCACTTCGCCTTCCCCACGTACTTCAAGAACATCTTCGAGGGCCACATCGCCACGCAGTACCTCAACTCGCGCGGCCGCCCGGACGTCGACCCCCGCGGCCGCGGCAACTATTCGGGTGAGGACAACGTGTTGCGGTCCGAGGCTTCGTACTACGGTCCGTCGTATATGATCAACAAGCTGTGGAACGACTACAAGGGCATCGAGGTCGAGACGGTCCTGGTCAACTGCCACTACCCGATCACGCAGAACTCGTTCATGCTGCAGTACGGCGTGATCGTCAAGAAGCTGCCCGGCCTGGACGCCGCGCAGGCCGACGTGGTGGCGGGCAAGTTCTCCAAGAGCTTCAAGCTCGGTTTCCTGCAGGACGTGGAGATCTGGAAGAACAAGACCAAGATCGACAACCCGTTGCTGTGCGAGGAGGACGGCCCGGTCTACCAGCTGCGCCGGTGGTACGACCAGTTCTATGTGGACGTCGAGGAGGTGACCGACGACATGACCAGGCGGTTCGAGTTCGAAGTGGACACCACCAAGGCGAACGAGGCCTGGGAGAAGGAAGTCGCCGAGAACCTGGCCCGCCGCAAGGAAGCCGGCGTCTGATGTGGGCCAAGGCTCCCTTGGTCGACACTGCCGACCTACGGGAGAGGACCAGCGCGGACCGGCGGGAGTTCCTGTCCGGCGGGTTGCGTCCGGTCGAGTGCACGGCCTGCGGGACCTGTGTGCTGGTCAAGAAGAACAGCCAGCACCACACGAGCATCCAGTGGCAGACCCCGACCTCCGAGTGTCCCGAGTTCGCCGCGCAGCAGCGGCCGGGCGGCCTGCTGGACACCTGTTCCAAGCTGCGCGCCAGCATCGAGGCCCTGGTGGCCGAGGGCCTGCTCGAGGTCCCGGATGACTGAGATCGTCACGGTCACCGTCGCCGACGTCGTCCGGGAGACGGCCGACGCCGTCTCCGTGGTGTTCGACGCGGACTTCCCCTACCGGCCAGGGCAGTTCCTGACGTTGCGGTGCGGCGAGGTGGCCCGTTGCTACTCCCTGTCCAGCTCCCCGCACACCGGTGACCGTCCACAAGTGACGGTCAAGCGGATCCCGGACGGGTACGGCTCGGCATGGGTGTGCGACAACCTCCGGCCGGGCGCACAGGTCGAGATCCTGTTGCCCGCCGGGATCTTCACACCGCGGTCGCTGGACGACAACCTGCTGTTGTTCGCCGCCGGCAGCGGGATCACGCCGGTGATGTCGATCATCAAGTCGGCGCTCAGCCAGGGCACCGGCAAGGTGGTCCTGGTGTACGCCAACCGCGACGAGGCCTCGGTGATCTTCGCGGACCGGCTGCGTGAGCTGGCGGCCGAGTATCCCGAACGGCTCCTGGTGATCCACTGGCTGGAGTCGTTGCAGGGCCTGCCGACCCCGCGGCACTTCGCGCAACTCAAGCCGTACACCGGGTTCGATGCGTTCCTCTGTGGACCGGCGCCGTTCATGGAGGTCGTCACGCAGGCGTTGAAAACGCTGAACGTCCCGCGCGACCGGATCCACATCGAACGGTTCATCTCGTTGTCCGGCAACCCCTTCGAGGAGAACGTCGAGGAGCTCCCCGGCGACGGCGACAACGCGACCATCGAGGTGGACCTGGACGGCGAGCAGCACACCTACGAGTGGCCGCGGCACAAGAAGCTGCTGGACGTGTTGCTGGACAACGGGCTCGCGGCGCCGTACTCCTGCCGGGAGGGCGCCTGCAGCGCGTGCGCGTGCCGGATCGAGCAGGGCGAGGTGAAGATGCTGCAGAACGAGATCCTCGACCAGGAGGACCTGGACGACGGTATCGTGCTGGCCTGCCAGTCCCTTCCGGTCACCGACACGGTGAAGATCACGTACTCCTGAGGAGCGGCATGCCGATCGACCCCGCCAAAGCCATCGGAGCGTCCCTGGGCTCGACGAGGTTCGAGTGGACCTCGTCGGATGTGCTGCTCTACCACCTGGCGCTGGGCGCGGGCGGCGACCCACTGTCCGAACGGGAGCTGCGGTACGCCACCGAGCAGGACCTCCAGGTGCTGCCCACGTTCGGGGTGATCGCGCCGAACCTGCGGATGACCAAGGCCCCCAAGGTGTCCTTCCCGGGCGTGGAGATCGACCTGGCGAAGGTGCTGCACGGCCAGCAGGAGATCACCGTGCACCGCCCGCTGCCGGCCCAGGCGACGGCCACGGCGAGTACTCGGATCGCCGATGTGTTCGACAAGGGCAAAGCGGCCGTGGTGGTTCAGGAGTCCACGGTCACCGACGAGAACGGTGACCCGCTGTACACAACGCGATCCAGCATCTTCGCTCGCGGCGAGGGCGGGTTCGGCGGCGAACGCGGCCCGTCGACCACGGTCGAGATTCCGGACCGCGAACCGGACACGATCCTGAACACGCCAACGCTTCCGCAGCAGGCTCTGCTGTACCGGCTGTGCGGCGACCGCAACCCGCTGCATTCGGACCCAGCGTTCGCGCAGGCCGCCGGGTTCCCCAAGCCCATCCTGCATGGCCTGTGTACATACGGAATTGTCTGCAAGGCCGTCGTGGACGGTGTTTTGGATGGCGATGTCAGCCGGGTTGCGAGCTACGCAACGAGGTTCGCCGGGGTGGTCTTCCCCGGTGAGACCCTGACGACCCAGGTCTGGCAGGACGACAAGCGTTTGCTGATCACGACGACGGCCGACGGGCGCCCGGTGCTGTCGGACACCGTGCTCACCCTATGTTGATCACCGGGTGCTGCGCCGGGTCCAGCCAGCGCATGATCGCGTCGAGCTGAGCCGAGGGCACCGAGACACAGCCTGCCGTGGCCTTGCCGTTGGACACGTGCAGGAAGAACGCCGAGCCCGCGCCCGGCTGGACCGGGCTGCGGTTGTAGTTGATCACCACGGCGTGGTTGTACACGCTGCCAGCAGCCAAAAGGTGCTCGCCTGCCTTCTCGTTGAAGGTGCACGCCCCTGGCTCGCAACGGACATGCGTGTTGTAAGCGGGCGAAGCCGAGTCGCTGACCCACCAGTCCGAGTCGTCCACCTGGAAGTACGGCAGTTTCGTCCCGTTGTTCGCGGCGATTCCGAACGCCTCGGTCAGGCTGTGCACGCCGGCCGGAGTGCGGGAGGTCGTCTCGCTGGCCTGCCCCACGCCCATCGAACCGATGTTCGCCGTGACCGGGCCGAGATCCCTGCGCCAGCCGCCCTCGATGCGGGTCCACGCGTTCAGGGTCGCGGTGGTCGCGGTCCTGGACGCCGCCACAACCGTGATCACCTGACCTGCCGAGCCGCTGTACGGCAACGGCAGCTGCTCGCCCTCGTTCCGGGTCTGTGCCTGGGGTTGTTCGGGCTTCCTGGTGACCGCGGGCGGTGCGCTCGTCAACGTGGTGTGCGCGCTGACCGGCGGGGCACTGACGCTGGGCGGGGCCGAAACCGACGCCGTTGCGGACGGTTCCACGGTGAGCGCCGGGGTCTGAATGTCCACAGCGGCCGGTGCGGTGAGCAGCTGCGGAGCCGCCTCGGCAGGGGTCGGGGTGCGCACAGTGGTGGATGCTGTCACGAGTCCGGCGACCGCGCAGGCTAGGACGAAGGGCAGCAGGATTCGGCGCACCGGGCCACTGTAGTGGCGTCACTCACGGAAACGGCAAGGCCCCCAACGCCTTTTCACCGTGGTCTGCCCTTTTGTCACCCGGTGACAATCAACCCGCTCGTCGGGACGCCGGTTCCGGCCGTGACAAGCACCGGAAATCCCACCTGGTTGGGGGACGTTCCACGGACCTGCCGCACCGCTTCGGCAATCCCGTTCATCCCATGAATGTAGGCCTCGCCGAGCTGGCCGCCGTGGGTGTTGACGGGCAACGATCCCCCGGTCTCGATGGCCCCATCGGCGATGAAGTCCTTGGCCTCACCGCGCTCGCAGAACCCGAGCTCCTCCAGCTGGACAAGGACGAACGGGGTGAAGTGGTCGTAGAGGATGGCGACTTTCACGTCCTGCGGCGAGAGTCCGGACTGTGTCCACAGTTGATCACCGACGACCCCCATCTCCGGCAGGCCGACCAGGTCGTCGCGGTAGTACGAGGTCATGACGAACTGGTCCGCACCACTACCCTGCGCCGCCCCGGCGATCACCGCCGGTCGTTGCGGCAGGTCACGGGCTCGCTCCACAGTGGTCACCACCAATGCGACTCCGCCGTCGCTTTCCTGGCAGCAGTCCAGCAGGTGCAGTGGTTCAACCACCCACCGTGACCGTTGGTGATCTTCCAGCGTGATCGGTTTCCCGTAGAACCAGGCATTCGGGTTCACCGCCGCGTGCTTACGGTCCGCGACCGCGACCCGGCCGAAATCCTCCGACGTGGCACCGTAGACATGCTGGTAACGCTTGGCGAACATGGCCACGTCAGCCGCGGGTGTGCCCAGTCCCATCGGGTAGGACCACGCGTTGTCGATCCCGTTGGAGGTCGGCATGGCCGCGGCGGCCGTGGACACCTGACCGAATCGGTGCCCGGATCGTTCGTTGAACGCGCGATAGCACACCACGACGTTCGCAACACCGCTCGCGACAGCCATCGCGGCCTGCTGAACGGTCGCACAGGCCGCGCCACCACCGAAGTTGATCCGGCTGAAGAAGCTCAACGACGGCACACCGAGTTCGCGCGCGACCGCGATCTCCGAGTTGCTGTCCATTGTGAACGTCACGAGTCCATCCACATCGGACGGGCTCAGTCCGGCGTCGGCCAGCGCCGCCCGGCAGGCCTCGACGGCCAGCCGCAGCTCCGTCCGGCCGGAGTTCTTGGAGAACTCGGTGGCGCCGATGCCTGCGATGGCGGCTTTTCCGGACAGCGTCATGGGACCACCAAACGAACGGTTCCGGTCACGTGGTCACCCAGCGAGCAGCGGCCGACAACCTGTACAACGGTGTCGGCGCCGTCCGGGGCCGCGGTTCCGGCGAAGGTGAGTGTATCGCCCGCGTAGCACGGCACGCCGAGGCGAATGGAAACGTTGCGCACCAACGCGTCCGGACCGGCCCAGTCGGTGACGAACCGCTGCACCAACCCGGTGGTCGTCAGGATGTTGAGGAAGATGTCCTGCGAGCCGCGCGCGATCGCCGCGTCCCGGTCGTGGTGCACGTCCTGGAAGTCCCTTGTGGCCAGCGCAGTGCTGATCACGAATGTCGTGGTCGTCTCGATGCTCAGTTCGGGCAGCTGTGTCATCGCGACCGCCAGACCGGGAGCGTCAGCTCACCGTCCACACGCGACCAGTCCACCGTGACGGCCTGGCCGATGGCCACCTCGTCCGGCGGGACGTCCAGCAGCTCACCCAGCATCCGCACGCCCTCCTCCAGCTCCACCAACGCGATCACGATCGGCAGCTGCTTGCCCGGCACCGGCGGGTGGTGGTGCACGACGTAGCTGAAGATCTCGCCGCGCCCGCTGGCGACGACGTACTCCGGCTTGTCGTGCCCACACGACGGGCAGAACGGGCCCGGTGGGTGCCGCAGCCGTTGGCACGCAGGGCATTTCTGGATCCGCAGCTCGCGTTGCGCGGTGCCGTCCCAGAAGAACTGGGTGTCCTGGTTGACCTGCGGCCGGATCACCGCGCCCGTCGCCGGTCTGGGCCGGAACTTCAGCACCCGGAACATCATCTCGGCGACCGGCTCGTCATCGACGTACCAGATGTTCTTGGTGGTGACGAACCAGCCCTCGCCAAGCCCGGTCTTCTTGGGGCCGGCCAGATCCGACAGCTGGGTGGTGAGCGAGAGCTGCTCGCCAGGCCGCAGGTACCGGTGGTAGGTCTGCTCGCAGTTGGTCGCGACGATCGAGGTGAACCCGGCCTCGTCCAGCACCCGGATCATCGAGCCGAGCGGGTCGTCGGCGTCGCGCTGGCCGTGCAGGCCGAACATGGTCCAGACCTGGATCATGGCCGGGGGCGCGAACTTCGGGTAGGCGGGGTTGCGGTCCCCCATCGCCTCCACCCAGTTGTTGATCATCGGCTCGTTCACCGGGTCGCGGGCGAAGCGGGGTTTGCTCTCCCCCAACGCCTTCAGGCGGGCCGCCTCGGCTTCGATCGGGTTGATGGTCATCGGGGCACCCTCGGCAGTTTCAGGCCGGCGGTGGCGATCAGCTCGCGCTGGATCTCGTTCACGCCCCCGCCGAACGTCAGCACCAGGTTGCGTTTCGCCTGCGCGTCCAGCCAGCGCTGGAGCGCGCCGGTCTCCGGGTCGGCCGGGTCGCCGTGCTTGCCGACGACCTCCTCCAGCAGCCGGCCGACCCGCTGCATGCGGTCGGAGGCGAAGATCTTCGTCACCGACGCGTCCGCCACGTCGAGCGGCGCGGAGGCGACCTGGCCGTTGAGCAACTCGTTGACCTCCATGCACGCGTACACCTCGGCGAGCGCGCGCCGCACATCCCAGTGGTTGAGCAGTCCTCGTTCCTTCGCCCAGGACCGGACCCGTTCGTACTGCCCGGCGATCCGCCCGGCCGGGCCGAGCATCACGCGTTCGTGGTTGAGCTGGGTGGTGATCAGCCGCCAGCCGCCGTGTTCCTGCCCCACCAACATGTCCGCGGGCACCCGGACGTCCTCGTAGTAGGTGGCGTTGACGTGGTGCGCGCCATCGCAGGTGATGATCGGGGTCCACGAGTAGCCGGGCAGCTTGGTGTCCATGATCAGGATCGAGATCCCCTTGTGCCGTGGGGCTTCGGGGTTCGTCCGGCAGGCGAGCCAGATGTAGTCGGCCTCATGGGCACCCGTCGTGAAGATCTTCTGCCCATTGACCACATAGGACTCACCGTCCCGGACCGCCGTGGTCCGCAGCGAGGCCAGATCGGTGCCGGACTCGGGTTCGGTGTAGCCGATGGCGAAGTGGATCTCCCCGGCCCGGATCTTGGGCAGGAAGAAGTCCTTCTGTGCCTGGGTTCCGAACTGGCGCAGGGTCGGCCCGACGGTCTGCAGGGTGACGTACGGCAGCGGGACGTCCGCACGGGCGGCCTCGTTGATCAGGATCTGGCGTTCGACGTCGCCGGTGTCCTGGAACCAGCCGTCCGAGCCGATCCGGCGCATCAGGTCCTTGAACACCGTGCCGTGCCGGTCGGTCATCATGGCCTCTTGCTCCGCCGGGGAGATCAGCCCGGTGAAGTACTCACGCAACTGTTGCCGCAGCGCGCGTTGCTCCTCGGTCAGATCGACGAACACAGCTGCTCCAGCCTTTCCTCGACGCCGCCGACGAACCGCACCAGGTCCTTGCTCAGCGAGTAGTAGCGGTGCATCGGGTAGGTGATGTCGACGCCCAGCCCGCCGTGCAGGTGGTGGCAGGTGTGCATGGCCAGCGGCAGTTCCTGGGCCAGCCAGTAGGCCGCCACGTCCAGCGCCGTACCCGCGTCCCGACCGGTGCCCAGCCGCCAGATCGCCGACCACGTGGCCAGGTGCAGGGTCCGCGCCGCCGTGTACACGTCCGCGATCTGCTGTGCCACGGCCTGGAAAGTCGCTAGCGGCTTGCCGAACTGTTCGCGGGTGCGGATGTGCGTCGAGGTCAGCTCCAACGCCCCGGCCAGCAGACCATCGCCCAGAGCGCATGCCCCGGCGAGCGCAAATGCCTGCAGGACTTGGACATCACCGAGGCGTTCGGCCGGGACCGCCGCGAGAGTGACTGTGGCCTCGGGCGCGCCGCTCGCCGAGTAGGTCGGGACGATGTTGACGCCCGGGTCGGCGGGGTCGATGACATACGCATACTCATTGCATGCAACGAGTATGCGGGTTGCATACTCGGCGTATACAACGTGTGTTTTGGTGCCGGTCAAGCGATCCCCGTCGATCCTGAGCTCGCCGCCGTCCAGCGCCGCGGTCAGCACCGGAGACCCTGCCAGCAGCCGGTCCTGCTGCTCGGGCGTGCCCAAGTTGACGATCGGCAGCACGCCGAGGGCGAGCGTGGCCAGCGCCGGGGTGTCCAGCCCGGCCCGGCCGACCTCGGTCAGCACCGCGCACGTCTCCAGCACGCCCAGCCCGTCACCGCCCAGCCGTTCGGGCAACGCGAGCGTCAGCAACCCGGCCTGCCCCAGGGCTTTCCACGCCTGGTCGGGCTCCCGGCGCAGCACCGTGGCCGCCAGGTCGGCGATTTCCTTCTGGGTGTCGTCGAAGGCGAAGTCCATCGGCGTCTCCTAGCTCCTCGGCAGGCCGAGGACGCGCTCCGCCGCGAGGGTGAGCAGGATCTGGCTCGTCCCGCCGGCGATGCTCAGGCAACGGGTGAGCAGGAACTGGTGGATGGCGGCACCGGCCACATCGGCGAGCGCACCTTCCGGGCCGTACAGGTCGAGCGAGAGTTCGGCGACCGCCTGCCGATGCTTGACGCCGACCAGCTTGCGGACGCTGGGATCGGTGCCCAGATGGTCCATTAAGGACACTACAAGCCCTTCGGCGACCTGTTCGCCCAGCCGCTCGTGGTCCGCGTCTCGTTGCTGCGCCAGCTTGAGCAGCTCCTCGACCTCGGTGCCGAACGACGACCCGCCGCCCATCGCGACGCGCTCGTTGGCCAGCGTGGTCCGGGTCAGCCGCCAGCCGTCGCCGGGCTGCCCGACCACGCAGTCATCGGGGACGAACACGTCGTCGAGGAAGACCTCGTTGAACATCGCGTCGCCGGTGATCTCCCGCAGCGGCCGGATCTCGATGCCCGGGCTCTTCATGTCGACCAGGAAGTACGTGATCCCCTTGTGTTTGGGGACATCGGGATCGGTGCGGGCCAGGCAGATCGCCCAGTCCGCCTGCGCCGCGCGGGACGTCCAGACCTTCTGGCCGGTCAACCGCCAGCCGCCGTCCTCGCGGACTGCCTTGGTACGCAAGGAAGCCAGGTCCGATCCCGCCTCCGGTTCGGAGAACAGCTGGCACCACTCGATCTCACCGCGCAGGGTCGGCCAGACGAACCGCTCGCGCTGTTCGCCGGTGCCGCCCTTGAGGATGGTGGGCGCCGCCCAGGCTCCGATCACGAGATCTGGCCTGCTGACTCCAGCTCTCCTGAGTTCGTCCGCGATCATCAGCTGCTCTTCGGCGGTGGCGTCCCGGCCGTAGGGCTTGGGCCATTCCGGGGTGAGCAGTCCGGTCTCCGCGAGCCGGTTCCGCTGGTCTTCGCGCGGGAGGGCCGCGATCTCCGCTACCAGGTCCCGAATCTCACCGTCCGCTGTGGACAGTGCCCGGACCTGCCTGCGCTTGCCTTCCAGCGCAAGGCTCGCCACTCGGCGGCGCCATGCCGCTGTGCCGCCCAGCAATGCCCGCAGGGTCAAGGCCCGGCGCAGGTAGAGGTGGGCGTCGTGTTCCCAGGTGAAACCGATACCGCCGAGGACCTGGATACAGTCCTTGGCCACCTCGACCGCCGCTTCCAGCGCCACCGCCGCCGCGACGGCCGCCGCCAGTGGGTGCTCGTCGGGGGCTTCGTCGGCCGCGCGGGCCGCGTCCCATGCCGCCGCCGTCGCCTTCTCGACCTGGCACAACATGCCCGCGCACAGGTGTTTCACCGCTTGGTAGGAGCCGATGGGCTTGCCGAACTGCTCTCGTACCTTGGCGTAGTCGGTCGCCGTACGCAGACACCATCGGGCGATTCCGGCGGCTTCCGCCGCGGCCAGTGTCGCCGCCAGGTCGCGGACTTCCTGTGTTGTCACCGAGACGACACGGCCGGCTTCGGCGCCGTCCAGCGTGGACAGCTCCTGGGACAGGTCGAGCGAGTCCCTGGGCTTGGTCGCGTTCTCGGTGATCGTCCAGGCGCCATCCCGCTCGACGAGTTGGTACGGAGCGTTACCGAGGAGTGGCCCGTCCGGTGTCAGGCCGACCGCCACCGGGATGCCGCCTTCGGCCAGGCCAGGGAGCAGTTCCTTGGCCACCGGTGAGTCGGGGTCGCGGGCGAGGAGCAGTCCGGCGAGTACGGTGGGTAACACCGGACCGGGGACCAACGCGGCTGCGGTCTGTTCCAGCGCGGCGGCGAGGTCGGCTACCGAACCGTCCTCGTCGGGGAGCACCATGGCGAACAGGCCGAGGTGTGCCAGGTCGGCCCAGTGCTCACGCCAGTGTTTGGCCCCGTCCATGCGACGCACGGTCGCCAGGACACCGGCCTCGGCGGCCCAGGCCCGGATCGACTCGCCGATGGCCCGCTGTTCCTCGGTGTTAGCGATCGACGCTGCGCCACTGACCACATCCCCATTAGAACGTGTTTCAGTTCTGGGGACAACCCCGGGAATAGGTGCGATTGGCGGCGAAGCGGTACACTACGACCCGAAGTGGAACAGGTTTCAGCAAGGGGTTCGGATGACAGCGACACCGTCCAGCGCGCTTGGTGAGGACGAGCTCGGCTCGGCGGCTCAACGCGACCGGCGCAAGCGCATCCTCGACGCGACGATCGCGTTGGCCACCAAGGGCGGCTACGACGCGGTGCAGATGCGCGCCGTCGCCGAGCGCGCCGAGGTCGCCCTGGGCACCCTGTACCGCTACTTCCCGTCCAAGATCCACCTGCTGGTCTCTGGCCTGGCGCGCGAGTTCGAGCGCAACCAGGAACGCATCGAGAAAGCCACCGTCCCAGGCGACACCCAGTACGACCGCGTCCTGTTCGTCCTGAGCCGCGTCACCCGCTCCATGCAACGCGACCCCCACCTCACCGAAGCCATGACCCGCGCCTTCATGTTCGCGGACACCTCAGCGGCCGCGGAAGTGGACCACGTCAGCCGCCTGATGGAGCGCATGTTCACCAGAGCCATGCACGAAGGCGACCCCACCGACGAAGACAAGGCGATCGCCCGCGTCATCGGCGACGTCTGGCTCTCCAACCTCGTCTCCTGGGTAACCCGCCGAGCCTCAGCCACCGACGTGACCACCCGCCTGGAACTGACAGTCCGGTTGCTCCTGAAGAAGGACTGATACACGACCGGAGTCCCGGGCCACCTACGACAACGGAAATACTGGCGATCGCTGCTCTCGGGCACCGACACAGCACGCTCATGTCCTAGTGCCTAAAGGCCGAAGCGAGCAGGACCCAACCAAACCCGACCTCCGCATAGACCACCGAACGCCGCAAACTCCCTGCGCTGCCAGCCGCACGCAAATAGTGCCCCCAAAAGAAAGCAACCCCCACCACACCCAGGGGGGCGACCCCGATGCCAGTCTACCGGTGGCGGCGGGGCGGACCCAGGGTTGAGGCGTGCCAGTGGGCCGTTCGCACGGTGTTCGCTCGGATGGGTGGCGGCTCGCGCCGGAACGCGGGCGCCAGGCCACTCGGGTGGGTGACAGTGCGGGCTCGAGTTCGCCCGGATGGGCGACGGCGCTAGGGGTGGCGGAAACGCGTGCGTTGCCAACGACTTCCGGCGCATTCGGTGCGGTGCGGGACGTCTTCGCTCGGGCAGATGATGGCGCGGATCGGACTCCAGGGTCGATAGCCCGCGCCCGAACGCAGGCGCCGGTCCCATCGAGGTGGGCGACAGCGCGGCGCGAGTTCGCTCAAGCAGGTGAGCAGGCCCGCGCCGGAGCGCAGGCGGGTATCAGCCGAGGGTTCCGCTAATAGAGCTGTGGCCTTTGAGGAGGTTGCGGGCGATGGTGCGGCGCTGGATCTCGTCGGTGCCTTCGTAGATGCGCAACAGCCGCAGTTCGCGGTACCAGCGCTCGATCGGCAGTTCCCGGGTGTAGCCCATGCCGCCGTGGATCTGCAGGACGCGGTCGACGATCTCGTTGGCCTTCACGCCGCCGTACAGCTTGGCCATCGACTGCGCCTGCCGCGAGTCCATGCCCTGCTCGACCTGCCACGCCGCGTGCAGCACCAGCCACCGCAGCGCCTCGATCTCCACTGCGGAGTCGGCGATCATCCACTGGATCGCCTGCCGCGTGGCGATCGGCTGGCCGAAGGTCTCCCGGGTGTTCGCGTAGTCGATGCCCATCTGCACCAGGCGTTCGCACGCGCCGATCGCCCTGGCGGGCAACAGGTAGCGGCCTTGGCCGATCCAGCGCATGGCCAGCTCGAAGCCGCGGCCTTCCTCGCCGAGGATGTTGCGGGACGGCACGCGCACGTTGTCGAACGTCAGCGCCGCCGGGCCCCACTCGCCCATGGTGTCGATGGGGTGCGACTTCCAGCCCGCCTCGCGGTCGACCAGGAAGCACGTGACGCCGCCATTGGCGCTCCCCCCGGAATTCATTGCTGCCTTGTCCGTCACCGCGAAGACCATGGTGAAGTCGGCTTCGTTGCCGCCGGTGATGAACGTCTTCTCGCCGCTGATGATCCAGTCGTCGCCGTCGCGGCGCGCGGATGTGCGAATCGCGCGCGCGTCCGACCCGGCGCCCGGTTCGGTGATCGCGAAGCAGGAGATCCGCTCGCCGCTGATCGTCGGCTCGAGGTAGGTCCTCTTCTGCTCTTCGTTGGCGTAGAACAGGATGTTGTCCGCCGAACCGCCGAACCGGAACTGCACGAACGACCGGCCCAGCTCGGCCTCGATCAGCGCGGCCATGGTCGCGCCCAGGTTCATGCCGCCGTACGCCTCGGGCGTGAGCACGCCCCAGAAGCCGGATTCCTTGGCCTTCAGCTGAAGCGCGCGCAGCTCGCCGCGGTCCAGGCCGGGCTGCCCGGCCCGTTCGCGCCGCAGCACCTCGGGCTCCAGCGGCATGATCTCCTTGCGCACGAACGTCCGCACCCAGTCGCGGACCTCGCGCTGCTCGTCGGTGAGCGAGAAGTCCATTGTCTCTCCTTAGAGTCGGCGTCCGCCGTCGACGTAGATGGTTTGGCCGGTGATGAACGACGACGCGTCGCTGACCAGGAACGAGATGGTGTTGGCGATGTCCTCGGGCTGGCCGACGCGGCGCACGGGGGTGATCTCGGCGCTGCGGGCGGCGAGCTCGTCTGCGGTGATGCCCAGGCGTTCGGCGGTGGCGGCGGTCATCTCGGTGACGATGAAGCCGGGCGCGACCGCGTTCACGTTGATGCCGAACGGGCCCAGCTCGATGGCCAGCGTGCGGGTGAAGCCCTGGATGCCCATCTTGGCCGCGGAGTAGTTGGCCTGGCCGCGGTTGCCGAGCGCGGAGACGCTGGACAGGCTGACGATCTTGCCGTACTTCTGGGCGACCATGTGCTTCTGCGCCGCCTTGGTGGCCAGGAACGCTCCCTTGAGGTGGACGCCGATCACGGTGTCCCAGTCCTGCTCGGTCAGTTTGAACAGGAGGTTGTCGCGGGTGACACCGGCGTTGTTGACCAGGATGTCCAGCCGGCCGAACTCCTCGGCCGCGCGGTCGGCCGCCGCGGTCACCTGGCCGGCGTCGGTCACGTCGGCGCCCACGGCGATCGCCCGGCCGCCCGCCGCCACGATGGAGTCCACAGTGGACTTCGAGGCGGCCTCGTCCAGGTCCAGCACGACCACCGCGGCCCCGTCGGCCGCGAGCCGGCCGGCCACCGCCGCACCGATCCCCCTGGCCGCCCCGGTCACCAGGGCCACCCGTCCGTCCAGTGCCGCCATCTCGAGAATCCTCCACAGTGCGAAAGCCTGACCGCTGAAAACCATACGGTGTTAGGTATAGTCAGAGCATAACTCCGAGAGGACCTGGATGCCACGGCCGAGCACACCCCTCCTGAGCAAGGACCGGATCAGAGCGGCCGCCCTGGAGATCATCGACCGGGACGGCCTGCCCGGGCTGTCCATGCGCCGCCTCGCGGCCGAGCTCGGCGTCCAGGCACCGTCCCTGTACAGCCATTTCGCCACCAAGGACGCCCTGCTGGACAACGTCTGCGACGAGATCATGTCGGCCGTCGACGTGTCCGACTTCGCCACTGGCGACTGGCAGGCGGGCATCCGGACGTGGGCGAGGTCATACCGCGCGGCCCTGGCCGCGCACCCCAACATCGTCCCGTTCCTGGCCGGCGGACCGGCCCGTCGTGACTCGGCGTTACGAGTAGCCGATGCCGTGCACGGAGGGTTGGTGCGCGCGGGCTGGCCGCCGAAGTACGCCACCATGATCGGCGCCTCGACGAAGTACCTGGTCCTGGGCGCCGCGATCGGCTCGTTCTCCCGCGGTTTCGAGGACGACGTGCAGGTTTATCTGGATCGGTACCCCAACCTCAACCAGGCGCACAAACTCGCCGAACACGCCGACGAGATCGACCAGGGCTCGTTCGAGCTGGCCCTCGACTCCTTCCTGCACGGCCTGTCGGCGCTGCACAGCGCGGTGTCCCCGGCCTGAAAGTGGTGCAATGGGCGGGTGCGCCCGCTGCCCTTCGTCGGCCGCGACGCGGTGCTCGGCGAGATCGGCGCCGCGCTGGCCGCGCCGCGCGGCGGCCTGGTCCTGCTGACCGGCCCGGCCGGCGCGGGCAAGACGCGGATCGCGGCCGAGGTCGCCGGCCAGGCCGACGGGTACCGGGTCGTGTGGTCCTGGTGTCACCCGGCTGGGAGTGTGCTCGAGCCCTGGGCGCGGATCCTTCGGGACCTCGACGCGTCGTTGAGTACCGCGGGGCAGGCGACCGACCCTGACAGCGCGCGGCGGCAGCTGACCGGCGATATCGCGTCCGTGCTGCGGGCGAACGCACCGTTGTTGATCGTTCTGGACGATGTGCACGACGCTGATGCTTCGTCGTTGCGGCTGCTCACCGAGCTGGTGGCGACCGCGCGGACCTCGAAGATCGTGTTCCTGGCGACCGCGCGGGACGACGACCTCGCCTGGCAGGACCGGGTGGCGGCGCGGGCGACGCTGCATGGGCAGGCGACGTCGCTGCCGGTCGGGCCGCTGAGCCGGACGGACATCGGCGCCCTGGTCGAGTCGGCCACCGGGCGGCGTCCGCTGGATGACGAGGTGTCCTCGATCTTCGCCCGGACCGGCGGTGAGGCGTTCTACGTCACCGAACTCATCCGCTACGACCAGGACCTGCCCAGTTCAGTGCGGACCGCGGTGGCCGCGCGGCTGTCGGCTTTGTCGCCCAAGACCGCGCAAGCCCTGACCACGGCGGCGGTTCTGGGTGTCCGGTTTGGACTGGATGTGCTCGCCGAAGTGCTCACTGTGGACATCCGTGAGCTGCGTGCGATGCTGGCTGACGCGGCCTCGGCGGGGTTGCTGGCGCGGATCGAACCTGGGGTGGCGAGTTTTCCGCACCAGTTGCTCCGGGACGCGGCCTACGAGAGCATGCCGCCGGACGTGCGCGCGAGTGTCCACATGCGAGCGGCGGAAGTGCTTGCCCGGCAGGAGGAACGCAACGCTCAGGTTGCCCATCACCTGCTGTTGGCCGGGCCGGAGCACACCCAAGCGGCCGCCGAGTACGCGTGGCAGGCAGGAGACGACGCCGCTCGGTTGCTCGCGTACGACGACGCCGTGACTTGGTATACGCGTGCGGCGGAGACGATCACCGCGCCGGAGTTGTTGGTAGCACTGGGAACCGCGCGGCTCGGCACCGGTGACCGGGACGGGGCGCGGGAGGATTTCCTGCGCGCGGCAACGGTGGCGGACGACCGGCCGGATCTGCTGGCGCGTGCGGCGCTGGGGTTGGGGAGTTTCGAGGTCGACCTGCTTGACCGGGCGCAGGTCGACTTGCTGGAACGGGCTCGGGCCCAGCTGGCCGAGGGTGAGCTCAAGGCCATGGTCACCGCTCGGCTTTCCATTGCCACGTCGTTGATCGAGCCTGAGGAGCGGCGGATCGCCCTGGCCGAGGAGGCTGTGCGGATCGCGCGGGACTGCGACTCGCCGTCGGCGATCGGGCAGGCGTTGGCGGCGATGTGCGACGCGCGGCCGGGTCCTGACTTCTGCGCGGATCGGTTGGCGTGGTCGTCGGAGATCATCGCGGTGGCGCGGGAGATCCGGGATCCTGGGCTGGAGTTGCTGGGGCGGCGGTTGCGGGTCGTGGCGTTGCTGGAGACCGGTGGGCAGGCGGATGCCGAGATGCTCGCGTTCGAGACCACCGCGAAGCCGTTGGGGCAGCCGCAGTACGAGTGGTTCGTGCCGTTGTGGCGGGGAATGCGCGCGCTGGCCGAGAAACGGTACGACGACTGCCGTACTTTCCTTGCGCAGACCGAGGAACTGGGACGCCAGGCGGGGAGCCACAACGCGGCGATACTGGCCGGCACGCAGCGCTGGTATCTGCTGACTGAGCTGGGGGATCTGGACGCCGTGGATGTCCTGATCGAGGAGTTCGGGCTGGAGCAGGTCGGCGGTGTCTGGCCTCGGGTGACCATGGCGTTGATCGCGGCCAGGGCGGGTCGGGTGGAGGAGGCACGCGCTCGACTGTCCACTGTGGCGCCTTTGCTGGCTGCCGCGCCGCGCGACTCCGAGTGGCTGTCGATGCTCGCGCAGGTCGCCGATCTGGTCGCTCTGACCGGGCCGCATCCGGTGGCCGCGCAGGTGCGGGAGTGGCTGGAGCCGTACGCGGATCTTCAGGTGGTGGAGGGAATCGGCGCCGTGATGCGCGGGCCGGTGCGTGATTTCCTTGCGTTGCTGGGTGCTCCGGTGGCTTCCGGCAATGTGTTCCGGCGGGATGGGGATGTGTGGGTGGTCGGCTTCGGTGGTTCGACCGTCCGGTTGACCGCCAGCAAGGGCCTGCAGGACCTCGCTCGGTTGCTGTCGCAGCCTGGTCGGGAGATCGCCGCTGCGGATCTCGCCGGTTCGGTGGTGTCTTCGGGGTCGACTGGTGAGGTGCTCGACGCCACTGCTCGGGCCGCGTACAAGCAGCGGCTGGTGGATCTCGCAGCGGCGGCTGAGGAGGCCGATTCCGCTGGGGATGTGGAGCGGTCGGCGCGGATCGCCGCTGAGCGGGATGCTCTTGTTACGTCGTTGAGCTCGGCTTATGGGTTGGGTGGGCGGGTGCGGCGGTCGGGTTCTTCCGCTGAGCGGGCCCGGTCGGCGGTGACTGCTCGGATCCGGGCGACGATTGACCGGATCGGGAAGGTTCATCCGGCGCTGGGGCGGCATTTGGCGAGCTCCGTGCGGACGGGCACGTTCTGTGTGTACGACCCGGAGACACCGCAGACCTGGGATCTCACGCCGCCCTGAATCTCACACTGTGAGGGCGGATCTCACGCCTTTGGGGTAAACACCCAGAGAGGACGTTGAGATGTATCTGACTGCCTACCACTTCGCCGGCGATCCCCAGCGCATTCTGGCCGGGTACGAGACCATGATGAAGGACTTCCCTGTGGAGTCGCTGCAGTTGCACCTTTCCGTGGTGACCTTCCACGGGTTGAGCGTCTTCGACGGCTGTCCGTCCTACGACGAGGCCGTCGAGTTCGCGCAGAGTGACGGTTTCTTGAAGGCCATCGCGGACGCCGGGCTGCCTTCTCCTCGGGTTGAGCATCTCGGGGAGGTTCACAGCAGTATCCCTCGTGTGGGGTAGGTGCTGCGAAAAGATGTCCTCGCCGGACGGCAGGCCGCCAAGAGGGGCAAGGGATCAGGATCCTTCGGATCCTTTGGGGTGGGCTGCTTTGCGCGTTCTCTCCCTCCCGTATGGCCTGCCAAGAGGGAGGGAGAGAACGCGAAGGGCACCCCTGTGGCGCGGGCACGCGCAAGGGTATGGGCATGCGCAAGAGGCGCGGACCGGCAGGCAGGGCAGGACTGGGCAGGGAAGTGCGGAGGCGCGGGGCCCGCCAGGGCAGGGGCGTGCGGAGGTGCGGAGGCGCGGCCGGGGTGGATGGTGCGCCGACGATCGTGGTGTGTCCTGTTATGCCGCGGTGGGGAGGGGTCTTCGGAGGGAGTTGGTTCTGGGGCGGCGTTGGGGGTCGATGTAGGTGGGGGGTGTGAATTGTGGGCGTCTGTTGACCATTGTGACGGCCCAGTCGCTGTTGTGGATGAGGCGGTGGTGGTGTTTGCAGAGGAGTACGAGGTTGTCGAGGCGGGTGTCGCCTTGGTCCGCCCAATGCTGGATGTGGTGGGCATCGCAGACGCTCGCGGGTTTGCAGCACCCGGGGAAGGCGCAGCCCTTGTCCCGCAACACAAGTCCCCGCCGGATGTGCGCCGGGGTGGTGTAGGCGGGTACTGCTACGTCCAGGGGTTCGGAGCGGCTGCCGAGGACTGCGGGGAACATGTGGCAGTCACACGCGATCCGCCGTGCCTCCCGCGCGGTCGTGTAGATGTCATCGCCGACCAGGATGCGGTCGTCGAGGCCCTTCTTGAGGTCCTCGAAGGCGATGGTGAACGCGACCTCGGTGCGCAGCCCGTTCCCCATCGGCATGTCCGGACAGTTCGCGGCGCGCTTGAGGATGCGCTCGGCGAAGGCGTCGCCCAGACGTTCGCTGAACGTGCGGGTGTCCTCCGTGTCGCCGAGGCGGGGCCGTTCGCACTCGTTGATCATCACCCGGAGCGGTCCAGCGTTCTCGGCGGCGACAACGGCGGACAGCTCAAGGCTGCCATCACGGCGGTCGCGGTACTTGAAGACCTGGGTCTGGCGCGCGGGTTCGGGATCGGGTGGCGGCGGCCCATCCGGATCGACCATGGTGCGCACCCGCGCACCAAACCGAGCCAACGCATTGGGATCGTCCTCAGCAGCCTGCTCCAGCATGACCGACTCGGCCAGCACCCGCTTCTCCGGCTCGAGATCCGGCAGGTCCTTCAAGGTCTTGCGGATGACATCCACAGCTTCGGAACTGATATCGCCAGCGGCGAACGCAGCGGAGGTCTGCGGCAACAACGCTTCGGTGACCGAACCGGTAGGCGTGACACCCGGAAACAGATCCGAAGCCTGCGCAACCAGATGCTTCGCCTCCCGCGGAGAGATCCGCAACACATGCACCAGCAACGCAACCGTATTGGAGTACCCCAGATTCGTCCCGGTCCCACGATTGTCCATGTGCGACACAACTTCCACCAGCCGCGCATACAACCGCCAAACCTCCCCCGCGATCCCCTGAGCGAGCGACACCATCTCGGTATCACCAACCCGCCAAAGATCACCACGAAGTTCCACACCCCCATACTACCGCCGAAAGGAACGAAAAGCATTGCCGCACAAGCATTTCACCCACTTCAGCGACCCACCCCAGCTCACCGCCCCGCAACACGCACAACCAAACAGTCATCCAGGACTTCGCCCCGCAACGCGCAACCCACTTCAGCGCTTCGGCGCGCCAGCGCACACGTGATCTTCGTGCCCTCGCCCTCCGGTATGGCCTGGCGCTTGCGCAACCGCATCTGTCAAGTGGGGCCAAAAAGAACTCGCCGCTCCGCCAACGCAACGCAACCGCCCACGCAAGCCATACGGACCGGCACAACGCTGGAAGCCAGGCCCCACTTGACAGATGTGGTTCCCTCCGGGCAGGCCATACCGGAGGGCGAGGGCACGGCCCCTCATCCCCTCTGGGTGGCGCTGCCCGTCCGGCGAGGACAACCCCACCTAGAGGCAACGCATAGCCGAGAAGCCACGACGAGAGTCACGCGCGGGCCAAGCGAGCACGCATCCCATCAAGGATCAGCTCAATCCCCATCCCCACCCGATCCTCAACAGGAAAAGCCGTAACCCCAGCCTGTTCCTCCAAAGTGGCGCCCAGAACATAGTCAGTCAACACACCAAGCCCATGCAGGCCGTCCTCCTGCGAGAACCCCGCCGCCCGCAACATCGCGACAATGGCCTCAACCGCCTCCCACCCACCCTCAGCAGGCCGAGCGGCGGCGTGCAACAACGCCCCATCCCGATGAGCGAGCATCAGCGCACGCATGTTGCGGGCCATCCACGAAAGCCATTCGTCCCAGGACGCCGAGGTCGGCGGCGGTAGGGCCTCCCCAGCCATCATCTGCGCGGCCATCTCGTCGATGAGGTCCTGCTTGTTCTTGAAATGCCAGTACAGGGTCGGAGCCTGAACACCTAGCTTTGCCGCGAGTTTGCGCAGGGACAGGCCATCCAGCCCGACCTCGTCCAGCAAGTCGAGGGCGACGCGGACCGCTTCGTCTCGTTCGAGGGGCACGGTTGACACTCTAACACTGTTAGAGGCAGGATGGCGACATGGTCTCTAACAGTGTTAGAGTGGTCCTGCTCGCTTTGATGATCTCGGTGTTGCTCGCCGCGACGGACATGATGGTCGTGAACGTGGCGATGTACTCGATCATCAGGGACCTGGATCCGCTCAACGGTCTCCGCGACAGCCAGTGGGTGCTGACCGTCTACATGCTCACGCTCGGAGTCACCGGGCCGGTCTACGGCAAGCTCGCCGACATCGCGAGCAGCCGCAAGGTGATGTTGTTCGCGCTCGCGTTGTTCCTGCTGGGCAGCCTGTTGTGCGGACTCGCGCGAAGCATGACCGGGCTCATCATCTTCCGTGGCGTACAGGGGCTTGGCGCGGGTGGGTTGATGAACACCGCCACGGTCATCGCCGCGCAGGTCTCGCCACCGGAGAACCGTGCGAAATACGCGGGGTATATCGGCGGCCTGGCGTTGCTGGGTCTGGTTGTGGGCCCCATGATCGGCGGGTTGTTCACCGACGGCGTCAACTGGCGCTGGGCGTTCCTGATCAACCTCCCCTTAGGACTGATCGCCCTGGCACTGCTAGCCAAGAGCCTGCCCAAGCAGATCGTCCCCAAAGGACTCAAAGTCGACTACGGCGGCGCAGCGCTCATCATTGCCGGCATCGGATGCCTCCTGATGTTCCTGCAGTGGAACCACATCTGGCTCGCAGCACTAGCAGCAGCGGCCATCGCGGCTTTCTTCTGGTGGGAACGCAGGACGAAGGAACCCATCCTGCCGCCGAACCTCCTGAAACTACGGGTGTTCCAGACCGCGAGCGCGATCTCTCTGGTGGCGGGGTTCGCGATGCTGGGCATGTCCTTCCACATCGCGCTCTACTTCCGGATCACCAAGAAGCTCGGCGCCACCGACACCGCCCTGCACATGATGCCAATGATCTTCGGCATGCTGGCCGGCCTCCTGGTCACGGGCAATCTTGTCGCCCGCTTCAACCGCTACCGCATCTTCCCGGTGATCGGCGCCGCGATCGCCGCCGCGGCCGTGGCGATGTGCGCGACCCTCCAGCCGGGCACGCCAATCCTGTTGACGTTCCTCTACGTCACCGCGTTCGGACTGGGGATCGGCCAGCTCATGCAGGTTCCGGTCGCGGCCGTGCAGAACACCGTGGGAGAGAACGAACTCGGTACGGCATCCAGCTTGGTCGTGTTCGTCCGCCTGCTCGGCCAGTCCATCGGTCCAGCCGTGTTCGGTGCGGTCAACGCGCCGTTCACCCTGAGCGCCATCGCGTTGGCGCTCGCGTGTGGGATCTCCCTGTTGCTACCTGAGCGAATCGGCCACCGCGAGAATGCGCCGGGCGTTGTCCACGTGTAGGTTCTCGATCATCCGGCCGTCCACAGTGACCACTCCGCGGCCGTCCCGCTGAGCCTCCTCGAAGGCCTCGATGATCCGCCGGGACCGGGCGATCTCGTCCTCGGACGGCGCGAACACCCGGTTGCACGGCTCGATCTGCGACGGGTGGATCAGCGTCTTGCCGTCGAAGCCGAACTGCTTGCCCTGCAAGCACTCCGCCTCAAACCCGGCCATGTCGCGCACGTCGTTGTAGACGCCGTCGACGATGTCCTTGCCCGCGGCCCGCGCGGCCAACAGGCACAGCGATAGCCCGGTCAGCAGCGGCGCGCGCCCCGGAACGTGGTCCGCCCGCAGCTCGTTGGCCAGGTCGTTGGTACCCATGACCAGCACCGACAGCCGTTCGCTGGCTGCAGCGATGTCGTAGGCGCGCAACATCGCGATCGGCGTCTCCACCATCACCCAGATCGATGTGCGGTCGGGCGCGTCCTCCAGGGCGCGCTCAATCGCGTGCACCTCGGCTGCGGAGTTGACCTTGGGCACGAGCACGGCGTCCGGCCCGGCCTCGGCGGCGGCCCGCAGGTCGTCCTCGTGCCACTGGGTACCGAACCCGTTCACCCGGATCGCGACTTCCCTTGTGCCGTAAGACCCCACGGCCTCGCACACACGCTTGCGAGCGTCCACTTTGGCGTCCGGCGCGACCGCGTCCTCCAGGTCGAGGATCAACGCGTCCGCGGGCAACGAGCGCGCCTTCTCCAACGCGCGCTCGTTCGCGCCCGGCATGTACAGAACCGAACGTCGTGCCATCGCTTAGTCCTTCTCAGCCAGGGCGTACGCCTCGGCCAGCTCGGGGTCCCGGGCGGCCAGCTGGTCGGCGAGCTCGGCGACCACCCGGCACTGCTTCACGGTAGCGTCATCCTGCATCTTGCCGTCGATCATCACGGTTCCGGTGCCGTCGCCCATCTCCCGGATCACCCGGCGCGCCCACGCCACGTCCTGCGGCGACGGCGAGAACACCTTCTTGGCGATCTTGATCTGCGCCGGGTGCAGGCTCCACGCACCCACACAGCCCAGCAGGAACGCGTTGCGGAACTGGTCCTCGCAGCCCACGGTGTCCCGGATGTCGCCGAACGGCCCGTAGTACGGCAGGATCCCGTTGGCGGCGCAGGCATCCACCATCCGCGCGACCGTGTAGTGCCACAGATCCTGTTGGTAGGTCTGCCTTCCCACGGTGATGTCCGCACCGGTCGGGTCGCTGCGCACGAGGTAGCCAGGGTGACCGCCGCCGACCCGCGTGGTCTTCATCCGCCGGCTCGCGGCGAGGTCCGCCGGGCCGAGCGACATCCCTTGCATGCGAGGGGAAGCGGCCGCGATCTCCTCCACATTGGCCACCCCGGTCGCCGTCTCCAGGATGGCGTGCACCAGGATCGGCCGCTCCAGCCCAGCCTTGGCCTCCAGCTGGGCCAGCAGCCGGTCGACGTAGTGGATGTCCTGCGCGCCCTCGACCTTCGGCACGATCACCACGTCGAGCTTGTGCCCGATCTCCGGTACCAGGGTCAGCAGGTCGTCCAGCGCCCACGGCGAGTCCAGGCTGTTCATCCTGGTCCACAGCTGGGTGTCGCCGAACTCGGTGCTCTTGCCGATCCGCACCAGCCCGGCCCGCGCGGCCTCCTTGCGGTCCGCTGGGACGGCGTCCTCCAGGTTGCCCACCAGCACGTCCACCTGCGGCACCAGGTCGGGCACCTTGGCGGCCATCTTCGGGTTGCCCGGGTCGAAGAAGTGCAGCGCACGCGAAGGGCGGAACGGGATCTCCCGCACCGGCTGCGGCGCGCCCAGCGCCAACGGCCGGAAGAAGTCCTTCGGCGAACGCATCCCTGACCTCCTCAGCTCGAGTTACCAGAGGGTAACGCGGCCGGTACCGCCCTGCAGGCGAGACAGGTCACACCGCGATTCACCCAAAGAAGCCGATGGTGCCGTCCGCGGTCAGGTAGCCGTGGAACATGCCGGGCGTGGAATAGGGCCTCGCCAGGGTTCCTTCTCGATCAAGAGCGATCAGGCCGCCGGTCCCGCCCAGCGCCTTGAGCCGGGTGAACACGACCTCGGCAGCGGCCTCGGTCACGTCCATCCCGGCGAACTCCATCAGCGCCGCGACCGTGCCCGCCGCCATCCCACGCAGGAACACCTCGCCGTCACCGGTCGCGCTCACGGCCACCACGGAGTTGGCGTACGTCCCGGCGCCGATGACGGCGGAGTCGCCGACCCGGCCGGTGAGCTTGTTGGTCATCCCGCCGGTTGAGGTCGCCGCGGCCAGCGCGCCCGAAGTGTCCCGCGCGACGGCGCCGACCGTGCCCTTGACCTCCATCAACTGCTGGTAGCGGTGCTTGGTCGAGAAGTAGTCGGGCGTGACGGTGACAAGACCTGCGCTCAGTGCGAAGTCGTCCGCGCCCAGCCCGGCCAGCAGAACGTGCGGTGTGGACTCCATCACCAAGCGTGCGGCCGCGATCGGGTTGCGGACACTTCGGACAGCGGCGACCGCCCCCGCGGCCTGGTCGGAGCCACGCATGATGGACGCGTCCAGCTCGTGGCCCTCGTCCGCGGTGAACACGGACCCCTTGCCGGCGTTGAACAACTCGTTGTCCTCCAGCGCCAGCACGGCCGCTTCCACCGCGTCCACACAGTTGTCCAAAGCGCGCTGACCTGCCCGCAGGGCCTCCTCGATCCCTGCTCGGTAAGCGTCTTCCAGATCCGCTGGTGCCTTCTTGCCCGCACCGCCGTGTACCGCGAGGATGACGTCCTTCATGCCCTACAGAGTAAGGCGTCCGGAGTCCTGCGTGAGCCGAACCGGCCGGTGTACGCCACTCCGGCGACGTACTCGCCCTGGGCGCACTGTCCTTTGTAGTTGCCGTAGGCGAAATCGCCGCCCGGGTTGCCGGAGGGCCGGTTGTCGCCGCGGTCGAACCACACCGTCCGCCCGTTGCGCCCCAACGAAGTCGTCTTCCCGCACAAGGCGGCGTCCAACGCCGCGCCCTTCACGGCGTAGCCAACGAGGAAGCTGTTGGCCGGGCACTGCAACTTCGTGTATCCGGACGCCCAGTCGGTATCCACATAGGACTCATCGCGGACGACGACATAGCCGTTGACGGGCTCGGAACTGGTGCACAGGCCACGGTTGCCGGTGTGGCTGAGCCCGGCCAGACGCTCACCGTCGGGGCAGACTCCCTTACGAGCGCCGGAATCCCAGTCACCCAACGCACGAACGTTCCGGGACTGCTGGAAGTCCGCGTGGTCCAGGTTCAGCATGTTCCAGCGCTCGACCGAAGGGACCTGCCCGGTCCGGCTGGGGGCGTTGATCAACCGGGTCCAGGCCGGTTCCCGCCAGTCATCCCCGTCGTACACGCCCATCCGGTTCCCCGCGGAATCCCAGTGCAGCAACGCCCAGCCATTCCCGGTCCGGTTCTCGTGGAACCCGACGAGGGGCCAGAAAGCGAAGTCGGTGTCCGTCTGGATGAGATAGTCGACGAACCGGTTGAACCAGTCGCGGGACTTCGGGTCGGTGTTCTCCCGGCCGGCCACGCCGAACTCGCTGATCCACAGTGGCGCCTGGAAGTGCCCGCTCTCGGCGGCGACGTAGAAAGCCTGACGGTACATGACGTCCCGCATCTCCTGCGGCGACAGGTCCTGGTAGCGCGGGTCGTGCGTCTCGCCCATGCCGGTGGCGCCCGAGTGGTTCGGACCGGTGTAGCCGTAGAAATGGGCAGAGTAAACAAGTTTCCCGGAGTCGATCAACGTGTGCGAGAGGTTGCGCACCGGCTCCAGGGTCGGGCGGCCATGCGGGAACCCGTCGACCGGGATGCCGGTCCAGTTGATGCCCTCGACGATGATCAGCAGGTCCGGGTTGGCCTCCAGCTGGATCCGGTCGGCCACCAGCTGCGACGCCAGCTGCCAGTCGTGGTCGTCGCCCCAGCCCCAGTTCGGGTCGTCCCAGACGTTGCGGCGCACCTCGTTGTACAGGTCCGCGCCGACAACCCGTTTGTTCGCACGGTACCGGCGGGCCATGAACAACCAGTCGTCCTGCCACTGCTGCACGGACTGGCTGGTGTTCCAGCGCTCGTTGCCGTCGACGCCACAACACCAGCGCGAGGTGTTGGTGTGGTTGTTGAGGATCACCGCGATGCCGCGCGCGGTCAGCCGGTCCACCACGGCGTCGTACACCTGCAGCGGCGTTTTCCCGCTGAGCTGAGGGTTTCGCGCGAGCTGCACCGGCTGCGTGTCGTGGATCATCTGGTTGGAGAACGGCAGCCGGACGCTGTTGACGCCCAGCTCGGCGAAGCCGTCGATGATCGACTCGATCGGCGCGCGGTCCAGGCCCAGCGGGACCTGGTCGGCCTTCTCCCCGGCGTGGTGGTTCGCCGGGTCGTCGACGTCGCCGGACCCGTTCCACGTCCCGCTGGCGCCGTGCCAGTTGCCGGACTTGAGCTTGAACCGGTCGCCGTTCGCGTCGACGATGTAGCGGCCGCGCGTGCTCAACGGCCCGGCCCAGCTCACCGGCGCGGATGCCAGAGCGGCGGCCGGCACAGTGACGATTCCCGCCCCCAGCACCATTGCCAGGAGAACGTGAGGAAGCCTCATGTCCCGGCAGGGTAGGGCCAACGCCCGCTGAGCGATAGTGCCGATAGGTGGGAACTAGTGGGCGGCGACGCCGTTGACGGCGATCCAGCGCTCAACGGAGTACTCCACCAGCGTGATGAGCGTCTGTTTGGTCGACTCGCGGTCGCGGGCGTCGCAGCGGACGATCGGCACCTGGGGGTCGACGGCGAGGGCTTCGCGCACGTCGTCGACCTTGTGGTGCAGTTCGCCGTCGAAGCAGTTCAGGCCGATGATGTAGGGCAGGCCGCGCTCCTCGAAGAAGTCCACCGGGGAGAACGAGTCGGCCAGCCGCCGGGTGTCGGCCAGCACGACCGCGCCGATCGCACCCCGCACCAGGTCGTCCCACATGAACCAGAACCGTTGCTGCCCAGGGGTTCCGAACAGGTACAGGATCAGGTCGGTGTCCAGCGACACGCGGCCGAAGTCCATCGCGACGGTGGTGGTGGTCTTGCCCGTGGAGGAGTCGAGGTCGTCCACGCCGACGCTCGCCTCGGTCATCACCGCCTCGGTCGTCAACGGCATGATCTCCGAGACCGAGCCGACGAAGGTGGTCTTGCCGGCCCCGAACCCGCCGGCTACCACGATCTTCACGGACGTCATCGTCGGGATCACTGTTTGCGCGGGGCTAAAGCCGGCGGAGTCCACCCAAAACCCTTTCCATCAGCGCGAGATGCGACGATCCGCCGGACAGGCCGGTCGTCCGGTGGACGATGACCAGTCCGGTGGCGACCATGTCCCCGAGCACGATCTTGGCCACTTGCAACGGGATGTCCAGCTCCGCCGAGATCTCCGCGACCGAGCGCGGGGCACGGCAGAGCCGGGCGATCGAACGGTGCTCGACCTGGGCGAGGCCCTCTTCGTCCAGGCCGGGGGTGGTGGAGATCATCGCCTCCACCCGGATCTCCGCGCCTGCCCTGGTGCGCCCGCCGGTCCAGGCGTACGGCCGGACCATCGCGGGATCGTCGTCGGGCATCTCCACCAGCACCGGCACCGGCTGTTCGGCCGGGCGCGGCGAGGGGGCCGGCGTCTGCGACCCGGCGGTCTCGTCCTTGCGGCCGAAGGTCAGTCCATTGAGGACATCGGCGAAGGTCGGGCCCGGCGGGGCGTCCTCGTGAATCGTCATCGGCTCACACCGCGGCCCCGGTCATTCCCCGCGCGCCCTGCAGCGCCGCACGCAGCTCGGGGGTGAGCATCTGGCCGACCCGGTCGACCAGCATGGTCATCTCGTAGGCGATCTGGCCGATGTCGCAGCTGGGCGCGGCCAGCACGGCCAGCGAGGACCCGTCGCTGATCGACATCAGCAGCAGGATCCCGCGCTCCATCTCCACCACGGTCTCCTTCACCGGCCCGGCCTCGAAGCACCGGGACGCCCCGTGGGTCAGGCTGACCAGGCCGGACGTCACCGCGGCGAGCTGGTCGGCGCGGTCCATCGGCAGCCGCGCGGACGCGGTGAGCAGCAGCCCGTCGGCCGACACCACGACCGTGTGCGCCACCCCGGCGACCCGCTCGGCGAAGTCGTTGACCAACCAGCCGAACTGGTGCGGCTGGGACTGGGGCGAGCTCATCGAGTCTCCTGTCCGTTCTCCCGGCCGGCGAGGCTGCGCCGGCCATTGCTCAGTCCACGCTGGAGCTCGTCCAGCCGGCCCCGAACCTCCTGTGCCCCTCGCTCACCCCGCACCAGGCCCTCGCCGAACCCGGGCGGCGAGGCGATGCTCCCCGGTACGAGCTTCTCCCGGGGGACGCGCTGCGGCAAGCCCGCCGGTGTGACACCTTCAGGGGATTTGGCCGCCAGCTCGGCGGCCTGAAAGCCGTTGTCCGCAGCGGTGACCGGCGGTTGCTCGCCGCGTGCCCTGGACAGCCCGCGCTGCAGGCCGCCCAGCCGCGAGCGCAGCTCCTCGGCCTCGCGGATGCCCCTGCCCTCGGTGGTCTGCGTGGCCGGCTGCTCGCCGGAAATGCTGCCAGGAACCAGTTTCTCGCGCGGAACGCGTTGCGGCAGCCCGGCCGCGGTGACCCCGGCTGGCGTGTCCGCGACCACCTGCGCGGCCTCGAAACCCTTGTCCGCCTCGAACTTCCACGTCTCGGTGGGCGCGGACCCGACGTCATCGGGCTTGTCCGCGGTGAACCAGGCGGAGATCATCTCGTCGAAGATCGGCGTGGTCTCGTGGATCCCGCGCTCGGCGGACGGGGACGAGGGCGGCGGCGGTGTCACCGGTTCCCACCAGCCGGTGGCGGTCTCCTCGGACGCGTTCGTCGTGGCGAACAGGTCGCCGCGGACGACCGGCTGCGGCACGGACTGTTCCACCGTCGTCGCCGGGGCGGCGCCGGAGGACAGCGCCTGCACGATGTCCGAAGTGGACAGGTGGTGGCCGTTGACGCGCTTGGGCCGGTGGTCCGGCTCGCCCTCGGCGAGCAGCTCGGCCGGGACCGTCATGGTGGCGCGGATACCGGCGATGTCCTTGCCGCCGTGCAGTTCCACCCGCACGCCGTGCCGGCCGGCCAGGCGGCCGACCACGAACAGGCCCATCCGGCGGGAGGCCGACGCGTCCAGCTGACCGCCCTCGGCCAGACGCGCGTTCGCCTCGAGGATCTCCTCGTCGCGCATGCCGATCCCGCTGTCCAGCACGTCGATCGCGACCGTGCCGTCGTCGGCCAGCCGGCTGGAGATGGTGACCCTGGTCTCCGGCGCGGAGAACGCGGTCGCGTTGTCCAGCAGCTCGGCGGTGAGCCGGACGAGGTCACGGGCCGCGTAGCCGACCACGGTCAGCGAGGGCGGCGGCTGCACGGTGACCCGTTGGTACTGCTCGATTTCCGACACCGCGGCGCGCAGCAGGTCGGCGAGCTGGACCGGCGGCCCGGCCCGGCGGGCGAGCTCGTTGCCGGACGAGAGCACCATCAGGTTCTCGTTGTTGCGCCGCATCCGGGTGGCCAGGTGGTCCAGCTGGAACAACGTGGCCAGCTGGTCGGGGTCCTCCTCGTCGCGCTCCAGCCGGTCGAGCAGGTGCAGCTGGCGCTGCACGAGCCCCTGGCTGCGGCGGGACAGGTTCACGAACACGTCGCCATAGCTGGCCCGCAGGTGCGCCTGCTCGGCGGCGAGCCGCAAAGCCTGGTCCTGCACGGCATCGAACGCGCGCGCCACCTGGCCGAGCTCGTCGTGGGTGTGCACCGGCACGGGCGCGACCTCAGGCGGCAGCAACACCCCCGAGCGCAGACCCGCCACGGCGTCGGGAAGTTTGTGGTCGGCGACCTCGAGTGCGCTGCGCCGCAACACGCGCAGCGTGCTGACCAGCTGACGGCCGACGAGCACCATCACGGCCGCGGCCAGGAGCATGGCCGCGAACAGGATCACCGACACCACGCCGGCCGCGTCGCTCGCCTGGTTGCGCAGGCGGTCGGACTCGGCCTGCATCTCCCGGCCGAGCGCACCGGCCACAGTGGACACCGCGGCGGTGGTCAGCGCGGAGCTGGTCTGCCAGTCGCTGAGGTTGATCGCGGGGGTGGCCGGGCGGGTGTCCGGCTGCTCCAGCACCTGGTTGAGCAGCTTGGCGCGGGACTCGACGCCCGCACCGGTCACCGTGCTGTTGAACAGGTCCAGCTGCCGCGGGCTCGCCGAGGCGCGGAAGTCGGTCAGCCGCGCGTCCAGCCGGGACAGCGAGGACCGCAGGTTGCTCAGGTCGCTGACGGTCAGCTGGCCGCGGGTCAGCCCGGCCGAGATCACCGCCTGCTGCAGGAAGATCTCCTCGTTCGCCAGCTGCAGGTCGTGCAGGGCGCCCGCGGTGCCGGTCAGCGCCGGGTCGGAGATCTCCGCGGCCAGCGCCTGGTCCAGGCCCAGCAGCACGGAGACCAGCTCGGTGTACCGGGTCAGCACCGCGCGGCCGTCCAGCTCGCCGCCGGTGACCTGCCCGCGCAGCCGCAGCAGCTGCGCGGGCAGCTCGCTCACGTCCGCGGCCCGCGCGGAGGTGGCCGGGACGGAGAAGGTGACCGGCGCGGAGGCCCGGCTCATCGCCGCCCAGGCGATGTCGGTGACCTGGTACTCCTGCCTGAGCTCGGCGCCCGGGTCGTCGCTGCCCGAGGTGAGCAGGCGCGCCGACTCGGCGCGTTCCGCCTGCAGGCCGCCGATCGTCCGGCGGACCTGGTCGGACAGCGCCACCAGCCGGTCCACCCGGCGGTAGGACTCGGCCCTGGCCACCTCGCCGCCGATCTGCGCCACGCCGAGCGCGACCGCGAACACCAGCGGGACCAACGTGACGGCGGCGAGCTTCGTGCGCAGGCGCCAGTCCCGCCACCGGAGCAAGCGTGCCCGTCTAGTGGTGATCACCGTTAACACTCCCAATGCGCGCACTCGCGTAGTGCAGGGGCGAATTATTCTGCGCCGTAGGTTCTCGGGGAGCCCCGACTGTACATCAGAAAAATGATCTCTCAATGGTCCGTTCAGGGAGTTCCTCGATTTCACTACCGAGAGCACGTCCGTGCGACGGCTTTATGCCCCGATCGGGTTGTTCTCACCGCGAGGTCGGGCCGGTTTCGCTCCCCGGGACATATACGGAGCGCGACACGAAGATTCACTCGGAAGTGTGACGATCGCCCCTAAGGTACCGGCGACCAGGCGCCGATGTAGTGGTCAGGCCGCTGGACAATCGCCTGCGCGTGGCTAGTATGGCGCCCGGCCGATACACGTACCGGGAAGGTACATATGACGCACTGGTCCGGCCGAACACCCTCGGCCAGCTTTGTGAGAATCAGCGAAACGAGCAATAAACACCATCAAGAAGGGCCCGACTTCGTCCGGATACAGCAGAGCCGGGAATTCGCCGAACTGCGGTCCAGAGTCCGGAGGTTCGTGTTCCCGGTCAGCCTGCTCTTCTTCCTCTGGTACCTGGGGTACGTCGTGCTCGCCGCGTATGCGACCGACTTCATGAGCAGGCGGGTGTTCGGCTCGGTCAACGTCGGCCTGCTGCTGGGCGTCTCGCAGTTCGTCACCACCCTGCTGATCACCCTGTGGTACCGGCGGTTCGCCCGCAGGCGGATCGACCCGCAGGTCGCCGCGGTGAAGTCGGTATGAGCGACATCGGCAGCCCGGTCCTCAACATGGCGGTGTTCGGGGCGTTCGTGCTGGTCACCCTGGTGATCGTGGCGCGGGTCAACCGGACCAAGGGCAACACCGCCGACTACTTCACCGCCGGGTCGGCGTTCGGCGGCGGCCGCAACGGCCTCGCGCTGTCCGGCGACTTCCTGTCGGCCGCCTCGTTCCTCGGCATCGCGGGGGCGATCGCCATCCACGGCTACGACGGCTTCCTCTACTCGATCGGCTTCCTGGTGGCCTGGCTGGTCAACCTGCTGCTGATCGCCGAGCTGGTGCGCAACACCGGCCGGTTCACCATGGGCGACGTGCTCAGCTACCGGATGCGCGCGCGGCCGGTGCGCGCCGCGGCCGCGACATCCACGCTGGTCATCTCGTTGTTCTACATGCTGGCCCAGATGGCAGGCGCGGGCGGTGTGGTCGCCCTGCTGCTGGGCGTGCACACCCGCGGCGGGCAGGCGATCGTGATCACCGTCGTCGGCGTGGTGATGATGCTGTACGTGCTGGTCGGCGGCATGCGCGGGACGACGTGGGTGCAGATCATCAAGGCCTCGATCCTGGTGCTGTGCGTGGCGCTGATGACCGTGTTCCTGCTGGGGAAGTTCGGCTTCGACATCTCCGCGCTGCTCGACCAGGCCGCCGCCAACAACGCCCGCGGCACCAAGGTGCTCGACCCGGGCGGGATGTTCGGCCAGAGCGGCACGTCCAAACTGGACTTCGTGTCCCTGGCGCTGGCCCTGGTCCTGGGCGCGGCCGGCCTGCCGCACGTGCTGATGCGGTTCTACACCGTGCCCAACGCGGTGCAGGCGCGCCGGTCGGTGATCTGGGCGGTCGCCACCATGGCGGTGTTCTACCTGGCCACGCTGGTGATCGGGTACGGCGCCTCGGCGCTGGTCGGGTCCGACCGGATCCTGGCCGCGACCGGCCGGGAGAACTCGGCGGCCCCGCTGCTGGCGTTCGAGATCGGCGGAACCCTGTTGCTGGGCATCGTCTCCGCGGTGGCGTTCGCCACGATCCTCGCCGTGGTCGCGGGTCTGACGCTGACGGCGTCGGCCTCTTTCGCGCATGACGTGTACGCCAACATCTTCAAGCGCGGCCAGGCCAACCCGGTGGCCGAGGTCCGGGTGGCCCGGCTGACCGCGGTGTTCGTCGGTGGGCTGGCCATCGTCGGCGGCATCATGGCCAACGGGCAGAACGTCGCCTTCCTTGTCGGGCTGGCGTTCGCGTTCGCGGCCTCGGCGAACCTGTCCACATTGCTCTACTCGTTGTTCTGGCGACGGTTCAACACCAGGGGAACGCTGTGGGGCATGTACGGCGGGCTGATGTCCTGCCTGGTGCTGGTGTTCCTGTCGCCGGTGGTCTCGGGCAGCACGACGTCGATCTTCCCTGGCGTGGACTTCGCGGTCTTCCCGTTGAGCAACCCGGGGATCATCTCCATCCCGGTGTCGTTCGTCCTCGGCTTCCTGGGCACGATCCTCAGCCGGGACAAGGGTGACGAGGCCAAGCAGGCCGAGATGGAGGTCCGTTCCCTGACCGGGATCGGCGCCTAGCCGTACATCCGGCCCAGGAACTCGATCAGGAGCCGCTCCCGCAGGGCCGCGGGGGCGGCTTCCAGCAAGGCGTTCACCGCGGCCATGCCCCGGCTCAGGTCCACTGTGGCCAGCAGGGTGTCGAACTGGGCCGCGGTGAGAGTTCCCGGGTCTAGGCCGTCGAGCAGGGCGAGGTCGACCTCGACCGGCGTGGACTCCGTCAGGGAGTCCTTGAGGTCAGTGAGGAACTGCTGTTCGTTGCCCCGGTTGGCGGCGGTGATGGTGAGGTGCAGGTTCGTCGGCGAGTTCTGGAAGGCGAACTGCGGCTGGACGTACCAGCCCCGGATGCGCATCTGGTCGGCGACCGCGAAGAGGTCCTTGTCCGATGAGGACAGTGCCAGCAGGGTCGAGATCGGGTCGCCGAGAATCTTCAGGCCCAGATCCTCGATGCCGGCACGGAGTTCCCGGACGGCGGCGAGGGTTTTCTCAGCCAGGGCAAGGTAACCCTCGTCGCCGACATGCTTCAGGACGGCCCAGGCGGCCGCGATCGGACCACCGGAACGAGTGGACTGCATGGTGGAGTTGAGCATCGTGTAGCCCGGCCAGGCCGCGCTCGCGAAGTACTGGGACCGGCGGAGATCCGCATTCCGGTGCAGCAGGACTGACGTGCCTTTGGGACAGTAGGCGTACTTGTGCAGGTCGACCGAGATGCTCGTGACGCCAGGGACGGTGAAGTCGAACGGCGGCACGTCGACGCCGAGCCGCTTGAAGTATGGCAGGACCCAGCCGCCGATGCAGGCGTCCACGTGGCAGCGGACACCGCGTTCCATTGCGGCAGCGGCGATCTCGGCGACCGGATCGACCACGCCATGCGCGTACGAAGGCGCGGAGGCCACGACAAGCACTGTGTCGTCGTCGATCGCGGCCCGGATGGCCTCAGCGTCCGCCCGGAAGTCCGGGCCGACCGGAATCGCGATGATCCGAATCTTGAAGTAGTGCGCGGCCTTGTGGAACGCGGCGTGTGCGGTCACCGGGAGCACAATGGACGGACGCTCGACGTCCGGCCGGGCCTCGCGGGCGGCCAGCACGGCGAGCATGCAGGACTCGGTCCCGCCCGAGGTGACCTGCCCGGCGCCGCCGTTCAGCAGCGTCGCGGCGGTCGCGACGACCTCGTTCTCCATCTGCAGCAGGCTTGGAAACGCCGTCGGGTCAAGGCCGTTCGTCGACGACGCGAGCGCATGTGCCGCCGCACCAAGCTCATCCAGCGAGGCCAGACCGCTGTCGTAGACGTACGCCATGGTCCGGCCGCCGTGAGTCGGCAGGTCGGCCGAGCGCAGGGCGCGCAGCTGAGCGAGAACGTCCTCGGCGGGGATCACGCGCTGACCTCGACCTTCTTGGTGAGCAACGGCAACGACACCAGCGCGATCGCCGCGGGCACCACCGAGAAGCCGAGCAATGCCGCCACCACAGCGCTTTCCGGCTGCGCCGCGGACCCGTCCGTGCTGGACACGTACCCGCCGATCGACAGGATCAGCCCGTACACGCCCGGTCCCAGCGCCAGCCCGAGGGTCTCCCCCGCGGTCCAGACCCCGGAGAACAGGCCCGCGCGCCGGGCGCCGGTGCGCTGCTCCTCCGCGGTGATCACGTCTGGCAGCATCGCCATCGGGAACACCTGCATCCCCGAGTAGCCAATCCCGGCGATCCCGCCGAACACCACCGACACCGAGATCGGCACCACCCGCGCGAGCACGCACAACGTCATCCCGGTCGCGAAGATCAGCGTGGCCACCACGAAGCTCACCCGTTTGCCGTACCTGGCCGCGAACCGTTGCCACAGCGGCATCACGACCAGCGCGGGGCCGACGAAGGCCACGAACAGCAACGTGTTCAGCCCCGGATCGCGCAGCACGACCCGGGAGGCGTAGTCCACGCCGGCCAGCACGGTCCCGATGCCGATCGCCTGGATGACGAACACCGCCAGCAGCCGGCGAAACGGCCTGGAGTCCCGCACCGCGGCCAGCAGAACCCGCCAGCCCGCACCATGATCGGCCTCCGTGGTGAACGTGACCCCGCGGGTGCCCAGGTACACGCCGAACGTCCCGGCCACGATCAGCGCGCCGAACACGATGCCCATCACCTGGTAGCCGCCGGTGGCGTTGCGGATGGCCGGCGCGCCCGCCCCGGAGATCAGGATCGCCAGCGCCAGCACCGCCATCCGCCAGGTCATCAGCCGGGTGCGCTGGTGGTAGTCGGTGGTGATCTCGGCCATCATCGCCACGTAGGGCACCTGGAACAGCGCGTAAGCCGTGGCGCACAACAGGAAGGTGATCTCCACCCAGGTGCCGCCGCCACCCGGCCAGGCGAAGATCAGCGCGAACAGCAGGCCGACCCCGATCCCGCCGCGCAGCATCAGCGGGCGGCGCGGGCCGATCCGGTCGCTGATCCGCCCGGCGACCGGGTTGAACAGCACGTCCCATGCCTTCGGCAGCAGCACCAGCAGGCCCGCGGCGGCCGCGCCGACACCGAGCGAGTCGGTCAGGTACGGCAGCAGGAGCAGCCCCGGCACGGTGCCGAACGCGCCGGTGACCAGCGATCCGACGCTGTATCCGGCGACCCGGTCGCGGGTGATGATCTCGGTCATAGTGGCCGGGAGCCTAACCCGGGCGATCCCGGCCAGGCGGAAATCGTTTCCCACTCGTTGGACAGCGTTGACCCTGGCCGCCCGGGTTTCCATGCTCGGAGCATGACGGTCATCGGAGTACTCGTCGGCAACCCGAAACCGGCGTCCCGCACCCTGCGGGCCGCGCTCGCCATCCGGTCCGCGCTGCCCGGCACGGACGGGCCGGTGATCGACCTGGCGGAGTTCGCCGGGGAGCTGTTCGACCACACCAGCGCACGGGTGGCTCAGGCGGTCGAGGACGTCAAGGGCGTGAACGTCCTCGTGGTTGCCTCGCCGACCTACAAAGCGAGCTACACGGGCCTGCTGAAGGCCTTCCTGGACCGCTTCGGCGCGGGTTCGCTGCGCGGCATCACCGCGGTGCCGCTGCTGGTCGCCGCGAGCGACCGGCACGCGCTGGCCGTCGAGGTGCACCTCAAGCCGGTCCTGGCCGAGCTCGGGCTCAGCGTGCCCGGCCAGGGCCTGTTCCTCAACGAGTCCGTTTTCAACGGTGACGTCGACGCCGAGGCGGCCAAGGTACTGAAGGAAAGTGGGTTCCTGTCATGAGGGACGAGCTTCGCCTTGCCTTGCGGCACCACCCGGCCGCCGTCGCGATTGTCACGGCGCCGGGGCCGGTCGGGCTCACGGTCAGCTCGTTCGGTTCGGTGAGCATGGAACCACCGTTGGTGGGCCTGTGGATCGGCACCGGCGCCTCGGCTTTCACCGCGCTGTCAACGGCTTCACACTTCGCCGTACACCTTTTGCACGCGGACCAGACCGAGCTGGCGGACCTGTTCGCGCGCACCGACGCCGACCGGTTCGGCCCGGCCACCCGCTGGGAGTCCGATGTGGACGGACTACCGAACCTGCTGGACGCCCCGGTACGCCTGCGCTGCCGCACCGCGCAACGGCTGACCGTAGGCGACCACATTGCTCTGATCGGGGCACCGCTGGACATCGACCACCACGCCGAGCCGCAGCCGTTGTTGCGCTTCAAGGGACGCTATACGTCCGTCGCCTAGTTCCTATGGGTGAACGGGGGCACGAGTAGCGTTAATCCTGACGGAGTCCCCTTCGAGTCGCGCGGGCGCGGGACTTATGCTCTCGCGGTGATCGACGTCCTCCCGCTCGCGGCCGAACGCTGTACGGCGTTCCTCGACGACCGCAGACCCCCGACCCCGTGCCTTGTGATCGACCTTGACACGGTGCGGGAAAGCCATACCCGGCTGCGGGACACCTTTCCCGAAGCGAGGATGTTCTACGCGGTCAAGGCCAACCCCGCGGCGCAGATCGTGAAGCTGCTCGCCAAGGTGGGCGCCGGGTTCGACGTGGCCAGCCGCGAGGAGATCGAACTGTGCCTCGACCAGGGCGCCCGCCCGGAGACGATCTCCTATGGCAACACCCTGAAGAAGGCCTCGGACATCGACTACGCGTTCCGCGCCGGTGTCCGCCGGTTCACCTTCGACAGCGGCACCGACCTGGCCAACATCGCCCGCTACGCCCCGGGTTCGACGGTGTCCTGCCGGATCCTGGTGGACAGCCCCGGCTCGCTCACCCCGTTCGGCCAGAAGTTCGGGTGTGCCCCGGAAATGGCGGCCGAGCTGCTCGTCCAGGCGGCGGCACTGGGGCTTGACGCCGAAAGTGTCGCGTTTCACGTTGGTTCCCAACACCTCGACCCGGCCGCGTGGGACGCCGGGATCGCCGCCGCGGCCGCGGTGACCGCCGCCGTCGCCGAGCGCGGGGTGACGTTGCGGGGCTTGAACATCGGCGGCGGCCTGCCCGGCCGCTACCGCGAGAACCCCCCGCCACTGGCGGATTACGCGGCGGCCATCCACGCGTCCATCGCCCGTCACTTCCCGGTCGCCCCGGAGCTGTCCTACGAGCCCGGGCGCGCGCTGGTCGCCGAGGCCGGGCTGATCCGCACCGAGGTGGTGCAGGTCTCGCGCAAGTCCGAAGCGGACCCCAAGCGCTGGGTGTACCTGGACATCGGGCGCTACAGCGGGATGGCCGAGACGGAGAACGAGGCCATCGCCTACGAGTTCCGCACCCCGCACGACGGCACCGAAGGCGGGCCGGTGATCATCGCCGGGCCCACGTGTGACGGCGATGACGTGATGTACCAACGGACTCCCTACTCGCTGCCGCTGGCGCTGCAGGCCGGCGACCTGGTGGACATCCTGTGCACCGGCGCCTACACCCAGAGCTACTCCTCGGTGGCGTTCAACGGTTTCCCGCCGCTGCGCACCTACTTCGTCGGTGAGGAACCGGATGAGGTCGGCGAGTTCGCCGGGCGGCACGTGCTTGCGGAGTTCGAGGGTGTGCCCGCTGAGCTGCTGGACGACTCCCAGTTCCTGCGTGACAGCTTGGAAAAGGCGCTGAACGAGGCCGGCGCGACGGTCCTTTCGATGACCTACAAGCAGTTCGAGCCGCAGGGCGTGACCGTGCTGGCGCTGCTGTCGGAGTCGCACGCGTCCATCCACTCGTACCCCGAGCGGGGCGCGGTGTTCGTCGACGTGTTCACTTGCGGCAGGCGCGCGGACCCGGAACTGGCCGTGCACCTGTTGCGGGACATGCTCGGACCGAGCATCGCCCGGACGAACACCATCCAAAGAGGACAGGAGGACCGGTGAGGATCGAGGAGCCGGTCGGGGCCGGACTGACCCGTGTCTGGCAGGTCGACGACGTGCTCGCCGACGAGCGGACGGCCTTCCAGCACGTCGTGATCGGCAAGACCGCCCAGGGCGTGTCGTTGTTCTGCGACAACGAACGGCAGAGCACCGAGCTGAGCCAGCTCGTCTACCACGAGGCGCTGATGGTGCCCGCGTTGCTGCTGGCGGAGAACCTGAACCGGGTGCTCGTGGTCGGCTCGAGCGAGGGCGTCGTCTGCGAGATGGCCGTCGAGGCGGGCGCCTCGGTGGTCGACCACGTGGACATCGACACCCAGGCGGTCAAGCTGTGCGCGCAGCACTTGCCGTACGGCTACACGACTTCCGCGCTCGCTTCGGCGGAACAGGGCGACGGTCCGATCCGCGTGCACTACACCGACGGGTGGGAGTTCATCCGCACGTCGGCTGAGCGCTACGACATCGTCCTGGTCGACCTCCCCGACGAGCAGGACGGCACCGACGCCCAGCACAACCGGCTGTACGGCGAGGAGTTCCTCCAGCTGTGCAAGGGTTTGCTGACCCCCGGCGGCGTCGTGGCCTACCAGGGCGGCTGCCCCACCCTGTGGCGCAACGCCACGCTGGTGCAGTGCTGGCGCCGGTTCGAGCAGGTCTTCGGCACGCCGGTGTACTTCGGCTCGGACGAGCACGAGTGGGCGTTCTTCTTCGGCACCAAACCAGACGACACAGCGCTGGACAACCCGGTGCGGCGGATGGCCGAGCGGTTCGCGACCCTGCCCTACCGGCCGAAGACGATCGACGAGCTGACCCTGCGCGGGTCGACCGTCCCGCCGATCAGCCTTCGCTAGCCGCGCGCGGGGGCGTCTGCTCAGGCGCCCCCGTCAGCTCCCGGGTGACCTTGCGCTCGGCGATGAAGGACACGAACGGGACCATGCCGGCCAGCAGGATCAGCACGGTGCGGGTCATCGGCCAGCGGGCCTTGAGGCCGAGGTCGACCGTCAGGGCGAGGTAGACCACATACAGGAAGCCGTGCACCGGACCGACGATCTTGCTGTACTGGGGCTGGTCGAAGCCGTAGTTCAGCACCATCGCGGCGCACAGGCAGAGCAGGCCGACACCGACGACGTAGGCGGCGATGCGGTAGCGGGACAGCGCGCCGGTCAGGCCGGGGGCCGCGGCGTCACGGGCCGGGCTCTCCTCATTGGTCGACACGGCGGGGTCTGGGGCGGTCATCAGGCTTGGTCCTTCGCGTTGAGCTCGGCCAGGTAGCGGTTGTACGCGGTCAGCTCGTCGTCGTCCTCGTGCACCACGACCGGGGCAACGGGTTTCACGGGAGTGGCCGCGGGTTCCGCCCTGACCTCGGTCCGCTCCCGCTGTTTGAGCCGGCGCACCCGCCACACCATGAACGCCGGGAACAGCCCGAAGAGGGGCCACTGCAGGACGTATCCGAGGTTCTGCCAGGTGCCGCTCGCCGAGGAGAACCGGGTCCACTGCCACCACGCGAGCGCACAGGCGCCGAGCAGGCTCACCACGCAGGTCGCCGCGATGAGCAACCCGCGTGCCGTCACCCGCTTGCCACGCACACCCCGACGCTAACACCCGTCACCTGAGTGACGCCGAACACATCAAGCCTTTTGAGCCGCGCGGGCGTACCCGTCGGCGAGGCCGAACACCTTCTGGCCGTAGGGGACCGAGTTGTTGTACGACAGCACACCGGCCCACCAGCCCTGGGGCGAGCCCATGTCCCGGCCGCCCACGCAGAGGTACCGCGCGGCGCCGAGGGCCGCGTCGTCGATCTGCTGCGGGTCGCCGCGGCCGTCGCCGTTGCCGTCGGAGGCCCACTTGTTCCAGGTGGAGGGGATGAACTGCATTGGTCCGACCGCGCGATCCAGCGAGGCGTCGCCGTCGTACCGGCCACCGTCCGTGTCCGCAATCCTTTGCACACCCACGGATCCGTCCAGCGGGACACCGACGATGGGCTTGGATGGACGCCCGTCCGCGCCCAGCTGGGCACCGCCGAACTGGCCGTGGTTGGACTCGATCCGGCCGATCCCGGCCAGCGTCGCCCACGACAGGTGACAGCCGGGGGTGGTCGAGCGCAGCACGAGCTCAGCGTTGCCGTAGGCCATCAGCGCCCGCGCCGGGACCCCGGTCACGGCGGAGACGCGGCCTGCCCACGCGGTGAGCGGGTCCGTGCCCGCGGCGCCCTGGGGTTTCGGTACGTCCTGCACCTGCACAGGCGCCACCGCACCGGGTTCGACCTGGGCCGCGGGAACCTGCAGAGCGGGGATCTCGGTGGTGACCGGGCTGGCCTCGGGCACGAAGGAGGTGCTCAGCGACCAGACGCCGGCACCGGCCATCCCCAGTACGAGCAGGACCAGTGCCAACCGCCCCAGCAGCCTGCGCCCTCGTTCAACCACCGCCACGGGTGGTCAACGACGAGGGCTGCCCGGCCGTTACGTACACCTTCGGGTGGCTTACGCCACGCCGTTTCGCTGTTGCCGCTGCAGACGAGCCACACACCACGCGGGCGCGCTGCCCCGGCGGAGGTGCTCCAGCACCGTCAGCGGGCCCAGCCTGCGGCTGAGGTCCGACGGCACCAGGCCGGCCGCCCGGTAGTCCAGGGCGCGCTGGTCGAGGGGGCTGATCCCCGCGTCCCACCACTGCTCGGCCTCGGCCAGGCCGCCCACCATCTGCCAGTACCCGGCCGCCGAGGCGATCAGGTCCTGCGGCACCCCAGGCAGCCGCTTGCTCATCGCGTCCAGGTACGCCGGATCGGCCGACTGCACGGCCACCCAGGACTTGGCGCCACCCTTGGACCGCTGACCCGGGATCCCAGGCTGGGAAACGGTTACCGGTCCCTCGGCCAGCCAGGTCGAGGCGATGCGGTTGATCTCCTCCGCTTCCGCGTCTTGCGAACGCTCCTGTGTCCACTGCCGAACCAGTGCGTCGACCCCGTGGTCGTCGACCATCCGTGCCTCCTTTGGGGGCGATGATCACTCGTTGCCGAAGACCGTAGGGTGGCGCGCCCTCCAGACGCTAGAGGAGAACCTTCATCAATCTCGCCACCTGGACTTTTCTTCGGTAATCCACCCGGACGGTCCAATATGGATCGCCCGACGGCAGCACTTGTGACCCAGCGTCACTAAGCGAACAGCTGCTTGACAAACGTGATGATCGCGTCCGCGCCCTCGCGCAGCCAGCCGAGCACCGTCTGCACCGCGTTCGCCGACTGCGTCGGCTGGGTGATCAGGTAGAACACCAGCAGTGCCACCACCGCCAGCAGGACTATCTTCTTCGCGTTCACCGGCTCGACTCCGTCCGCTCCGCACTCCGCCAGGCTGTCAACCCGGGCGAGTTCCTGCCCTCCCCCGGTACGCAAAACCGGCCGGACTCACTCTACGGGGGCAACCCGTTCCAGCGCATCCAGGCACACCCCGTAGTCACCCATTAGGGGACCTCCCTGAACGGGGGCATTCTCGCACTCTTCGGATAAGCGCTCCCGTGCATGAGTCACTACCAGCCACGATCTTCAGTTTGTTCAGTGAATGCCGAACTGGCGACACTGCTATGTGGAATACTACATTGAAGAGTATGACTGACGACACCCCGTTCAACGTCTTGCAGCTGCTGACCGAACAGCAGCGCGAAGACCTGTACGCCGCGGGTACGTGGGTGTCGTTCCCACCCGAACGGACGATCTTCTGGCAGGGCCAGCCGTCCCACTCCGCCCTGCTGACCCGGTCGGGCAGCGTCAAGATCACCCAGACCGCGCCGGACGGCGAGGAGGTCATGCTGATCGCGCGCGGCGCCGACGAGCTGATCGGCGACGAGGGTGCCCTGCTCGGCGAGGTCCGCTCGGAGACGGTGACCACGATGACCGAGGTGACCGGCTACGACATCAAGGCCGAGGACCTGGTCCGGTTCGTCGAGGAGAACTCGCTCTGGCCGGTGATGTACCGGGCCGTGGTGCGCCGCCGCCGCGAGTCCGACCAGCGCGCGGTCACCGCCCGGCTGGACGTCCGGTATCTCCTGGCCCGCTGGCTGCTCGACCTGGGCACCGAGGTCGGCATGCCGACCGAGCACGGCCTGGAGATCGGCTCGCTGACCCAGCGCGACCTGGCCGGCCGGATCGGCGCCTCGCGCGACGCGGTCGCCAAGGAGCTGGGCCGGTTGCGCGAGGAGAACGTGGTCACCACCGGCCGGCGCAAGATCATCCTTCGAGACGTGGCTGCTCTTCGAAAAATCGCCACTGTTCAGTCTTCGATTCCATCTCTCAACGTGTAATACTCTACACAGAGGGTGGGAGGTGTCATGACAGCCAGACCCGAGCCGACGCGCGACCTCGGCCCCTTCCAGGACATCTGGGACGCCTGGGACGAGGCGCACCAGCAGGTCACGGCCAAGCCGCTCAAGCACTTCGAGGCCGCGGCCGGCCACCAGTTCACCGAGCTGCGGGCCCATCTCGCGAGCGGTGACCGCGACGCCGCGGCCAACGAGGCGATCGACGTGATCAGCATCGGCCTCAACGTGCTGCGCTGGCTGGACTACCGGCCGGACGAGATCGCCGCCGCCGCCCGGGCGCGGGCCGGGCGCCGGATGCGCGGCCGGACCCTGGCCATCCTCGAGAAGTACGAACGCCTCTACGGCGTCTGACGGCTGGGGAGGCACCCCATGACCGCTCCAACGACACTGCCCGGCCCGACGATCCCCGTGCTGGGCGAGGGCCGCTGGCCCTCCGTGCTGCTGATCTGCGACCGCTGGTCGCCGGCCCGCGGGGCGATCTCCAAGTTCAACCGCGCCCTGGCGATCGCGTTCGCGCAGGCCGGGCACCGCACGACCTGCCTGGTGGAGCGCGCGTCGCAGCAGGAGCGCCGGGACGCGGAGAGCTTCGGGGTCACGCTGCGGATGGCCGAGCGGACCCCGGCGGGCCCGAACTTCTACCTGCCGTCCGCGGCCGTCCTCGACTCCCAGCCGGACGTCGTCGTCGGGCACGACGTGGTGACGGGTTCTGTCGCCTGGACGTACGCGCGCAAGTACCTCAAGACCTCGAAGCTGGTGCTGATCGTGCACTCCGCGCCGAACGAGCCGTACGAGCAGCTCGGCGAGATCCCGCGGCCGCGCGACGCCCGCGAGGGCGAGATCTGCGGGATCGAGGCGGACCTGGTCGCCGCGGTCGGGCCGAAGCTGACCCGGGAGGCGGAGGGCATCGTCGGCGACGGGTTCGGCAGCGTCCCGGTGCTGCAGCTGGACCCGGGCATGCACATCCCGACCACGCACGCGGGCCGCACCCGTGAGGTCCCGCGCAACATGAACGTCACCATGACCTGCCGGACCGGCCACATCAGGCTCAAGGGCCTGGACATCGTGTCGGCCGCGATCGCCGAGGTCACCGGCCAGCCCAGGCCGCGCCTGCTCATTCAGGGGCCGCCGCGGGACAAGTGCGTCGCGCTGCACGAACGGCTGCTGGTGATCTCGCAGCTGCCCACCGACCGCCTCGACGTGCGGCCGTTCAAGGAGGACTTCCTCGAGATCGGCCGGGAGATCGGCCGGTCCGCGCTGTTCGTGCTGCCGGCCAGGGTGGAGGGTTTCGGCCTGGCCGCGCTGGACGCGATCAGCCTCGGCACGCCCATCCTGGTCAGCGACCAGAGCGGGATCGCCGAGACCCTGCGGGCGCACCTCGGCGAGGACGCGGACCCGTTCATCGTGGACGTCGTCGACGACCCCGGCCGGGACATCCCGCGCTGGCGCGAGGCCATCCAGCGCGTGCTCGCCAACCCCCGCAAGGCCTTCATCGACGCCCACGAGCTGCGTGACCGCCTGGCCGGCGCCATGCGCTGGGACCTCACCGTGAGCACCCTGGTCACCCGCCTGGCCATCCCGGTCCCCCGGATGAGCTAAAGCGTGCGGGCGATGATCTCCTTCATGATCTCGGTGGTGCCGCCGAAGATCCGCTGCACGCGGGCCGAGGTCCAGGCCTTGGCGATCGGGTACTCGTTCATGTAGCCGTAGCCGCCGAACAGCTGCAGGCAGGCGTCGACGACCTTGCCGAGGCGTTCGGTGGTCCACATCTTGGCCATGGCCGCGCCGGTGACGTCGAGCTCGCCCCTCAGGTGGCGGGTGATGCACTGGTCCAGGAACGCCTTGCTGACCTCGACCTCGGTGGCCGCCTCGGCGAGGGTGAACTTGGTGTTCTGGAACCCGAACAGCGGGCGCCCGAACGCCTCCCGTTCCTTGGTGTACTGCAAGGTCTGCTGCACGGCCAGCTCCATCGCCGCCACCGCGCTCACCGCGATGATCAGGCGTTCCTGCGGCAGCTGCTGCATGAGCTGGATGAAGCCCTGGCCTTCCTGGGTACCGAGCAGGTTCTCGGCCGGGATGGTCACGTCGTCGAAGAACAGCTCGGCGGTGTCCTGACCCTTCATGCCGATCTTGTCCAGCACCCGGCCGCGCCGGAACCCTTGCGCCCCTTCGGTTTCCACCACAACGAGGGAGACGCCGGACGCCTTCTCCCCGGGGTTGGTCTTGGCCGCCACGATCACCAGGCCGGCCTGGGCGCCGTTGGTGATGAACGTCTTGGCGCCGTTGACCACGTAGCTGTCGCCGGTGCGGATCGCCTTGGTCTTGATGCTCTGCAGGTCGGATCCGGTGCCCGGCTCGGTCATCGCGATCGCCGCGACCAGCTCGCCGGAGGCCATCCTGGGCAGCCAGCGCCGCTTCTGCTCCTCGGTGCCGTAGTTGAGGATGTAGTGCGCGACAATTCCATTGTGGACGGACACGCCCCACGCGTCGTCCAGCGCCCGCGCCTGTTCCTGCAGCAGCACGGTCTCGTGGGCGAACGTGCCGCCCCCGCCGCCGTACTCCTCGGGGATGCTCAGGCAGAGCAGGCCCACCTCGCCGGCCTTGGTCCACAGCTCGCGGTCCACCTGCTTGGCCTCGGACCAGCGTTCCTGGTTGGGGGTGAGCTCCTTCTCGCAGAACGAGCGGGCCAGCTCTCGGAACGCGGTCAGGTCCTCATCCAGCCAGCTGGTCATGGGCACACGCCTCCCCGGCAGCAGAAAACAATCCGTCCGGAATGTACATGCGTGCAGGACTGCATGTAAAGTGCCCTTCGTGGCCCACCTGACCCAGCGAGAGCGCCGGACCCGCACCCGGGAGGCACTGCTCGACGCCACCATCGACTGCCTGGTGGAGCTGGGCTACTCGGGCACGACCGTGCAGGAGATCTGCCGCCGCGCGGGCCTGTCCCGCGGCGCGCAGCAGCACCACTTCACCACCAAGGCCGAGCTGATGGCCGCCGCGGTCGAGCACCTGGTCGGCCGGTTGCGGGCGGAGGTCACCGCCACCCTCGACCTGCCCCGCGAGCCCGAACGCGTCGCCGAGGCCATCGAACTGCTCTGGCGCGGGTTCTCCGGGAAGCTGTCCATCGCGGCGATGGAACTGTGGGTGGCCGCGCGCACCGACGAGGAGCTGCGCCGCTCGATGCTGCCGGTCGACCGCGCGCTGGCCCGCTCCACCCTGGACATCTTCACCCGGGACGCGACCGGTGCGGATCTGCCCCCACACCGGCTGGAGACCCTGTTCTGGCTGACCGTCAACGTCACTCGTGGCCTGGCGCTGGACGCCATGATCGGCGGCGACGCGCAGCGCCGGGCCCGGCTGCTGGACGAATGGAAGACCATCGCCACCAGCGTCTACCTGAGCGATGCCGACCGGCCCGGCCCTCGCTCGGGCCGGCCGGCATGAGTACAAGAGGGCGGCGGGGCGCGATTATGACGCCCGTGCCGAAAACTCACACTCCTCGCGGATCGCCGGTGGCACGATTGGTCCCATGACATCAGGGGGACAGCCGGTGGGACCGGTTGCGAGGTGGCCGGTCAACCGGTTGCGGCTCTACGGCGGCGGCGCGTGGGTGATCGCGGCGGGACTGGCGGTCGGCGGCACGTTCGCGCCGCTGTTCGAGCTGCGCTTAGGCCGGGAGTCGGCCGGGGTCACGGCCTGGGGAGCCAACGGTGACGACGCCGGGATCCTGTTCCCGGACTTCGGCGTGACGATCGTGGTGGGCGCGGTGCTGGTCGTGATCGCCGCGGTGCTGGCGCTGACCTCGACCCGGCTGCACCCGGCCAGCGCGCCCGTGCTGGCGGCACGGCTGATCGGCGTCGGCGCCACCGGCGTGGTCATCGGCACCACAGCCACGTTGTTCCTGCTCAAGGTGCTCTTCGAGGACACCATGGAACAGGACCGGAACGCCCTGGTCAGCAGCGGGCTGGGGATGTGGCTGCTGATCGCGTCCGCGGTGGTCGGCATCGCCGGGACGGTGCTGATGATCGTGCCGAAGCGCAGCAACTACGACCCCGACCCGGAGACGCCGCCGATGGGCATCCCGATCGTGCGCGTGCTCGAGCCGGAGTTCGACGAGCAGCCCGAAGAGCAGAAGGGCGCATGACCCGGTTCGCCGGAGCCGCGTGGCTGTTGCCCGCGGTTCTCGCGGTCGCGGGCGCCTTCGTCCCCTACCTGGAGCTGCGCGTCGGCAACCAGCAGGCGACGCTGCACAGCGCCCGGCAGACGACCCTGTTGCCCGGGGACGTGCCGCAGAGCCACTTCTACTGGGTCGTGCTGCTGGCCGGGGCCGTTCTCCTGGCCGTCGCGGGCGCGCTCACCCTGCGCGGGACCGCGCTCGGGACCGCCCGGCTGATCGGGACCGGCGGTGCGGGGCTGGTCCTGGGCACGGCCGTCGTCCTGCTGATCGACGTCACGCGGTTCGTCGTGCTGGCCGACTCGGCGGCGCACATCGAGGCGGGCACGTGGCTGCTGGCCGTGGCGGCGCTGCTGCCGGTCGCGGGCATCGCGCTGACCAGGCCGCCCCGCACGCCGGACGACGTCCCGACGCCGCCGATGGGCATCCCGGTCGTGCGCGTGCTCGAACCCGACTACGAGGAGCACGAGTGAACAGGCTCTGGGCATCCGCAGCCTGGCTCGTGGCCGCCGGGCTGGCGATCGCGGGCAGCCTGGTGACGATCAACAGCTACCGAACGCCGTACGAGACGCTCACGTCCAGCACGTGGACCATGAAGATCACCCCGGCAGTGGATCACCTGACACAGCCGTGGCAGGGCTTCGGGCTCGCCGTGGCTGCGGGCCTGCTGGCCGTCGCGGCGGCGGTGCGGCTGTCCCGGACCCGGCAGCCGCTGTCCCGGCTGGTGGGCATCTACGGGACCGGGGTGTTGTGCGCGGTCACGGTCGGCGTCCTCGACTGGTTCCGGATCCTCATGCCCAACGACAGGCTCCCGCCCGGCTTCGTCGCCGAGTCCGGACCGGCAATGTGGTTCCTCGTGGCGGCATCGGCGCTGGCCATCGCGGCTGTGGGGCTGAGTCTGGTGCCAAGGACAGAACAGTCCGGGTAGGCGTCTGGGCCTGGCGTCACCCATGAGGGATGATCTGGTCCATGTCCTGGCGCGTGCCCGCCGCGTGCCTTGCGCTGGCGTTCGCACTGCTGGCCGCCTCCGGCTGGTGCGTGCTGAGCAGGGCAACCAGTCCGTCCGACGGCACCGTCGTGAACGTCGGTGACCAGGCGGTACAAGCGCGCGCCGTGATCATCCAGCAGGACTCCGCGGACGGGCTGTTCCGCGCGGGCGACGAGGTCGTGGCGATCAACGGGCGCGGCGTCCGGGACTCCATCGCCGACGGGGTGGGCGGGCCGGCCGTGCACGTCGGCGACGTCATGCACTACTCGTTGCGCCGGGACGGCCGGACCGTCGAGGTCGACAGGACGCTGAAGCTGTACCCGATCGCGGAGGCGGTCGGCCGCAACTGGCCGACGCTGCTCGTGCTTGCCCTGATCCTGATCGTCTCCGCGGCGATCTTCACCGCCCGGCCCCGCGACCCCGCCGCCCAGGCGGCCCTGCTGAGCTCGGCGCTGGCGTTCATCACCACCAGCGGGTCCACCCACTTCCAGCTGGAGGCCCTCGACCTGGTCGCGGGCGGCCAGTTCTGGCGGTGGTACACGGGCGAGTTCGGCTTCATGCTGCTGTGGGCCTCGACCCTGCATATGGCCTTGGCATTCCCCGCCGTGTACGAGAAACTTCCGTTCCGCCGCAAGGTCATCGCCGGGTACTTGGGCGTGCTGGTCCTCTACGGGCTGATGGCGTTGTACGCGTGGCAGTTCGTCGACGACCCGCTCGGCCGCCTCGGCCTGCTCGGGTCTCCGGTGCTGCCGGTGCTGTTCTCGTATCCGCTGCTGATCGTGGGAGTGCTGATCTACCGGTTCCGCAACGTGCGCGACGGCCTGGACCGCAACCGGATGAGCTGGCTCGTCTGGTCGCTCGGCGGCGGCGCGGTGATCTACGTGCTGGTGTTCGTGCTGCCGCAGGCCATCCTCGGCCACACCCTGCTGCCCAGCGAGTTCCACACCCTGGCGTTCCTGCCCGTCCCGATCGGCGTGGCCGCGGCGATCCTGCGCTACCGCGCGCTGAACATCGAGGTCGTCGTCAGCCGCTCACTGGTCTACGGCACGTTGTCGGCCGGCACGATCGGCATCTACATCGGCCTGGTCAGCTTGCTCTCGATGCTGTTCCCGCCGATCGACAAGCTGTGGCAGCAGGCGGCCGCGGCGGCACTGGTGGCGGTCGTGGTGGCGCCGTTGCACTCCCGGCTGCAGTCGCTGATCAACAAGCGGTTGTTCGGCGCCCGGGACGATCCCTACGGCGTGGTCACGACGCTGGCGACCCGGCTGGAGCAGATCCGCACGCCCAGCGAGATGCTGCCCGCACTGGTCGAGACCATTGGCACCGCGCTGCGGCTGCCGTACGTGGCCATCGAGATCCAGTCGAGCGGGATCTACGAGCAGGCGGCCACCTTCGGCGAGTCCACCGGTGAGTTGTTCCGGTTGCCGTTGAGCTATCAGGGTGAACAGGTCGGTCAGCTGGCCGTGGCGCCGCGCACCCCGCGGGAGATCCTGGGCCGCCGGGACCGGATCGTGCTCGCCGACGTGGCCCGGCATGCGGGCGCCGCCGTGTACACCGTCCGGCTGACCCGTGATCTTCGCCGCAGCCGGGACAACGTGGTGCAGGCACGGGAAGAGGAGCGACGGCGGCTGCTGCACGACCTGCACGACGGGGTCGGGCCGACGCTGGCCGCGATCTCACTGGGGCTGCAGGCCACCCGCAAGGCGATCGGCCCGGCCAGTTCCCAGGGCGAGCTGCTGGGCACGTTGCAGGAGGAGCTGGACGGCGCGATCAACGAGATCCGGCGGCTCGCGCACGGCCTGCGGCCACCCGAGCTCGACCGGATCGGGCTGGTCGGGGCGATCCGCGCGTATGCGAGCGCGATCTCGGCAAGAGCCGATGACCAGGGCGTCACGATCGCACTGGATGTCCCGATAAGCATGCCGAGGCTGCCGGCGACCGTGGACGTCGCCGCGTACCGGATCGTGTCCGAGGCGCTGACCAACGTCACCCGTCACGCGTCGGCCCGGTCCTGCGCGGTCCGGCTGTGGGTGGACGACGACCTGCACATCGAGGTCGTCGACGACGGAATCGGACTGCCCGAGCAGCCCGCCACCGGTGTCGGGCTATGGTCAATGCGCGAAAGGGCGACCGAACTCGGTGGCGACTGTGTCGTGTCAGCGGGCAGCGGCGGGGGCACCAAGGTGCGAGCCACCCTGCCCCTGCCGAAGGAAGGCGGGTAAGGGCGGTGACATTCCAGCCCCCTGGCGCGGACTCCCAGCCCGCCCAGCAGGACCCCCTGCGGGTCCTGGTCGTCGATGACCACCCGTTGTTCCGTTTCGGGCTGTGCACGGTGCTGGCGGACGTGCCGGAGACCGAGGTCGTCGGCGAGGCCGCGACCGGGCTGGACTCGGTCAGCGCGGCCAGGGCGTTGCGGCCGGACGTGGTCGTGATGGACCTGCACCTGCCGGACATCAGCGGGATCGAGGCGACCCGCCAGATCGTCACCGAGACGCCGAGTGTGGGCGTGCTCGTGCTGACCATGTTCGACGACAGCGAGTCGGTGTTCGCCGCCATGCGCGCGGGCGCCCGCGGATATCTGCTCAAAGGCGCGGGACAGGACCAGATCGTGCGCGCGGTGCACGGGGTCGGCCGCGGCGAGGCCATCTTCGGGCCGGACATCGCGACCCGGGTACTGGGCTACTTCAACAGCCCGCCGCCCACCAACGACCCGGTGTTCCCGGAACTGACCAGCCGGGAACGGGAAGTGCTCGCGCTGATCGCCGAGGGCCAGTCGAACACGGTGATCGCCAAGGCGATGTCGTTGTCCCCCAAGACCGTGCGCAACCACGTGTCCAGCATCTTCACCAAGCTGCACGTGGCCGACCGTGCGCAGGCGATCGTCCGCGCGCGCAACGCGGGCCTGGGCTGATCACTCCACAGTAGACATAGGACGATCCGACACACCCATGTGGACACCCGGACGGTTTTTCACCGGCTTCCCGGGTTTCCCGGTGCAATGAAACCCCTTGTGCACACAGGGTTCTTGACTGTGCACAGCCAGCTGCGCCATGGTGGAACCCTAGGTGCGCGAACCCCCTCGGTGCGATGCCCACTCGGGCAACAACAGGACATCAGTCCCATGTGACCGGGACGCCCCATCGGGCAGTCTGTCCGTACACATCACAGAGCAGTGCCGGGCGAATGGGGACGTCCGGAAAAAGCGGGGAGAAAGAGAAATGCACGAGCAGCGCCGCACGCCGGTCATCGTCCGCGCCACCGACCCGATCCTGCAGAACGGGGTGCACATGGCACTCCGCACCCGTCCCGAAGTCTGGCTGGTCGACGAGGACGCCGCGACACCCGAAGCCGTCGCCCTGGTCGTCACCGACCGGTTCGACGAGCGCGGCAGCCAGCTGCTGCGCACTCTCCAGGTCCGCGGGTTCACCCGGATCGTCCTGATCGCGGGCGAGCTGGAGGACACCGAGATCCTGACGGCGGTGGAAGGCGGCGTGTGCGCGGTCGCACGCCGGTCCGAGACCACCCCCGATGTGTTGGTGCGCCTGGTAAAGGCCGCCGCCGCGGGCGAGGGCGCACTGCCCCCCGACCTGCTCGGCCGCCTGCTCAACCGGGTCTCGCGGCTGCAGCGGCACGTCCTGGAGCCCCGCGGCCTGCACCTCGCCGGGATCACCAACCGGGAGACCGAGGTCCTCAAGCTGGTCGCGAACGGCTTGTCCACCAAGGAGATCGCCGACCAGCTGTGCTACTCCCAGCGCACCGTGAAGAGCATCCTGCACGACGTGACGAACCGCTTCCAGCTCCGTAACCGTTCGCACGCGGTCGCCTACGCCCTGCGCGAGGGCCTGATCTGAACACTGGCAACGCTTTTCCGGCCCCGCTCGGGACACCCCCGGTCGGGGCCGGACGCACGCGCGCACGAGTGCCACTCCGGGACGCACAGCGGCCCCTTCCGACCGGAGTGGAGCCATTGCCTGCGGGACAACGGATCCCACCCCGACAACCTGGGCAAAAGGCATGCCCTGGCCCGAGCCCCACCCAGACACCCCAATACCACCAAAGACACGCCTCTCGCCCGAAAGGGCAGGGTGTGTGTCCCGATGAGGCGGGCCGCAAGCCCTTGGTGGGCCGGGACATGGCTAGGACACTCGTAGGGTGATCACCGAGGTGGACGACGCGCTGTGCCGGCTGCTCGGCCGGCGGATGCCGGAGGGCACGGTGGTCCGGCTCGATCCGCCGAAGCCCACCTGGCAGACCGAACGGCCGTCGAACACCATCGACCTGTTCCTGTTCGGGCTGCACGACGACTCGAATGTCCCGGCTCAGCGGGACTCGGTCCGGCGCTGTGAGCTGTCCTATCTGGTGACCGCCAGGGCCGAGAAGATCCACGAGGAGCACCGCCTGCTCGACCGGGCGCTGCGCACGGCGATGTTCGCGGGCACGTTGCCGGCCGACTGCATGTCCGATTCCCTTGCGGCGACCACGAACGAGCCGATTTTCCTGCGGATCGCGAGCACCGGGCCGGGCGCGTTGTGGACCAGCCTGGGGATGCCCGCGCGGGCCGCGTTCGTGATGAACGTCAGCGTGCCGATGGTCCCCGAGCAGCCGCCCGTGCGCACTCAGCCGCGAAGGGTGTGGGAGACGCCCTAACCGACGCTGACGCTGCGGCCGATCAGCACGATCGCGCCGATCGACGCCAGGGTCCCGCCGTTGCGGGAGAACCACGCCGCAGCGTCGGGATGCGCCACCGGTTCCCGGTTGTGCGGGGCGACCGTGACGGCCAGCTGGTAGGACACCTCACCGCTGACCGAGATCCCGTCCTCGGAGAAGTCGATCACGCTGCCGCCGGTGAACACCATCGTGGACGGCCCGAGGAACTTGGTGCCGTCCTGGGTGAACTTGTGCTTCGCGGTCGACGTCACGCTTGGCACCTCGGTGCCCAGCCCGCTGACGAACACGCCCTCGCTGATCCGGTCCAGCACCGGATGGGCCTCGGCCATCGACGGTGAAGTGACCTGCACCTGCCCGTTCAACGTCAGCGCGAGATCCACCCCCACGTGCCCGATGTCGGCCGACGCTGCCGCGATCGGTGCATCGGGCAGCGTGAAGCGGAACGACATGACCACTCCTGGCAAAGCGGATAAGTGAGGCCTGATCACGTTATGGCCAACCGGTCCGCGCCAGGGTGACCAAAAGGGCAGCACATCGGGCGAGCCCCATGACCACGCGGCAGAGGTTCATGCCGGTAGAAAAGCGGACGCGGCCCCTGGAGGGGGAGGGACCGCGCCCGCTGAGATGGCTGCTACGAGCCTGAACCCGGCAGCAGCTGGGTCGCGGTCACCGCCTTGGCCACCTGGTCGCAGTCCGAGGCGGTCGTACCGGCCACTCCGGTCTTGACGTTGTTGGCGCACACCGTGTTCAGCGCGACCCCGAGGTCACGGAAGTCCGCGGTCTCGGTGAGCGAGTTCTGCACGCCCCACAACAGCGCGATCGCCTTGTCCTCGCCGATCCCGTGCACGTCCTGGCCGTTGAAGGTGTCGCCGTCGGTGATCAGGTACGCGGTCTTGCCGACGATCAGCGAGTCGGAGAACGGCTGGTCGTCCGGTCCCACGAAGTGCTCGCCGCCGACCCGGTCCGCGCCGGGACCGCTGCGCAGGTTCGAGGCGGCCGGGTTGCGCAGGTCCCGGAAGTAGCCGGACAGGCTGCCGGTGCCGATCACCCACCGGCGCGACCCGGAGTCGGCCCACTCGTGCGCCTTGATCCCGATGAACTTGCCGAACACGTCCGCGAGGCCGAACCGGATGGACGCGGCGTAGCCCCAGTAGAGGCCGGATGTCTGGTTGATGATGCCGTCGTCGATCGCCCCGCCGACAGCGTTGAGCGCGTCCGCGCCCACCGCGTCACCGACAGCCAGCTGGGACACGCCCCACCACGCGCCTTCCCACGGGCACTGCAGCACCATGTCGTCGGGCTGGTTCCAGGTCGGGCCCTGGTAGCAGGCCCTGGTCGTGCCGCGCAGGGCCTTGCCCTTGCCGTCGCCGTAGTCCACGCCGAGGGTGTCGGTCAGGTCGATGCCGGTGTACTTGCCGTAGAAGTCCTGCGCGGTGCCGAAGTGGTCGTAGAGCCGGTCGACCGGCGCGAGCCCGGTGGCGCGCCGGCCCTCGGAGCGCGCGGGCGAGAACTGGAACTCCGAGCCTGCTCCGCAGCTGAACATCTCGCCGAAGTGCTCCGGGTCGAACCGGACCACCTTGTGGTCGGCGTCACAGACGACCCGGTTGCCGCGGCCGGAAGTGGCGGCTTTCACGGTCGCGGTCCTCTGCTGCTGGGTGACGCCGTCGAGCACCTTGAGCACTTTGTTGTCATTCGCGTTTACGACCACGGTCTGCCGGGCTTCGGGTGTGGTTCCGGCGACCTCGACGAAATACGCCGGAACGGCCGAGGCCGTCGCGTCCTCGCCGGTCAGACTGGCGTCATACCAGAACGACTTGACGCCGGTGACCCGCGTTCCGTTCTGTTTCGTGGCAGTGACTGCCGTTTCTTTGGCGGCATTCCGCGCCGCGGTCCCGTCGGCCGGGAATGACCCGGTGTGCCGGGTGCTGGCCTTTCCGAGGGTGGACAGCACCGCGCCGGTGCCGTCCTTGCCCTGGACCAGCTCACCCCCGAAGACCTGCACCCCGTCGATGGCCTGCCGCAGCCGCACCACGCTGCCGCCGGGAATGACCTGGGTCGAGACCACCCGCCAGTCGGGCGAGTCCGCATAACTCGAATTACCTACGACGATCGTCGCTGACACAGTGGCGAGCACCACTGCCCCGGCCGCGATTCTCCGCGCTGACATTTCGATTTGCCCCTGTCTTTGTCGCCGAAAACGCCGATGGAAGATCCGTCATGAACCTAACACGGACAGTAATCAACGCACCTGTGAGCAATCTGGCGAGCTATTGTCAGTCATCGGACAGCCGACCATTCTTTTCGCTCAGTACCAATTCATTTATCCGGCGGCCGGATATCCGGGAGATCGCCGGTTCTCACCTGACGGAAACATGGCCGTACCCGAGGGGCAACAGCGGACGGCGAGCCTGGAGGCATGGCGGAGACATCAGACACATCAGACACCTGGCGCCTGCGCGTCGAGCTGGACGACCACCCCGGCGTGCTCGCCCGGATCACCACGCGCCTGGCCGCCCGCGACTGCAACGTGCTGGCGTTGAGCATCCTGCCCGTCCCGGGCGGGGTGGTCGACGAGATCGTCATCCAGGCGGCGCCGGGCGTGCCGCCCGCCGATCTGGTCCGCGAGATCCGCGCCGAGGGCGGCCGGTGCTTGGGCATCACCCATGCGGATGTACGAGACCTGGTCGACCCGCCCACGGCGGCCGTGCGCGCGACCGCGATGGCGCTGGCGGACCCGTACGCGGTACCAGAGGCGATCCGGATTCTGCTCACCGCCGACTCGGTCGGCTACGAACAGGGCGAACCCGGCACGGTGGCCGACGGCGGGCACCGCGCGTTCCTGTCCCTGAGCGACGGCGTGACCGTGGCTGCTCGACGGGGCTGGGCGCCCTTCACCGACGTCGAGCTGGCCCGTGCCGCGGCGTTCACCGAACTGCTGAGCCGCAACGACATCGACCTCGACCCGCCCACGGCTGTAGTGACTCCAACCGGTGCGGGCGTGGTGCTGCGCCGCGGAGACCACACCGATGTCGACGCGGTCGGTGACCTACACGCTCGTTGCTCGGCGCGCAGCCTTTTCGCCCGCTATCACTCGGGAGTGCGAACTTTGCCGCGGCGGCTGCTGCACCGCCTGCTCACCCCGCCGCGCGGCCGGACGCTGCTCGCGGTGTCCGGGCGGGAGGTCATCGGCATCGGCCAGCTGATCCGCACGGCCCGGCCGGAAGAGGCCGAGGTGTCCCTGCTGGTGGAAGATTCCTGGCAGCACAACGGAATCGGTACAGCCCTGTTGCGCAGGCTGGCCGCGTCCGCACGAGCCGAAGGACACAGTGAACTGGTCGCATGGTGCCTGCCCGGTGAGTCCGGTTTCGAGCGAACCGCTGTCCGGGCGGGAATTCCGGTGTCGGTGCGCCAGGAACAAGGCATGGTGCGGCTCGGGTTGAGCGTGGCAGAAGGTGAGAGCGCTTCCCACACCGTGTCCACGCGGTGAGCCCACGCGAGGATTCCGCTCTGCCAAGCTAGTCTGACCGTGCAGAGCCGAAACTTCGGTGGGAGGACACTGGTGGCCGGTAGACCGCTGTCCGGGGCACGCCCGACGCTCGAGGACGTCGCGGCGGTCGCCGGGGTATCCCGCGCGACCGCGTCCCGGGTGCTCAACTCGTCGCCCCGGGTGAGCCCGGAGGCGCACGAGGCCGTGACGGCCGCCGCGCTGCAGCTGGGCTACGAGCCCAACCAGGCCGCGCGCACGCTGGTCACCCGGCGGGCCGGGGCGATCGCGATGCTGGTGTCCGAGCCGCAGGCCAAGGTGTTCGACGATCCGCACTTCGGCGGCCTGGTCCGGGCCGCGGCCGGGGAACTGGCCCGGATCGACACCCAGCTAGTGCTGATGCTGACGCACGGCGACGGCGCGCACCAACGGGCCGAACGGTTCCTGCGCGGCGGGCACGTCGACGGCGCGCTGCTGTTCACCCCGCACCGCGACGACCCGCTGCCCGCGACCGTCCGCAAGCTGCACCTGCCGGTGGTCCTCGGTGGCCGGCCGTGGGGTTCGCTGCGCGGTCTGTACACGGTGGACCATGACAACGAGGGCGGCGCGATCGTGGCCACCGAGCACCTGCTCGGCCTGGGCCGCAAGACCGTCGTCAGCGTGACCGGCCCGGACGACGAGCTGTCCGCCCGCGACCGGCTGGCCGGCTGGACCCGCGCGACCGGTGCGGACGAGCGCGCGATCGCCCGGCTCACCGAGAGCGGCGGGTACACGCGCGAAGGCGGTTACCACGCCACCAACAAACTGCTGCACCGAGTGCCCAAATTGGACGCGATCTTCGCCGCGAACGACCTGATGGCAGTGGGTGCGCTGCAGGCGTTGCGCGAGGCGGGCCGGCGCGTGCCGGACGATGTGGCCGTGGTGGGCTTCGACGACAACCCGACGATCGCCCCGCACGCCGACCCGCCGCTCACCACGATCCGCCAGGACCTCGGCGACCAGGTGCGCAAGATGATCGCCAACCTGACCACGTTGATCGACGGCGGTTCGGTCCGCAAACGCGAGGTCCTCCCGGTCCAGCTCGTCCGCCGCGAGTCGGCCTGATCCCCCGCGTGTCCCCCGTTCCTCCGCCCCGTGTCCCCCGTTCCTCCGGGGTGTGTTCCCCGTTGCGGACTAGGGACTGCCGTTGCCGGGCGGGATGCGGCTGGCGCGGAACGCGGGGATGGCCGCGGCGATCACCGCGCCGACAACGCCGGTGAACACGGCGAACAAGTAGAACGCGCCGGTCAGTTCGCTGAGCACGGCCCCGCCCGCGATCCCGGCGAGCGCGCCGAGCAGGCCGACGGTCGCGGCCTCGGACAGGACCCCGGCGAAGACCTGGCCCCGGCTCGCGCCGAAACACCGCAGCAGCGCGAGATCCCGCCGCCGCCTGCCCACCAACCGGGTGAACGCGTGGAACAGCACGACTTCCGCGAGGACGAACACGCCCAGCACAAGCCAGCCGGTGAACTGCAAGGCGCACAACCAAAGCAGCACCGCGACCGTGCCGACGGACAGCGCCAGCCCGACGGCGGTCAGCCGGGGTCCGGCGTGGATCGGGTTCACGCCAGCGCCTCCCGGACCGCGGTGAGTGTCGGCCGCTCGATCGATCGGGTGATCCTTCCGTTGTCCAGCACCAAGACCAGGTCGGCGCGCACGGCGACCTCGGGTTCGGTGGTGGCCAGCAGGATGGCCTGGTCGAGCTTGCGCACCCACATCCGCAGGAACCCCAGCAGCTCGGCGGCATCAGAGTGGGAAAGCTCACTCGTCGGTTCGTCGGCCAGCACGATGTCCGGGCGGTTGAGGAACGCCCTCGCGCACGCGACTCGTTGGCGTTCCAAGGGAGTCAGCACCGCGGGACGCAGCCGCAGCAGTGGCGTCAGCTCCAGCAACGCGGTGACCCGGTCGTACCAGGCCTGGTCGGGCTTGCGCCCGGCGAGCTCGGGCGCGATCCGGATGTTCTGGCCCACGCTCAGCGTCGGCAGCAGGCTGCAGGTCGCGAAGATGTAGCCGATCCGGTCCCGGCGCACCTTGGTCAGCGCCGCGTCGCCCATCCCGGTGATCCGCTGCTGTCCGATGTGGATGGTCCCGGCATCCGGCCTGGCCAGCCCGCCCAGGCAGCTCAGCAGGACGTCCTGGCCCGCGCCGGGCCGGCCGGTCACCGCGGTCAGCCGCCCGGCCGGCACCTCCAGATCGATCCCGGCCAGCGGGCCACGGGCCAGACCCGCGACCCGGGCGGCGAAGTCGACAGCAACCGGCATACGTCAACCGTAAGTTGTGAAACCCGCACAGCGCGTCGGCTTACGGGCCGGTTGACCGTCAGACCTGAGAATGATTTCAGTCCAGCAGCCCCCGGTCGTACGCGATCGCCACCGCCTCGGCGCGACGGCTCGCGCCCAGCTTGGCCATGATCCGGGACAGGTGCACGCTCACCGTTTTCTCGCTGATGTACAGCTCCTCGCCGACCTGGCGGTTGGTCTGGCCGAGCGCCACGAGCCGCAGCACGGACTGCTCGCGGGGCGTGAACAGGTCGACCGCGTCGCGCGGCTGGTCGTCGGACAGCGAGATCCGGCCGCGCCGGGCCAGCTGCGTGATCGCCTCGGCGAGGGGCTTCGCGCCCAGCCGCTCGGCCACCTTGTACGCGGCCCGCAACTCGGCGACGGCGTCGTCGCGCCGGTCCGCGCCGAGCATCGCCTCGGCCAGCCGCCACCGGGCCAGCGCCTGGTCGTAGACCGTCCCATAACCGAACGCGTCGACGACCTTCGCCCACGCCTCCGGGTCGCTGGTGTTGTGCAACCTGGTCAGCTCCGCCTCGGCCCGAGCGAGCCAGGCCCGCCCCTCCGGACCGAGCGAACCGTTGCGCGGGGTGCCGAACAGGGCGGTGTCACGGGCGTGCTCGACGAACTTCTCGCCTTGCGCAATCGCTTGCGCCATCCCGTCGGCGTCGTTCTTGAGCGACGCCCGATGGGCCAGGTCCGCGGCGGCGGCCGCGCCGAGGGCACCGAACTTGATCCCGCTCAGCTGCCAGGCGCCGCCGGCCCGCTTGGACCAGTCGAGGATCTCGTGCACGCGTTCGACCGCCAGCTCCGGCTTGCCCCGCCACATCGCGACCTCGGCGCCCAGGCTGCCGCTGTTCAGCGCGATCTGGATCTCCTTGGGCCACTCCGGGCGGACGTTGGCGAGCAGCCGTTCGGCGTCCGCGAACTGACCCCGGCCGACCGTCACGTGCAGCCCGGTCACCGCCAGCCGGGCCGACACCGTGCTGGAGATCCGGCGTGGCTGCTCGGCGGCCGCCGCGGCGGCGTCCCAGTCGCCGGTGGCGAAGTGCGCCAGGATCTGCAGGATCCGCAGCTCCACGCCGAAGTCGCTCCACGGCAGGCCGTTGTGCTTCGCCCGGGCCACCCCGTCGTCGAAGGTCCGCACCGCCTCGGCGAGCATGCCCTCCTCGTAGTAGTTCAGGCCGAGGTAGAACCGCGCCCGCAGCTCGACGGTGATCGCGTCCACCTCGGCGGCCCGGTCCTTGGCCTGGACCAGCAGCTCACGAGCCTTCTCGACGTCACCGGTGGCCTCGGCCGTGACCGCGAGCGTGGCCAGCGCGTCGGACTCGGCGCCGACCGCGCCCACCGCCCGCGCGTCCGCGACCGCCAGCTCGGCCCGTTCCCGCGCCAGCTCCAGTTCTCGGTCGTTGCGCAGGATCCGCGCCTGCACGGCCAGAACCCACGCGCGGGTCTGGCTCGGCGGCAGCTCGGCGACCTTCTCCCAGGCCGCCTCGATCACCGTGCGGGACTCGTCCTCGCCGCCGTCGATGGTCAGCAACGTCTGCGCGAGCCGGCGCCGGACCTCCGCGGACAGCTGCGCATCCCCTTGTTTGTCAGCGAGTTTGACCGCCGAACGGGCGTACGCGATGGCGCGTTCGGGTTCACCGGAGGTGCCCGCGGCCCAGGAAGCCTTACGCAGCAACGTCAACTCGTTGGTGTCGGCCGGGCGGGCGGACTCGTCCACCGAGTCCCACAGCCGCAGCGCCTGTTCCAGGTGCCGAAGCGCGTCCCCGGGAGCGCCGAGTTTGGTCGCCTCCTTGGCCGCGGCCACCGAAGCCATAAGCGCAACTGGCAAAGAATTGCTTTCAAGACTGTGGTACGCCAGCGCGGCCGCGTTCCCGCGTTCGTCCTGATGCGCCATCTTGTAGCGGGCGTACGCCGCATGCATGCGCACCCGTTCGCCAGGAAGCAGGTCGCCGTACACGGCCTCGCGCAACAAGGCGTGCCGGAAGGAGTACTGCTCGCCCTCGCCTTTGAGGACCAGGACATGATGCTGGACGGCCTCCCGCAGGGCCTCTTCCAGCTCGCGGTCGTCGAGTTCGCCGACGTCGTGGAGGGTCTCGTGGCGTACCGTGCGGCCCGCGACCGACGCCAGCCGGATCACCTGCTGGGCGGGTTCGCTCAGCCGTTCCACCCGGTTGAGCAGCACGTCCACCAGCGACGCCGGGATGCCGCAGTCCGGATCCGACAGCGCGGCAAGCAGCTCCTCGGCGAAGAACGCGTTGCCCTCGGACTGGTCGGCCACCTTGCGCACGGTGTCCGCCTCGATCCCGCCCTCGCCCAGCGCCGCGACGAACGTGCGCGCGTCGGTCTTGTCGAACGGCGGCAGGTCCAGCCGTTCCACCGCGGGCAACCGGACCAGCTCGGCCAGCAAGGGCCGCAACGGATGCCGCCGGTGCAGGTCGTCGGTCCGGTAGGTGCACACGATCAGCAGCCGCTGCGAACGCAAGCGGGACAACAAGAACGACAACAGTCCCCGGGTGGAACTGTCGGCCCAGTGCAAATCCTCGATGACGAGCACCACACAGTGCTCTTCGGCCAGATCGGTCAGCAACGCGTACACCGCGTCGAACAGCTGCAGCTGCCCCACATCCTGCTCGCGGCGGGGCTGCATCCCTTGCACTTTCCCAAAAGCAGGCACGAACCGCTGCGGCTCGTGCGTCGGCGGCTCGTTCGCGGCCGGGGCGAGCTCCGGCAACAGCATGGACAACCCGGGCCTGCCCGCCAGATCCTCCCGGCGGACCTGCGACAACGCCTCGGCGAACGGCAGGTAGGGCAATCCGGCCTCACCGACGTCCACGCAGCGCCCGGACAGCACGATCGCACCCCCAGCGGTGGCGATCCTGCCGATCTCCTCCACCATCCTGGTCTTGCCGACGCCCGCGTCCCCAGCGATCAACACCGCTCCGGCCGTTCCCCCAGCCGCACGGTCAAAAGCCGCGCGTAGCCGGGACAGCTCCCGGCCACGCGCGACCAACGATATTCCCGATCCCAGTCTCGGCACGTCAGGCATAGTGACACACCTCAGGCGGCGCGGCGGTGCTCATTTCCGTCGTCCACCTCACGGTGCGTCCACAACCGCTGCCACCACCTGGGCGGGGCCGACTCGCGGGCCTCACGCAGCTGGCGCAGGGTCACGGGGTCACCGGTGCGGTACGCCATCTCGGCCTTGATCGCCTCGGGGGTCCATTCCATCTCAGTTCACCTCTGTTGTCGCTCCGGATCTGGTGACACTGAGATTCGTCCTAAGGGCTCACACCGGACATCAGGCGAACAACCACTGTTGCGCCGCCGGACCCTTACCCACGGGGGTAAGGGGTGGGTAAGGGCCCCTGAGGCCCCCTTACCCACCCCTCGTGAGTGGTTGTGCCGGTTCTGACCAGTACCCCCCTCACCAGGGCTGACCTGCGGAAACGTGGTCAGCAGGGGCCTTGGTCGGCCCAGACGCCCCACTCACCCGTGGTGCCGGGTTCCTCGTTCTGGGTCCACCACTTCGCGCGCCAGGTATGCCCGCTGTGCGCAACCTGCATACCGCCGGTATACACGCTGGTCGGCGTCCATTCCGGGGCCGTGCAGCTGCCCGGCGGCGGGGTGGTCGGCGGGTCGGTCGGAGGCGTGACCACCGTGCCGCGAGGGTTGTCGGTGCTGAGGGCGTAGCTCTTGCCGCCGAAGGTCAGCTTGAAGTTCGACGGGGTGGCGATCGGCATCTGGTAGACGATGGTGATGTCCACGCTGCCGCCCGCGGGAATTGTCTGCCAGCTCGGGATCGTCACCGACACGTGCTGGAAGTCACCGCGCAGGCCACCGGCATTCGCACCGCTGTGGCCCTTGGCTGTGACTCGCAGGCCGAACCCGGACTGGTCGGACATGCTGCCGGGAGCACTGGTGCCGTAGTCGAACTCCAGGGTCGCGCCGCCCGGGATGGCCGCGGCCGACCGGTTGGTCAGGCGCAGCTTCGGGTTGATCGGATAGTTGTTGTCGCCCAATGCGAAGCCGTTGAACGTGACGTTGACGTCGAGGATGTCCGACGGCATGGCCGAGTTCGCCTTCGAGGCGCCGTAGGGCGCCGCGCCCCGCATGGCCGTGTTCATCGCGTCGATCAGGGTCGTGCCCATGACGTACTGGTTCCTGGCGGTGTCCAACCTGTAGTCGCCCGCCAGCTCCCAGATCATCAGGCCGCCGATCCCCTTGTCGGCCACGTACTTCGCCTTGGCCGCGATGGACACGTCGTCCTCTGTGGACAGGAACACCTTCTTCTGGGCGTTCCACAGCCACGGGCTGACCAGGGAGGTGCTGTAGTTGCGGGTGTAGGTGCCGGTGATCCGGTCCGTCGGGTCGTTGACCGGGTCCAGGCCGTACGCGGTGAGGTAGTCGCCCTGGATGCCGCGCTCGAGGTTCTTGGCGTGCCACATGGGGTTCACACCGGACGGGACCTCGGCGCCACCCGCGGTCGAGTCGTGCCACAGGTTGTCGATGCCGATCGCGCCGTTGCCGCACGGCACGGTCGAGCCGACGCCGGAACCGGTGCCGGGCGGGCACTTCGTCTGGTCGGGCAGGGCGGCCGTGCCCCAGAGTCCGTTCGTGCCACCGGAGACGTTCTGCCAGCCGCGCGTGTAGAACGGCACGCCGAGGTTGATCCGGCCGGCCGGCATGGCGCCGCGGAAGTAGTGGAACGCCCAGTCGGTGTTCAGATAGCCCATCCCCTCGTACTGCGGGGTGGTGTAGACCTGCCAGTGCGCGAGCTCGGCGTCCTTGCCGTCGTCGTACAGCGCCGCGTTCGGGCCGACGAAGTGGTTCCACGAGCCGTGCAGGTCGTAGCTCATCAGGTTGACGTAGTCGAGGTACTGGGTGACCTGGTAGGTCTCGGCGCCGCGCAGGATCCAGCCGGACGAGGAGACGGCCGCGGTCAGCATGTAGTGCTTGCCATCCGCGGCACCCGCTGCGTCCAATTTGGACCGCAATGTGCGCATCAGGTTCACGTATCCGGTCATCAACGTGCCGCGGTTGGCGTTCGAGACCCAGAAGTCGTCCGGGTTGCCCGCGAAGTTCGCCGAGGTCGCGTACTCGTAGTCGATGTCGGCGCCGTTGAAGCCGTACTGGCGCAAGAAAGCGACGACCGAGTCCGCGAAAGTGTCAATTGACGACTGATTTTGCGTAAGTTTGTAGAAACCGCCACTGGCCGTCCGGGAACCGTCCGGATTCAGGATCCCGCCGGTCTCGGCCCAGCCGCCGATCGAAATCAGTGTTTTGACACCCGGATTCGCCTTCTTGTACTTGGTCAGCAAGTTGAAGTGCCCTTTGTAGGGAAGCGCCGGGTCCATCTCGGCGCCGGGAACACCGGGCCACTCCATGCCGGTCGACGCGTTGTTCGCACCGGCCGGGCCGACGGAGATCTTGTTGTCGGTACCGATGTGCGCGAACGCGTAGTTGATGTGCGTGACCTTGGTCCATGGAATGTTGTTCACCAGGAAGGCGGGTGTGCCGTCCTTCCCGGTCCGCCAGCTGGTGAAGTAGCCGATCACGCGGCGGGAGTTGCCGTTCGCGAGCTTCTCGCGGCCGGCGGCGTCGTAGACGGTGCAGTACGGGACCGTGACGCCGGGCGTCGTGGCCAGGCCGTCGGGCCGGCAGTCGTCGGCCGCGAGGGCGGGCCGGGCGGTGTTCAGCACCAGCGCGGCGAGCCCGAGCAGGGCGGCGAACATCAACGACAGTAAGGAAAACATGGGACGTCGGGACATATGGGACCTCCGCCAGGGGCAGGGGGTGGCCGCGGGCCACGTCCTGTCGGAAAAGTCTCCTGACGCTAAGAGGTCCAGACCTATACGGTCAATAGGTCTGGACCACTGTTCCGCTATGCAGCGTAGTGCGCGGGTATCAGCCCTTCGCTGCCGCCAGGAAGGCCGACCACTCGGCCGCCCCGAAAATCAGCACGGGCCCGCCCGGGTTCTTGGAATCGCGAATCCCCGCCCCGTTGTCCACCAAGGCGATCTCCACACAGTCGTTGCCGGCACCGCTGTAGCTGCTCTTGCGCCACATCGCGCCGGCGAGTTCGGAAACCGTCAAAGCCCCTACTCCTCTCGTTGACGAGACAACCTTTCGGCCGCCCCAGAGATCAAGTGCAGGGTGTCGTCCGGGCTCAGTGCGGACGCCCGCAAATGATCGAACATCAACGTATACCGTTGGACGTCAACTTGCTCTTCCAAGTAGACGCCGCCGGTTGTCGTGTCAACGAACACGACGTCCGGGTCGGCCTGTTCCGGGAATCCGAGAATCAGGTACGGACCCTCCATACTGGAGTGCGCTCCCGCGTCGAACGGCACCACCTGGATGGTGACGTTAGGCATGGCGGCGGCTTCACACAACCGAAGCAACTGGCGGCGCATCACGTCGCGATTCCCGACGGTTCGGCGGATCACCGCCTCGTCGATGACGACCCAGTAGTTCGGCGGCTCGGGCGCGGTGAGCAGGCGCTGGCGTTCCATCCTTCCGGCGACCCGGCGCTCGACCTCGTCCCCGGTCCAGTCAGGGCGGATCGAGCGGATCACCGCCCGGATGTAGTCCTCGGTCTGCAGCAGGCCGGGCACCAGCAGCGCCTGGAACGCGCGCAGCGACGAGGCATCCGACTCCAGCCCGACGAACGCGCCGGTGAACACCTCGCGGTAGGCGTGCCACCACCCGTTCTTGCGCGCCTCACGGGAAAGCTGCACAAGGGCTTCGAGCCGATCGGCTTCAACGTTGTAAAGCTCCAGGAGATCGCGCGCGTCCCGCGGTGTCACCCCCACATGACCCGTTTCGATGCGGCTGATCTTGGATGCCGAACATTCGAGTTTCTCGCCGACCTCGTCAATGGTCAGCTTCGCCGACTCCCGAAGCCGCCGCAGCTCACTGGCCAGCCTGCGGCGCCTTACCGTCGGGCTTTGCCCACGTGCCATCCCCGCTCCTCGCCTGTGACAGTTGCGCCGGGAGACAATGACACTGCTGTCACCCGTTCGTGTACTGCAACTTGCAGAATGCCGGTTGCAGTCGCAAGCTTCTTCTATCCGCGAGGAGTAGCGGCAGAAGGTCCAGACGGACGCAGAGGACGTGGTGACGGGTGGTCGTCGTGAACAATTCCATTTTCGGCCACCTGGAGTCCTCGCTGAACGGCTACCTGGCCGATCTCACCCGTCGCGGGGAGTCCGCCGACCCCATCACCGCGACGCGGATCGCGCAGGCCGAGCTGCCGCGCGTCGTCAGCGCACTGCAAGCAGTGCTCGACGAACACCGACCGGACGACCAAGGCCGCTGCCCCACCTGCCGCAAGCGCCTGTTCGGCCGCGCCCCCGCACCGTGCCGTGCCTACCTCGCCGCGCACCTGTGCCTGCTGGTCACAGAAGACGACCGCTCGGATACCCACCACCGGGGCCTGTCCACAGCCTGACAGCCCCGCCCCACCTGACCGACCCGCCGGGACTGCCCTATCCGGACTGTCCCGTCAGGACTGCCCCATCGAGACCCACCCAACGGGATCGACCCATTGAGATCGACCCATCGGGACCTGCCATCGAGATCGACCTATCGGGACCCGCTCATCGAGACCCGCCCAACGGGATTGCCCTATCAGGACTGCCCCATCGAGACCGGCACCGAGACCGGCCCACCGGGACCGACGCATCCGGACCGCCACACCGGGACCGGCCTGCATCGGAACTGACCTAGTAGGACCGGCCCCGTCGGGGCTGCCCCAAGGCCGCCCCGCCGAGACCCAGCCCCGCAGACTTCCCTTCCCCGCAGACTTCCTTCCCCCACAGACTTCCTTTCCCCACAGACGAGCCGGCCCTCAACCCTCCGGCTCGGCCGGACCGCACGAACCCCCAACCCCACGGCCAACCCCCTTCCCCCGGCCGATCACTCGTGCAGTCCGGTGCCTCTCCCAGCGGGGCCGAGACGCGCCCCCCGACTGACTCGGCCCCGCTGGGTCCACCAAAGCGCAGGACACAGTCCCTAGCGGACCCAAGCAGTCCATAACGGACCCAAGACGTCCACACCTCGCCTCACAGTCCACTGTGCTGTGCAGCCGCCCTCAGCCGCTTGCCTCCGGCCCCCCGAATCCCACGCTACAGCCCAGCACCGACAGGATCGGGACGGCAAGATCGACTCAGCCGCGGTTGTCCACAGACCTGCCGGTTGTCCACAGATCCCGGCAACCACCAGTTCGGCCCAGTTTCGGCCGCTACGCTGGATTTCGGGGGGCCGAAGGCACCCAGCGCCACACTTCGCGCCTCAAGTCGTCCACTGACAGATCCCGAGAGCCAAACGCGGCCGACGGCTGGCCCGGGCGCTTGAGGGCAACCGATGGCAGATCCCGAGACCCTGGGGCGACCTGCGCCGAGTCCCGAGGACCCTGCGCTCCCATCGACCGTCCCAACGGTTCGTCACCCGGGATCGTCGCCCTCGCCACGACGCAGACATGGCAATCGACACCAGACTTCGAGCTGAAGCCTGCCAGGGGACGAGCCTGCTCCGATCGTGAATCAGTTCTGGTGGGCCTGTGGCGCCTGGGCAGTGCAAGAGTCCGTGGGAGTTGGCACCTCGCGTTGCGGACGCGTGGACACAATTGTCGCAGAAGGCATCTGGGGCCCGGATGTTCGAGGAGAGGCACCGATGACCCGGGCCCCCACACGACCAGCCCAACACATAGCCATCCGCAAATATCACCACTCGTGATCAACTCCCCACACTTTCCACGTATGGCTGAACTTCTTTGCGTCCCATGTGGACTTTCACTCATCATGGTGGCCAGCGGGTGAGGTGTGCCTTGCCTGTTGTGTGCCGACACTCCGTGCCCTGAGGGGCGCGGTGCCGACACGGAGGTGGCTTCGATGGCCGGTTCGAGCAGTCAACGGATGGAGCGGGGGCCTTTTCGGCCTCGTGGCGGTTTTGGGCGTGCGCGTCGGGCATTGGTGGACCAGCCGCGGTTAACGGCGGCCGGTTAGCCGCGCGCGGAAGTGTCCACTTATTTGTTGGGGTTGAAGCATGTCCATCTTGCGGTACGACGTGCCCGCGTCGTTCGTCGTTTTCCTTGTGAGCGTGCCGTTGTCGTTGGGGGTGGCGGCGGCTTCGGGGGCGCCGTTGATCTCCGGGCTGATCGCGGCGGTGGTCGGCGGGGTGGTCGCCGGCGCGCTCGGCGGGTCGCCGTTCCAGGTCACCGGGGCGGGGACCGGTCTGCCCATTGTGGTCGCGGGTCTGATCGACCAGTTCGGCTGGCCGGCGACGGCGGCGATCACGGCCGCGGCCGGCGTGGTCCAGATCCTGTTCGGGATGACCAGACTCGGCCGCCTCGCACTCTCGTTGTCCCCCGCGATCGTGCACGGCATGCTCGCCGGGATCGGCCTTTCCATCGTGATCGGCCAGTTGCACGTGCTGCTCGGCGGAACGGCCGACGGCGATGTCCTGGTCAACATCGGCCTGTTGCCGCGTCAGCTCGCGAACCCGGTGTGGGGCGCGGTCCTCGTCGGCGGGCTCGCGGTGGTGACAATGCTGCTCTGGCCGAAAGTCCCCAAGGGCAACATCATTCCGGCGCCGCTGATGGCCGTCGCCACAGCGACCGCCGCGGCAGCGCTGGTAACTGTCCCGACCGTTCACCTGCCCGCGTTCCAAGGCCTCGCCCTGCCGCAAATGCCCAGCGGCGGTGCCCTCCCGATCGCCTTGGCTGTCTTCACTGTCGCGCTTGTGGCAAGCATGGAGTCACTTCTGGCGGCGGTGGCCGTCGACCGCATGCACAACGGCCCCCGCACGGATCTCAACCGGGAACTCATCGGCCAGGGCGCGGCGAACATCGTGTCCGGCACCCTCGGCGGTTTCCCGGTCAGCGGTGGGATCACCCGCAGTTCGACGAACGTGGCCGCGGGCGCCAAGACCCGCGCAAGCGTGATCCTGCAAGGACTCTGGGTCGCGCTGTTCGTGCTGTTGCTCAGCCACGTGCTGGAACTCATCCCGCTGGCCGCACTGGCCGGTGTCCTGGTCGTCGTCGGCGCCCGCCTGATCAGGATCGGCCACCTGAAGAACCTGAAACTGCACGGTGAACTCGTCGTCTACCTGGTGACCATCGGCGGCGTGGTCACCTTGGGACTCCTCGAAGGCGTCGCTCTCGGTCTCGCCACCGCGATGACCCGCGCGCTCTACCGCCTCGCCCACACGAGCGTGGAAGTCGAGCAACGCCCGGAAGGCTGGCGGGTCGACGTCCGCGGCTCGCTCGTTTTCCTCGGGGTGGGGCGACTTGTCCGGGAGCTCCGCGAGATCCCCCTCGGCGAACGCGTAACACTGTTGCTGCACATCGACTTCATGGACCACGCCGCCTTCGAGGCCATCGACGACTGGCGCATCGGCTACGAGGATCGCGGCGGACAGGTCACAGTGGACGAAGTGCACGACACCTTCTACAGCCGCGCCCGCAAGGGCGAACCGGGGCACCGCAAGACGATCCCGACCCGGTGGGTGGGCCGCTGGACCGACTGGGAACGCACCAGTGTCGTCCCCGAACCACGCGAGCCCGTCCTGGACGGCGCCCTGGAGTTCGAACGGATGTCCGCGCCCCTGGTCCGCCCGTTCCTCAAGGAGCTTGCCGACAAGGGACAGGCACCCGAGCAGCTGTTCATCACCTGCGCCGACTCACGGGTCCTGCCGAACCTGATCACCTCCACCGGCCCGGGAGACCAGTTCTGCGTCCGGAACATCGGCAACCTCGTCCCCGTGCACTACGAGTCCGAGTCGGTCGGCGCCGCCATCGAGTTCGCCGTGGACGTCCTCGCCATTCCCACGGTCGTCGTATGTGGACACTCACACTGCGGTGCCATGAAAGCCCTCCTCAGCGGCAGCACCGAACCCGGCTCACGCCTGCACTCCTGGCTGCGCAACGCGAGGTCCAGCCTGTCCCGTGTGGACGGAACCAACGACGTCGAACGCCTCGCTGTGGCGAACGTCGTTCAGCAGCTGGACAATCTCCGCACGTACCCCAGTGTCAAGAAAGCCGAGCAGGCCGGGCGGCTGAACCTGGTGGGCATGTACTTCGACCTCGCAGAGGCCCGGGTCTATCTGGTCGACCCGAACACCTGCGAGCTCAAACGCCTCGAGGAAGACGCTGTCCCTACCTGATCGGGTGCATGACCGGCAGATAGGACGGGATCTCGGGCTCGGGCGGCCGGTGACGGTCGTACCCGAGCCCGAACTCCATCCCGACCATCGCCATGGCCACCACCGGAAGCGAGACCAGCGAGGGGAAAGCCACCCCGCGGGGCACGAACGACGGCCGGAACTTGGCGTTGAACAGGTAAAGCGACTCGACCTGGATGAACGGGTCCAGCAGGTGCAGCGCCTTGTACCCGGCCTTCTCCACCGGCCCGCGCGTGGCACCGGCGTCGATCAACGTCCGGAACGCGGCGAAGTTCAACGACACCAGCGAGATCCCGTGTGCCCGCGCGTACGTCACGAGGTCCACGATCATCCGCTCGTTGAGCCCGTTCGGCCCGTTCCGGTCGCGCCGCATGGTGTCCAGCGACAGCGCCTGTCCACAACGGGCATACCGCTGGAAACCAACCACCCGCCCGGAACCGTCGTAAGCGATCACCAGCAGGCAGTCGGGGTGGGTCCCGGCGAGCATCCCGTCCAGGATCATCGAGAACCCGCGCTCCCGCGACCCGTTGAGCCACCGCGAAGACACCGCGGCCAGTTCCGCCCGCAACGAGCCAGGCAGGTCACCTTCACGGACAATGCGAGTGGTCACGCCCATGTTGTGGGTCCGCTGCACGGCCTGCCGGACGTTGCGCATGGCCCGTCCGGAAAGGTCGAACCCATCGACCGGCAACACCACCTCGTCGCCGATCCCGACGGTGCGAAGCCCGTGCCGCCGCCACAAGTGTTCTAGATCACCCCGGACCGCGAGCACGGACACCCGCCACCCGGCCCGGTCACAAGTGGCTACGAAAGTGTCCACAGCCGACTGGAAAGACTCTGGATCGCCCACCGGATCGCCGCCGACAACGGCGGTTCCTAACAAAACCCGGTACCCCACAGCGGCCCGGCCGTCCGGACTGAACACGTAAGCCTTGTCGTGCCGCAGCACGAAGGGTGCCAGCGTGTCCGAAGCCGGGTGCTGGACCAGCTCCCGGACCCGCGCCCGCGTGAACCCGTCGGCGGGCGGAGGGGGCGCAGCGGGCGCCAGCAGGACCACCAGGGCCACGCTGACGCTCAACAGGACCAGCGACCCCAGGTCGACACGGAGTTCGTCATGTCGTTGGATCACGCCGTCATAGAACGTCCCCGTGCCCAGCACGATGAGCCCGGCGTAGGCCGCGATCCGCATCCGGCCCAGCGACGGCACCGCCGGGAACTCGGCCCGCCGGACCGTCAGCAGGACACCGCAGCCGACCAGCACCAGCGCCAGAATGCTGTGCCCGGCGACCAGGATTCCGCAGCCGGCCAGCAGCAACGCCACCCAGTAGGCCACTTTCCGGCGTCGTAACAACCCGTGGGCCAGCAGGATCAGGCCGACGGCGAACAGGCCGCCGTGCAGGCGGCCGTGGGGTCCTTGGCACAGCATGTGCGCCGCGGGCCGCACCCAGCTGGGGAGCGCGACCCGCAACGCGGCCAGGGCGGCGACCACGCCGAAGCCCCCGGTCACCAGACCGAGGGGCCAGACGTGCCGCCGGGGCTCAGGCGTCCACTTCGGACCGGTCGGCGCCCCAGAGGGTGTGGAAGGTCCCCTCCCGATCGGTCCTGCGGTAGGTGTGCGCACCGAAGAAGTCTCGCAAACCCTGGATCAGCGCCGCTGGCAGGCGGTTGGACCGCAGCGCGTCGTAGTACGCCAGCGCCGAGGAGAAGCCCGGGACCGGGACATTCGCCTGCACGGCGGTCACGACGACGCGGCGCCACGCGTCCACAGCGTTGTCCACAGCGGCCTTGAAGTAGTCGTCGACCAGGAGGGACGGCAGGTCCGGGTTCTTCTCGTAGGCCTCGCGGATGCGGTTGAGGAACACCGCGCGGATGATGCAGCCGCCGCGCCAGATGGTCGCCATCGCGCCGCGGTCGATGTCCCAGTCGTACTGCTCGCTGGCCGCCTGGATCTGGTCGAATCCCTGCGCGTACGCGACGACCTTCGACGCGTAGAGCGCGGCGCGGACGTCGTCGACCAGGGTGTCCGGCACCGAAACGGACACATCGGACGTGGACTCGAGCGCCTCGCGCTGCTCCACCCGCGAGGACAGCGACCGGGCGAACACCGCCTCGGCGATCCCGGTCACCGGGATGCCCAGCTCCAGGGCCTCCTGGACGGTCCAGCGGCCGGTGCCCTTCTGCTCGGCGCGGTCCTGCACGATGTCCACGAACGGCTTGCCGGTGGCCGCGTCGACGTGCCCGAGCACCTCGGCGGTGATCTCCACCAGGTAGGACTCCAGGTCGCCGGAGTTCCAGGTGCGGAACACGTCGCCGATCTCGGCGGGCGACAGGCCGCCCGCGCGGCGCAGCAGGTCGTAGGACTCGGCGATGAGCTGCATGTCGGCGTACTCGATGCCGTTGTGCACCATCTTGACGAAGTGGCCGGCACCGTCCGGGCCGACGTGCACGCAGCAGGCCTGGCCGTCGACCTGGGCGGCGATCGACTCCAGCACCGGGCCGAGGTGCTTGTAGGACTCGGGCGAGCCGCCGGGCATGATGCTCGGCCCGTTGAGGGCGCCCTCCTCGCCGCCGGAGATGCCCGCGCCCACGAAGTGCAGGCCGCGGTCGCGCAGCGCGGCCTCGCGGCGGCGGGTGTCGGCGAAGTGGGCGTTGCCGCCGTCGATGATCATGTCGCCGGGTTCCATCAGGTCGGCGAGCTCGTCGATGACCGCGTCGGTCGGCGCCCCGGCCTTGACCATGATGATCACCTGGCGCGGCTTGGCCAGCGAGGCGACCAGGTCGGCCGCGGTCTCCGCCGGGACGAAGTCGCCCTCGTGGCCGTGCTGCTCGACCAACGCCTTGGTCTTCGCGTACGACCGGTTGTGCACAGCCACCTTGTACCCGTGGCGGGCGAGGTTGCGCGCCAGGTTGCTGCCCATCGTCGCGAGGCCGGTCACCGCGATGCGGGCCGTGCCGTCCGTGCTGTTCGCCATGTCTCCCAGCCTGCCGTATCAGCTCAAGTAAGGCTCACCTGTCCCGCACGGACCGGAAGTTTGCCCAGCTCACCGGTCATGCGCGGGTTATGTACCACACGAGCCTACGCAGCTGCGAGTTCACGCTCTTGGACATCTGTTGCGGCCCGCTTGCGTGCTCTGCCCGACAGTGGTCCTCACCAGGGGAGGAGGTGAATCTCAATGAAGGATCTCACTTTCGACGTGGAGGACCTGCAGCTCGACGACCTCGCCGTGACGTCCATGCGCGACGCCGTGGCGCTGCCCGAGTCGGCCGCGTCCGGTGCGCCGTCGTCGTGTTCGTGCGGCAGCTCGTCGTGCTGCTGCTGCCAGCCGAACCTGCCGACGACCGACGTCTTCTGACCAGGTTTCTTGTCCAGAACTCGCCGTCCGGTGGTGCCGGGGAGCACCACCGGGACGCCGGTTCCCACACCAGGGAGAGTGAGCGATGACGAGCCCGCGGGTGGCGCCGTTCGCGCTGGTCCGGGTGGCCGCCCTGGCCTGCCCGCCGCCGCCGGACGCCGCGCGTGGCTACCGCGAAGCCGTGCGGTCGCTCGCCTCGTTGGAGTCGGCTGTCCGTACCCTCGGCCGGGAGCTCGTCGAGGCGCTGTACGCCAGCGCTTCGGGGCACTCGGCGGAGTTCCACCGGCGGGTCGTCCTCCCGCTGCGCCGTGACGTCCACAATGGACGGACACCCAAGCTGACCGGTCTTGGTCGTCTGGCAGACCGGGTTCCCGGACTCAACACCTGGCTCGCCGCGCAGTCCGCGCTGGCGGCGGCAACCGAGACCGTGCTGCACGAGTGGCCGTCGGCGCTGGCCGCGGAACGCGCCACGCTCGCCACTGTGTGCGCCGCCGAACCACTTCGCCGTGCGGTGGCGCTGTCCGGCCGCGATCTGCTCTACGGGGTCGAGCGCGCCGGCAGCCAGGACCGCAAGGCCCGCAAGGCGGAGGCGACCGTGCTGCGCTACGCCTTGCGGGCCACGACGAAGACGAGCCCGTTGTCCTGGTACACCTACGCGGCCTGGGGTCACTGGTCCGATGTGGACGACCTGGACTGGGGCGAACCCGTTGCCCACGCCCAGATCAACCAGACATTGCTGACCCGGCTGACCGCGGACGTGCTCTGGAAACACCGTGATGTCCTGCCGCACCGGCTGGCGCCCGGGCTCAAGCAGGAGCGGGGCCGGGTCTCCTTCCTGCGGGACACGCCGGTGGACGGGTCCACGCGGGCCTATGTCACCAAAGAAGAACGCGTCGAGATGGCGTCCTCGGGCCCGCTGCGGTTCGTGATCGACGCCGCTCAGGGCGAAAAGGGCATCACACCAACGGATCTGGCCAGCGCGCTGGCCACCAAGCTGCCCGGCGACCAGGCCGAGGCCGCGGTCTCGTACGTGACCCGGTTGCTCGACGCGGGCATGTTGATCCCCGTCGCGCCCGTTCACCCGCACGACCCGGACACCACCTGGCTGGCCGACCTGGACCCGGATCTGGGTCTGCGGCTGGACAATCTCGTGATCCAGACGACCACGTTCGCCCAGATGGACGCCAGGGACCGGGCCGCCCGGCTGGCGTTGCTGGAGCAGAGCTGGCGTGACTTGGGAGTCGAACCCGCAGGGGTGACGCCGGTGGCGGAGGACGTCGTCCTACCTGGCCGGGCGCGGTTGGGTCCCGCGCACGGCCGGCGCGCCACCGGCACGCTGGCCCGGCTCACCCCGCTGATGATGGCGTTCGACCGTCAGCTGCTGGTCCGCCGGCTCGCGCGCGAGAAGTTCGTGGCCGCGTTCGGCCCTGGCGGCACGGTCCGGCCCGCGGACTGCGCCGGACTGTTGTCCGAGGCCCTGATCGAGGCGCTGACCAGCCCGCATGCCGAGATCGACGCCATCCGGGCCGAGCTGGCCGGGATGATGGCCACTCCCGGCGAGATCACCGACGCGATGATCGACCGGGCCGAGGAGTTGTTGCCCCGCTGGGCCCGCTCGCGCCCGGTGTCGTATTCCTGGTTCGTCCAACCGGTTCCCGGCGGCCTCGTGGTGAACCACTGTTATGCGGGCTTCGCACGGTTCACGACCCGGTTCCTGGACCACCTGCCGGGCGCCGCCGACGACGTTTCCTGGTACCTGGACGAGATCTTCCCGGACGGGTTCGCGCAGTACCGGCCGGTGCACGGGTTCAACCCGAACCTGCAGCCGCTGCTCACCGGGACCGAGGTCGGCGAGGACCCGCGCTGGGCCGACGTTACCCCGGACGACCTGCGGGTACACCACGACGAGGACACCGACGAGCTGCGGCTGATCTCGCACGGCAAGACCTGGGACGTGCTGTACCTCGGGTTCCTGATGCCGTTGATGCTGCCGGACCGGGTCGCCGCGCTGTACACGGATCTCTCGTGCGGCTGGGCCGATCTGTCCTCACTTCAGTCCACTGTGGAAAACGATGGTGTGGTCGAGAAGGGCCGGCTGCGCTACCGGGACGTGCTGCTGGCCCGCCGGTCCTGGGACTTCCGCGGCGCCATGGCCGAGCGGCTGCGCACCGGCTTCGCCAAGGGTGACGTTCGTAACGCCCTCGCCGCGGCGAGGCTCCGGGCCGAGTTCGACCTGCCGGAAGAGGTGTTCATCAGCGCCGGTGGGGGTATCTCAACCCTAGAGGACTTCCAGAACCGTTTGGGTGCCCCGAAGCCGCAGTACGCCGACCTGACGAACGCGCTGCATACCCGTTGTCTGCACAAAGTATTCACTCGGCATACCGGTGACGTGCTGGTGACCGAGGCGGTGCCCGCGCCCACCGGCCGGGTGCTCGAGCTGATCGCGGAAACCTGGTGGAGGGCACCATGATCGACATCATCTGCTACTACCACGACCCGGTGAAGGCACCCCTGATCCGGCACGCCGTGCTGCCCGCCCTCGCCGCCGCGACCCGCCTGGGCGCCGTCGGTCACATCGAACGGCACTGGCTCAACGGACCGCACGTCCGCATCCGCCTTGACGGAACGCCAGAGGCAGCCGAGGCGGCTGCCCAGATCCTGCGCACGTACGTCGAGGACAATCCCTCCACTGTGGACATCCCGGACCCGGTGCTGATCGCGCAGGCCGAGCAGTACGGTCTCGCCGAGCTGGTACTGCCGCCGTACACGCCGTTGCACCCCAACAACACCGTCCGCAGCGAGCCGGCCGACACCTCCCGGCTGCGGAGCCTGCTGGGTTCGGAGGCGTTGGTCGAGCTGCTGTCCCGCGGTCTGCGGCTGGGTATCGACGCGATCCGCGAGTCGCTGGACTCCATCGGTGACACCACTCAGGAACGCGTTCAGCTGACGGTCACCGCGATGGCCGTGCACGCCAGCCGTTACCCGGCCGGCCTGGCCAACGGCTACCACTCGTTCCTGTCCCACCTGGAGGACTTCCTGCTGGCCAACGACCCCGGCGACCGGATCCGCGCGAAGTTCGAGCAGATCTGGCAGCGCAACGCCGAGAACGTGGTCAAGTGCGTCGAGCAGGTCGCGAGCGGGCACCCGACCAACCGGCTCGAGGCCGCCTGGCAGGCCTGGACGATCGGCATGCGGCTGGAGGCCGAGGACGCCTACGACTGGGGCGACCTGACCGCCACGCCGAACACCCGCTACGGCGAACGTGCCTACCAGATGGGCGACCCGGCCACGATCCAGCGCTACAACTACGACCAGCGCGACCGGTTCAGCGACTACCACACGCAGCTGCAGGACGTCGACCTCGACCACCCGCGGGTCAAGCGCCCGCTGACCGTGTACCGGTTCGGCACCAACGTGTTCTACCAGCTGCTCGCGGTCTGCGACATCACTCCGATGGAGCGCTACCTGGCCGCCGACCTCGTTTCCCGTGCCGCGCAACGGATCACCGGGCAGTCCTGGTCGGACCACCTGGCGAGCATGGAAAGGCGATGAGCATGCTGGTCCGGCTGCGTCCCATCGTGCACGCCTCCCCTACCGTCAACGGGATCCACGTGCGTGGCTGGGCCTCCAGCTTCACCGTCACCGGCGGCAAAGGCCTGTGGCTGGTCTGGTTGCGGGTCGCCGACGCGCTCGCTTCCGGCGTCCCGCATGACGCGCTGGGCGCGCCCGCGGATGCCCCGCCCGCGGTCAGCAAAGCCGTTGACCTGATCCTCGACCAGTTGTGGGAACACGACATGCTGGCGACCGTCCCGGACTGGGGCCGGGACGCGCCGCCGGAGGCCATCGCGACCTGGCTCGAGTCGGTGGCGGGCAATCCCCAGGAGGTCTGGGACCGGCTGAGCACGGCCACGATCTCCATCACCGGCTCGGCGACGCTGGTCGCCGCCGCCCGCCGCGCGATCACGACGCTGGGCCTCCGGGTCGTGACCTCGCCCGGTGAAGGCCTGGTGCTCACGTCCGGAAACCTCGCAGTGGCAGCGGATTGCTCCAGCGAGGTCGGGTTCGTCGTTCATCCAGGCTCCTATGAGGACGTCATCTCGGACGCCAAGGCCGTGTCCCGTCGGCTGGATGTCCGGCCGTCGCAGGCGCCTGAGGTGCTGGCGGCGCTGATTGGTTCGGCCGCTGCTCACCGGCTCATCTGCGCGGTCGGGGATCTGCCGGACCCATCCACCGAGTTCATCGTGCATCCGACTGAGCCTTTGCCCGCCGACGTTCCGCAGCTCGGAGTGCTCGTGGCTCGCCTGGACCCGTTGCGCGCCAAGTATCACCCGTGGTTCCGCGATGAGCTGCCCGCGGATCCCTTCCATGCCTTCGATCTGCTCGCCGACCCCGAGCTGGGGGCGGTTCCGGCGCCGGAAGCCGGTGACCTGCCTCAGGTTCCGGCCCACCTCGCGTTGTCGGGCACCGCACTCGGGGTCGGCACGACGGCCGAGGCCGCCCGGATCGACGCCGTCTCGCGTGCTCTCGGCTCCGGTCTCGACCACACTCACGCCCTCGGCATGACTTTGCGTCTCGCTGTGTACCAGCGTTCGATGGCCGGCCTCGAACTGTCCGATGCGGACTGGTCCAGTGACCCGGTTGCCCGGCGTTGGTGGAAAGCGCTCATCCTGCGGTTCGGCGTGCCCGCCACGATCGAGGTGAAACGCCTGGCGCCCCATGTTGTTCAAGCGGTGATCCGGGACGGCGACCGGGTGCTGTCCTGGGCCATCGAGGCGGAGCCCGCGGACGCCGTCGCGTTCGCCGCGCTGGCCGCGACCGGTGTCGCGCAGGCCGGGATCGAGGTGGCGGAACCGTTCCACCTCAACGGCGCCGCCCCGCTGCCCGCGCCCGCCGAGACCGACTGGACCACCAGGGAGTGGACGTGGCCCGCGGATGTCCGCGGCCGCGAGGAGGAATTGCAAGCCGCACTAGCGAGGTTGGTGAAACCATGATCCAGTTCCTGACCGACTACACGCTCGACGAGATCGAGGACATGGAGTACCCCTCCGTCCCAGTCGGCCACGACGGCGCGCTGGTGCTGTTCCACCACCCCGACTTCCCGGACTTCGCGCAGGTCAAGTACGTCACACGGACGTGCGACTGGAGCGCAGGGGTGGACGAACGCGAGGAGAACCTGCACGAGCACCGGGTCACGCTGGTGGAGCCGTGATCCGGCACCTGACCGGCTACACCCTGCAACAGCTCCGGACCGTCGATGGCCTGCCGGTCCGGTACGACGGCGGCCTTGTCCTCATTGGACCTTCACCGGGTGGCGTATGCGTGAGCTGCGCCGAACAAGCCCGTCTGGCCGCGCTGGGATCCGCTGTCCCCAGACAGAATCCGCGGATGAGCTTCGGCGGGCTCGTCGTCCCGGCGATGCAACCGTTGGTGGACAAGCTCATCGCGTCGGTGCAGGCCGATCCCTTGGCCCACAAGAACATCGTCATCGCCGTCCGGGCCGATCTGGGCACAGTGGACCGGCACATCGTCCGGCCGCGGTCCGGTGGATGCCCGGACTGTGGGCCATTGCCGGACGATTTCGCCGAAGACGCACCAGCTGCGCCGGTCTCGCCCGGCAGTCTCCGTGGGGCCAATCCAAAGGCGGACAACCTTCGCGAGAAGTTGCTGGACCTGCGGCATGGCCCGGTGACCGGGATCTTCAAGACGGGGTACCTGCCGCTGGCCGTGATGAGCGCGGAGTTGACCGGTGACCACAAGGAATACGGGTTCGGCCGGACGGTGGACTTCGCGTCGGCCGAGCGGGTCGCGTTGTACGAGGCCGTCGAACGCCACAACGGTATGCGGCCCAGGCGGACTCGCAGCGTGATCGAGGCTTCGTTCACGCAGCTGGGCCCGGAGCGCGCGGTCGACCCGTCTCGGGTCGGCCGGTACGACCCGGAACACGTCGACCACCCTTCGTTCCCGCTGACCCCGTACCGCCCGCACGTGAAGACCCAGTGGGTTCAGGGCTGGTCGTACACCCAGCAGAAACCCCTTGCCGTGCCGGAACATCTGGCTTATTGGGCGGCCAGCAGCCACAACCAGTTCGTGTCCGAGACCTCCAACGGCTGCGGGCTCGGCAACAGCCTCGCCGAAGCAGTGCTGCATGGCCTGTTCGAGGTCGCCGAGCGGGACGCGTTCTTAATGGCCTGGTACGCCAGGACCCCACTGCACCGGATCCGGATCCCGGACGACGACGTCCTGCCACACCTGGCCGACCGGCTGGAGTCGCTGGGCTACGAGCTGACGTTCTTCAACGCCACCAACGACCTCGGCATCCCGGCAGTGATCAGCACCGCTCGCTACCAGGGCAGCAACGCGGACACACCACGGATCTTCTACGCGGCCGGAGCACATCCCGACCCCCACAAGGCCATGGTCTCGGCGGCGGTCGAACTTGCGGTCGACGTAGAGGCCACAGTGGACAAGGTCGTCACCGAACCCCGGCTGTACAACCGCGAACGCCTGGTCCGGCTGCTGGAGAATCCACAGTGGATCCGGACCATGACCGAGCACGTGCTGGTCAACGCCCTGCCGGAGGCGGCAGAAAGACACGATTTCCTGCTTGGGACGAAGGAAATCGACGTTCCGGGAGCCACCGCGCCGGAATTCGATGACCTGCGCGCCATGCTCGACCACTACGTGTACCAGCTGCGCAAGCTCAAGCTGGAGATCATCGCGGTGGACCAGACCGATCCCGTGCTCGCCGAACAGCTGGGTCTGCACTCCGCCAAGGTGATCGTGCCCGGCACGCTGCCGATGACGTTCGGCCAGCTGCTCCGCCGGACCCGTGGCCTGCCGCGGTTGCTGGAGGTGCCGCAGCAGATCGGCCGGCTGCCCGCCCAGCTGACGTACGAGTCCCTTGCCCTGCAACCGCATCCGTTCCCGTGACCGGCCTGGCGGCGGCGTATTCGCACGGACCGGGCAAAGTGATCGCCCCCGGTCCACCGCCGTCCCCAGCGTCCACCCCTGGCGAACGGTACCCACTCCCAGCGAGTTCTGCTGTGGCCCAGGTGATCCTGGATGTGTTGACACCTGTTCGCTGGGAGCCGTGGAACCAGTACAACGACCATCGCGCGTGCCCGTCGCCGCGAGCCGCTTATCTGGTCGATGTGGATGTCGTGCTGGGTCAGCGACGCTGGCCGGTCGATCCTTTGCGGCGTGCGACTGTTGGGCCGGACGCCCCTTCGCTGGATGGTCCCGTGCGGCTGGAGTTCGTTCGCCGTCCGGACCGGTTGTCCAGTGGCTACGGCGAGTTCGTCCATGCGCTGATCGAACTCGAGGTCGGCCACATCGCCGCTGCTTTGGTGGAGCACGCCGAACGTCGTGGCCTGCGGGCGATCGCCGATCCCGGCGGGGTCTGGCTGCACCCTTCCGAACCCCGAACTCCCGGCCCCACACCGCCTCGCAGCTCGGGCCTCGGTCCCCGTGGTCTCACCGCTGATCCTCGTCCGTTGCCTCGGCAGGCTTTGCTCGCCTTGGTACAAGCCGCCCGGAGCCGATACCCCTTGGCCCATCCGGGACTCACTCACTGGCTCGCCGTCCACAATGTCACCGGGGGTCAGGACGGCTGGTACACGGTGGATCCGTTCGTGCTTCGACGTTCTGGCGCGGCAATGGAGACCGTTCAACGCCACCATGGTCATCCGCGTTCGGTCATTGACGTCGCCAGCATGAACCTCGCGCTCATCACGACCGCCGACGTTCCGGCCGCGGTTCGTGCTGGCGGCTCGGAGGCCTACCCGGCTCTGCTCCGGGCTGCGGGATCCTTGGCACAGCATGTGTGTACGGCTTCGGCGGCGGTGAACATGTTCTGCCGTCCACTGCGCAGCTTCGACGACACCGCTTTGGAAGCCGCCATCGGCGTTCCCTCGTCGCATAGTCTGCTGTACGCGTTGCTGGCCGGGCGGTCGCGGGTGAGCGGGTTCAGTTACGACCTCACGCCGTTGGAGCCATGATGACGTGGACCAGCCTGCACTGTCGCCTGTCCTGGCAGCCCGAAGATGTGGACGCCTTCATCACCGGGACGCTCGCGCCGATGCTCGCCGACCGCGAGTGGTTCTACATCCGTTACGGCGACACCGGACCGCATCTACGGGTGCGCATCCGCGGCTCCTTCGACGCTTCGTTACTCCGCCATGCCATCGACGCCGCGGACTACCCGGTCTTCGAGGACTCGCCGGACTGGTTGCCGCATGGTGACGTCCGCGAAGTCCCTTATGTGCCAGAGGTTGCCCGCTACGGCGGCCCTCAGGCAATGCCGGTTGCCGAGGAGTTCTTCTGCCACAGCACGCAAGTCGCCATCGCCGTCCTGAAGTCCACGCACACCACCAGCGCGAAGATCACCGCGGGCATCGAGTTCGCCATCGCCACCACCACGGCTTTGGGCCTCGACCGGCCCGCCGCCGCGTCCTGGTTGCGGTTGATGGGCGCCAGCTGGCGGTTCACCGACGCGACCGAACCGTCCCTCGACTCGCACCGCCGCGCGCACCACATCCTGAACAAGTACGGCCCGCAGATCGCGGCTCGTTGGGAACGCTCTGCCGGCGGTGCCACCGCGCACTGGATCGAGCAGGTCCGTCAGGTCACGGTGGGCACGAACTGGGCGTCGCAGCTGCACATGTTGTTCAACCGCTTGGGGATCACACCGGAACAGGAGCGCCTGATCTGCTGGGTCACCGCCGCGACCGCCTTGCACGGCCCCGCTTCGTTCCACTCCGACGGTGCGGACGCCCCAGACCGCCGCTACCTCGAAGCCAGCAAGTTCCTCCCTGGCTTCGCCGAACAGTTCCCCCGCAAGACCTCACACCCAAGGCACCGCCGCGGCTCCATCCCCCTGCCACAACCCCGGAAACTCACGAGCACCCTCACCCACGCCCTACACACCAGGCACACCAGCCGAGGCTCGGACCTCGAAGGCGCACTGTCCACTCAGGACCTGGCCACGTTGCTGTGGACGGCTCACGGTTCGGACCAGGGCCACTGGCCGTACCCGAGCCCGGGTGCCCAGTACTGCGCCCGGATCCGGATCGTCGCGTTGAACGTCATCGGCCTCGCGCCCGGCGTCTACGAAGCCGACGAACTCACGAAAACCCTGGCCTGGACCGGGCCTTGTCCATCCATCCCGGACCTTGAGGCGACCTCGATGTGGCTCGGCCCGGACACCACACCACTGGCGAACTGCCCCGCAGTGCTCGCCATGTACGTCCGGCTCGGCACGTTGCGCCAGTCCTACGGCACGCGGGCGCTGCGGTTCGCGTTCACCGAGGCCGGTCACCTCGCCCAGAACCTGGGCCTCGTCGCCGCCGCGATGAACCTGCATGCGGGCCTGATCGGTGGCATCTACGATGACCTCGCGCACGACCTGCTGGCCCTCGACGGGGTCAACGACACCCTCGTGTACCTGATCCCCGTCGCCCGGTTATCCACAGCGTGACTTGAGTCACGTCCGGATTTGGCCATTTCGCGACTCCGTAAGCAAGGAACGCGGCGGCGAACCCCACCGGGACGGCAGCGGACCTCAGCCGGACGGCAGCGGACCTCAGCGGGACGGCAGCGAGCCCCACCAGATCACCGGTTGATACGCAGCAGCCCTTCCTGGACCACAGTGGCGATGAGCCGGCCGTCCCGAGAGAAGAACCGCCCGGTCGCGAGCCCGCGCGCACCCGAGGCGCTCGGGGACTCCTGGTCGTAGAGGAACCACTCGTCGGCCCGGAACGGCCGGTGGAACCACATGGCGTGGTCCAGCGAGGCCCCGTTGACCTTGTCGGTCCACCAGTGCACCCCGTGCCGGGCCAGCGGCGCGTCGAGCAGCGTCATGTCCGACGCGTACGCCAGCACGCACACATGCAGCAGCGGGTCGTCGCTGAGCTTGCCGTCGGCCCGCATCCAGACCTGGTTGCGGGCCTCACGCGGGCCGTTCTCCCGGGACAGCCACGGCGGCTCGGAGATGTAGCGGATGTCGATCGGCCGCGGCAGCTTCCAGATCGCGCCCATCTTCTCGCCGCCGAGCTCCACCTGCTCCTGGTAGGTGGGCAGGCCCTCGGGGTCGGGCACGTCGGGCATGGCGTCGGAGTGCTCCATGCCCGGCTCGGTGATCTGGAACGACGCGGACAGCGAGAAGATCGCCTTGCCGCGCTGGATCGCGATCACCCGCCGGGTGGTGAACGACCGGCCGTCACGGATCCGGTCGACCTCGTACACGATCGGGATGCTCGGGTCGCCGCCCCGGATGAAGTACGCGTGCAGCGAGTGCACCTGCCGCTCGGGCGGGACCGTCCGGCCGGCCGCGATCAGCGCCTGGCCGGCCACCTGCCCGCCGAACACCCGGATCGGGCGGTCGGCGGGGCTCACACCGCGGAAGATGTTGTCCTCGATGACCTCGAGGTCGAGCAGGGCCACCAGCTTGTCGAGAACGGGCTGGCCGCTCTGGCCTTCACGGCCCGGGTCCGCCGCAGCGGCCCTCGCGACCTCCGTCATGCCGAACTCCTACGCGTGGTCTTCCTCGCCCAACCGGTGAACCCGGATGAGGTTAGTCGACCCGACGGTACCGGGCGGCGACCCTGCGACGATCACCACCAGGTCACCCGGCTGGTAGCGCCCGATGGACAGCATCGAGATGTCCACCTGGCGGACCATCTGGTCGGTCGAGTCCACCCGCGGCACCAGGAACGTCTCGGTGCCCCAGGTCAGCGCCAGCTGGCTGCGCACCTCCGGCTCCGGCGTGAACGCCAGCAGCGGCAGGTGCGTGTGCAGCCGCGCGAGGCGGCGGACGGTGTCGCCCGACTGGGTGAAGGCGACCAGGGCCTTGGCGTTCAGCCGCTCACCGATGTCGCGGGCCGCGTAGGACAGCACGCCCCGCTTGGTGCGCGGCACGTGGGTCAGCGGCGGCACGACCACGGACTCGCTCTCGACGGCCTCGACGATCCGGCCCATGGTCCGCACCGACTCGATCGGGTAGCGGCCCACGCTGGTCTCACCGGACAGCATGACCGCGTCGGCGCCGTCGAGCACCGCGTTGGCCACGTCCGAGGCCTCGGCCCGGGTCGGCCGGGAGTTGTTGATCATCGAGTCGAGCATCTGGGTGGCCACGATGACCGGCTTGGCGTTCTCCCGGGCGATCTGGATCGCCCGCTTCTGCACCAGCGGCACCTGCTCCAGCGGCAGCTCCACGCCCAGGTCACCACGGGCGACCATGACACCGTCGAAGGCCAGCACGATCGCCTCGAGGTTGTCCACCGCCTCGGGCTTCTCCAGCTTGGCGATCACCGGCAGCCTGCCGCGGCCGACCCGGTCCATCACCTGGTGCACCAGGTCGATGTCGGCGGGGGAACGCACGAACGACAGCGCCACGAAGTCGACGCCCAGACCGAGCGCGAACTCCAGGTCCTCGATGTCCTTCTCGCTCATGGCCGGCACGGACACGTCCATGCCCGGCAGCGAGATGCCCTTGTTGTTGCTGACGGGGCCGCCCTCGGTGACCTCGCAGATCACATCCTGGTTCTCGACACTCTTGACCACCAGGCCGACCTTGCCGTCGTCCACCAGCAGCCGGTCACCGGCCTTGGCGTCGCGGGCCAGGCCCTTGTAGGTGGTGGACACCCGATCGTGCGTTCCGACTACGTCGTCAACGGTGATCCGGACGATCTCCCCGTTGGCCCATTCGACCGGCCCGGCGGCGAAGGTGCCCAGCCGGATCTTCGGTCCCTGCAGGTCAGCCATGATCCCGACGGCGTGACCCGTCTGGTCGGAGGCGGCACGGACCACGTCGTACACCTGCTTGTGGTCACTGTGACTGCCGTGGCTGAAGTTCATTCTCGCCACGTCCATACCCGCCTCGACCAGTTCGAGGACACGTTCCGGGGTCGAGGTAGCGGGACCCAGGGTACAGACGATCTTTGCGCGTCGGCTCACGTTCGTGCAGCCTAGCCCCTCCATCTGAACCGATGCGGAACTACCGCCTAGTAATATCCCCAGACCCCCATCCCCCACCCGCCGTACACCGCCCGTTCACCCAGCTCACCCCCGCAATCCAACCTCCCGCGCGAGATCGAACCGGTGCGCACAGGTTGGACAGGGTCAGGGATCTACGGGGCGTTGGGTGGGGCGGAGCGTTCGGCGGGGATGGGTTTGTCCTGGGTGTTCATCCGGATGAGGTAGCCCCAGGCGCCTTCGCGGTCGGGGAGGCGGGCGTCGACGTCGTCGCGGGGTTCGCGGATGGCCCAGTCGGCGGGCCAGATCGACAGGCTGCGGTCGGTGTCGACGCGGACGCGGCCGCCGTCGAGCATCGCGGTGGCGGCGAACCAGGCCTCGGTGAAGTCGACGTTGCCGCCGAACCGGGACGCCCGCAGGTCGCCGTTGCGGGTGAAGTAGGCCCCGCGGAAGCTGGCGTGCGCGGCGAAGTACGCCCCGAGGGCCTCGACCTGGCCGGTGAACCGGGTCCCGTTGAACAGGGCGTCCTTGGAGAACGCGGCGCTGCTGAAGTCCGCGTCCGCGCCGAACCACGCGCCCGGGAACTCCGCCCGGCCGACGAACATGGCCGCCCGGAACGCCCCGACCGCGCTGAACGCCGCCTGCGCGAAGTCGGCCATCCCGGCGAACACGGTCTTGCCGAACAGCGCCTCCGCGCCGAACTTGGCCCCGCTGAACTCGACGTCCCCGGCGAACCCGGCGCCGGTGAAGTCCGCTTTCACCGCGAACCACACGCCCCGGAAGTCCGCGCGGCGGCTGACGAACCGGGCGTTGCCGAACCGGGCGTCCCCGGCGAACTGGGCGCCGGCGAAGGAGATGTCCCCGGCGAAGTGCGCGCGGTCGAACGCCCCGGACCGCAGCCGGGCGCCGGCGAGGCTGAAGTCGATCAGGGTGGCGCCGGACAGGTCGAGGTCGACGTCCGGCCAGAACCGTTCGAGGTCACCTGCGTCGAGGTGGCTGGCGAGGATTCGCTGCGCGGCGATCCGGACCCCGCGTTCGGCCACGTCGGTGACGGTGTCGTGGGCCTGCTCCGGCGGCGCGTACGGCATCCGCAGGTACGAGCACATCACGTTGATGATCGTCTGGCGGTACTTGGTGTCGGTCTGCGCCATACGTTCCAGCGCGTACAGACCGGCCAGCCGGACCGGCGCGGCGGTGGACCCCAGCTGTTCGGCGGCGCGGGCGTAGGCCTCGTAGGACCGCCGCTCGTTCATGTCGTGTTCCCGCGCGTCGGTCGCCTGCTCCACCCGCCAGAAGTGGCGGCCGACCAGCAGCAACCCCATCGCCGCGCCGACCAGCACGCCGACCAGCACGGCCGTGCGGGTCACCTCCGGTACGGGGCTGTCGGGGGCGGTGAGCAGCATGATGGCGAGCACGAGTGCGGTCGCGCCGAGCACCGGCGCGCCGATCAGAATCGCCATCCGCGACCAGGACCACGGGGTGCGTGCCATGACCAGATGCTCTCCCAGACCGGGGTCGTTCACCAATTCGGGTGTATCCCGTGTCCCGCGCGCCGGAGGTCCGGTGCCTTTGTTCGGCGGATCCAGGTTTCCAGCCGGGGTTGATCAGCACGGCCGTGCGGTGGCGGACCTCCGGCGCGGGACACTAAGAGGCTGAACGGAGGCTCACGCCGACGTGGTCGCGCGCCCAGGTGTTCAGCGCCTTGAGCTCCCGCCAGGCCTTGCGCACGCGGGTCAGGCACTCGCGTTCGTGCAGGAAGTCGCCCGGCTCCCAGGACCGCGCCGCGTACAGCGACTTGTGTTTGAGCAGCTCGATCCGGGGGTGGTCGGCCTCGTAGCCCTTGGGCCTGGTCTTCAGGCGCTCGCCTAGGATGTCCCAGCCCTGCTTGGTCAGCTTGGCGATCAGCTTCTCCAGCACGCTGCCGTGGATGTCCTCGGCGATGGCGGCGCGGAACCGGGCGATCTGGTCGGCCTCCAGGTGGAAGCAGCCGCCGCCGACCCGCAGCCCCTCCGGGCCGATCTGCACGTAGTAGGCACCACCGCCGCGGCCCTGCTCGATCACGCCGCCGCAGTGCGTCTTGTACGGCGTCTTGTCCTTGGCGAACCGGACGTCGCGGTACGGGCGGAACACCTTGGCCTCGCCGAAGTCGGTGCCGAACTCACCGACGAGCTCGGCCAGCAGCGCCTCCATCGGGGCACGGACGTCCGCGTTGTACGTATCGCGGTTGTCGTCCCAATAGGCCTTGGTGTTGTCCAGGACAAGGCCGTCGAAGAAGTCGATCGCGTACTCGCCGAAACCCGTGAAGCTCACTCCCGGCAGCTTACTGTCCCGGTTCCCGCCACATCGGGTACATCCTCGGCCCGGGCTCCGGGCCGAACGGCGTGCCGATGTGCTCGAACCCGTGCCGCTGGTAGAGCGGCGGGCTCAGCGTCGAGCTCGCCTCCAGGTAGGCCGCCATGCGCCGCTCGTCGAGGGCCTGCAGGTTGTGCGCGAGCAGCGCGCCGCCGATCCCGGCCCGCTGGTGGTCCGGGTGCACGCCGATGAACTGCAGGTGCAGGTGCCGGCCCATGGTCGGGTGGTTCTCGGCCATCACCTCGGTGAGCCGGCCGAACCGGTCCGCCTCGTCCTCGCTGAGCATGTCGAACTGGGCGGACGCCTCGTCGTCGTCATCGTCGCCACCGGGAAACCACACGGTTGCGGCGACATCGCTGTGCACGTAGATGATTCCGCCCGCGTCCAGCGCCAGTCCCGCGAACGTCCGGAAGAACTTCGGCTGGACCGCTGCGCGCCGGGCATCGTCCGGGAAGATCCACGCGCTGACCGGATCGCCCTGAAAGGCCGCCCCCAGTAACTTCCCGATCAGTGACAGGTCATCCCGGCCAGCCGTGCGGATCATTCACACACTCCCCAGTGAGTCGCCGACCCCTCCGACCTTAGCGTAGGCAGCCGGTTTTCGGTTGCGTAGCACGGAAGAGCGGATCAGCCCGGCGATCGCGCCGGCCAGCAGCAGCCCGGGGAGGATCCAACGCAACGCCGTATCCTGTTCGGTGCCAAGAAGATGATCGAAGTTGGCGAGGATCAGGATCAGGATCGCCACCAGGAACAACGTGGCCAGCGACGGCGCGATCGTGCGCTGCCAAGGGGTTTCCGGGCCGCGGCGGCGGCTGAAGAAGCCGACCACCGAGATCGACACCATCGCCATGATCGCGACCACACCGGTGGACGCGGTAACGCCCAGCCAGGTGAACAGCTCCAGGATCGGATCCCGGCCGGCCAGCGCGAAACCGGTCACGACCACCAGCGCTACTACCGACTGCGTGACCGAGCCGGCGACCGGGGCGCCGGTCCGTTTGCTGGTCCGGCCCAGCGCCTCCGGCAGCACGCTTTCCCGTCCCAGCGCGAAGAAGTAGCGGGCGACCGCGTTGTGGAAGCTCAGCAGGGACGCGAACTGGCTCGTCAGGAAGAGGACGTAGGCGATGTCGGTGAACGTCTCGCCGAGGTGCGCGCCGCTGATGCCGAACCACACACCCGGTCCTTGTTGCTGCGCCTGGGAAACGATCGCGGACGGACCGACGCCGACGGCCATTGCCAAGGCGGACAACGTGTACAGCACCGCGGTCACGCCGATCGCGATGTAGGTCGCCTTGGCGATGGTCTTGCTCGGGTCGCGGGTCTCCTCGCCATATGTTGCCGCGCCTTCGAAACCGGTGAACGCGGCGACCGAGAAGGCGAACACCGCTCCGACTCCGGCGACGAACAGGTTGCCCGGGTTGAGTGGCGCGAGGCTCTCACCGGGCGCGGCCGGGTTCGCGAAACCGGCGACGTCGATCACCAGAACGGTCGCGCATTCCAGGATCATGGCCGTGCCAAGGACTTTGGCGTTGATGTCGATGCGCAGCGCGCCGAGCACACCGACCACGATCAGCACCAGCACCGCCCAGAGCCACCACGGCGTCTCGGTACCGGTTCTGGTGCCGATGAAGTTCGCCACCGACCACCCGAACAGCCCATAGACACTGATCTGAATGGCGTTGTAGGCGATCAGCGCGACGAACGAGACCGCGATCCCCGGCCCCCGGCCCAAACCGTGGGCCACATAGGGATAGAACGCGCCCGCGTTGGTGATGTGCCTGCTCATCGCCGCGTATCCGACCGCGAACAACGCCAGCACCGGGGCGAGCAGAACAAACGACAGCGGCACGCCGATGATTCCGGTCACCGCGTAGGTTGTTGATATACCACCGGCGATCGCGAAGAGCGGTCCGGACGCGGCGACAACGAAGAAGACGATCTGTGCGGCCCCCAGCCTCGGCTTGGCCAGGCCGCGCGTGAACCCTTGCACTGCGGTCATTCCGCTGTCCTCCCACAGACCGGACCGTTCGACCCGCGGGAGTATAGGATCTTCACCGCCCGGCATGCCATTGCCCGGACGGATTTCCAACGCATGGGAGCAATCGTGCGGTTAGGGGACCTCTCGCTCGGCGAGAGCCTGTTCTTCCTGGGGAACGACCCGTTCACCGGCAAACCCCGAATCGCCCAGCCGGTCCTGGACATCGGCCTGGCCGGCGCCGTTCTCGCCGATTTGCTGTTCGACGAACGTATTGCGCTGCAACGCGGAGTTGTCGTATTGACCAGCCGGTACGCCACGGGCAACGCCGCGGCCGACCGCACCCTGGCGCTGATCATGGGCGAGATGGATCAACATGGTGTCCGCGACTGGGTGCAGCACCTGCAGGACAAGGTGACCGCGAGCCTGACATTGAGCCTCGCCGAGCGCCGAATGGTGTCCCCCAAGGAGAACCGGACATTTCTCAAGCGCACGATCCTCTATCCACCCGCCGATCTGCGCACCGCCTCCGAACCCCGGGCACGAATCCGCGCGGCCGTGCTGGGACGGACATCCTGTGATCTGCCGACCGCGACACTGGCCTTGCTCGGCTGGGCGATCGGACTGGACGACATCTGCGAGCCGGACCTACCCCGAAGACAGTTCGGGGAATGGACGGAACGAGTGAAAAGTATGATCATTGAGCCGATCGGAACGCTGATCACCGCAGTCGAAGCGGCCGTCGCCGCCACCGTTTACGGGGGCAATCGCCACTAACCCGACAGGCCCGCACATCCACCACGACCGTCTCCGCACACCATCCCGATTTCGGTGCCCTCAAACACAACACACATCGCCGGTTTCACCCTCCGGCGCGAGTTTTCCAGCAACCCCTTTGCCATCAACAAAGCAGGGCATTCCGGTGAAGGTCACTCACCCGATTTCATCCAGCAACTGGGCCGCCCGTTCGACATCCTCAGTCAGCGACCGGTCCTCCAGCCGGGAATCCAACACCGCCTCCGCACGCTCGAACGCCTCGCGCACAGGCAGATCCACAAGATCCGCCTTCCGCATCCGCAACGCACGCACCGCCGCGACCAACTCACACCCGAGCACAATCCGGTACGCCGCAGCCACTGTGCCCGCCTGCCGCGCCGCTTGCGTTGAGAAAGAAGCGTGATCCTCCAACCCCCGAGACACCACCGCGGTTCCCAGTGTTACCGGAAGCGCAGCCTGCCGAAGCTGGGCCAAGGCGTCATGAGCCACATACTCCAAGATCATCACACCGGAACTGCCCGCCGGCCCGGACGCCAAGAACGGCGGCAAGTCCGTCTGGTCAGGCTCGACGAGATCCCCGAGTCGGGCCGCCGAAAGCTCGGCCACCGAGTGCACCGTAGCCCGCGCGGTGTCGAGCGCCACGGCAACATAGGCCGTGTGAAAGTTGGCATTGTGGTAGACATCGTTGTCCGCCACCGAGATCATCGGGTTCTCGGTACTGGCGTTGATCTCCGTCGTGAGCACCTTTTCCAGGTACTGCACAGCATCCAGCGCCGGCCCCTGCACCTGTGGAAACGCCCGAAGACCATAGGGATCCTGAATCCGCCGCCCAGGCTTCGGAACCCCAGCCATCCCCAGCAACCGGCGCATCTCCTTCGCGCACTCCGCCTGCCCAGGATGCGGCTTGGCGGCATGAACCGTTGACGCATAAGGCTCCGGCGACCCACCCAGAGCGATGTACGACAACGCTGCCACCGTGTGACTGGCCTTCAACAGATCCCGCAGCTCCACCATGACCAACACCGCCTCGGCCAAGGTCGCCGCATTGCTGCTCATGAACCCGAGCGCCTCACCAGTCCCAAAAGCCACAGGCGGCTGCTCACCAACACCCCAGGGCCGCTCACCGGCCAGCGTGAGCGCCGTCTCCGCCAACGCCGTCAGATCCCCAGTCCCAATAGCCCCAATCCGGTGCACAACCGGCAACGCATTGTTGTTCAACGCCCCCTCAACAGCCACAAGCAGCCGCGGATGCACCCCCGACCGCCCAGCCGCCAACTGATTGAGCCGCACCAACAACATCGCCCGAACCAGTCCCTCGGACATCACCTCACCAACACCACCAGCATGACTGCGCATCAGCCGCAACCCATCCTCAGCGGTCCCCGCAGTCATCACATCCTTGTTGGCCCCGACCCCCGTCGTCCGCCCATACACCGCCCGCCGAGCCACAGCCTCCAACTGCAGCCGCCACGCAGCCTCCGCATGATCAAGCGCCCTGGCATCCACCCGCACCTTGAGCTTCCCCGTGGCAAACCCCGCGACATCATCACAACGGAGTGACGCTCCATCCAGGACAAGCTCAATCTGACCCATGAGGTGCATTGTGCGTCCCGCCACCCCACACGCGCCAGCGGGCAAGCACCAAGCGCAACAGGGGTGTCCTTCGTGTTCTGTCCCTCCCGTATGGCCTGCCTAGCGGCGAGCGCTGCTTTTGAAGGGCCCCGGACACTCAACTCCTAAACCACAGCCAGAGGCAAGGCAGTGGGGTGCACGGGCGCAGGCAGATCCGAGGCGCCAGTCAAATAGGCATCCACAGCGTGAGCAACAGAGCGACCCTCAGCAACGGCCCACACCACAAGAGAAGCGCCACGATGCGCATCCCCGCACACGAAGACGCCAGGAGCGGTCGTCTGCCAGTCAGCGCCACAGGAGAGGGTCCCACGAGAGGTCAACGACAGCCCGAGACCGTCCAAAAGAGGCATCCGCTCGACACCCTCGAACCCAATAGCCAGCAGCACCATGTCCGCCGGAATGGTCTCGACCTCATCGGACACCGGCGTCACTGTCCGCAAACCAGTGGACGGGTCTCGCTCGACGCGCACCTTACGGAGTTCCACCGAACGAACGTGCCCGGAGTCGTCGCCGACGAACCGCTCGACAGCCACGGCGAACCGACGAGTCCCGGACTCCTCATGCGCCGGATAGGTCCGCAGCACGACGGGCCAGGTGGGCCAAGGGGAACGAGCGTCATCCCGGGCCTCGGGCGGCCGCGGATACTGGTCCAGCTGAGTCACGGAGAGGGCGCCCTGCCGGGTCGCGGTGCCATAGCAGTCCGCGCCGGTGTCACCGCCACCGATGACCAGAACATGCTTGCCCGCAGCGGAGATAGGCGTCGGCCCATCTCCCTCACACTCACGGTTGGCGGGCACCAGGTGCTCCATGGCGAGGTGAATGCCATCCAGGGACCGCCCAGGGATGTCCGGCGCGTCACGCCCTTGCAGCGCCCCCACTGCCAGAACCACCGCATCGAACGAAGCCCGAAGTTCCTCAACGGAGATCCCACTACCACCGACCTCACAGCCGGTGACGAACTTGGTCCCCTCGGCCCGCAGCTGAGCCAGCCGCCGGTCGAGAACCTTCTTCTCCATCTTGAACTCGGGAATGCCGTACCGCAGCAACCCACCCAGCCGGTCATCCCGCTCAAAGACGGTGACCTCGTGCCCAGCGCGAGTCAACTGCTGCGCAGCAGCGAGACCCGCAGGCCCGGAACCAACGACAGCGACCCTTTTGCCCGAGGCCACAGTGGACACCCGAGCCTCAACGTAAGAGTTCTCCCACGCGACCTCGGAGATCGTCTCCTCAACCCGCTTGATGGTCACCGCACCACCCGCCTCCGGCGAAATGGCCAGCACGCAAGCGGTCTCACACGGCGCCGGACACAACTTCCCAGTGAACTCCGGAAAGTTGTTCGTCGAGTGCAGCCGCTCGGAAGCCAGCCGCCAGTCACCCCGACGCACCAAGTCATTCCACTCCGGAATCAAGTTCCCCAGCGGACACCCAGCAGAACCCGAGTGACAGAAGGGAATCCCGCAGTCCATGCAACGAGTAGCCTGCTTGCGCACCTGCGTGTCCCGCTCAGCAGGAGTCAGCGCGGCGTAAACCTCATGCCAGTCCCCCAGGCGCTCGTCGATCGGCCGCTTCGGAGCGTCTTTCCGGGGATAGGACAGGAAACCGTTCGGGTCAGCCACGGGACGCCTCCATCACTGCCTCGTCGACGTCACGACCTTCCGCGCGCGCGATCCGGATTGCTTCCAGAACTCGTTGGTAGTCCCGCGGCATGACCTTGGTGAACGACACGGAGCGGCGCGGCCAGTCACCCAGCAGCGACGCGGCCACGGCTGACCCGGTCAGCTGGTGGTGCCGGGACACGGTTTTCCGCAACCAGTCCAGGTCCTCGGCGTTGGGCCGCTGCAACTCGACCATGTCGGTGTTCACCAACGCCTGACGCAGGTCGAGCACGTACGCGACGCCACCGGACATGCCTGCCGCGAGGTTGCGGCCTGTCGGCCCGAGAACCACCGCGCTCCCACCGGTCATGTACTCGAACGCGTGATCGCCGACGCCTTCGGCGACGATCACCGCGCCCGAGTTGCGCACGCCGAACCGTTCACCGACCCGGCCGCGCAGGAATATCTCGCCGGAGGTGGCGCCGTAGCCGATCACGTTGCCCGCGATCACCTGCGCCTCGGCGGCGAACAGCGCCGCCGGATCCGGCCGGACGATGATCCGCCCGCCGGAAAGTCCTTTGCCCACATAGTCGTTCGCGTCACCGACCAGGTCGAGGGTGACCCCCCGCGGCACGAACGCACCCAGCGACTGGCCCGCCGACCCGGTCAGCGTGACGTGGATCGTGTCCTCCGGCAGGCCGTCGCCGCCGTAGCGCCGGGTCACCTCGGACCCCAGCAGCGTGCCGACGGTCCGGTTCACGTTGCGCACCGGCAACTCCAGCCGGACCGGGTGCGCGTCCTCCAGCGCCGCCTCGGAAAGCTGGATCAGCGTGCGGTCGAGGGCGTGCTGCAGGCCGTGGTCCTGCTCGCGGACCTTGCGGCGCGCGTTGTTGTACGTGTTCGCCGGGACCTCGAAGACCGGCGTCAGGTCCAGCCCCTGCGCCTTCCAGTGCTTCACGGCGTGGTCCACGTCGAGCACCTCGGCGTGCCCGATGGCCTCGTCGATCGATCGGAAACCCAGCTGCGCCAACGTCTCCCGCACCTCATGCGCGACGAAGTGGAAGTAGTTCACCACATGCTCGGCCTGGCCGGTGTACCGCTTGCGCAGCACCGGGTTCTGGGTCGCGACGCCGACCGGGCAGGTGTCCAGGTGGCACACCCGCATCATCACGCAGCCCATGACCACCAACGGTTCGGTGGCGAAGCCGTACTCCTCGGCGCCGAGCAGCGCGGCGACCACGACGTCCCGCCCGGTCTTCATGCCGCCATCCACCTGCACGGTGATCCGGTCGCGCAACCCGTTGAGCATCAACGTCTGGTGCGTCTCGGCGAGGCCGATCTCCCACGGGGTTCCCGCGTGCTTCAACGAGTTCAGCGGGGAGGCGCCGGTCCCGCCGTCGTGCCCGGAGATCAGCACGACGTCCGCGTGCGCCTTGGCCACACCCGCCGCGACCGTGCCGACACCCAGCTCGCTCACCAGCTTCACGTGGATGCGGGCCTGCTCGTTGGCGTTCTTGAGGTCGTGGATCAGCTGCGCCAGGTCCTCGATGGAGTAGATGTCGTGATGCGGCGGCGGGGAAATCAGGCCCACGCCCGCGGTCGAGTGCCGGGTGCGCGCGATCCACGGGTACACCTTGTTCGGCGGCAGCTGGCCACCCTCGCCCGGCTTGGCGCCCTGCGCCATCTTGATCTGGATGTCGTCCGCGTTCACCAGGTACTCGCTGGTGACGCCGAACCGTCCACTCGCGACCTGCTTGATGGCCGAGCGCCGCTCGGGGTCGTAGAGCCGCTCCGGGTCCTCGCCGCCCTCACCGGTGTTCGACCGGCCACCGATCCGGTTCATCGCGATGGCCAGGGTTTCGTGCGCCTCGGCGGAGATCGAGCCATACGACATGGCGCCGGTGTTGAACCGCTTGAGGATCGACTCGACCGGCTCGACCTCGTCCAGCGGCACGGCCGGGCGCACGCCGCTGCGCAGCTTGAACAATCCGCGCAGGGCACCACCTTCGCGGTTGAGCCGCTCGACTTCGTCGACGTACTTGCGGTACACGTCGGTCTGACGGGTCTTTGTCGCGTGCTGCAACAGGAACACCGTCTCGGGCGTGAACAGGTGCAGCTCGCCGTCGCGCCGGTAGGCGTACTCGCCGCCGCTGTCGAGCCTGCGGTGCACGCGGTCGGTCGGGTTCTCCGGGTGCGCGCGGCGGTGCCGCAGCGCGGCCTCCTCCGCGATCACGTCGAGCCCCACGCCACCGAGCTTGGACGAGGTGCCGGTGAAGTACTCGGCCAGTACTTCGTTGGACAGGCCGAGAGACTCGAAGACCTGGGCCGCGGTGTACGCGCCCACGGTCGAGATGCCCATCTTGGACATGATCTTCAGCACGCCCTTGACCAGGGCGCTGACGTAGTTGCGCACGGCGGTGCGGGGCTCGATGCCGGTGATCGCGCCCTGGCCGATCAGGTCCTCAATGGACTCGAAGGCCAGGTACGGGTTCACCGCCGCGGCGCCGTAACCGAGCAGCAGCGCGATGTGGTGCACCTCGCGCGCGTCGCCGCTCTCCACCACGAGGGCGACCTGCAGGCGCTCCTTGGTGCGCACCAGGTGGTGGTGCACGGCGGAGACGAGCAGCAGCGACGGGATCGGCGCCATCCGGTGGTCGGAGTCCCGGTCGGAGAGCACCAGGGTCCGTGCCCCGGCGGCGATCGCCTCGGAGGCCTCGCGGCGGACCCGCTCGATCGCCTCGCGCAGCGCGTTGCCGCCACCGTCCACCTCGTACAGTCCGGAAAGGACAGTGCAGGCGAAGCCAGGCAGATCCCCATCGTCGTTGATGTGGATCAGCTTGGCCAGTTCATCGTTGTCGATGACCGGGTAGGGCAGCTGGATGTGCCGGCAGGACCGCGGGCCCGGGTCGAGGAGGTTCTGCTCCGGTCCCATGATGCGGGACACGGAGGTGACGATCTCCTCGCGGATCGCGTCCAGCGGCGGGTTGGTGACCTGCGCGAAGTTCTGCTTGAAGTAGTCGTAGAGCAGCCGGGACCGCTGCGACAGCGCGGCCGGCGGGGTGTCGGTGCCCATCGAGCCGATCGGCTCGGCGCCCTTCACGGCCATCGGGGTGAGCAGGATCTTGAGCTCTTCCTCGGTGTAGCCGAAGGTCAGCTGGCGGCGCAGCACGGACTCGTGCGTCTGCACGACGTGCTCGCGGTTGGGCAGGTCGGCGAGCTTCAACAGCCCCGCGTGCAGCCATTCGTCGTACGGCAGGTGACCGGCCAGCTCGGACTTGATCTCGTCGTCGCCGATGATCCGGCCAGCCTCGGTGTCCACCAGGAACATCCGGCCGGGCTGCAGCCTGCCCTTGGCGATGATCTCATCAGGTGGGACGTCGAGCACACCGGTCTCGCTGGCCAGCACCACCCGGTCGTCGGCCGTGCGCCACCAGCGCGCGGGCCGCAGACCGTTGCGGTCCAGCACCGCGCCGACGACCGTGCCGTCGGTGAACGTCACACAGGCGGGGCCGTCCCACGGCTCCATCAGGCTGGCGTGGAACTTGTAGAACGCGCGCCGGGCACGGTCCATTGTGGCGTGGTTCTCCCACGCCTCCGGGATCATCATCAGCACCGCGTGCGGCAGGCTGCGCCCGCCCAGGTGCAGCAGCTCCAGGACCTCGTCGAAGGACGCGGAGTCCGAGCCGTCGCCGTCGATGATCGGGTACAGCCGGGTCAGGTCGCCGGGGATCAGCTCGGAGGCCAGCAGGGCCTCACGGGCGCGCATCCGGTTGCGGTTGCCGCGGATCGTGTTGATCTCACCGTTGTGGGCGACGTACCGGAACGGGTGCGCCAGCGGCCACGACGGGAAAGTGTTGGTGGAGAAGCGACTGTGCACCAGCGCGATGGCGCTCTCCAGCCGCTCGTCGCGCAGGTCGCCGAAGAACCGCGGCAGCTGCTCGGTGGTGAGCATTCCTTTGTAGACCATCGTGCGCGCGGACAACGAGGCGAAGTACACGCCCACACCGGCGGAACGGCTCTCGTGCTCGGCGCGCTTGCGCAGGCAGAACGCCAGGCGGTCCAGCTCGACGCCGGCCGGGACGCGGCCGGACTGGTCGGCCTCACCGGTCACGAACAGCATCGCGAAGTGCGGCATGACCGACCGCGCGGTCGGCCCGACGTTCGCGGCGTCCGGGTCGGCCGGGACGTCCCGCCAGCCGAGGACGGTCAGGCCCTCCTCGCCCGCGATCCGCTCGACCAGTGCGACCGCGGCCGCACGCTGGGCCGGATCCGTTGGCAGGAAAGCGATCCCGGCCGCGTACTCGCCGAACTCGGGCAGCTCGAACCCGGTCACCGCGCGCAACAGCCGGTCCGGCAGGCCGACCAGGATGCCCGCGCCGTCGCCGCTGGTGGGCTCGGCGCCCGCGGCGCCGCGGTGCTCCAGGTTGGCCAGTGCCGTCAGACCATCCGAGACGATCCCGTGCGAGCGCCGGCCGCGGATGTCGGCAACCATTGCCACACCACACGAATCCCGCTCTTCGCTGGGGTCGTACAGGCCCTGCGGGCCTGGGATGGCGGAGAAGATCATGAGCAGACCTCCCTCGTCGTCCTCGCGCTCAGGTTTTCCTTCGTCTGGGCGCGGGACACCGATGGCCCGCTGTCGTTGACGTGACCTTAACAGTCCAGAAACGTAAAAAACACTCTTGGGGAGTGAAATCCGGAGCTTCAGGTAACGATTTGACTGATCGTGACGATACAGCGCCCACGCCGCAGTGGTGGTCCGTCAGCTCAAGCATAACCGGCGTACGGCTAGCCGCAAAACACGACAAACCACCTGGTAGAGGCCCCGCACTGGGCCCGGCGACCACGATTCGGCGCCCAGCATGAACCACGGCGGGCCGCTCGCGCCACTTCGGGTACCCGATCGTTAACTAGAACGTGTTACAGTTTTTTGATGATCCTTGATCGTTTTCAGGTCACCGGCAAGGTGGCCGTCGTCACCGGGGCAGGACGCGGGATCGGGGCCGCGACGGCGGTCGCGCTGGCACAGGCCGGGGCCGATGTGGTGATTTCCTCACGGACCGCCGCACAGCTCGAGGACGTCGCCGCCCAGATCGCCGACGCCGGACGCAAGGCGGTCGTCCTGCCCGCCGACCTCAGCTCGCTCGACTCCCTGGCAGGACTGGTCGACGCGGCCCGGGATTCCTTCGGGCGCTTGGACATCGTCGTCAACAACGTCGGCGGCTCGATGCCCGGCCCGTTCCTGCAGACCAGTGTGGACACATTGGTCGAGGCGTTCCGGTGGAACGTAGGCACCGCGCACGCGCTGAACCTCGCCGCCGTGCCGCTGATGCTGGAGGGCGGCGGAGGGTCCATTGTGAACATTTCCTCCGCGATGGGCCGGTTGACCGGCAGGGGTTTTCTGGCGTACGGCACGGCCAAGGCGGCGCTCGCTCACTACACCCGGCTCGCGGCCACCGATCTGGCGCCGAAGGTCCGGGTCAACGCGATCTCGGTGGGCTCGGTGGCAACGTCCGCTTTGGACATCGTGCTGACCCAGGAGGCGTTGCGCACCAAGATGGAGCAGGCCACCCCGCTGAAGGTGATCGGGGAGGCCTCCGACATCGCCGCGGCGGTGGTGTACTTGTCCAGTGCCGCCGGGAAGTTCGTCACCGGCAAGGTGGTGGAGGTCGACGGCGGGACCGAGCGGCCGACCCTGGAACTGGGTCTGGAGGACCTGTGACGTACAAAGTCGTGCAGTGGAGCACCGGCAACGTCGGGCGGCACGCGATCGCCGGTGTCGCCGCGCATCCCGCGCTGACGCTGGCGGGGGTGTGGACGTCCACTCCGGACAAGGTGGGCCGGGATGCCGGTGAGCTGGCCGGGATCGCACCTCTGGGCGTGCAGGCGACCTCGTCCGTCGGCGATCTGCTCGCCTTGAAGCCGGATTGCGTTGTGTACACGGCGATGGCGGACGACCGGCTGGCCGAGGCGACCGCCGATCTGACGATGTTGTTGCGCGCCGGGGTGAACGTCGTCTCCAGCTGCCCGGTTTTCCTGCAGTTCCCCGCGGGGGTCGTACCGCCCGAGGTCACGCAGCCGATCACCGAGGCCGCGGCGGAGGGCAACGCGTCCCTCTTCGTGAACGGCATCGACCCCGGGTTCGCCAACGACACCCTTCCGTTGGTGCTGACCGGGATCAGCGAGCGGATCGACGCGGTGCGCTGCCTGGAGATCCTGGACTACTCGACCTACGACAACCGCAAGGTCCTGTTCGACATCATGGGCTTCGGCCTGCCGTTCGACCAGACACCCCTGCTGCTGCAGCCCGGCATCCTCCCGTTGGCGTGGGGCAGCGTTGTCCACCAGCTCGCCGCCGGCCTGGGCATCACCCTCGACAGCGTCGAAGCCACCCACGAACGCATCCCCGCCCCGGACACCTTCGAGATCAAGTCGGGCACCATCCAGAAGGGCACGGCGGCGGCGCTGCGGTTCGAGGTCGCGGGCATGTACCACGGCCGCAAGGTCTGCGTCCTGGAACACATCACCCGCCTCCACCCCGACCTCGCCCCGGACTGGCCGCAACCCACCGGTCAGGGCTGCTACCGCGTGGTCGTCACCGGCGAACCCACCATGACCCTCGACCTCCAGCTGATGGGCTCCGACGGCGACCACAACACCGCCGGCCTCAAAACCACCGCCATGCGCCTCGTCAACGCCATCCCCCACGTCATCCAAGCCCCACCCGGCCTGCTCACCGCCCTGGATCTCCCCCTGATCACCGGGAAGGGCCTGGTCGCGTAAACAAAAGGCCGGGGCGGCGTGTGCCACCCCGGCCTTCGGAAAAGACCCGTCAGTCCTTCGACTCCGGCTTGGGCTTCTCCGGTTCGTCCTCGTCGTCCTTGGCCTCGGGGGCCGCGGGGACCTTGGCGGTCTCGGAGTCGTCCTTGGACTTGTCGGAGTCGGTGTCGTCCTCCGCCGAGTCGGTAGCGGAGTCCTCTGTGGACTCGTCCGAAGCCTCCGGGGTGGGCTCGGGGGTTTCGGTCGTGGGGGTATCGCCGCGGAGGGCGGCGAGGTCCTCGCGGGGGCCCTTGGAGCGGGCGACGATGAAGTAGGCCACGGAACCCAGGAACACCAGGATGGAGACCCAGACGTTGATGCGGACGCCGAACACGTGGGTGGCGTCGTCGGTGCGCATCAGCTCGATCCAGGTGCGGCCGAGGGTGTAGCCGGCGACGTACAGCGCGAACGCGCGGCCGTGGCCGAGGCGCAGCTTGCGGTCGACGTACACGACCAGGCCCGCCACGAGCAGGTTCCAGATCAGCTCGTACAGGAACGTGGGGTGCACCGGGCTCTCCGGGAGCGGGATCCCGGTGGACACGCCGCCCAGCTGGTCGGGCAGCCCCTCGGAGTTGACCCGCTGGAACACCTCGAGGCCCCACGGCAGGGTGGTGTGCGCGCCGTAGAGCTCCTGGTTGAAGTAGTTGCCGATGCGGCCGATGGCCTGCGCGGTGACGATGCCCGGCGCGACGGCGTCGGCGAACACCGGCAGCGGGATGCCCTTGCGGCGGCAGCCCAGCCAGGCACCGAACCCGCCCAGCGCGATCGCGCCCCAGATGCCCAGGCCGCCCTGCCAGATGTACAGCGCCTCGACCGGGTTCTTGCCCGGCCCGAAGTAGCGCTGGTAGTCGGTGGCCACGTGGTACAGCCGGCCACCGATCAGGCCGAACGGCACCGCGTACACCGCGATGTCGATGACCTCACCGGCCCGGCCGCCGCGGGCCTGCAGACGCTTCTCACCCCACCAGATGGCCAGGATGATCCCGACGATGATGAACAGGGCGTACGCGCGGATCGGGATGGGCCCGATCTCCCACACACCCCGGCTTGGGCTGGGGAAACTCGCCAGCAGTTCTGCGGTCACGCGGACACGGTAACGGGCGCCACAATCCGCCTCGCGACCGGTCCCCGCGTCCTATGCGACCGGGACGGAACGGACACCAGCCGCCAGCTCCGCGGTCAGCTCCTCCACGTCCGAAATACCCGAACCCGCCCGGCTCACGAACGCCGAACCCACGATCACCGCGTCGGCGAACCCGGCCACCTCGGCGGCCTGCGCCCCGTTGCGCACACCCAGGCCCACCCCGATCGGCAGGGAGGTGTGCACGCGGGCGCGTCGCACCAGGTCGGCCGCGCCGGAGCCGACCGAGTCGCGGGCACCGGTCACGCCCATCACCGAGGACGCGTACACGAAGCCCGAGCCCGCCTCGACCGTGCGCACGATCCGCTCCTCGGTGGAGGAGGGCGCGATCAGGAAGATCCGGTCCAGCCCGTGCGCGTCGGACGCCGCGATCCACTCGCCGGCCTCGTCCGCGATCAGGTCCGGCGTGATGATGCCGAGCCCGCCCGCGGCCGCGAGGTCACGCGCGAACGCGTCCACGCCGTACTTGTAGACCAGGTTCCAGTAGGTCATGACCACCGCGCGCCCACCGGCGGCGGCGACCGACTCGACCACGGTGAACACGTCCCGCACCCGGAACCCGCCGCGCAGCGCCTGCTCGGCGGCGGCCTGGATGGTCGGGCCGTCCATCACCGGGTCGGAGAACGGGATGCCGACCTCCACCAGGTCACACCCGGCGGCGATCATCGCCTTCAACGCGTCCGCGGAGCCCCGCACGGAGGGGTACCCGGCGGGCAGGTAACCGACGAGCGCGGCCCGCCCCTCGGCCCTGGTCTGCTCGAACATCGGATCCAGCCGGCCCATCAGGACTCCTCATCGACGAGGCCGAAGAACTTGGCCGCGGTGTCCATGTCCTTGTCGCCCCGGCCGGACAGGCTGACCAGGATCACGCCGTCCTGGCCGAGTTCCCGGCCGAGTTTCAGCGCACCGGCCAGCGCGTGCGCGGACTCGATGGCGGGGATGATGCCCTCGGTGCGCGACAGCAGCTTGAACGCTTCCATCGCCTCGGCGTCGGTGACCGAGCGGTACTCGGCGCGCCCGGAGTCCTTGAGGTACGAGTGCTCCGGCCCGACGCCCGGGTAGTCCAGGCCCGCCGAGATCGAGTACGCCTCGATGATCTGGCCGTCGTCGTCCTGCAGCAGGTACGACCGCGACCCGTGCAGCAGGCCGGGCGTGCCCTCGGACAGGGTCGCGCCGTGCTCACCGGTGTCGATGCCGTGGCCCGCGGGCTCCACGCCGACCAGGCGCACCGACTCGTCGTCGACGAACCCGTGGAAGATGCCAATCGCGTTCGACCCGCCGCCGACGCACGCGGTCACCGCGTCCGGCAGCCTGCCCGCCTTGTCCAGCATCTGGGCGCGGGCCTCGATGCCGATGACCCGGTGGAAGTTGCGCACCATCAGCGGGAACGGGTGCGACGCGGCGGCCGTGCCCAGCAGGTAGTGCGTGCTGTCCACATTGGTCACCCAGTCGCGCAGGGCCTCGTTGATGGCGTCCTTGAGCGTGCGCGACCCGGTCTTCACCGGGATCACCTCGGCGCCCAGCAGCCGCATCCGGGCCACGTTCAGCGCCTGCCGCTCGGTGTCGACCTCGCCCATGTAGATGACGCAGTCCAGGCCCATCAGCGCGCACGCGGTCGCGGTGGCCACGCCGTGCTGGCCCGCGCCGGTCTCCGCGATGACCCGCTTCTTGCCCATCCGCTTGGTGAGCAGCGCCTGACCCAGCACGTTGTTGATCTTGTGCGAGCCGGTGTGGTTGAGGTCCTCGCGCTTGAGCCAGATCTGCGCGCCGCCGGCGTGCTCGCCGAACCGCGGCGCCTCGGTCAGCATCGAGGGACGGCCCGCGTAGTCGCGCAGCAGCCGCAGCAGCTCGTTGACGAAGTCGGGGTCCTGGCGCGCCTTGTCGTACTCGGCTGACAGCTCGTCCAGCGCCGGGATCAGCGCCTCCGGGATGAACCGGCCGCCGAACGCGCCGAAGTAGCCGCGCTCGTCCGGGTCGTGGGCGTCGTGCTCGTGTCCGGTCTGCATCTGTTCGGTCATCGTGACGGCCTCGGGCAAGCGGGGTGGGAGCCGGCGGTGACCAGCTTGGTCAGCGCCGCCTTGGGGTCTCCGCTGGTCACCAGGCCCTCGCCGACGAGGATCGCGTCCGCGCCCGCACCGGCGTAGGCCATCAGGTCGCCCGGGCCGCGCACACCCGACTCGGCGATCTTGACCGTCTCGAACGGCAGGCCGGGTGCCAGGCGCATGAACACCTCGCGGTCGACCTCCAGCGTGTGCAGGTCACGCGCGTTGATCCCGATCACCGACGCGCCCGCCTCCAGCGCGCGGTCGGCCTCCTCGGAGTTGTGCACCTCGACCAGCGCGGTCATACCGAGCGACTCGACCCGGTCGAGCAGGCCGACCAGCGTGTTCTGCTCCAGCGCGGCCACGATCAGCAGCACCAGGTCGGCGCCGTGCAGCCGGGCCTCGTGCACCTGGTACGGGCTGACGATGAAGTCCTTGCGCAGCAACGGGATGTCCACCCGGGCGCGGACCGCGTCGAAGTCGGCCAGCGAGCCGCCGAACCGGCGCTGCTCGGTCAGCACGCTGATCACGCGCGCACCGGCCGCCTCGTAGTCCGCCGCGAGCTCCGCGGGATCGGAGATCTCCGCGAGATCGCCCTTGGATGGGCTGCGCCGCTTGACCTCCGCGATCACGCCGACGTCCGTGGACCGCAACGCGCTCATGACGTCCTTGGGCGGGGCCACCTTCGCGGCCTGCTCCTTGAGAACGTCGAACGGCAGCAACGCCTCGCGGGCCGCGAGGTCCTCCCGCACTCCGTCGATTATCGACTCGAGAACGCTCACCGCGTATGCCCCTTCCCGCCGCACTGATGCTAACCCCGTGCCTGACGGGCATAAGGCACCGGGTCGGCCGTGCACTCTCAGCATGCGCCCGCTGGCGCAACGCTCGCGCATCGGGTCACCCATCGGTGGGGTCCCGTCCCTCGGACAACTCGCGCCAGAGTTGCTTGTCCGGCGTCTCGTTGCCCTTGGCCGCCGCGGGTGTCTGGTAGCTCCCGCCCAGCTTCGGCATCCGGTGACCGGCCCGCGCGAGCACAATGGCGGCGATCCACAGTGCCACCACGGCCAGCAGCGCGAGCCCGCGCGCGAACACCGCCGCGCCCCGCTCCAGCCCGTCCAGCGCGACCCACCCGGCGGCCAGCCCGGTCAACGCCAGCAGGATGCCGACCAACTGGCGCGCCCGGCCGCTGGTGGCCAGCGTCCCGGCGATCGCGGCCAGGGCCACCAGTGCCAACGGCGTCAACGCGGCCGGGGCGGACTGCGGCCACGGCAGTTGGGACGCGCCCCACAATGCCGCTGCCGCCGCGGCGAGCAGCGCGGCCACGATCCACAGTGGACGCTTACCCGGCCGGACCCCCGCAGCCCCCTCGACGGCAGCCGAACGGCTGCCAGGTGGACGGTCATCAGGTGGACGGTTCGCCGCGGCACTGTCCGCGGCGGCACCGTCTGCCACGGCACCGTCCGCGGCGGCCTCCGCCGTTGCGGGATCGGCCGATAGGCGGCCGTGCCTGGTGTCCTGGTTCATCCGGACGCCGGTTTGATCGTCCCGGCCATCGCTATCGCCGAGAGCACCGCGCCCGCTTTGTTCTGGCATTCGTCGTCCTCCGCGCCCGCATTGGAGTCGGCCACGATCCCGGCTCCGGCCTGCACGTACGCCACGCCGTCGCGCACCAGCGCGGTGCGGATGGCGATCGCGGTGTCGGCGTTGCCGGCGAAGTCGATGTACCCGACGATCCCGCCGTACAACCCGCGCCGCACCGGTTCGAGCTCCTCGATCAGTTCCATCGCACGGGGTTTCGGCGCCCCGGAAAGAGTTCCCGCCGGGAAGCACGCGGTCACCGCGTCGAAAGCCGTCTTTCCCGGCGCCAGCTTGCCGGTCACCGTCGACACGATGTGCATCACGTGGCTGTAGCGCTCGACCCGGAAGAAGTCGACCACGTGCACCGAACCCGGCGAGCAGACCCGGCCGAGGTCGTTGCGGCCCAGGTCGACCAGCATCACGTGCTCGGCGCGTTCCTTCTCGTCGGCGAGCAGGTCCTTCTCCAGGATGGCGTCCTCCTCGGGGTCCACCCCGCGCCAGCGGGTGCCGGCGATCGGGTGCGTGGTCGCCACCCCGTCCCGCACCGTGACCAGCGACTCCGGGCTGGACCCGACGATGTCGAAGCCGTCCATCCGCAGCAGGTACATGTACGGGCTGGGGTTGGTGGTCCGCAGGATCCGGTACACGTCCAGCGAATCGGCCTCGGTGTTCATCTCGAACCGTTGGGACACCACGATCTGGAACGCCTCACCGGCGCGGATCGCCTCCTTGGCGGTCTCCACCGCGGCGCCGAACTCCTCGCGGGTGCGCCGTCGCCGGAACTCCGGGCGGGGCCGGGAGAACACCATCGCGGTCGGCTCGGCGGTCGTGCACAGCTGCTCGGTCATCCGGTTGAGCCGGGCGACCGCGTCGTCGTAGGCCTCGTCCTTGCGTTCCGGCGAGTCGTCCCAGTTGACCGCGTTGGCGATCAGCGTGATCGTGCCCTCGTGGTGGTCGAGGGCGGCCAGATCGGTGGCCATCATCATGACCAGCTCGGGGATCTTGAGGTCGTCCTCGGCCAGCTCGGGCAGCCGCTCCAGCCGCCGCACCGTGTCGTAGCCGATGTAGCCGACCATGCCGCCGGTCAGCGGGGGCAGCCCGGGCAACGGCTCGGTGTGCAGCGTCTTGAACGCGTGCTGGAGGATCTCCAGCGGGTCGCCGCTGGTCATCAGGTCGTGCGGGACGGTCCCCGACCAGCTGGCCTCGCCGCCGGACGCGGTCAGCCACGCGGCGCAGCGCACCCCCACGAACGACCAGCGCGACCACGACCGGCCGTTCTCCGCGGACTCCAGCAGGAACGTCCCGGTCCGGTCGCCCGCGAGCTTGCGGTACACCCCGACCGGTGTCTCGGCGTCGGCCAGCACCTTGCGGACCACCGGGATGACCCGGCGGTGCGGCGCGAGGGCGTGAAACTGCTCGCGGGTGAGGCTGATCTCCCCCATGCCGGTGGCCAGGGGTATGTCTGATCCAAGCACGCTCGCCATGACGGTCATTCTGCCGGGCGCGGACAACGGCATTCTCAACCGGGGACAAATTCAGCGTTTGTTGAAAACTTGGCCGTGCCAGGTCATGATGGAGGCGTGACATCGGATACTAAGCGCCGCGGCCGCCGCCCGGCGGGCGCCGACACCAAGTCCGCGCTGCTCGACGCCGCCCGCGAGGTGTTCACCGAACAGGGATACGAAGGGGCCACGGTCCGGGCCATCGCCAAGCGCGCGGGGGTCGATCCCGCCATGGTCAACCACTGGTTCGGCGGCAAGGAGGGCCTGTTCGCGCGGGCCGTGCTGCAGTTACCGGTGGACCCCGAGGTGATCGTGAACGAGCTGGTGTCCGGCGAGGTGGACACCCTCGGCGAACGGGTCGTGGGCCGGTTCCTGACCGTCTGGGACTCCACCGGCGGCGGCCAGTTCGCCGCCCTGATCCGCAGCGTGGCCGGTCACCAGATGGCCCTGGAGGGCCTGCGCGACCTGTTCATGAACCACATCTTCCGGCACGTCACCGACCGCGTCGCCCAGGACAACTCGCTGTTCCGCGCCAACCTGGTGGCCAGCCAGCTGATCGGCCTCGGCATGGTCCGGTACGTGGCCAAGTTCGACCCCATGGTGTCGACCGACATCCCCACGGTCGTGGCGGCGGTCGGGCCGACCCTCCAGCGCTACCTGACCGGGTCGATCACCTGAGTCGCGGTCACGAACGGCCCGTCCCCGAACAGCACCACGCGGCCCTCCCCGCCGACCAGGACCTCGGCCTCGCCGCTGTACCAGGCTCCATTGAACCTGCCTCCTCGTACCCGCAGGGAGAACGCACGCAGGCACAGCGTCCTTCCGTTGTCCAGCCGGACATCGAGGATCCGCCGCCCACCCTTCAGCCGGATCGACGCCTGCCCATGGCGCCAGCCGAGGTCGCGGGCCTCGCTGTAGCGCCCGCCCCAGCGGAGCCACACCGCCAGGCCCGCGGGAAGCAGCATGACCCCGGTGACGAGGGCGAGGATCAGCAGGGTCACCTCCCCGAACGGCTCGTTCTGCTCGGCGTCGGTGCGGATGCGTTCGGGGTCGGACCGGTCGTAGATCACCGTGACCTGCTGACCCACCTGGTAGGGCGGGCTGCTGGTGTTGAGCCGGACCGTGCGGACCCGCTCGGTCTCGTCGATCGCGAACCGCACGTCCATCGTGCCGCCGCCCCTGGCCGAGCGGTTGTACTCGGTGACGACCCCGGGGGTGCGGGCCCCTTCCCTGAACAGTTGTTCCTCACCGCTGGTCACGAGTTCCAGCGCCAGGAAGAAGCCGATCAGCAGGATGCCCGCGACGAGCAGGAGCACCAGCCCGGTCCGGCGCAGTGCCCGGACCCTGGCCGTCCCGCCCTCGGGGGTGAAGGTCAGCCGAGCAGCAGATCCGCGTCGAAGCATGTGTGATCCCCCGTGTGACATGCGCCGTCGACCTGGTCGACGACCAGCAACAGGGTATCCCCGTCACAGTCCAGGCGGACCTCGTGAACGTGCTGGGTGTGGCCGGACGTCTCGCCCTTGACCCACAGTTGCCGGCGGCTGCGGGAGAAGTACGTGGCCTTGCGGGTGGTGAGGGTGAGCTCGAGGGCTTCGTCGTTCATCCAGGCGACCATCAGGACGTCGCGGGTCGAGCGTTCCTGGACGACGGCGCACACCAGGCCGTCGGCGGTGCGCTTGAGGCGGGCGGCGATCTTCGGGTCCAGGCTCACTTCGGCTCCAGGTAGTGCCGGGCGGGTTCGGTGTTCACCAGAACGGCGACGTAGATGTACGCGGCGCAGAGCAGGCCGGAGACCAGGCGGATCCACCACGGGCCGCCGTCGAGCGCGATCAGCAGGTGCACCAACGCGAACAGCCCCATCACGATCATGGTGACGGTCCGGACGAACCGCAGCCGCAGCACCAGTCCCACGCACACCGCGACGGCGAGGATGCCCGCGCCGATCGGCAACCGCAGCGCCTGCTGGTCCCATGCCAGCGCGACCGCGACGAAAACCAAGGCGCCCAAGGCGATCACGCCCGCGGACACCTTGACCTCCAGCGGCGGCCTCACCGGATCTCCACCCCGTCGGCCCGCAGCGCGTCCTTGACCTCACCGATCCGCAACTGTCCGAAGTGGAACACACTGGCCGCCAGCACCGCGTCCGCCCCTGCCCGCACCGCGGGGGTGAAGTGCTCCACCGCGCCCGCGCCGCCGCTGGCGATCAGCGGAATGTCCACAACGGACCGGACGCGTTCGATCAGGTCGATGTCGAACCCGGCCTTGGTGCCGTCGGCGTCCATCGAGTTGAGCAGGATCTCGCCCACACCCAGTTCCTGGCCCCGGCGGGCCCACTCGACCGCGTCGATCCCGGTGCCCTTGCGGCCGCCGTGGGTGGTCACCTCGAACCCGGACTCGGTGCCCTCGGCCCGCCGCGCGTCGACCGAGAGCACGATGCACTGCGCGCCGAACCGTTGCGACGCCTCGCTGAGCAGCTCGGGCCGGAGGATCGCGGCGGTGTTGATGCTGACCTTGTCCGCGCCCGCGCGCAGCAGCCGGTTGATGTCCTCCACGGCCCGCACACCGCCGCCGACGGTCAACGGGATGAACACCTGCTCGGCCGTCCGGCGGACCACGTCGAAGGTGGTCTCCCGGTCCGAAGAGGACGCCGTGACGTCCAGGAAGGTCAGCTCGTCGGCCCCCTCCGCGTCGTAGGCGGCGGCCAGCTCCACCGGGTCGCCCGCGTCCACCAGGTCGGTGAAGTTGACCCCCTTCACCACCCGCCCCGCGTCGACATCCAGACAAGGGATCACCCGTACCGCTACCGCCATGCCGAAAGCCTACGTGGCACGCTGGAGGGCATGGCACGCGCGGGACGCCGGCCCGGCCAGACCGAGACCCGGGAGCACATCCTGGCGGCCGCGCGCGCCCAGTTCGCCGCCCTGGGCTACGACGGCGCCACGATCCGCGGCATCGCGGCGGAGGCGTCGGTCAACCCGGCCCTGATCCACCACTTCTTCGGCACGAAGGAAAGGGTGTTCGTCGCGGCCCTGCGACTGCCGGTGGACCCCGCGCTGATCGTGCCGACCCTGCTGGACGGGCCGCGGGAGCAGTTCGGTGAGCGGATGGTCCGGTTCTTCCTGACCGTCTGGGGCAACCCCGTGTCGCGGGAGCCGTTCCTCGCCCTGATGCGCTCGGTGGTGTCCAACGAGCAGGCCGTGCGCATGCTCCTGGAGTTCCTCGGCCGCACCATCCTCGCCAAGGTCGCCGACGGCCTGGGCATCCCCCGCCTGCGCATGGCCGCCGCGGCCTCGCACATGATCGGAATCGCCATGATCCGCTACATCGTCGAACTGGAACCCCTCGCCAGCGCCCCCGACGAAGAGATCATCGCTCTGCTGGCGCCGGTCATCCAGCACTACATCGACACTCCTGATTTTTGATCACACGAATGGACTACTCATTCGATGTTTTTGCGATTGTCCGACTCGACGACCCCGGTTACCACACCAGGGGCATCGGATGACCTAACGTCCGGACCACCCCGAACCCCGCCCCACTCGAAGATGCGGAACCCATGGCTCGACCCCCCAAGCGGCTTGACCTCACCACCTGCACCGATGACCGTTTGCGCGTGGCGGACGAGATGCGCGAGGCGCGACTGCGCCGGAAGAAAACACTCAAGCAGGTCAGCGACGACCTGCACTACAGTGTCAGCACGATTTCCCGCAAAGAATCCGGTATATCCAAGCTCGACGGCCCCTTCATCCAGCAATACTGCGAATTTCTCGGCATAAGCAGGCGGCAGATGCTCGAATGGATGAAGCGGGGCATCGCCGTCCTCTTTCTCCTTGGCGGCTTGTCCGCGGTCACCGCGGTCACCGCAGACCGGCCCAGGGGACGCGAAACAGTGCTCGCCGAGGCCCCTCATCCGGCCACTCCGTCGCCGGCCGCTCCCCTGATCACGGCGGCATCCATCCGGCCAGGGCCGCCACCGGCCACCGGACGCGTCACCTCACCACCGCCCAGCCATCTCGGCCCGCCGTCCCCGCCACCGCAACCGGCCTCCGCCGGAACTCGACCGGCGGCCCTGCCGCCGAGCATGCCGACGACCTCGGCGCCGACTCCGCCAGGCAAGGGAACAGGCTGGCTCGGGTACGACGACTCCCCGGCCATCGAGCTCGATATCTGCGTCGAGGCGAAACGGAGCGCGTCATTCCCCGTCACTGTGTCCGGCACTACATTCCGGGCGAGGATCGGCCGGAATCCACATTCCCCGATGAAGGCGCGGCTGCGCTACACCATTACCGTGGCCGGGAAAACGACCACCTACACAGTGGACGAACTCGAACCGATTTCGCTGCCATTGAATGGAGCGACCAGCATTACCGTGCGAATCGAAACGCTCGCTACTGCGTGCGGGGTCACGCAGGCGACGATTGTCCCGCTCGGCTGATGTCAATGCCGCAGTTCCGTCACCGCGAAGCACACTGTGCCGTCCTTGCCGCGGCGGACGCGGCTGCCGTACACGGTCAGGAACCCCATCACGCCGTACTTCCGCGCCAGCGCCTTGCGCGCCCGGTCGGCGGCCTCGGGATCCATGAGCGTCGCGGTCGCCTTGACCGTCGGCCCCGAAGGATTCCCACGGAAGTCGCATTCGGTGAGTTCCACGGCGGGGTCGCGGCGGAGGCGTTTGACCTTGCCGGTGTTGCGGGCGCTCCAGAAGTACAGGGCGTCGCCGTCGCGGCCGACCCACACGGGGGTGGGGACGGGGGTGCCGTCCTTGCGGAAAGTCGTTACCAGCACGTACTTGGCGGCGGCGAGCCGGGCGAGTGAATCGTCCACTTCAGACTGGCTCCAATGGGGTGTGCGGTTCGGCGGGCAGTTCGACGCGGATCTCGTCGCCGGGCCGGACCTCCCCGCCGGCGATCACGACGCCCATGATCCCAGCCTTGCGCACGAGTTCGCCAGCCTCGTCGCGGTCCAGCACGGCCTTCTGCAGGCCACGCTGGAACCCGTCGAGCTGCAGGCACGGGTTGCGCAGCCCGGTGACCTCGACGACCGCCGAGGCGCCCAGCCGCAGCAGCGTCCCGGTGGGCAGCCCGAGCAGGTCGATCCCCCGGGTGGTGACGTTCTCGCCGATCTCGCCCGGCTGCACGGCGAACCCCTTCTCGGCGAGCTCGTCGTGCAGTTCGGCGTGGATCAGGTGCACCTGCCGCAGGTTCGGCTGGCTCGGGTCCCGCCGCACGCGCGACCGGTGCTTGACGGTGACGCCCTGATGCACGTCACCCTCGACACCCAGCCCGGCCAGGAGCGTGATGCTCTCGGCCGTGGGCTTGCTGAACGTGTACTCACCGCTGCGGCTCACGGCCGCGACAACCCCATTCGTCACTGTTCCCAGGGTAGTCACGGTGTGCGGCGGCGCAACGTCATCGCGCCGAGCATCAACGCCAGCAGCGCGCAGCCCGCGATGATCACCAGGTTGCGCAACAGCGTGCCGGTGAACTCGGTCGACGACGTCACATGGAACAACGCGTCCACGGCGTACGACAACGGCATCACATCGGACAGCCAGTTCAGCAGCCGCGCCATGGACTCCCGCGGCACGAACAGTCCACAAAGGAGGATCTGCGGCAGCACGAACACCGGCATGAACTGCATCGCCTGGAACTCCGTGCGGGCGAACGCGGACACGAACAGCCCCAACGCCATACCCAGCAACGCGTCCAGCACGGTGATCACCAGCAGGATCCACAGTGGACCGACCAGGGTGAGCCCGAGCCACCACACCGAGACCAGCGTCGCGATGGTCACCTGGACCACCGCGACCACGCCGAAGGCCAAGGCGTACCCGAAAAGCAGGTCGAGCTTGCCCAGCGGCGTGGTCATCAGCCGCTCCAGCGTGCCCGAGGTCCGTTCGCGCAACGTGGTGATCGAGGTGATCATGAACATGATGGTGAACGGGAACACGCCGAGCATCGCGGGCGCGGCCTTGCTGAACGCCATCTCGTTGTTGAAGACGAACCGCAGCAACACCATCAGCAGGGTCGGCATCGCCAGCAGCATCGCCACGGTCCGCTTGTCGTGCTTGAGCTGCCGCAGCAGCCGCTGGGCGGTCGCGAGCGTGTTCATACCGTTTCCTTGATCAGCTGGAGGAACGCCTGCTCGACGTCCGCGGTCCGGGTGCGTTCGCGCAGGCCGAGCGGGGTGTCGTCGGCCAGCAGCCTGCCTTCCCGCATGAGCAGCAGCCGCTGGCAGCGTGCGGCCTCGTCCATCACGTGACTGGACACCAGGAGGGTGACGCCCGACGCGGCCAGCGAGTGGAACAGCGTCCAGAGTTCTTCGCGCAGAACGGGATCGAGCCCGACCGTCGGCTCGTCGAGGACGAGCAGCTGGGGCGTGCCGAGCAGCGCGACGGCGAGGCTGGCGCGCGATCGTTGCCCGCCGGACAGCTGGCCGACCATGGCGTCGCGGTGCGACCCCAGACCGACCTCGCCGATGACGCGCTGCACGTCCCCGGCGGGCGCCCGGAGCACGGAAGCGAAGTACCGCAACGCTTCCGTGACGGTGAGGTCCGCATACAGGGCCGGGTTCTGGGTCGCGTACCCGATCTTGTCCCGCAGGTCCTTGTGGCCCGCGGGCTTGCCGAGCACGGTCACCGTGCCGCCTTCGACGATCTGCACCCCCACGATCGCCCGCATCAGGGTCGTCTTGCCGCAGCCACTGGGCCCGAGCAGCCCGGTGACGGTGCCCGGCTCGACCTCGAAATCCACCCCGCGGAGCACCGGACGGCCACCGCGCTTGACCGTGAGCCCGGTCACCGACACGACAGAATTAACCATGCGTTTAATTCTGCGCCCGGAGAATTATCGAAGTCAAGAGGAGTTCAGCGTCAACCCGAGGTTGACGATTGCGGCATCGTCAACCTAGAGTTGACGCATGGCTCAGACTCCGAAACTCGGCGACCTCATCGACACCATCGACAACCTTCACCCGGACGGGGACCCGCTGCAGAAGCTGAGTGACGCCGTGTACCTGGCGCAGCACCTAGGCGAGCTCGCGGATCACCTGATCGGTCACTTCGTGGACCGGGCGCGGCACTCCGGGGCGTCCTGGACCGAGATCGGCCAGAACATGGGCGTGACCAAGCAGGCCGCGCAGAAGCGGTTCAACCCGAAGTCCGACGCCGTCGACCTGACCCAGTTCGCCCGGTTCAGTCCCCGTGCCCGCGCGGCAACCGTTGCGTCACAAGGGGAAGCGCGCCGGCTTCAGCACGCGTCGATCGAACCGGGGCACCTCGTGCTCGGGATGCTCAAAGACCCCGACAGCGTGGCCACGAAGATCATCGTTTCGCTGACCGGGTCGGCGGACACGCTGCGGGACTCGGTCACCGAGAAGCTCGGGCCACCGGCCGAGGAGCTCGCGGGCGAGCACATCCCGTTCTCCGGCGCGTCGAAGAAGGTGCTGGAGCTGACCGTGCGCCAGGCGCTCCGGCTGGGGCACAACTACATCGGCACCGAGCACATGCTGCTCGGCGTGCTGGGGCTCGAGGACGGGACGCTGCCCGGGATCACGGCCGAAGCCGTGACCGCGTCGCTGCCAGCGCCTCAGGAAGGGTGAAAGCCCCGCTGTACAAGGCTTTCCCGATGATCACGCCCTCAACGCCGTCCGCCGCCAGGCCGGCCAGCGCGACCAGATCGTCCACACTGGACACCCCGCCGGATGCGACGACCGGCGCGTCGGTGCGGGCGCAGACCTGGCTGAGCAGCTCGATGTTCGGGCCGGTGAGGGTGCCGTCCCGGCCCACGTCGGTCACGACGTAGCGGGCGCAGCCGTCCCGGTCCAGCCGGTCGAGCACGTCCCAGAGGTCGCCGCCGTCGCTGGTCCAGCCGCGGCCGCGGACCCGGTGTCCCGCCTCGGTGATCCGCACGTCCAGGCCGACCGCGATCTTCTCGCCGTACTCGCCGATGACCCGCGCACACCACTCCGGGTCCTCGATCGCGGCTGTGCCCAGGTTCACCCGGCCACAGCCGGTCGCCAACGCGGCCTTGAGCGACTCGTCGTCCCGGATCCCGCCGGACAGCTCGACCGCGACGTCCACCTCGGCGACGAGCTTCGCGATCAGTTCACGGTTGCTGCCTCTGCCGAACGCGGCGTCCAGGTCGACCACATGGATCCACTCGGCGCCGTCGCGCTGCCAGGTCAGCGCGGCGGCGACCGGGTCGCCGTAACCAGTCTCGGTGCCGGCCTCGCCCTGGTAGAGGCGAACAGCCTTGCCGTCGGCCACATCGACGGCCGGGAGCAGCGTGAACGTCACGGCGGTGACTCTACTTGCCGTGCGCGGGCGGCGGCTCCCCCGGGACTAGCGGCCCAGCGCCGCCAGGCCCCACTCGGGCCGGAAGTCGTCAAGCAGCGCCAGGGCCGCCTGTGGGTTCATCCCGACGTACCGGCGGATCCGCGCCAGGGCGTCGAACGTGGCCCCTGGCTTGCCGGCCGTGGTCATCCGCTGCCGGTCCAGGTCGTCGCGGAACACGCCGGTGACGGTGGCGAGGTAGAGCGCTTGCGCGGTCATGGTGTCGCGCAGGTCCCGGGCGGTGATGTCATCCCCGACCGTGCAGGAGCTCAGCTTCGCCGCGTAGTCGAACAGGCCCGGCTCCGAGACCTGCCCGGGCGCTGCGTCCAGGGCCCGCACCAGTGACGCCACCACCGCCCGGTCCGACACTTTGACCAGCGAGCCCTTGACCGCCTCGGTGACCCGGCGGAGGTCGTTGGCCACCAAGGAGCCGACCACGGTGCACAGCGTGTCGGCCTGGTCCTTGCCCGCCCAGTCGAGCAGCTCGCGCGCGGCCCGCAGCAGCTGCCGGGCCAGGCCGCCCGACCGGACGTACGCGAAGGCGAGGTACTGCTCGGACAGGCCGACGATGTAGTTGCCCAGCAACCGCTTGGACAGCTCGAAGTCCAGGTAGTCGACCCACAGCACCTCGTCGAACGCGCTGTCCATGACCGTGCGCATGCCCAGCCCGGCCAGTTCGAAGTCGTGCATGGCGTCCTCGGACACCGACACCAGGCAGTAGCAGTTGGGCACGCGGAAGATGGCCTTGATCTCGTTGAGGAAACCGACCGCCCTGGCCTCGTTCTGGATCCGGTCCAGCTCGTCCACGCAGATGATCACCCGCGGCTCGCCGGGCCCGTCCTTGATCCGCTGGGCGACGTCCACGAGGTCGGCCCGCAGCCGAGCGACGATCTCCGGGAACGTCCTGGCCTGTTCGACCCGGCTGACCGACTTGCGCAGCGCGATCTCGCTACCGCTGAACCCGATCTTCCCGGACCGCTCGCCCTGGACGGTCTGCAGGTAGCGCAGTTCGGCCCGGCGCTGGAGAGCGAACCTGCGCAGCCCGTTGTCCTTCCCGGCATCCGCACCCACATAGCGCAGCACCGACTCGCACAGTTCGATGTGCAGGTGCAGCATGAAGTCCCGGGCGACGTACTCGACCGGCGCGAGCACCGCGACCACCAGGTCCTGGCGCGGCGACTCGTTGTACATACCGCGGGAGAACGCCGCCATCAACGCGGACTTTCCGGCGCCCCTAGGTCCCGAGATGGCGAAACTGCCGCTGCGCAGGGTGCGGAAGTACTCCGCGAGCCGCGCTCCGGCGGGAGTGCGTTGGTGCAGCTCGGCGGGATCGACCGCGCGGGAGAGGAACTCGGCGCGATACCGCGGCGTGATGGAGTACTGCTCCTCGGTCCGCACGTTCACATACGAGATCAACGCGGGCACGACACCCAGTGTGTAGAGCGCGGAACGCCATTCCGCGAAAGCGGACTCGACGTCGGACGGTGACGCGGTGTCCACACCGAACAGTTCCTCGACCACGTCCGACAGGTTCGCCAGGCCAATCGCGACGAACCCGAAGACGACGACCGAGCCGACGGCGATCAGGATGCTCCAGGCCTCGTAGCCCAGGAAGTAGGCGAGCGCGCCGGTCGCGAGCAGGACGAGGGTGAACGCCGTGATCTCGGGTTCTGACTGGCCGGCCACCCTGAGTTCGACCAGCACACCGGCGGCGGCGATCACCGCGCCACCACCCACGATGAGCGTCACGACCGGCCATGGGGCGGCCAGCGACCGGGCGAACATGTACAGAGCGAGCAGCGTGAGCGCCGCGGGGATCAGGTAGACCAGCCCCATCAGGGCCCAGGCGACGATCTTGCCCCAGTCACGCGCGGCCCGTGCGGTCAGCGCCCGGTAGCGGTCCTCCTGGTCCCTGGCGGCTGAGAAGATCGCGGCCTCGGTGGCGGACAGCGCCTGGCGGACCTCTTCCCGCCCGCCGGAGTCGATGGTGTCGAGCTGGCTCATCACCTCCCGGTCGGCCAAAGCTCGATCCAGGAGCGCGTCCAGCACGTGTGCCCGGGACACCGGGTCGGGGCCGGTCTTGCTGCGCGCCATGGGCATGATCGTGCTCTGTGGACGGACCACGCGGGAGGGCCGTTCGGGTGGGGTTCACCCCAGCGATTTGAGCCAGTTCTCCAGCAGGGTGGCGCCGACGTCGCCGGACTTCTCCGGGTGGAACTGGGTGGCGGACAGCGGTCCGTTCTCAACGGCCGCAACGAAATCGGAGCCGTGCGTGGCCCACGTGACCAGCGGCGGCGCCAGGATCTCGGACGGCTCCAGCTCCCAGGTCCGTACCCCGTACGAGTGCACGAAGTAGAAGCGCGCGTCGGCTGGGAGTCCCGCGAACAGCACCGAGTCGTCGGGCGCCTTCACCGTGTTCCAGCCCATGTGCGGCACAACATCCGCCTCGAGCCGCTCAACCGTCCCAGGCCACTCACCACACCCACCAGTCTCAACGCCATGCTCGATCCCCCGCCCGAAAAGAATCTGCATCCCCACACAGATCCCCAGCACAGGCCGCCCGCCGGCCAGCCGCGTCCCGATGGTCCGATCCCCCCGCACGCCCTTCAACCCCGCCATACAGGCCGCGAACGCCCCCACCCCAGGCACCACAAGCCCATCCGCGTCCAACGCGGCCTGAACATCCGCGGTCACCTCAACATCCGCGCCCACCCGCTGCAGGGCACGCTCGGCCGACCGCAGGTTCCCGGATCCGTAGTCCAGCACAACCACTCGCACGGCCCAATCCTAGCCGGAGGACGAGCTGGCATCCTGTGCATCCATGACGCCGAGGGACGAGGCCCACCGCCGAATCGACGAAGCGCTGGCGACCGGTGCCGATTCCCTCGACCTAAGTGGACTCCGCCTGGGCCACGTGCCACGAAGAGTGGCGATGCTGACCGGCCTGAAAGAGCTCTATCTGGCCGACAACGGGCTGTCCGGCCTGCCGGACTGGATCGGCGGCTTCGCGGATCTGTCGGTGCTTTCCCTGCACGGCAACGCCATGGTTCAGGACCCCAAGCAACTCCGCCGGCTCACCGGCCTCACCGTGCTGGAACTGCCCGACAGCAGCACCCACGGACTGCCGGACTGGTTGTCCTCCTTGAGGAGGCTACGACGTCTGACCGTCGGTTCCCGCGAGCTCACCGAACTGCCGGACTGGCTCGCGGACCTCGACCTCGCCGAGTTCGGCGCCCGCGACAACTCACTCAGCGCCCTGCCGGAATGGTTCGGCCGGTTGCCGCTGACCAGCCTCGACTTGAGGTCGAACAACCTCCGTGGGTTCCCGGACGTCATTCTCCGGATCCGCTCCCTGAAAACCCTGCGGCTCAGCCGGAACCCGCTCAAGTCGATCCCGGCCTCGATCGAGGATCTGACCGCGCTGGAATGCCTGCAACTCGCCGCCGCCGGCTTGCGGGAACTGCCGGACAGCCTGGTGAACCTGCCCGCGCTGACCGAGTTGTCCGTCGACGGCAATGGGCTCAACGGCCTGCCGGACTGGCTGTGGACAATGACCCGGCTGACAACTCTCGCGGTCGCGGACTGCCACCTCACCAAACTCCCCGAACAGCTGGCTGAATTCCGGCAGATCACCACGTTGCACCTGAACAGAAACCGCATACACGAGCTACCCGAATGGTTCTCATCGCTGGTGAGTCTCAGGACGCTGAACATCGCCTACTGCAGTGTTCGGACGATACCGGAACGGCTCGGGCAACTGCGGGATCTGCGATTCCTCGACCTCACCGCGAACCGCCTCCGGTCGGTCCCGTCCTCGCTCGGCGAGCTCCGTGAGCTCACCACGCTCCTGGTGTCCCGCAACCAGCTGCTTGAGCTGCCGGAGACGATCGGCGGTCTGGTCAACCTGGCCCGCCTCGACATCAGCGACAACCTCATCGAGGCACTTCCCGCGAGCCTCACCCGGCTGTCGAACCTGACCATCCTCAACGCCCAGCGCAACCGGCTGGACCAGTTGCCCGATGACATCGGCAGTCTGCGCGACCTCAGGTCACTGTACGCCGGGCACAATCGACTGACCGCGCTACCGGAATCGCTGGGTGAACTGCACAACCTGTTCAACCTGAACGTCGAGAACAACGATATCGAATCGCTACCCGATACGACTCCGAACCTTACCGAACTCAGCTATCTACGCATATCAAAGAACAGGATCAGGTCATTCCCGGACGGCATGGCCAGGCTGACGCAGCTCGCCGAGCTGGAGCTTTTCCACAACGGGCTGACCGACCTGCCGGACTGGATCGCGAACCTGCGCCGGCTCCGCCGGCTCACTGTGGGTGGCAATCCACTGGAAAGTCCGCCGCCGGAGATCGTCGCGGCCGGCGTCCCCTCCATCCTCGCCTTCCTGCGGGCGCGCCGGGATGGCGCCACCCAGCTCTGGCAGTCGAAACTGCTCGTGGTCGGCGAGGGCGGGGTGGGAAAGACCTCGCTGGTCAAGGCGCTGTCCGGGCTTCCTCATGATCCGGCCGAGCAGTCCACCCACGGGATGCGGGTGCACGACCTGGACGTGCCGCACCCGCAGCTGGGACACGTCCAGATGAACCTCAGCGCCTGGGATTTCGGTGGCCAGCAGATCTACCACGCGACCCACCAGTTCTTTCTCACCAACCGGTCGTTGTTCGTGCTGCTCTGGAACTCGCGGCTGGGCTGGGAACAGGGGCGGTTGCGCTACTGGCTCGACATCATCGGCGCACGGGCCCCTGAGTCGCCGATCATCCTGGTGGCGACCCATCTCGGCGACCGGCCCGCGGATCTCCCACTGGACGATCTGCGGCGCGAATACCCGCGGATCGTGGCCAGTTTCGCGGTCGACAACGCGACCCGCGAGGGAGTTCCGGCGCTGTACGACCGGGTCGCCTGGGAAGCCGCCGGCCTGCCGTTGATGGGTGTCGAGTGGCCGACTGTCTGGCTGCACGCGGTCGACGCGCTGCTTTCCTCGGGGCACAAGCATGTCACGCCCGAGCAGATGCGGCAGGTCGTCGCGAAGGCGGGGGTCCCGGACCGCGCGCAGCAGGACTACCTGGCTGTCGCTTTGCACGAACTGGGGCAGATCCTGTACTACCGGGACGATCCCGAGCTGAGTCAGACCGTTGTGCTGCGGCCGACGTGGGTCAACGAGTACATCAGCAAAGTCCTGGACAGCCACGATGTCGCCGACCGGCATGGTCTGCTGGGACGGCGGCACCTCAACGAGTTGTGGGCAGATCTCGATCGCGGGCTGCACGAGCACTTCCTTGGCATGATGGACAAGTACGACCTGTCGTACCGGATCGACCACGCCGGGGACGTCAGTCTGGTCGTGGAGCGGTTGCCCTGGAACGCTCCCGAGTACCAGGCCGAGTGGGATTCGTTCCCGGGACAGCAGATCCGGGTCATCTACCGGCTGAACACCATGCCGCCGGGCATTCCCACGTGGTTCATCGCGCGGTCGCACCGGTTCTCCACGAACACGCACTGGCGCACCGGGGCGGTGCTGGAGCATCAGGGGCGCAAGGCGCTGGTACGGGCGGACGCCCATCGCAAGACCGTCGAGCTGACTGTGAAGGGGACGCAACCCGCGGCGTTCTTCAACCTGCTCGACGAGGGTCTCAACCGGACACTCGAGCGTTACCCGGGTCTGCGCATCGAGCGGCAGGTGCCCTGTTCGTGCACGCCGGACTGCACCCATCGCTACGACTACGAGGACCTCAACCGGCGCATCAACCGCACTCCGCCGAAGTACACCATCGAGTGCCCGAAGTCCTACGCGGACGTCGACGTGCGTTCGCTCCTCTTTGGACTGGTTCCGTCGCAGCCGGACCAGATCGTACGGATGCTGGAGGAGGTCGGCGACCGGCTCGCCCAGCAGGCCGAGTATCACCAGCTGATGTTCATGCGGCTGCAACACCTCCTGCAGCGGCAGCAGGAAACCAGGTGCCCCAGCGTTTTCGCGTTGGTGCCGGTGCACAACAAGATCGCCAGCACCGGGTACGAGCTGCGGTTGTACTGCGAGGAGCCGGGGGCTTGGCATCGGTTGCCTGAGCCGCAGGGCGTCTACGAGATCAAACAGCCCAAGAAGTGGTTCCGGACGGCCGGGCCCTATCTGACGGGGTTGATCAAGGTCATGCAGTACGCCGCCCCGCTGGTCAAGCCGGTGCTGGGGATCACCGTCGACCAGCTCAGCGAGCAGCTCAAGTCCGACTGCGACCTGATGAAGGAGCTGATCGCGAAGCTGCCCGGTGAGCTGGACGACGACGATGCCCTCGAGGGACTGGGAAAGCGCGCCGAGACGGAGGCGGACTTCCGGGTTCTTGAAGGGATGCTGACCGAGCTGGATCCGCAACGGGGGTGGGGTGGCCTGTCCAGGACGACCACCCCGGAGGGGCTCACTCTGTACTTGTGCCCTCAGCATCTGCGGGCTTACTGATCGCCGCTTCCGCCGCGGTCTTGATGCGCCGGCCGAACGCCGGTGCGTCCTTGCGGGCCTGGCTCAGCGCGAAGCCCACGATCAGTTTGCCGAAGCCGTGGCCTTCCAGCTCGTTGAAGATCCGCAGCCGGGTGCGACCGTCCTCAAGGGACTCGAAGTCGTAGCCGCCTTCCTTGGACGTCACGATGTTCTTCGAGGTCTCGGTCCAGCGCAGTTTGGTGTTCGGCACGAACTCGGTGATCTTGATCTGGCGGTTCGTTTTCATGCCCGCGTCCTTCACCGTGCTGGTGAAGACCGTGCCCACCGCCGTCTCACCGGCCGGTTCCTTGGTGATCCGCAGGACGCGGGGGCTGAACTGGGGGTCGTTGGTGCCGTCCGCCAAGTAGGCGAACACCTCTTCGACCGGGCGGTCGATCTCCACTGACGCCTCGAACTGGCCGGCCATGTCCGCTCCTTGAGGTCTCACTCACCCCCTGGCGCGCGAACCCTACCGCACCTACAGCATCCAGGCGACCGCTCCGCCGATGGCCAGCGCGGCCAGCAACCCGAGCAGCACGGCGAAAACCTTGGCGGTCTTCCAGGCCGCGTACACCCCGCCGACGAGGAACCCGGCCAGCACGACCAGGCCGATGACCGCGATCTCCTTGGGCACTACAGGACACCCTTCGTGGAGGGGACGCCACTGACGCGTGGGTCCGGCTCGACGGCCGCCCGCAGCGCGCGGGCGACCGCCTTGAACTGGGCTTCGGTGATGTGGTGCGGATCCCGGCCGTGGATCACCCGGATGTGCAGCGCGATGCCGGCGTGGAAGGCCAGCGAGTCGAACACGTGCCGGTTGAGCACGAACGGGTAGTTCCCACCGATGGTGAAGGTGTTGAACTGCTCCGGCTCGCCCACGTGCACGCAGTACGGGCGGCCCGAGACGTCGACCGCGGCGTGCGCCAGTGTCTCGTCCATCGGGATCCAGGCGTCGCCGAACCGGCGGATGCCCGCCTTGTCCCCCAACGCTTCCCGGATCGCCTGGCCGAGCACGATCGCGGTGTCCTCGACGGTGTGGTGCGCGTCGATCTCGACGTCGCCGGTGGCCCGGGCGACCAGGTCGAACGACCCGTGCGCGCCGAAGGCGGTGAGCATGTGGTCGTAGAACGGCACGCCGGTGCCGATGTCCAGCTTGCCCGAGCCGTCCAGGTCGATCTCCACGCGGACCGACGACTCCTTGGTGGTCCGCTCGATCTTGCCGATCCGGTTCACGCGAGAATCTCCTTACTGGCGGCCAGGAACGCGTCGTTCTCGGCCGGGGTGCCAATGGTGACGCGCAGGTGCCGGGGAATGCCGACATCCCGGACCAGCACGCCACGGTCCAAATAGGACTGCCAGGCGCCCGGCTCGAACAGTCCGAACAGGACGAAGTTCGCGTCACTCGGCACGACCTGGAACCCCATGTCCCGCAACGCCTTCATCACCCGTTCCCGCTCGGCGACGAGCTTGTGAACGGACTCGAGCGTCTGGTCCGCGTGCCGCAGCGCCGCCCGCGCGGCCGCCTGGGTCAGCAACGACAGGTGGTACGGCAACCGCACCAGCTGCAGCGCGTCGACCACAGCGGGCGCCGCGATGAGGTACCCGAGGCGGCCACCGGCGAACGCGAACGCCTTGCTCATCGTGCGGCACACGATCATCTTGTGGCCGAACTCGTCCAAAAGGGACACAGCGCTGGGCTGGTCGGAGAACTCCTCGTACGCCTCGTCCACCACGACGATTCCGGGCGCCTTGGTGACCAAGGTGGTCAGATCGGCGAGCGGGATCGCCTGCCCGGTCGGGTTGTTCGGGCTGGTGATGAACGTGACATCCGGCTGGCGTTCCAGCAGGACGGTCAGCGCCTGATCCACGTCGAGCGAGAAGTCCGCGCGGCGCGGGGCCGGGGCCCACTCCGTCCGCGTGCCCGAGGCGATGATCGGGTGCATCGAGTACGACGGTTCGAACCCTACGGCCACCCGCCCCGGACCGCCGAACGCCTGCAGGATCTGCTGCAGGATCTCGTTCGAACCGTTGGCGGCCCACAGGTTCCCGGCGGTCACCGAGTAACCGGTGGAGTCCGAAATGTACTCCGCGAGATCCGTGCGCAGCGCCACCGCGTCACGGTCGGGGTACCGGTGCAGCTCCCGCGCGACCTCCTCGACCGAGCGGGCCACGTCCGCGACCAGCTCGGGCGGCGGCGGGTACGGGTTCTCGTTGGTGTTCAAGCGAACCGCGACGTCGAGCTGCGGCGCACCGTAGGGGGTGCGGCCACGCAGGTCCTCGCGCAGCGGGAGATCCTCGAGTCTGACGTCCTTCATTCCTCGTCCTGGAATCGGGCGGCCACCGCCTGGCCGTGTGCGGGCAGGTCCTCGGCGTTCGCGAGCGCGATCACCTTGCTCGCCACCTCCCGGAGCGCGTCCTTCGAGTAGTCCACGATGTGGATGCCCTTCAGGAACGTCTGCACCGAGAGACCCGACGAATGCCGGGCGCAGCCACCCGTTGGCAGCACGTGGTTCGACCCCGCGCAGTAGTCCCCAAGGGACACCGGCGAGTAGGCGCCGACGAACACCGCGCCCGCGGCCCGCACCCGGCGGGCCACCTCACTGGCGTTCGCGGTCTGGATTTCGAGGTGCTCCGCGGCGTAGTCGTCCACAACGACCAGACCGGCGTCCACATCGGACACCAGGACGCAGCCGGACTGCTTGCCGGACAACGCGGTACCGATCCGTTCGCGGTGTTTGGTCGCGCCGACCAGGCGCTTGAGCTGAAGGTCCACCGCGTCCGCGAGATCCTCGGAGGTGGTCACCAGGACGCTCGCCGCGAGCGGGTCGTGCTCGGCCTGGCTGATCAGGTCGGCCGCCACGTGCACCGGGTCGGCCGTCTCGTCGGCCAGGATCGCGATCTCCGTTGGCCCGGCCTCGGCGTCGATCCCGATGACGCCGCGAAGCAAGCGCTTGGCCGCGGTCACGTAGATGTTGCCCGGGCCGGTCACCATGTCCACCGGCTTGAGCTCGCCGCCGTCGGTGTCCGTGCCGCCGTACGCGAGCATCGCCACCGCCTGAGCGCCCCCGATCGCCCACACCTCATCCACACCGAGCAACGCGCAGGCGGCCAGCACCGTCGGGTGCGGCAACCCACCGTGATCGGCCTGCGGCGGCGAGCACACCACCAGCGACTCCACCCCCGCGATCTGCGCGGGCACCACGTTCATCACCACAGTCGACGGGTACACCGCCAACCCACCCGGCGCGTACAACCCCACACGCCGCACCGGCACCCACCGCTCCGTCACCGTGCCGCCGTCGGCCACCTTCGTCACGGTCTCGGTCCGCCGCTGGTCCGCGTGCACCTTCCGGGTCCGCGCGATCACCTCCAGCAGCGCCTCCCGCACCTCCGGGGCCAGCCCTTTCTCGGCCTCGACCAGCGTATTTGTGGAGACCCGCACGGCATCCGGCCGCACCCCGTCGAAGCGCTCGGTGAACTCCAGCACCGCCTCGACACCCCGGCTGTGCACCGCCTCGACCACCGGCCGGACGCGGTCCAGCACCGCGTCCACGTCGGTCTCCGCCCGTGGCAGGGCGGCCCGCAACTCGGCGGGCGACGGGGTACGTCCACGCAGGTCGATACGGCTGAGCATGGCCTCAAGGGTAGAGGGCCCCACCGAACGGTATTTCCGTGCCATCATGTTGCGTTTGCTTCGAATATTGCGAATATTACGAATAGGCTGACTCGAGAGGAAGCAGCGATGAGCGCACTGGCGTTCGAGCCCATCACGCCTGATCAGGCCGCCGTCAGCAAGGCGCACCGGGCGCTGCCGCACATCGAGGAGTACCTGGCCAACCACGAGACACAGGAGTCCCTGCGGCTGCTGGTCGACGACGAGCCGCTTGAGGTGCCTCGCACCGCGGTCGAGCTCCTGGCCCGCATCCTGGCCCACATCGCGACCGGCCAGGGCGTGTACATCGTGTCCGCGCACGCGGAACTGACCACCCAGCAGGCCGCCGACCTGCTCAACGTCTCCCGGCCGTTCCTGATCGGTCTACTCAACGCTGGCGAGATCGAGTACCGGACCGTGGGCAGGCATCGCCGGGTGAAGGCGGAGTCGCTTCGTGAGTACATGCGCGACGACGACGCCAAGCGCCGCCAGGCGGCGGCCGAGCTCTCCGCGTTGAACCAGGAGACGGGGCTGATCTGAGCAGTGGCGTTCGTTGTCCCGACGATGTCATCGATCAGCTGGTGCGGAATGGGTTGCGTCGGTCCGCGGCGGTGTCGCGGTCGCGTTGAGCAACATCTCCACGCCGAGGCCCGCGGTGAGCAGGCGTTCTTTGTTGTTGCCCAGGAGGTGGCGGGTCCAGGGGACGAAGCCGCCGTCGCCGACGCTGGTGCCGTTGAGGTGGATGTCGAAGCAGGTGTCGGTGTAGTAGCCGCGGCCGCGGGTGCGGGTGTCGTCGAAGGTGATGGGGACGATGTCGCGGAGGGGGGTGATGACGCGGGTTTGGAGGGCGGTTTTGTGGTTGTTGAGGTCGGTGAGGTAGATATGGCAGCCGGGTAGCAAGGTGGCTATGGCTTCGAAGTGGGAGCGCAGGCTGGCTGTCTCGAAACGGAACGAGCCCTCGTCGCGGCCGGCGATGGTCAACGCGAGCAGCCGGAAGTGCTGGGACCACCCGGCGGGGAACGGCTGGGTGCGCAGCAGCCGGTGGGACGCGCACAGCTTGACCCAGGAGCGCCCCGACCGGCGGACGGCCGACTCCAGGCCGAGCACGTTGGTGGCGTCGGCGGTGACCTCGGTGCCGCGCTCGGTGGTCAGCACCCGGTTCTGGTCCATCGGTGACAGCGCGCTGACCGTCCCTAGTGGACACACCGGCGACAGCTCGACGGGCGTGTACCCCTTGGCGCGCAACACCGAGAACGCCTGGAGGTCGAATGCGGCGAAAGCGGCCGGGTCCTGGGTCGCGGCGCCGGTGAACTTGTCCCGCCGGTACTGGGCCAGCACCTGCGCCGGTTTCACCCGCGCGGCCTGCCGCCGGTTCACCTCCAGCATCAGCGACCGCAGGTCCGCGGCCGGCATCGAGCCCAGTGTCTCGGCGAGACCCGGCACCCCGGCGGCACGTTCGATCCGGTCCAGAAGCGTCACACCCCGACCGTCGCACAGAACCGGGGTTCAGATCTCCCGAATTTTGGCCACGAACTCGTGAATCTGGTCCGGCGACACGAAGTAGTGCGGCGAAGCACGAACCAGTGAGTGCAGGCCGCGGCGGGTCATGTCGAACTGGGTGGAGGTGTCGTACGTCACGCTGACGGCGACGCCGAGGTCCCACAGGCGGTCGCGGACGGTCTCGGCGGGCATCCCATCCACCGAGAAGCTGACGATCCCCGCCAGCGAACGTCCCAGATCGTGGACAGCCACCCCAGGAATGGCAGACAGCAACGAGCGGGTCAGCGAGGCCCGCGAGGAGATCTCCGAAGCGATCGAAGAAACACCCAGATTCAGCGCGTACCGGGCGGCCTCGATCAACCCGAGGCGGTCCGCGACGCTGTACTCCCACAGCTCGAAAGCCTTGGCGTCCTTCTCCAGCGTGAACGTCGAAGGCGAGTCCCACAGCGCCCCGCGGCCGTCAACCAGCCTGGGCCGCAACGAAGAACGAATCGCCAGCACCCCGGTCCCCCGCGGCCCGCGAATCCACTTCCGCCCGGTGCCGGTGATCGCGTCAACACCAAGGGACTCAAAGGACAACGGCAGCTGTCCCAAGGACTGACACGCGTCCAAGATCACCGAGGCGCCCACAGAGTGGGCAAGTGCGGCCACCGAGGAAACCGGGTTGATCAGACCGCCATTGGTGGGCACATGCACCAACGACACGAGCTTCACCGACGGGTCGAGCATCGACTCCAGCGCGGCCAGATCCATGGCGCCCGAGGCATCCGAAGGCACGACCGAGATCGAGACGCCGAGGTTCATCAACGCCAGCGCGTTGCTGTGGTACTCCACCTCCGGCACCAAGGCCCGATCCCCGGGCTGCAGGCCCAAAGCGTCCACGGCGAGCAGCCAGGACCGCGAGGCGCTGTCGGTGAAGGCCACCTCGGTGGGCGAACACCCCAGCAACGAAGCGAGGACCGAGTAGCCCTCCTCCAGCGAGGAACGGCGTTCGGCAGCGGCCCGGTAGCCGCCGACGACGGCCTCACGCGCCAGATGTGACTGGACCGCGGCGAGAACCGGAGCAGGGGGCAGCGAGGACCCCGCGTTGTCGAGGAAGATCAGGTCGTGGCATCCGGGGGTGTCCGCGCGTACCGCGCCGAGATCGATCACGTCCCCGAAAGTACCTGCTCAGCCCTCGTGAGTGGGGCTACCTGGGTTTCCAGGTTTCGAGGTTCCAGAAGGCGCCCCAGGTGGCGTCCTCGCTGGTGGTGTCGACGATGGGCTGGTAGCCGGTCCAGTTGCGGCGCAACAGGTATGTGTGGTCGACGCCCGCGAGAACGACCATGTTCGGGCCCTCGATGTAGCTGCGCTGGAGCTTGCGGTACGCCACGGCCCGCTGGGCGGGGTCGGTGGTCGAGCGGCCCGCGTCCAACTCCGTCGGGAAAGCGGTGTGGAGCAGCGGATACAGCGACAGGTCGGGGTCGAACGGGTCGCCGAACTGGATCACCGCGGCCTCACCGGGCCCGGGAGCACCGGCTTTGGTCTGGACGCGGATCCCCACGGCGTCCGCGTCGGCGGCGAAAGCCGTCGTCAGGTCACGCGCCACGGTGTCGCCGATGGGATACGCCACGGTGAAAGCTGAAGCCACACCCGCTTTCATCCGCACGCCGTTCGCCCCCGCGGGCCAGCCGCCGCCGTCCAGCAGCGACTTGGCGGTCGGCACATCGTGCGAGAACTTCGCCGTGGGCTCGTAGAACTCGGCCAGCACCGGCGACACCGGTGTCGACGTCTCAATTCCCCGCCCCGCCAACGGGCCGTCGATCATGCCCTTGCGGTTCACGGCGTAGTTCAGGGCCAGCCGGATCGTCGGGTCGGCGGTCACCGGGTTGTCCGAAGGCATGGTGATCGCGCGGATCGCGGCGCTGCGCTGCGGCAGGATCGTGAAGGCGTCGGCCTTCTCGAACGTCTTGGCCTGCGCGGGCGCGAGCGGGGCGCCGTCGAGTTTGCTGTCCTTGATGAGCTTGGCGCGGGCGTCGTCGTCCGGCACGAACTGCACGGTGACGCGGGCGATCGCGGGCGCGCCCTCGAAGTAGGACGTGTTGGCCCGTAACGTCATGCTCTCGCCGTGCTTCCACTCCTCCAGCTGGTAGGGGCCGGTGCCGACCGGTTTCACCGGCTGGCCGGGCCCGGTCAGCGCCTCGCTCGGCAGGATCCCGAGCACGAGCAGCTCCGGGAACGGCGCATACGGCTGGGACAGCTCGAACTTCACCAAACCCGTGCCCGGCGCGGTGACCGCGGTGATCATGCTGTAGCGCGACCGCAACGGCGAGTTGTAGGCCGGGTTCAGCAACGCGCTGTAGGTCGCGATGACGTCCTGCGCGTCGAACGTCGTGCCGTCGGTGAACTTCACCCCGCTGCGCAACGGGATCGTCCAGGTCTTGCCGTCCGGCGAGGACGTCGGCAGGTCGGTGGCGAGCGCCGGGCGGACGCTGAGGTCCGCCTGGTGCTCAAGCAGGCCGTCGTACACCTTCGCCGCGCCGTCCGTGCCGTACCCGGCCAACGGGTTCACGTCCGCCGGCTCGTTCGGCACGGCCAGCACCAGGGCGGTGCTGTCCGTGCTGCCCGCGGCGGTCGGCGTGGGCGAGGCCGTGCACCCGACAACAGGCGCCAGTGCGGCGAACAGGAGCGCACAGCGCAACGAAAGGCGGCGTCGGGACACGTCCGAGACCTTATCCGGCCGCGCTGGCGCCTGCCTGGGCATTGGCTGAGACAAGATCCATGCCGAGGTCCAGCGCGGGCGAGGAGTGCGTCAGCGCACCGACAGCGACGTAGTCGACACCTGTTTCGGCGTATGCCCTCGCCACATCGAGCGACAGCCCGCCGGACGCTTCGAGCCTGGTGATGCCGCCCGCGGCCCGTGCGCGCCGCACGGCCTCCGCGCACTCGGCGACCGTGAAGTTGTCCAGCAGGACCAGTTCCGCCCGCAGCCCGAGCGCCTCGTCCAACTGGTCCAGGGTGTCCACCTCGACCTCACACGGCAACTGCGGCGCACGCGCGCGAGCCGCGTGCAGCGCCGCCGTGATGGACCCGGCCGCCAGCACGTGGTTGTCCTTGATCAGAACGGCGTCACCGAGGCCGAGCCGGTGGTTCACGCCACCGCCCTGCACCACCGCGTACTTCTCCAGCAGCCGCAGCCCGGGCATGGTCTTGCGGGTGTCGCGCACCGCGCAGCCGGTCCCGGCGATCGCGTCCACCCACTGGGCCGTCGCGGTCGCCACCCCGGACAGGTGGCCGATCAGGTTCAACGCGGTCCGTTCGGCGGTCAGCAGGCCACGCAACGGGCCGCGCACGATCAGCGCGGGCTCGCCGGGCACGAGCCGGCTGCCGTCGGGCGCCTGGCGGACGACCGCGAAGTCGTCCAGCACCCGCTCGAACACCGCCAGCGCAACGGGTCCACCGGCCAGCACGCCCGGTTTACGTGGCGTGATCTCGGCAATACCGATCGCGTCCGCCGGGACGGTCGACTCCGTGGTCACATCGGGGCCGTAGCGAAGGTCCTCCCGCAGTGCGCGGTCGACGACCTCGGCCAGGTCCGCCAGGTCCAGCGTGCTCATGCCGCGCTCCTCAGCAGGGTGTCGGCGGCCAGCACCGGCTGGCCGGAGGGGTTGAGCCGGACCGCGAGGCTGCGCCGCCAGGACTCCTTGGTCTCCGGGACGTCGGTGCGCACGTGGCAGCCGCGCGACTCGGTCCGGGCCGCCGCCGCGGCGATCAGCGCGCGGGCGACCAGGGTCAGCGCCGCGTCCTCGACTCGTTGCTTGGTCTTCACCATAGTGTCCACAGTGGACACATCCAGGACCGAGCCGACCACGGCCAGTCCTTCGGCGTCCCGGCCGATGGCCGCATACCGGCTCATCACCCGTTGCAGCATGTCCCGGTCGGCGACCGGCGCAGACGGCAATCCCCCACGCACTGCCGTCTTCGGGTCGCCGAGCAGGCCGGCCGCCAGGTCCGCGGCGACCGCGTGGGCCGCCCGCGCCCCGACCACGAGGCCTTCGAGCAAACTGTTGGACGCCAACCGGTTCGCGCCGTGCAGTCCGGTCCGCGCCACCTCACCGGCCGCGTACAGCCCGGTGACGCTGGTCCGGCCATCCACTGTGGACACCACACCGCCGCAGGCGAAGTGGGCCGCCGGGGACACCGGGATCGGGTCCACCGAAGGATCCACACCCACCGACTGGCAGGCCGCGAGCACGGTCGGGAACCGGCGCCGGAACAGCTCCGCCTCCAAGTGCGTGGCATCGAGGAACACATGGTCGTCGTCGAGCGCGGTCATCCGCCGGGTGATCGCGGCCGAGACGACATCCCGCGGCGCGAGGTCCTCCAGCGGGTGAACCCCTTGCATCACACGGGAACCAGTCGCGTCGACGAGTACCGCGCCCTCACCGCGCACGGCCTCGGTGACCAGCGGGCAACGCCCCCGCGCGCCCGGCCCCGTGTACAGCACGGTCGGGTGGAACTGCACGAACTCCAGGTCCGCCACAGTCGCTCCGGCCCGCAGAGCGAGCGCGACACCATCGGCAGTCGCCACCTCGGGGTTCGAAGTCGCTTGGTACAGCTGGCCCATCCCACCGGTGGCCAGCAGAATCGCCGGTGCGCTCACGATCCCGGGCACGCCGTTCGGGTCCAGCACCAGCAGCCCGACCACCGCGCCGACCGGCGTGCGGATGGTGTCGACCGCGATGTGGTTGTCCAGCAACGGAACCCGGCCGTCCTGGGTCGCCGCGAGCAGCGCCCGCTCGACCTCGGCCCCGGTCGCGTCTCCGCCCGCGTGCACGACCCGGAACGCGCTGTGCCCGCCTTCCCTTGTCCGCGCGAGCTTTCCGTCCGAACCCGGGTCGAACACCGCGCCCAGCGCGCGAAGCTGCGTGACCGCGGTGGGCCCGTCAGCCAGGATCGCCTCGACCGCGTCCTGCTCGCACAGGCCCACTCCCGCCACCAGAGTGTCCTGCACGTGCGCGGCCACCGAGTCGCCTTCGTCGTGCTGGCCGGGCAGAACGACAGCGACCCCGCCCTGCGCCCACCGTGTGTTCCCGGCCCCGGCCGCGGCCTTGGTGATCACCAGCACGCGCAGGCCCAGCTGGCGCGCCTGCAAGGCGGCCGTGAGCCCGGCGACGCCGGTGCCGACCACGACCAGGTCGGCTCTCGCCTCCCAGTTCACTCGCCACCGCCCGGCTTGCCGATCTCGATCATCCGCTGCACCGAGGCCCGCGCCCGTGCGGCCGTACCCGCGTCGACGAACACCTCGTCTTTGTTCTCCCGCAACGACCTGAGCAACGCGGCCGGGGTGATCATCTTCATGTACTTGCAGGACGCCCGGTCGTTCACCGCGCGGAAGTCGATCTCCGGGGCGGCCTTGCGCAGCTGATGCAGCATGCCGACCTCGGTGGCCACCAGCACGCTGGTCGCGTTCGTGGCCCGAGCCTGGGTCACCATGTCCCCGGTGGACAGGATCTTCACCTTCTCCGGCGGCACGATTCCCTCACCCGCCAGGTAAAGCGCCGAGGTCGCACAGCCGCATTCGGGGTGCACGAACAGGTCCGCGTCCGGGTTCGCCGCCGCCCGCTCGGCCAGCTCGGCGCCGTTGATCCCGGCGTGCACGTGGCACTCCCCGGCCCAGATGTGCATGTTCTGCCGGCCGGTCACGCGCTTCACGTGCGCGCCAAGGAACTGGTCGGGGCAGAACAGCACTTCCCGGTCCTCGGGGATCGAGGCGACCACGTCGACCGCGTTCGACGAGGTGCAGCAGATGTCCGTCTCCGCCTTCACCTCGGCCGTGGTGTTCACATAGGACACAACGACCGCACCGGGGTGCTCGGCCTTCCAGGCACGCAGGTCCGCGGCGGTGATGGAGTCGGCGAGCGAGCAGCCGGCGCGGGCGTCCGGGATCAGCACGGTCTTGCCCGGCGAGAGGATCTTGGCCGTCTCGGCCATGAAGTGCACGCCGCAGAACACGATCGTGGACTTGTCGCTCTCCGCCGCGATCCGGGACAACGCGAGCGAGTCGCCGGTGAAGTCGGCGATGTCCTGGATCTCGGGCAGCTGGTAGTTGTGCGCCAGCAGGACGGCGTCGCGCTGGTCTGCCAGGCGCCGTACCTCGTCCCGCCATGCCGCGTCTGGGGTCACCCCTGAGTAGGGCTCCAGCGTTGCGGTCATCGTCAGTCCTCCTAGCTCTGGATTTCCCATCCCGAGGTTTTCGCCTTAGGATCGAAAACATGCCTGATACTACCACCGGGGCACCCCCCATCCGCCACGAAGTTCTCGCCGCAGTGCTCCAGGTGAGAGGGGGATCACTTCAGGTCCTGTTGTGGGAACGCGCGATGGAGCCGCACGCGCACCGCTGGTCACTGCCGGGCGGGGCGCTGCGCATCGACGAGGACATCGAGCACTCGATCCGCCGCCAGCTCAAGGAGAAGGTCGACGTGCGGCAGCTCGCGCATGTCGAGCAGCTGGCGGTTTTCAGCGCCCCGGACCGCGTCCCGGGGCCACGCACGATCGCCTCGGCGTTCCTCGGCCTGGTGCCCTCCGACAACGACCCCGAACTGCCCGGGGACACCAAGTGGCACCCGGTCGGCGACCTGCCGCCGACCGCCTTCGACCACGAGGCGATCGTCCGCCGCGCCCGCGACCGGCTGCGCTCGAAACTCTCGTACACCAACATGGGGTTCGCCCTGGCGCCGCCCACGTTCACCGTCTCCGCGCTGCGCGAGCTGTACTCGGCCGCGCTGGGCTACCGGGTCTCCGCGACCAACCTGCAGCGCGTGCTTTCCCGCCGCGGCCTGCTGGAACCCACCGGCGACACCGCCAAGCCCGGGCGGTCCGGCGGGCGGCCCGCGGCGCTGTTCCGGTTCGCCGCGCGGGGCATGCAGGTCACCGATCCGTTCGCGGTTCTCCGGCCGCCCGCTGCGAAACCTTCGTGATGGCCGTAGCGTGGTGTCGTGCCCGAATCGCTGCCGCTGTTTCCGTTGCAGACGGTGTTGCTGCCGGGAGCCAACCTGCCCCTGCACATCTTCGAGCCGCGGTACCGCCAGCTGACCGTGGACCTGGTCACCGGGACCGTGCCGGAGAAGCGGTTCGGCGTGATCGCCATCCGCACGCCGGTGACCGAGGAGGTGGACAAACCCGAGCAGCTGCACCCGATCGGCTGCTCGGCGCTGCTGCGGCAGGCCACCCGGCTGCCCGACGGGCGCTACGACATCATCACCACCGGTGAACGCCGGTTCCGCCTGCTGGATCTGGACGCCACCAGCGCGCCCTACCTGCTCGGCACGGTCGAGTGGGTGCCCGACGACGACATCCCGCCGTCCGAGCGGATCCCCGGCCTGGTGGAGTCCGCGCGGGCGGCGTACCGGCGCTACTGCGAGACCGCGTGGGAGCGCGAGGACTGGACCGAGCCCGGCGAGGACACGCCCCTGGGCAACCTCGCGCACTTACTCGCGGCCGACTGCCTGCTGCCCATGCAGGACCGGCAGGACCTGTTGGCCGAGACCCGTCCCCTGCACCGGCTGCGGATGGTCTACAAGTACCTCACCCGCGAGGCCGGCATCATCGCCGCGCTGCGTGCCGTTCCCGCCCCCGCGTCGGCCTTCAACGCCCCGGTGAACCTCAACTAGCCCAGACGCCTACCGAGGTCGTCCATGCCGTTCCAGGCGGCCATCACGCCGTACACGAGCGCGGTCGCCAGCGGCTGGGCCATCACGGCCCACCAGGACTCCAGCTTCGGGGCGATGGTGACCACGTCACCGAGCTTCACGGCACTCGGCGCCGGGTACATGCCCGCCGCGAACGAGTTCGCCATCAAGGCCGCCAGCAAAGCCGCGGCCAGCGAACCCAGCACGGCGGCCAGCATCACCACCGGGCCTCGCCGTTCCCGCAGGAACCAGACGGCCACGCCGACGACAAAGCCCGCGCCCAGCCCGAGGGCGACGAAGATCGCCAGGGAGTCGAACCGGTGGTAGCTCTCCGCGGTCAGCGGGATCTGCGCGCCGTTCTGCGCGATCGCCTTGAGCTGCGGCGGGGCAAGCTGCGCCCAGATCCAGGCCAGCAGGATGCCCACCAGCGACACCGTGCACACGATGCTGACCGACGGCAACAGGTCGGCCTTGACGTGCACCTTCGGCTTCGGCGCTGGTGGCAGCGCGAACGGGTGCCCGAAGGGTTCGTACAGCGGGGCGTCCACCGGCGCATCCTGCTGCTGCGGCTCGGCCACGCCCATACCTCCCTGTGGATGACTCCAGGCAGACGAGCCTATCCGGTGACACCCGCGGAGCCGAACACGCCGTGCCGACTACAGCGCGCGGTCCAGCCCGCCGGCGTCACCTGGACGACCATCCGGCGGGCGCACTCGGCGCAGAACCGGGGCGGGTCGATCGTGTTCAGCCTGCGGTCGCACTGGCCGTGCTCGCCCTCGGCCCGGTCCTTGCCACACCATCCGCAGTAGCTCACAGCGTCTCGTTCAGCGCCTTGATCGGCATCTTCAGCTCGGCCAGCATCTCGATGTCCTGGCTGGCCGGGCGGCCGAGGTTGGTCAGGTAGTTGCCGACGATGATGGCGTTGATGCCGCCGAGCATGCCCTGCTCGGCGCCCAGGTCACCGAGGGTCAGCTCGCGGCCGCCGGCGAACCGCAGCATGGTCCGGGGCATGGCCAGCCGGAACGCCGCCACCGTGCGCAGCGCCTCGCTGCCCTCGACGATCGGGTAGTTCTCGTACGGCGTGCCCGGGTTGGGGATCAGGAAGTTCATCGGCACCTCGTCGGGCTCCAGCTCGGCCAGCTGGACCGCGAACTCGGCACGCTGCTCGACCGACTCGCCCATCCCGATGATCCCGCCGGAGCAGACCTCCATGCCCGCGGCCTTGACCATCTGCAGGGTGTCCCAGCGCTCTTCCCACTCGTGCGTGGTGACCACGTTGGGGAAGTGCGACTTGGCGGTCTCCAGGTTGTGGTTGTACCGGTGCACACCCATCGCCACGAGCTCGTCGACCTGCTCCTGCGTGAGCATGCCCAGCGAGCAGGCGATCTGGATGTCGTTGCCGTCGTCGCGGATGGCCTTGATGCCCTGGCGGACCTGGTCGAGCAAACGCTTGTCCGGCCCGCGCACGGCCGCCACGACGCAGAACTCGGTGGCCCCAGTGGCCTTGGTCTGCCGCGCCGCCTGGACGAGACCCGGGATGTCCAGCCACGCGGAGCGCACCGGCGTCGGGAACCGACCGGACTGCGAGCAGAAGTGGCAGTCCTCCGGGCAGCCACCCGTCTTCAGGCTGACGATGCCCTCGACCTCGACCTCCGGCCCGCACCAGCGCATCCGCACCTCGTGCGCGAGCGCCAGCAGCTCCGCCAGCCGGTCGTCCCCGAGCTGGAGCACCGCCACCAGCTGTTCCTGAGTCAGGCCCTCGCCTCGCTCGAGCACCTGGTCGCGCGCGATCTTGAGTACGTCCGAAGACCTGCTCGCCGGGTCGAGCATCGGTTCAGCGCGCTTGGCCGCCGCAGTCAAAGGTCCTCCTCGAAGCGCTGGCAGTTCCCGATCGGTCAGTCTGCCGTAACCGGGGCCGGTTGGTGAGGGACGAACATCACGCCCCTGCCATGACCGAATCATGATCGGGGCTGTTGGTTGCCTCAGGAGGGGCTGTAGGTCTTGGCGAACTGTTCCGGGTCGAACTCGCCGCCGAACCACGGCGAGAGCCCGTGCCGGGCGACCTCGAGGAAAGCGGGCCCGTCGAGGCCACCCGCGCCCTCAGGCAGCACGCCCAACAACGGTGCCCCGGCGGCGACGGGGAGGTCCTCGACGTTGCAGCGGGTGGCGAGGTCGGGGTCGGCCGGCCAGCTGCCGACGACGACGCCGACGGTGTTGATCCCGCGGCGGAGCAGGACCTCGGCGGTCAGCGCGGTGTGGTTGAGGGTGCCCAGACCCGCCTGGGCGACGATCACGACCGGGACGCCCATGGCCCAGGCGGCGTCGGCGATGGTGGCGCCGTCGTCGTCGAACCGCACCAGCAGGCCCCCGGCGCCCTCGACGAGCACGAGCTCGTGGCTCTCCTCCAGCTCGACGGCGGCCGCGGCGATGTCCGCGGGGCGCACGGTCGGCATGCCGCTGCGGCGCGCGGCCGTGGCGGGGGCCAGGGGTTCGAGGTATCGGGCCAGCTCACGAGTGGTGGTCGGCGCGGCCAGGCGTCTGACGACGTCGAGGTCGCCGGTGCCGTCGGGCTCGAGGCCGGCCTGGGCCGCCTTGATCACGGCGACGCGGCGGCCCTCTGCCATGGCCACGGCGGCGATCGCCGAGGTCACGATCGTCTTGCCCACCCCGGTTGAAGTACCGGTGATCACGATCACGGTCACGTCGAACCAGACTACGGCGGGCACACCGGGCACGACACGCCGGGGCCGCCACGCCGGTAGAAAGCGCTTACCGGCAGTGATCACCCGGGTGCGGAGACGGACTCCCGGACCATCAGCTCGGCGGGCATGAACAGCCTGCTCAGCGAGGTCACCGCCTCGGTGCCGGACGCGATCCGCCCGGCCCGCCGCGCGCCCTGGTCCAGCGGCAGCCGCACGGTGGTCAGCGCGGGCACGACGTCGACGGCCGCGGGCAGGTCGTCGAACCCGGCGACCGAGATGTCCTCGGGCACCCGGACCCCCCGCTGCCGCAGGGCCGCGATGACGCCCAGCGCCATCAGGTCGTTCCCGGCGACGATCGCGGTGAGGTCGTCGAACCGCCGCAGCAGCTCCAAAGCCGCGTCGAACCCGGACGCCCGCGAGAAATCCCCGTGCAGCACAACGGTTTCGGCCACACCGGCGGTCTTGAGGGCCTGCCGGTGACCGGCCAGCCGGGCGGTCGTGGTGCTGTTGCCGGGCGGGCCGGCGATGTACGCGATCCTGGTGTGCCCCATGGCAAGGACGTGCTTGGTCAGTGCCCGCGCGCCGCCCTCGTTGTCGAACGCCACGCACGGCACCTCGACCCCGGGCGGGGCCGGGCGCCCGCACATCACCACGTGCGTGCCCGCGGCCTGGGCCCGGCCGATGAGCTTGGCGATCGCCGTGACGTGCTCGGGTTCCTCGCGGCTGCCACCGGTCAGCACCATGCCGCGGACCCGTTGGCGCAGCAGCATGCTGATGTACTTCAGCTCGTCCGACGGCGACCCGGCCGTGTTGCAGATGACCGCGAGCAGGTCGGCGCTGGCCGCCTCCCACTGCGTGCCACTGGCCTGGATGGAGAAGAACGGGTCGGACACGTCGTTCACGATCACGCCGATGACCTCTGAGGTCGCCGCCGCCAGCGCCCGCGCGGGGCCGTTGACGACGTAGTCGAGCTCGCCGAGCGCGCGGTGCACCCGTTCCCTGGTCACCGCGGAGACCGGGTAGTTGCCGTTGAGCACGCGCGACACGGTCGCGGTGGACACGCCCGCGCGAGCGGCGACGTCAGCCAGCGTGGCCGCCATCCGGTCACCTCCTATTGACACCCGGTCATAAGGATGCCTAGCTTACGCTGATAGTAAGCGCTTTCTATCCGGCAACTCGCCGCCGTGTCTGGAAGGGGAGACAATGGCAGACCGGACATCGGTCGGCATCGTGATGAACGGCATCACCGGGCGGATGGGCCTGCGGCAGCACCTGGTGCGGTCGATCCTGGCCATCCGCGAGCAGGGCGGCATCCCGATCGGGGACGGCCGGGTGATCTGGCCGGAACCGGTGCTGGTCGGCCGCAACGAGCACAAGGTCAAGGCGATCGCCGACGAGCACGGCCTGTCCTGGACCACGGACCTGAGCGAGGCCCTGGCCGACCCGGACACCGGCATCTACTTCGACTCGCTGGTCACCGGCGAGCGTGAGAAGACCGTGCGCCAGGCGATCGCGGCGGGCAAGCACATCTACTGCGAGAAGCCGACCGCACCGGACCTGGCGACCGCGCTGGAGCTGGCGCGCCTGGCGACCGAGGCGGGCGTGAAGAACGGCGTGGTGCAGGACAAGATCTTCCTGCCCGGCCTGCTGAAGCTGAAACGGTTGGTGGACGGCGGTTTCTTCGGCCGGATCCTGTCGGTGCGCGGCGAGTTCGGCTACTGGGTGTTCGAGGGCGACTGGCAGCCGATCAACCGGCCGTCGTGGAACTACCGGGCCGAGGACGACGGCGGGATAGTGCTGGATATGTTCTGCCACTGGCAGTACGTGCTCAACCACATCTTCGGCAAGCCCCTGTCGGTGCAAGCCCTTGCGGCGACGCACATCCCGCGCCGGGTGGACGAGCAGGGCGAGTGGTACGACGCCACCGCCGACGACGCCGCGTACGGGATCTTCGAGCTGGACGGCGGGATCGTCGCCCAGATCAACTCCTCCTGGGCCACCCGGGTGTTCCGGGACGAGCTGGTGGAGTTCCAAGTGGACGGCACGGAGGGCAGCGCGGTCGCCGGCCTGCGCCGCTGCCGGGCACAGCATCGGTCCGCCACCCCGATGCCTGTGTGGAACCCGGACCTGCCGGCCGCGCACGACTTCCGCTCGCAGTGGCAGGAGGTCCCGGACAACACCGAGTTCGACAACGGCTTCAAGACCCAGTGGGAGCTGTTCCTCAAGCACGTCGTGCTGGACACGCCGTGGCACTGGGACCTGCTGGCCGGTGCGCGCGGGGTTCAGCTGGCGGAGCTGGGGTTGCGGTCCTCTCGTGAGGGCCGCCGCCTGGAAGTCCCGGAGCTGGAGCTGCCGTGATCACCCTCCCCAATGGACAGACCTACCAGGTGTCGTCCGCGGGTGGCTATCCCCCGGGTTCCGCGCCGGCGTCGCGCAAGCTGTTCGCGGCCGCGCACGTCGTCGCGGACCCGTTGGGCGACAACACCCCTGGGCGACCGGCGGCGGTGGACTGGGACGCCACCATGGCATACCGGCACCACTTGTGGAGCTATGGCTTCGGGATCGCCGAGGCGATGGACACCGCGCAACGCGGGATGGGCCTGGACTGGACCGCCACCCAGGAGCTGATCCGGCGGACCGGTGCCGCGGCCGCCGGTCCGTTCGCCTGCGGGGCGGGCACGGACCAGTTGTCCGGAGTGGACCATTCGGTGGCCGACATCCTTGCCGCGTATGAGGAACAGGTCGGCGTTGTCGAGGCTGCTGGTGGTCAGGTCATCCTGATGGCTTCCCGGGCCTTGGCCGCTTCGGCTGCCGGCCCGGACGACTACCATCGCGTCTACGGCTCGCTGCTGGCCCAGACCGCTCAACCGGTGATCCTGCACTGGCTGGGGCCGATGTTCGACCCGGCACTGGCGGGCTACTGGGGTTCGTCCGATTTGGACGCTGCCACCGCGGTGTTCCTGGAGATCATCAAGGCGAACGCGAGCAAGGTCGACGGGGTGAAGATCTCGTTGCTGGATGCCGGTCGTGAAGTGGCGTTGCGCCGTTCACTGCCTACGGGCGTTCGTTGTTACACGGGCGACGATTTCCACTATCCCGAGCTGATTCAGGGTGATTCCGAGGGCTACAGCGACGCATTGCTGGGGATTTTCGACGCGATCGCCCCGGCAGCCTCAGCGGCCGTGACCGCGTTGGACAAGGGCGATCTGGACACGTACAACGCGATCTTCGCGCCCACCGTTCCGTTGTCCCGGCACATCTTCGGCACGCCGACGTACTACTACAAGACGGGGATCGTGTTCCTGGCCTGGCTGGCGGGCCACCAGTCGCACTTCAAGATGGTCGGCGGCCTGGAGAACGCCCGCACGGTCCCTCATCTGGTCGAGCTTTTCCTGCTGGCCGACGCGGCGAACCTGTTGCCCGACCCCGAGCTGGCCGAACACAGGATGCGCGCGTTCCTTGAGGTGTCGGCATGACAGCGCGACTGAGCCTCAACCAGGCGACCACTACACAGTGGACGGTCCCCGAGGTCGTCTCGGGCTGCGTTCAGGCCGGGATCTCCGGCATCGGGCTCTGGCGTGATCCCGTTGCGGCTCATGGCGTTGAGGAGACGGCGAAGCTCGTGCGGGACGCCGGTCTCACGGTGACCTCGTTGTGCCGGGGCGGGTTCTTCCAGTCCCCCAACGCCATCGAGGACAACCGCCGGGCGATCGAGGAAGCAGCGGCCCTGGGCACCGGGATCCTCATCCTGGTGTCCGGCGGCCTCGCCGAGGGCAGCCGGGATGTCGACGGCGCCCGCCAGAACGTCATCGACTCCATCGCCGAACTCGCGCCCTACGCGGCGGACCACGGCGTGCAGCTGTCCATCGAACCCCTGCACCCCATGTTCTGCTCCGACCGCTGCGTAGTGTCCACGTTGGACCAGGCACTCGACATGGCCCTGCAGTTCCCGGCCGAGCAGGTCGGCGTCTGCGTGGACACCTACCACATCTGGTGGGACCCCAACGTGTACAAGGCGATCGAACGCGCGGGCGACCGAATCTCCATCTTCCAGGTCTGCGACTGGATCACCCCGCTGCCCGAGGGGGTGCTGCTGGGCCGCGGCATGATGGGCGACGGCAGCATCGAACTGCGTCGCCTGCGCGAAGCCGTCGACGCCACCGGCTACACCGGCCCGATCGAGGTCGAGATCTTCAACCAGCAGATCTGGGACCAGCCCGGCACCGACGTCGTCAACCGCGTGGTCGAGACCTACCAAACGCACGTCCTCTGACGGGGCCGGAGGCACCCACCATCGGTCAAGCCGCGATGGCCCGGCGGTCCCAGCCCGGCAGAGCGATCCACTCACAGCGAACCCGGCCCGGCAACCCGCTCCCGTCCCAGCGACCCCAGCTCAGCAGAGCGGTCTTCACCCGCCTGCTAACCGGCCGCGACGGCGGCGCAGAGGGCTTTGGTGATCAGCGCCAGGTCCTCGTCGCGGGTGACGTAGGGCGGCATGGTGTAGATCAGGTCGCGGAACGGGCGCAGCCAGACGCCGCTGGCCACGGTGGCCTTGGTGGCCAGGGCGATGTCCACCGGGTGGTCGAGCTGGACGACGCCGATTCCGCCGAGCACCCGCACGTCCACGACCCCGGGCAGGTCGACGACGGGTTCGAGGCCGGCGATCAGGCCGGCCTCGATTCTTCGGATGTCCGCGGCCCAGTCGGAGTCCAGCAGCAGGTCGATGGAGGCGTTGGCGACGGCGGCCGCGAGCGGGTTGCCCATGTAGGTGGGGCCGTGGGCGAGGACGGGGAGGTCGCCCTGGGAGATGCCGTTGGCGATCTCGGAGGTGCACAGGGCCGCGGCCATCGACAGGTAGCCGCCGGTCATCGCCTTGCCGACGCACATCACATCCGGGCTCACGGCGGCGTGGTCGGCGGCGAACAACGTGCCCGTGCGGCCGAAGCCGGTGGCGATCTCGTCGAAGATCAACAGCACGTCGTGGGTCAACGTCAACTCGCGCAACACATGCAGGTACCGGGGGTCGTGGAACCGCATCCCTCCGGCGCCCTGCACCACCGGCTCGACGATCACTGCCGCCAGGGAGTCGGCGTTCTCTTCGACAAGAGCAGCCAGCAAGGCCACGTAGTCGTGGTCCACTCCGGCGTCGAACCCGGCCGGTGGGGTGGGCACGAAAACCTGCTCCGGCAGCACACCCCGCCACAGCGAGTGCATCCCACCATCCGGGTCACACACGCTCATCGGGTGGAACGTGTCGCCGTGGTACCCGCCGCGCCAGGTGAGCAGCCGCCGCTTTTCCGGTCGGCCGACCGAAAGCCAGTACTGCAGGCACATCTTGATGGCGACCTCAATGGACACCGACCCGGAGTCGGCCAGGAACACGTGCCGCAGCGGCGACGGGGTGATCTCGACCAGCTTGGTCGCGAGGCGCACGGCGGGCTCGTGGGTGAGGCCACCGAACATCACGTGGCTCATCCGGTCCAACTGGTCGCGCACGGCCGCGTCCAGCCGCGGGTGCCGGTACCCGTGGATGGCCGCCCACCAGGACGACATGCCGTCCACCAGGTCCCGGCCGTCGGCGAGGCGCAACCGCACGCCCGAGGCGGATTCCACCACCAACGGGTCCCTGGTGCCCGGCATCGGGCCGTACGGATGCCAGACGTGCGCGCGGTCCAACGCGGTGAGTGAGGCGACGTCCACGGACAATGACAGTAGTGCCAATTGGGCGGATTTCGGGGCCGTTTCGTCCGGTTACCCATTCACCAGAACCGGCAACGACTGGAGACCATGGATCAGTGTGCTGAACCGCCAGCGCAAATCCGCCGGATCCACGGCCAGCGCCAGGTCCGGGAACCGGGCGAAAAGCTGTCCAATCGCGACTTTCCCCTCCAGCCGGGCCAGCGGCGCGCCCAGGCAGTAGTGGATCCCGTGGCCGAACGCCAGATGGCCGCCCGCCTTGCGGGTGATGTCCAGCCGGTCCGGGTCGGCGAACCGGTCACCGTCGCGGTTGGCCGACACCAGCGACACCACCACGATCTGGTGCTCGGGCACGAGCACATCACCCACCTGGAGCGGTTCGGTGGTCACGCGCAGTGTGGAGTGGTCGAGCGGGCTGTCGAACCGCAGGAACTCCTCGACCGCGCCGGGCAGCAGCGACGGGTCGGACTTCAGCAGCTCCAACTGGTCGGGGTTGCGCAACAGCGCGTACACGCCGTTGCCGATCAGGTTCACGGTCGTCTCGTGCCCGGCGATCATCAGCAGGAACGCCATGGCCACCAGGTCTTCCTCGTTGAGCTGGTCACCGTCCTCGGAGGCCTGGATGAGCGCGGACATCAGGGCATCGTCCGGGTGGGCACGCAGCGTGGCGATCATGTCCTTGAGGTACGCGGACATCGCCTGGGTCGCCCCGGCGATCTTGTCCCACTTCTCCGACGACATCACCAGGTTGGACCACTGCCGGAACTCGTCCTGCCTACCCTCGGGCACGCCGAGCAGCTCGCAGATCACCGTGATGGGCAGCGGGAACGCGAACGCGTCCAGCAGGTCCACCCGATCGTGGGTGGCCATCTCGTCCAACAGGTCCGACGTGATCTGCTCGATCCGCGGCCGCAGCCGGTCCACCATGCCCGGCGTGAACGCCTTGGACACCAGCTTGCGCAGCCGGGTGTGCTTGGGCGGGTCGGTGTTGAGCATGTGCGCGACGAGCGCCCGCGCGTACTTGCCGTCCTGGTTCCAGCCGAGGACCCGGTCCATCGTGTCGCGGTCCTTGGACACGGTCGGATCGGACAGCACGACCTTGGCGTCCTCGTATCGGGTGACAAGCCAGAACTTCATGCCACGCGGAGTGACCGCCTCCGTGACCGGACCCTCGTCCCGCAGCGACGCATAACGCGAATACCGCTGCTGGATGAAGTCGTCCTGCACCGCGATCGCCGCCATCGATGACCTCCCCAGGTAGCCCACACCACGCTACCGCTTATCGTGTCGGGGTGACGGCTTGGACAACACTGCATCCGCTGATCGACGGCGGTGACCCGGTCAACGTCGTGCGAGTGCTGCGGGAGCTGGGTGCGGCCGACCGCAAGGCGCTGGCCGAGCCGTTGCGCGCGTACGAGAAGTCCTTGCGCACAGCGGACTTCGTCGCCAAGCGGTTCTGGGGACCGCGGCTGTGCGCGCTCACCGTCGCGGGCGCGGCGCTGCTGCCGAGCGCGTCCAGCGTCGCGGTCTGGGTGGTGCGCAACGGCTTGCGCGAGGACGAGACCGGCACGGACGTGACCGACCTGGTCGTCGAGGCGCTCAACGACCGCAATGTGCCCTGGCTCGGCGACCTGGTCGACCGGCTCGCGCTGCGGCTGCCCGCGGACAAGCTCGAACCCGACCTGCAGCGGCTCGTGGTCCAGCTGGCCAAGCACACCGGCATCGCGCCCCTGGCCACCGACGGCCTGGTCTACGCCTGGATCGCGACCGGCCAGGAGGTCACCGGCCGTGCCTCCCTCGCGCGCCGGCTGTTCGAAGTAGACGGTGTGGGCGCGCTGCTGGACGCGGGCGGCTGGCCGGACCGGCTGGCGGCCGACCCGGCGCTGGACCGGACCATGCTGCTGGAGGGCTGCCTGTTCCGGTTGCGCCGGGGCGGCAAGCTCGCTGACATCAACGGGTTCCTGTTGCTGCACAAGGCACTCGCCCCGACCGTCGACGAGGTCACCATGCTGGCCAAGGACTACACGGCCCTGCTGGCGAACTCCCATCCACCCGTCGCCGGGGTCGCCCGGCACGAACTGATGCGCGCCGGCCACCTCGTCCAAGCGAACGGATAGCCACTCCACCCTCCGCAACAACGTGAAATCCCGCCACACCAACGGCTCGAAGACCCCACATCGATATTACCGTTTTGCCGCAACGAAAACCGGGCCCACTCCCCGAAAGGAACAGGCCCGGAACTCCCGGAACGAGCACTGTGCGAATCAGGCCAGGCAGCTGGGACCGAGCAGCGCCTTGAGGTCACCCATCAGCGCCGGGTTGGGGGTCACCCGCAGGGCGTCGTCGAGCTTGAGCAGGGTCTTGCGCTGCCCGTTCATCAACCGGAGGTGCACCTCGGTCGTGCCCGGGTGGGTGGACAGGGCCTCCTTGAGCTGCGCGACGACGGCGGGGGTGCACTTGCTGGCGGGCATGCTGACCCGGAACGGCTGCGAGCCGGCCATCGCCTCGAGGTCGGGCACGGCGAGGTCGTTGGCGATCAGGGAGGTGCGGTCGTCGCGTTTGGCCACCCGGGCCTTGACCAGCACGATCGCGTCCTCGACCACGCTCATCCCGACCACCGAGTAGGTCTTCGGGAAGAACAGCACCTCGATGCCACCGTTGAGGTCCTCGAGCATCGCCGACGCCCACGGCTCACCGTTCTTGTTCACCCGCCTGGTCACCGAGGCGAGGATGCCGCCGATGGTGACCTGCTGGCCGTCGTTGATGCCGCCTTCCAGGATCGCCGCGATCGGGGTGTCGGACTGGGCCGAGAGGATCTGCTCGACGCCGTCCAGCGGGTGCCCGGACACGTACAGCCCCAGCATCTCCCGCTCGAGGGCGAGCTGGTGCTTGGTCTCCCAGGCGTCGTCCGGGACCTTCACGTCGAACACCGAGGCCACGTCGTCGGACGCGTCGCCGCCGCCGAACAGGTCGAACTGGCCGACCGCCTCGGCGCGCTTGGTCTCCATCACCGCGTCGATCGCGTCGGTGTGCACCAGGAACAGGCCCTTGCGCGGGTGCTTGAGCGAGTCGAACGCGCCCGCCTTGATCAGCGACTCGACGACCTTCTTGTTGCACGCCTGGGCATCGACCTTGCGCAGGAAGTCGGAGAAGTCGACGAACGCGCCCTTCTCGGTGCGCGCCTTGACGATCGAGTCGACCACGTTGGCGCCGACGTTGCGGATCGCGCCGAGGCCGAACCGGATGTCGTCGCCGACCGGGGCGAACTCGCGCTCGGACTCGTTGACGTCCGGCGGCAGCACGGTGATGCCCATCTTGCGGCACTCGGCCAGGTAGACGGCGGCCTTGTCCTTGTCGTCGCGCACGGACGTCAACAAGCCCGCCATGTACTCGGCGGGGTAGTTCGCCTTGAGGTACGCGGTCCAGTACGAGACCAGGCCGTACGCGGCCGAGTGGGCCTTGTTGAACGCGTAGTCGGCGAACGGGACCAGGATCTCCCAGAGGGTCTTGATGGCGTCCTTCGGGTAGCCGTTGTCCAGCATGCCCTTCTCGAACCCGGCGAACTCCTTGTCCAGGATCTCCTTCTTCTTCTTGCCCATCGCGCGGCGCAGCAGGTCCGCTTGTCCCAGCGTGTACCCGGCGAGCTTCTGCGCGATCGCCATGACCTGCTCCTGGTAGACGATCAGGCCGTAGGTCGTGCCGAGGATGTCCTTGAGCGGTTCGGCCAGCGCCGGGTGGATCGGGGTGATCTCCTGCTGGCCGTTCTTGCGCAGCGCGTAGTTCGTGTGCGACTTCGCACCCATCGGGCCGGGGCGGTACAGCGCGCCCACGGCCGAGATGTCCTCGAAGTTGTCCGGGCGCATGAGCCGCAACAGGTCCCGCATGGGCCCACCATCGAGCTGGAACACACCCAGCGTGTCGCCCCGGGACAGCAGCTCGTAGGTGGCCTTGTCGTCCAGCGGCAGCGTCTGCAGGTCGATCGGCTGTTTGCCGTTGCGCTCGATGTTGCGCATGCAGTCGTCGATCACCGTGAGGTTGCGCAGGCCCAGGAAGTCCATCTTCAGCAGGCCCAGCGACTCACAGGTCGGGTAGTCGAACTGGGTGATGATCGAGCCGTCCTGCGGGCGCTTCCACAGCGGGATCACGTCCAGCAGCGGCTCGGCCGACAGGATCACCGCGCAGGCGTGCACACCGGCGTTGCGGATCAGGCCCTCCAGCCCGCGGCCGGTGTCGATGATCTGCTTGACCTGCGGGTCCTGGTCGTAGAGCGTGCGGATCTCGGTGGCCTCGGCGTACCGCTTGTGCGCCGGGTCGTGGATGCCCGACAGCGGGATGTCCTTGGCCATCACCGCGGGCGGGTAGGCCTTGGAGATCCGGTCGGCCACCGCGTAGCCGGGCTGGCCGAACAGCACCCGGGCGGCGTCCTTGATCGCCGCCTTTGCCTTGATCGTGCCGAACGTGATCACCTGGGCGACCTTGTCCTCGCCCCACTTCTCGGTCACGTACCGGATCACGTCACCGCGCCGGCGCTCGTCGAAGTCGATGTCGATGTCGGGCGGGGACACCCGGTCCGGGTTGAGGAACCGCTCGAAGATCAGCCCGTGCGCCAGCGGGTCGAGGTCGGTGATGCCCATCGCGTAGGCGATCAGCGCGCCTGCCGCGGAGCCACGGCCCGGGCCGACCCGGATGCCGTTCTCCTTGGCCCAGTTGATGAAGTCGGCCACCACGAGGAAGTAGGCCGGGAAGCCCATCTGCAGGATGACGCCGATCTCGAACTCGACCTGCTGGCGGTGCACCTCGTCGACGCCGTCCGGGAACCGGCGGTGCATGCCCTCCCAGACCCGCTGGGTGAAGTACTCGCCCTCGGTCATGCCCTCCGGGATGGGGAAGCGCGGCATCAGGTTGCGGAACTCGAACATCCCCGCGGTGTCCACCTTCTCGGCGATCAGCAGGGTGTTGCGGCAGCCCTCCTGCCAGATGTCCGAGGAGTCGATCGCGCGCATCTCGTCCGGCGACTTGAGGTAGTAGCCCTCGCCGTCGAACTTGAACCGGGTCGGGTCCTGCAGCGTCTTGCCGGTCTGCACGCACAGCAGCGCGTCGTGGGCGTCGCGCTCGTGGGCGTACGTGTAGTGCGAGTCGTTGGTCACCACCGGCGGGATGTTGAGCTTCTTGGCCACCTCGAGCAGCTCGTTGCGGACCTTGAGCTCGATGTCGATGCCGTGGTTCATCAGCTCGACGAAGAAGTTGTCCTTGCCGTAGATGTCCTGCCACTCGCCCGCGGCCCGGACCGCCTCGTCGAACTGGCCCAGCCGCAGCCGGGTCTGCACCTCGCCGGACGGGCAGCCGGTGGTGGCCATCAGGCCCTCGGCGTTCTCGGCCAGCAGCTCCTTGTCCATCCGCGGCCACTTGCCCAGCTGGCCCTCGAACGAGGCCAGGCTGGCCGCGCGCATCAGGTTGCGCAGGCCGGTGGCGTTGCGTGCCCAGATCGTCTGGTGCGTGTACGCACCGCTACCAGACACGTCGTCGCTCTTCTGGCTCGGGTCGCCCCAGCGGACCCGGTCCTTCACGTGCCGCGAGCCCGGCGCCACGTAGGCCTCGATGCCCAGCACCGGCTTGATCCCGGCGGAGGTGGCCTGCTTGTAGAAGTCGTAGACGCCGTTCATGTGCCCGTGGTCGGTGATCGCCACGGACGTCATGCCGAGCTGCTCGCACTGGGCGAACATGTCCTTGAGCTTGGCCGCCCCGTCGAGCATCGAGTACTCGGTGTGCACATGCAGGTGTGTGAAGGAGTCAGCCACGATCCATCACCCTAAACGCCTTCCAGCGATCTCCAAGCACCGACACCCAGGTTGTACATGCGGGGTACGACAATTCGCCGGTGCGCTTCCGACCCGTCTCGCAGGACGTTCTCGTCGAGCAGATCGTGACCCGTCTCACCGCCATGCCCGGCCGCCTGCGGGTGGCGGTCGACGGCGCCCCGGCGGCCTCGCCCGGCACCCTGGCCGACGCTCTCGTCGACCCTCTGCGGGTGCTCGGCCGCCCTGCCGTGCGGGTGCGCGCACACGACTTCCTGCGGCCGGCGTCACTCCGGTTCGAACGCGGCCGCACCGACCCCGATTCCCGGTACGACGACTGGCTCGACGCGGGCGCGCTGACCCGTGAGGCGCTCACCGGCGACCGCGTGCTGCCGTCGTTCTGGGACGCGGCCACCGATCGGGCGACCCGGGCCGGTTACGTTGAGTTGCCGCCGTCCGGCGTGGTGATCGTCGACGGGGAACTGTTGCTGGGCCGCGGACTGCCGTTCGACCTCACCGTGCACCTGTGGATGTCCGCGGCTGCGCTGACCCGGCGGACCCCGCCCGAGGAGGCGTGGAGCCTGCCCGCGTTCGCCCGTTATGAGCGCGAAACCGGTCCGATGACCGTTGCCGACCTCGCCGTGCGCGTCGACGACCCGCACCACCCTGCACTACGAATCCCCTAGGGACTGGCGGTTCCCGGTCATTTGGTCTATACCAATGAGAACGCCGCCTCACACCCTGCCTGAGGAGGTCCGGTGGTCGGACTTGGCCGTCTGGGGATCGCCATCGCGGTCGCTGTGAGTGTTGTCATTCCTGGGGTCGCGCATGCGGCGACAGCTTCGTCGGTCGCACCGTACGTCGACATGGGCGAGTGGCCGACGCCCGTGTTGTCCACCATGGCCAGTCGTGGTGGTGTCAAGAGCTTCACGCTGGGGTTCGTCACGGCGTTCGGGTGCAAGGCGTCGTGGATGGGCGCCTATGACCCGCGCGCTGGGTGGCAGAAGGCCGAGATCGCCAAGGTCCGGGCCGCGGGCGGGGACGTGAAGGTCTCCTTCGGCGGCGCGTCCGGGATCGAGCTGGCCCAGATGTGCGGCACGGTCACCTCGCTGGCCAACGAGTACGACGCGGTGGTCAAGGCGTACTCGTTGAAGGACATCGACCTGGACATCGAGGGGGCCGCGGTGGCCGACCCGGTGTCGATCACCCGCCGCTCGCAGGCGCTGGCCGTGGTGGCCGGCCGCAACCCTGGGCTGAAGATCTCGCTCACCCTGCCGGTGATGCCCGACGGCCTGGATGCCAACGGGCTCACCGTGGTCAAGGCCGCCAAGGCGGCGAACGTCCCGCTGGACATGGTCAACGTGATGGCCATGGACTACTACGAGGGCCGCGCCGACCAGGGCGCCAAGGCGATCGCGGCCGCCAAGGCCACCCAGAAGCAGCTGAAGTCGCTGTACGGGCTGTCCGACGCGGCCGCGTGGAAGAAGGTCGGCGTCACGCCGATGCTGGGCGTGAACGACTCGGGCGACGAGATCTTCTACCAGAAGGACGCCCGCGCCCTGGTGGCGTTCGCCCAGTCGGTGCACCTGGGCATGCTGTCCTACTGGGAACAGGGCCGCGACGCCAACGCCTGCACCGGCGATCTGGCTGTGTGCAACAACATTCCGCAGCAACCCTACGAGTTCGCCAAGATTTTCTCGGCCTACAACGGCTGAGGCTTCCTCACACCCTGCCTCGAGGAGGTTTTCGATGAGAAAACTGTTCACACTGGCCATGATCGCGGCCCTGTCCGTGCTGGCCCTGCCGGTGGGGACGAGCCAGGCCGCCACGGCGTCCTCGGTCGCTCCCTACGTGGACATGGGCGCGTGGCCGACGCCCGTACTGTCCACAATGGCCAGCAAGGGCGGCGTGAAGAGCTTCACGCTCGGCTTCGTCACGTCCTATGGCTGCAAGGCCAGCTGGTTCGGGGCCTATGACCCGCGGACCGGGTGGCAGCGCGACGAGATCAACAAGCTGCGGGCGGCCGGCGGCGACGTGAAGATCTCGTTCGGCGGCGCGTCCGGCATTGAACTGGCCTACTTCTGCACCACACCGCAGACGCTGGCCACCGAGTACGACGCCGTGATCAACGCCTATGCCCTGAAGTACGTCGACTTCGACATCGAGGGCGCCGCGGTGGCCGACCCCACCACGGTCGCCCGCCGCTCGCAGGCGTTGAAGATCATCCAGGACCGGCACCCGGGCCTGAAGATCTCGCTGACCCTTCCGGTGCTGCCCAACGGGTTGACCGCCGACGGCGTGAACGTCGTCAAGTCGGCCAAGAACGCGGGCGTGAACCTGGACATGGTCAACATCATGGCGATGGACTACTACCAGGGCGCCGGTGACCAGGGTGCGAAGGCGATCGCCGCGGCCAAGGCCACCATGGCCCAGGTGAAGTCGGTCTACGGCGGCACGGACGCGGCCGCGTGGAAGAAGATCGGCGTCACGCCGATGCTGGGCGTCAACGACTCGCAGAACGAGATCTTCCTGCAGAAGGACGCCCGCGCCCTGGTCTCGTTCGCCCAGTCGGTGCACCTGGGCATGCTCTCGTTCTGGGAGCAGGGCCGGGACGCCAACGCGTGCAACGGCGCCCTGTACCGCTGCACGAACGTGGCCCAGCAGCCGTACGAGTTCTCCAAGATCTTCGCCGGCTACAACGGGTAAAGGGGGATCCGGCACCCTGCTCTTAACCTAGCAGGGTGCCGTCCTCCTTGCTGTACAGCAGAAGACGGCCCGACTCGGGCACAGCCGTTGCGCGGCTGCCGATGGCCGGTTCGTCCTGTTCCCGGACGGTCACGCCGATCAGCGTGCCGTCCGGGCATTCCAGTGTCACGAGAGAACTCACACCCAGGTTCTCCACAATGGACACCGTGCCGGTGATGCCGATACCGTCCGTCGTCAGGGACAGGTACTCGGGGCGGACGCCGACGGTGACCTTGGTTCCATCCGGAAGCGCTTGGGGTGACGGCATTTTCGCGCCCGCCACGGCGAGCTGACCGCCGTCGACCACGCCGTCGACCAGGTTCATCGGGGTCGAGCCGATGAAGTTGGCGACGAAGGTGTTGGCGGGTCTGCGGAACACCTCTCGCGGGCTGCCCAGCTGACGGATCCCGCCGGACTCCATCACCGCGATCCGGTCGGCCAGCGCGAGCGCCTCGGCTTGATCGTGCGTCACGAACACCGTCGTCACGCCGAGTTCCCGCTGCAGCCGCTTGAGGAAAGTCCGCGCTTCCAGCCGGAGTCGTGCGTCCAAGTTGGACAGTGGTTCGTCCAGCAGCAGCACGTCCGCGTCGATCGCGACCGCGCGGGCCAAAGCGACGCGCTGTTGCTGCCCGCCGGAGAGCTGGCCCGGACGGCGTTCGAGAAGGTGCCCCAGGCTGAGGCTGTTCGCGGTCCGCTCGGCGACCTCGTGCTGTTTCGCCTTGGGCTGCTTGCGAACCCGCAACGGGTAGGCGATGTTCTCCGACACCGTCATGTGCGGGAACAAGGCGTAGTCCTGGAACACCATGGCCACATTGCGCCTGCCCGGTTCGACGTTCGTGACCTCGCGGTCGCCGATCGAGACCGCGCCGGACGTGGCCTGCTCCAGGCCGGCGATGGTGCGCAGCAGCGTGGTCTTCCCGCAGCCGGACGGGCCGAGCAACGCGAAGAACTCGCCGTCGGCGATGGTCAGGTCCAGCCCGTCCACCGCTCGCACCCCGTTGGGGTACACAGTGGACAGCGCGTCGATGGAGATCTGGGCCATCAGCTCTTGATCCCTCCGTGGAACCGGAAGCCGTAACGCTTGCTCACGAACAGGTACAACACGACCACCGGGATCGAGTACAGCAGGGAGAACACCGGGATCACGGTCAGGTTCGCGCTGCCACCCTCGTCCTGCAGGGTCCGCAACAGAACCGCGGCGGGCTGGCTGCCGATGTCCCGCAGCAGCAGGAACGGCAGCAGGAAGTTGCCCCACGCCTGGACGAACGACCAGACCACGATCGTCGCGATCCCCGGCCGTGCCACCGGAACCACCACGTGCAACAGGATCTGCCCCGGCGAGGCGCCGAACACCCGCGCGGACTCCTCGTAGGACCGCGGCACCGCGTCCATGAAGTCCTTGAGGATGAAGATGGCCGCGGGCAGCATCCCGCCCGCGATCACCAGAGCCGTGCCGTACTGGGAGTTGATCAGTCCCAGCTGGTACATCATCACGAAGATGGGCACCATCGCCGCGGTCCCGGTGACCACACTGGACAGCAGCAGAAGCACATACAGCAAGGCATCCCGGCCCGGGATCCGCACCCGGGACAGCGCGTACGCGGCGCACGCGGCCAGCACGGTCGTGATCACCATCGCCAAAGTGCACAGCACCAACGAGTTCACCAGCGAGGTCAACGCGTAGGGGTGATCGAACGTGGTCTGGATGTTGGCGAACGTCCAGTCCGGCCACCGCAGGCCCAGCCCCGGCTTCGAGTCGAACGGCGCCGAGGCCAGCCACAGCATGGGGATCGCGAAGAACGCCAGCACCACCGCGAAGAACGCGGTGTACCCGATCCGGCGCAGCACCAGGCCCGTCACGTGCGCCTCCGCAGAATCCTCAGGTACACCAACGCGACCACCAGGTTCACCAGCAACAGCAGGAACGAGATCGCCGAGGCGTAGCCGAGCTGCCCGGAGCCGAGCGCCTGCTGGTAGATGAACACCGGCAGCGTCTCCGACTGGTGGTTCGGCCCGCCCGCGGTCAGCAGGAACGGCGAGAAGTCGTTCGCTGTCCAGAGGCTGACCAGCAGGGTGTTGGTCAGCACGTGCCCACGGATGTGCGGGAACACGACATCCTTGAGCGTGCTCCACTTCGACGCGCCGACCATCCGCGCGGTCTCCAGCTGCGACGGTGGGACGACGGCCAAAGCCGAGCTGTACAACAACATCGAGAACGCCGTGCCGCGCCAGACGTTGAACACGATCAGGCTGGACATCGGGTACTGCACCAGCCACGCGGTGGCCGGGTTGCCCAGCAACAGGTTCAGCGTGCCGCCGTCCCGGTCGAGCACCGCGATCCACAGGTAGGCGACCACAGTGGACGGCAGGATCCAGGCCAGCAGCACGAGGCCCTCGGTGGTGCGGCGCAGCCATTTCCGGGCTCCGCGCATGGTCCAGGCCAGCGTGAAACCGAGGATGTTCTGCCCGATCACCGCCGAGCCGAGCACGAACAACAGGGTGAGCCACAGCGAGTTGCCGAACAGCGGGTCGCTCAGCGCGCCGGTGATGTTGTCCAGGCCGACGGTCTGCGGGTTCACCGAGGCGGGCCCGGTGAGCGTGTAGTTCGTCAGTCCGATGTAGATGCTCCACAGGGCCGGGAAGACCAGGAAGATCCCGATCAGGATCAGCGCCGGGGCGACGAACCCCAGTGCCCGGCCCTTGCCCAGCCCCGCCGAGTCGGTCGCCGGGCGGCGGGCCGGGGGCGCCGCCGCCACGGTGACCGCGGTGGCGTCAGCTGCCGGCAACGTTGGCCTCGCCGACCGCCTTGCTGAGGGCCTGCTGGTAGGCCGTCGCCGCCTCGTCCGGGCTCTTGCCCGCCACGACGTCCGCCGTCGCCTGCTGCAGCGCGGACGAGACCTGGGGGTAGACGGCGAGACCCGGGCGGTAGCGGGTGATCGGCAGGACCTGCTTGGACACGAAGGACAGCATCGGGTCGCCGGCGAGGACCTCGTCGTTGACGTCGGTGCGCGGGGTGATCTGTGCGCCGCCGGACACCTTGGCCTTGGTGGCGTCGAAGGAGTTCATGAACTGCAGCAGCTCCCATGCCTGCTGCGGGTACTTGCTGTTGGGGTTGATGACCCGGATCGAGCCGCCGGACATGCTCACGAAGTCCTGGCCGCCGACCCCGCCGCCGGCGGTCCTGGCCGGGATCTTGGCCCAGCCCACCGCCGTGTCCCGGTCGGCCATCTTGGCCACGCCCGCCTTGGGCTCGACCACCGAGCGCCAGAAGTAGTCGCTCTCCAGCAGGATCCCGATCTTGTTGTCGGCGAACTCGGCGAACGACTTGTCCCGGCCCTTGGCCTCCTGCTGCAGCAGCGGGTCGCCCAGGCCGCCGCCGTAGATCTGCTGGTACAGGCCCAGAACGTCCTTCACGTTCTGGGTCGCGCCCTGCCACTTGCCGTCCGCGTAGACCGGCTTGCCGGTGCCGGCCAGCAGCGGCAGCACGCCCTGCATCGTGGTCGCCTCGGTCATCGCGGTGCCCGCGTTGAGCTGGATCGGCGTCACCCCCGGCAGCTTCTTGAGCGCCTGACCGGCCGAGACGATCTCGGCCCAGCTCTTGGGCTGCCAGTCGGCGGGCAGCCCGGCCTGGGCGAACAGCTTCTTGTTGAAGTACAGCACGCGCCCATCAGTCCCGGTCGGGATGCCGTAGCGCTTGCCGTCGAACTGGCCCAGCGCGGCGACCGCCGGCGGGATCTTGGACCAGCCGTCCCAGGCGTCCACCTTGTCCCTGCCCGCCACGTCGTCCAGCGGTTTGACCTGCCCGGCCTGCGCGAACTCACCCAGCCAGATACCGTCGATCTCCAGCACGTCCGCGCCCTGGCCGGTCTTGAGGTCCAGCGCGACCTTGGTCTTGTAGTCCTTGTCGTCCGCGCCGTTGCCCTCGAACTTCACGGTCGCGGTCACGCCCTTGGCCTTCTGCGCCTCGGTGAACTTCGGGATGACGTAGTCGGTCATCCACTTGGCGGTGGCCGTGTTCTTGCCCCCGGCCAGCGCGTTCGCGCCGATCGTCAGGGTGATGTCCTTGGCGTCCGCGTTCTGGCCGGTGTTGCTGTCCGCCGACTTCCCGACACACCCTGCCGTCACCAGCGTCACGCCGGTCAGTACCGCGATCAGAGACCTGAGCCGCATCGTCGCGCCCTCCCATACGGTAAATCACCCAACTGGCCTGGGTCGCGTTATCTTCTGCCACCAAGTGATCATTGACAAGGCCGTGTGCAGGTCTTTCCGGCGTGCTGCACGCGCTGATCAGGGCGAGGAGGTAGCGTTTCCAGCCGTGGTAGCCCCCGATCCCGTGGACATCCGGTTGCTCAGCCTCATCGCCGAGGTGGGGCGCGCGGCGGTGCACGAGGTCGCCGCCCGGCTGGGTATGGACCCGCGGGAGGTGGCCTCCCGGCTGGTCGCCTTGTCGGCCAACGGCTTGCCGCTCATCGTCGGTGTGGAGTGCGACCCCAATGGCATCCGCGCGGCCCTCGCAGCGGTCCCCCAAGCACCACCACCCCCACCTCCAGCACCACCCTCCGGGCCCTACCACGTCCCCTCTGGCCAATACCCGCCGCCACCAACGCCCCCATCAGGCCCGTACCCAGTGGCGCCGCCCTCCGGGCCGTACCAGATGCCACCCCAGCAACAGGCCTACCGCCCAGCGCCACCCCCACCATCACACCCATTTCCAGCGCAGCCCCAACCACAGCCACACCAGCCCCAGCCACTGCCCCCACCCGACCCCGTGCTGAGCACGTGGGGTCCCCCACAGTCGGCCTCGTGGGCCCGCGGCGACCAACCCCCACACCGCGGCGCAGCAGCAGCCACAACCGCCGCAGGCAACGCCGTCAAACCCACACCCATCCGCACCGGCAAGGTCGGCGGCACCCTCGAAACAGAAGGCCTGGAGGGCGAACACCTCTCCATCCAGCTGGTCGAAGTCGTCGACCCCGCGGACTTCCTGTTCACCGCCGCGGGCTACCGCCTCCAACCCGGCGAACGCTCAGTCGTCGTCCACACCGAGATGGTCAACAAGGGCGGCCACCCCTTCAACTCTCTCCCGGACCTCTACCTGGTCCTGGTGGCCAAGGACGGCCAGACCATCACCAAAGCCCCCGTCTCCCTCTCCTCCAGGCCACCCCACCGCATCGGCGTCGCCCCGGGAGAAACCGCAGGCGGTCACACCGTCTACGTCCTCCCAGAGAACCAGGAGCTCACCGCCGTCCGCTGGAGCCCCCGCCCCGACGACACCACCAGAACCCTCACCTGGACAGTCGAGCAATAAAAAGAGCCACCGATTCGCCACCCAGGCCATAGGTCGGGCCCCTCACTGGAAACACCCACCCAGAGCATCCGCCCAAAACCGCCCAAGAGCAGCATCATCCCCAGCCTTGAAGTTCACCTGAACAAGCCGCAGCGCCACCCCTCCGCCATCGGAAGTCAGGACTCCGAACGAAGCCGCTCCAGAGCCGTATCCAGATCAGCCGGATACTCGCTGGTGAACTCCACCCACCGCCCATCAGCGGGGTGCTCGAAACCGAGAGTGCGCGCATGCAGCCACTGCCGGGTGATCCCAAGCCGCTTGGCCAGCGTCGGATCAGCCCCATAGGTGAGATCGCCAACACACGGATGATGCAACGCCGAGAAATGCACCCTGATCTGGTGAGTACGACCAGTCTCAAGCTTCACCTCAACGAGTGAAGCCGCCCGAAACATCTCGAGCACCTCATAGTGCGTCACACTCGGCCGCCCGGAAGCCACCACAGCGAACTTGTAGTCATGCTTGGGATGCCGATCAATCGGCGCATCAATCGTGCCCGAACTCGGATCCGGATGCCCCTGCACCACCGCGTGATAAATCTTCTCGACCGTCCGCTCCTTGAACGCCCGCTTCAACACGGTGTACGCATGCTCGCTCTTGGCCACGACCATCACCCCAGTCGTGCCCACATCCAGCCGGTGCACAACCCCCTGCCGCTCCGCAGCGCCCGAAGTGGACACTCGCACCCCAGCAGCCGCCAGCCCCCCGATAACAGTCGGCCCGGTCCACCCCGGACTGGGATGCGCAGCAACCCCCACAGGCTTGTCCACCACGACGATGTCATCGTCCTCGAAAATGACCCGCAGCCCCTCAACCGGAACAGGAATCAGCTCAACCGGCCGATCCGGCGCCGGAAGCGTCACCTCCAGCCAAGACCCGGCGATCAACCGATCAGACTTACCCACCGGACGGCCATCGACGACGACATCCCCCGCCTCGGCAATAGCGGCGACAACAGTCCGAGACAGCCCGAGCAACTTGGACAGCCCCGCGTCGACACGCATCCCGTCCAGCCCATCGGGCACAGGGAGAGTTCGCTGGTCACTCACTGGAAGCGGCCTCCCGCTTCTTGTCCCGCGACCGGCGCCCGTCGTACTCGTAGCCGAGCAGCGAGAGCAGCACGATCAGGATCCCGCCGACCACGATCGCCGAGTCGGCGGCGTTGAACACCGGCCAGACCTGCCCGTTCGGCGCGAACAGCGAGACGAAGTCGATCACGTGCCCGCGCAGCGGCCCGGGCGCGCGGAAGAACCGGTCGGTGAGGTTGCCGAGCGCACCGGCGAGCACCAGGCCCAGGCTCAGCGCCCAGCCGGTCGAGCGCAGCCGCGGCAGGATCCAGATGATCGCCACCACCACCCCGATCGCGACCAGCGCGAGCACCCAGGTCATCCCGGTCGCGATGGAGAACGCGGCCCCGGGGTTGCGCACGATCTGCAGGTAGACCAGCCCGCCGAGGACCCGCGCCGGCTCCTGCCCCTCGAGCTGGGACAACGCCAGCACCTTGGTGCCCAGGTCCAGGGCGTACACCACGACTGCCGTCACGATCAGGACCAGCGCCCGGCGTGGCGGCTCGGTCACCTCCGGCGTGCTCTCGGTACTCACCAGGCCATTGTCCATGGCCGCCGCGGGCAGCACGCACACCCCGGTCATTGATCGCCGGGAACGATCAGAACGAGGTCCTGCCCAGCAGCATGGCGACTTCGTGCCACGGGCGATTGGCCCGGTCCGAGGCTAGTGTCGGCGGTCGAGGACAGCCCTTTCGCGAAAGGACCCACCATGCCAAGCCTCAAGGTCGGCGACGACAACGGCACCCCCGTTGAGATCTACTACGAGGACCACGGATCCGGCCGGCCCGTCGTGCTGATCCACGGCTGGCCACTGTCCGGCCGGTCGTGGGAGAAGCAGGTACCCGCGCTGGTCGACGAGGGCTACCGGGTCATCACCTACGACCGCCGCGGCTTCGGCTGGTCGTCGCAGCCGTTCGGCGGCTACGACTACGACACGTTCGCCTCCGACCTGCACGTCCTGCTGGAGACCCTGGACCTGACCGACGTCACGCTGGTCGGGTTCTCGATGGGCGGCGGCGAGGTGGCGCGCTACCTCGGCCGGTACGGCGCCGACCGGATCTCCAAGGCGGTGTTCGCCGCCGCCGTGCCGCCGTTCCTGCGCATCACCGACGACAACCCGGACGGCGGCATCGACCAGGCGACGCTGACCGCGTTCCACGACGGCATCCGCGGTGACCGGGTCGCGTTCGTCGACCAGTTCGTCACGAACTTCTTCGCCGTGGGCGACCGCAAGGACCTCGTCAGCGAGGCGACCCGCCAGTACAATGTGGACATCGCGAAGTTCGCCTCCCCCAAGGGAACGCTGGACTGCACCACGGCGTTCACGAACACCGACTTCCGCGACGACCTCAAGGCGTTCACCATCCCGACGCTGGTCATCCACGGCGACTCGGACGCGATCGTGCCGGTCGAGGTCAGCGGCAGGCGCACCGCCGAGGCGATCCCGGACAGCAAGCTGGTGATCGTTCCCGAGGCGCCGCACGGGTTGAACGTCACGCACGCCGAGGTGTTCAACGCGGAACTGCTGGCGTTCCTCAGGTCCTAGTAATACGGGTACGGCGCCGGGGCCTGCGCCACGCCGGGCTGCCGCATCGCCTGTTTGGTCAACGGGAGCAGCGTCATCACCTCCGCGACCAGCCAGAGCAGCAGCGACAGCACCAACGGCGCGGCGTAGTCCCCGCCGCCGTCGGCCACCAGCTTGATCAGCGCGTAGACGAAGTACAGCACCACGATCCCGCCCACGATCCCCAGCAGCACGCGGGCGAGCCACAGCCGGAACGCCAGCAGCAGCGCCAGCAGCGCGGTCACGCCCATGATGATCATGCTCACCGTGATGGCGAAGTCCACGTTGCCGGTGATGTCCTCGCTCAACGCCATGCCGGGCACGGAGACCAGCACGTTGACGTTCCTGGTCCGGCCGTCCCAGGAGATCAGCGCGACGACGAGGGTGAGCACCGAGCACATCCCGAACAGGATCGCCGACGCGTACGCCATCGCGTTGCTGGGTTTGGCCGGGAACTGCTGCTGTGGTGGGTAGTACATGTCCAGCAGTATCGACGATCAGGCGCCCGCGTACGTGCCGAACGTCCAGACATTCCCCTCGGAGTCGGCGATCCCCACGTTGCGGGCGCCGTATTCGGCGTCGTACGGGGCCAAGACGATGTTCGCCCCGGCCTCGCGGGCGCGTTCGTACACCGCGTCCGGGTCCTTTGTGTACACACAGATCCACTGCGTGCCCGGAACGGGTTGCGGCCAGTCGGGATGCCCCTTGCCGGACCCGTACATCACGCCGCCGCCCTCCGGCCACTTCACCTCGGCGTGCGCGATCGTGTCACCGTCGCGGACGGTGAGGGTCTCGGTGAACCCGAAGACCTCGGTGAGGAAGACCCGGGCCTTCTCGGCGTCCCGGTAGATCACGCACGGCCACACACCTGGATTGTTGTTGTCGCTCATGGGGATCACTCTGTCCGCCCTGGACCGGTGATGTCTTGGAGAAACGGGAGCTCCTCGCGGATCCACTCGGTGGGCGTGCAGCCCGCCAGCGCACGCCACTCGTTGCTGAGGTGCGCCTGGTCGTAGTACCCGGCGAGCGCGGCCACGTCGGCCAGCGTGTGTCCGGCGCGCAGCAGGTCGCGGCCGCGTTCGAACCGGATCAGCCGGGACACCTGCTTGGGGCCGAGGCCGACCTCCCGGGCGAACCGTTCGGTGAAGTGGCGGCGGCTCCAGCCGACCTCCCCGGCCAGCTCGGTGACCGGGGTGACGCCCTGGCTGCGGACCATGCGTTGCCAGGCCCACTGGACCTCGCTGAGCAGCGTGACGGGTTTGAGGGCGTGGGTGAGCACCTCGTCGAGCAGGTCGAACCGCTCGGCCCACGTGCCTCGGTCTTTCAGCCGCTCCGGGAGGGTCTTCGCCCAGGTCACCGGCAGGTCGCCGAGGTCGACGACGTCTTTCGCGAGCTCTTTGGCCGGGACACCGAGCAGGGCGCGGGCGCCGAGCGGGTTCAGGTCGAGCTGGAGTCCCTGCTGGTAGCGGTCCTGTTCGATCAACGACGGAGCCATGTGCAACCCACCCACCACCCCCTGGAACGCGGGCCCGTCGAGGAGGCGTATCGGCGCCGCCAGACTGACGATGAACGTGATCGACCGTCCAGGCAGCCCCCGATGCACCGGCAGAGTGACGTTGTCCTGCGTATACCCCACATACCTCCGCACAAGCTGCCGCAACGCGGGATGCGCCGCCCGCGCCGCCCACCCAAGCCCCACCCGCTCCACATCCCCGACCATAGGCGCAGACCACGGCCTGGCACAGCACATGGCTCGCCCCAACGCATCTACACCCCAGAAAACCATCCATCCAGTGAACTGCCCCTGGTCGAGCCCCCTGATCGCGCTCCGCAAGGCCCTCCCGTACCAAGATCTCACCCACGTCCGCCGAGCCTCCGCGCTCCTCGTAGCCGACGACATCCCCATCAACCGGGCTTGCAGCGGTCCCAGCCCAAGGAGATCCGAATTCGGCTTCATGCTCGCTACCTCGCCAAAGTCCTCGAGACGGGCGCTAGGCGTTACGAAACGGTTGACATGAGTTGAATTCGGGCGCTACCTGCGGAAACTGGTTCCAGGTACTTCCAGCATTGACTGATTGTGCGTTGTGCTAGTGTGGCCGCTCTCGGGCACAGCTGTGCCCAAGCCCTAGCCAATCGGCTGGGGCTTTTTGTTTGCCACCGCCCTCGCCGACCGAACCGTTGGCTGTTTTGTCATGCCCGGAGGACCGCTGATGCCGAATTCAACGCTGTTGCTGCTGTCTCCGCTTCTACTGCCCATCGTCGTTCTGGGCATAGCATGGATCATCGCTCTGGTCCGCGCGCGACCGGAGGATGTGCCGACGGTGCTCAATGGAGGTGGCACATTCTTCCGTCGACTGACTGAGCGGCTGCCGCAGCGCCACAATGTCACCAAGCGGGAGGAGGACCGTTGACCAAACAGCGCCGAGCACTGCCCGATCCGACCAAATAGCTGGCCGCCAGGCAGCTCCTTGCCCAGCTACGCCAGGCCCTTGCGACGTTGCCATATGGCGACGTATGGTTCGTCTCCATTCGGTTCGGCCTCGAAGACGGTGTCCCACGCACGCACGAGGAGATCTCGGGCAGATCCCGCTTCTTCCTCAAGAAATCGGTTAACCAGGAGACGCGGGCATTGGCAGCACTGCGGAGCCGACTGTCAGCGGACGTGAACGACTATGGGGGCACTGATCTCACAGCGATTCCCGACAATATCCGGCGTCTTGTCATGGAACTACCGGATGATCTTCCGCCGCTGACCTTCTGCGAGCTACATGGCTGGTCAGACCATCACAACGCGACGAGGATCGACGTTCATATTTGTGCGCAGTGTCCTTGCCCCATTCTCTGGCCGCGGACTGGTCGGCCGCGTAAGTACTGCTCCAATGGGTGTCGTCAGGCGGCTTATCGGCGGCGGAGGGCTGCCCTTCGCCTCGATGAGAGGTGAGGATGGCGGGATGGTGCGCTTCGAAGACGATGACCGTGGCTATCTCGGGTGGCTCGCGGCCCATCCCGCAGAGTTCGTGCTGAACATCGAGCGGACGCTGTCGCCACCCACGAACCTCGTACTGCACAGCGCGAGCTGCTACACGATCAACGGCACCCCTGCTCGCGGCAAGCAGTGGACGGGGCCGTACATCAAGGTCTGCGGGACCAGAGCCGAGTTGGAGGGCTTCGTGCGGCGGGAGGCCGGGGCGCAGGCACGGGTGTGCAGGTTGTGTCTGGGGTGACCGATTCCTTTTCGGGGCGCTGGAGGTCTGGATGGGTATGACGGTGGAGTTCGAGGGGTTTCGGCGGGAGTTGACGGCGCACTGTTACCGGATGGTGGGGTCGGTGGATGAGGCTGAGGATCTGGTGCAGGAGACCTATCTGCGCGCGTGGAAAGGGGTGGATGGGTTTCGCGGGGAGGCGTCCTTGCGGGTGTGGTTGTACCGGATCGCGACGAATGTGTGTTTGACGGCTTTGAAGGGGAGGGGGCGGCGGGCGGTGCCGTCGGGGTTGGGGGCGGCGAGCGAGGACCCGTATGGGGAACCGGTGATCGCCGAGGACGCGCTGTGGGTCCAGCCCGTGCCCGATGAGCTGGTGATGGATCCGGCCTCGATCGTGGCGGACCGGGAAAGCCTGAAGCTGGCGCTGATCGCGAGCCTGCAGTACCTGCCCGCACGGCAGCGGGCCGTGCTGATCCTGCGGGAAGTCCTGGCGTTCTCGGCCCAGGAAACCGCCGAAATGCTGGAAACCAGCGTGACCGCCGTCAAAAGCATGCTCCAGCGCGCCCGCGCGACCCTCGAGAAAGTCGAACCCGCCAAGCTCGCCGAGCCCACCGAGCCCGACCAGAAAAGGCTGCTCGACCAGTACATCGCCGCCTTCGAGACCTCGGACCTCAGCATCCTCGAACGCGTTCTACGCAAGGACGCCAGCCTCGAGATGATCGGCTCGACCACCTGGTTCGCCGGCAACGACACCTGTCTGCCTTACCTGGCAACGGTTCTGGGCAACCCAGGCGACTGGCGCATGACCCCCATCCACGCCAACGGCCAGCCCGCGGTCAAGACCTACTACCAGGGCGAACCCTTCGGCGTCGCCCTCCTCACCTTCGCAGGCAACGGAATCAAGAGCATCACCGTCTTCGGCGATCCCACGCTCGTGGACCGGTTCCCCTAGAGCTGAAGGAAAGCAGGCAACTCCCGGGTGTCCTCCACCGGGGCATACCGGCCGTCGACGAGGTGATAACGCAGAGCAGGACCGCGGGTGACCAAGGTGCGCAAGGCGTTGACGAGGCGGTCGACGTGCTCGGGAGTGCTGCCCAGGCCAAGGCTCGCACGAAGTGCGCGCTGCTCCGAAGAACCGGCCTTGGAAAGCAACCGGCGCGTGGCGATGTGCGCGCAGAAAGCACCGTCGCGGACGCCGATGCCGTACTCGGCGGACAAAGCGGCGGCGATCAGACCCGCATCCTGACCGTCGATCGTGAAGCTGACGACACCCACCCGCGGACCGTCGAACAGCGAAAGCTCAGCCAGGCCAGGGATTGTGCGCAGACCCGCCCGCAAACGCTCCAGCAAAGCCACTTCGTGCGCCTCGACATCGTCCCAACACGAGGACAGCACCTTACACGCCGCCGCAAGCGCATGCACGCCAACGACATTCGGCGACCCGGCCTCGTGCCGCTCGGGAACCGCCGACCACGCAACACCCAACTGGTCCGACACGAGCTTGGTCGCGCCACCACCGGCCAGGTACGGCGGCGCGGCCTGCAGCCAGTCCGCGCGGCCGATCAGAGCCCCCGCACCGAAAGGCGCGTAAAGCTTGTGCCCCGACAAGGCCACGTAGTCGACGTCCCACGCCTTGATGTCAACGCGGCGGTGGGGCGCGAGCTGCGCGGCGTCGAGGGCGACGCGGGCCCCGTGGCGGTGGGCAACGGCGGCCAGCTCGGCAACCGGCCACAGCTCACCGGTCACATTGGACGCTCCGGTGACCACGACCAGACGCGGACCCGCTGGCGCCGAAGACAAAGCCTCGTTCAACGCGATCAGAGCGTCGCCCGCGCAGGACGGGGTCTGGATGCGTTGCACGTGAGGTCCGCGCCACGGCAGCAAAGCCGCGTGGTGCTCGGTGTCGAACAGGATCACGGAGGTGCCCTGCGGCAGCGAACGGGCCAGCAGGTTCAGCGAATCGGTGGTGTTGCGGGTGAACACCACGGTGTCGCGGCTGCGCGCCCCCACGAAGGACCGCAGCACATCGCGCGCCTTCTCGTAGACCCGCGTCGAGACCTGGGAAGCGAAGCCCGCGCCGCGGTGAACGCTTGCGTACCAAGGCAACAGCTCGTCCACCGCGTCCTGCACGCTGATCAGCGCCGGGGCGCTGGCCGCGTGGTCGAGGTTCGCGTACTGGATCTGCCCGCCGGTGGCCAGCGGGACGTTCAGCCCCGCGCCGACGACGGCGGGCACGGCCACGGTGGTAGGCCGGCTGGGCAGAGCGAGAGTCATTTCGTCCTCCGGGTCCGGGACCCGCCTGACGAGGGTCCGCGCTTGCCCGGCCACGGTGTGTGGCGGGCCTGGTCCTCACCCGGGGCACCCCACCGCGGTAGGAGGGTTGCCGGCCAGCAAGCCGGGGCTTCGCGCTGGCACTCATGACCTTCACGGCCGAGAGTAGCGGAAGACGCGGCGGTTGAGAAGTCAGTGCCCCTGCTCGCCCCGCCAGCGCGCGTAGCGGCCGGCGCGGTCCACGGCCCGGATCCGGCGCTCGGTGGCGATCCGCGCTTCCTGTGTCGCCACGATCAAAAGCTGGTCCAGTTCCTCCAGCCGGGTGGTCGGCTGCGGGGTGAACGCGCCACCGTTGCGAGTGACGAGGCTCACGGTGGCGCCCGGCGGCAGCCGTAGCTCGGTCAGGTACACGCCGTGCAACCGGGACCCGGCGGGGATCTTGACCTGGAGCAGCTCCGCGCCCAGCTCGTCCAGCGGCGCCGCGTCCACCTGCATCTCGTGCGACTCCGCGCCCTTGGTCAGCCCGAGGAACCTGGCCAGCAGCGACAATGTGCTGCCCTGCACCAAAGTCAGCACGATCACGAGCACGAACACCGCGTCGACCAGCTGCCGGGCACCCGGAACCCCTTGGCTGATGGGGATCATCGCCAGCACGATCGGCACGGCACCGCGCAAACCCGCCCAGGACAAGAACACTTGTTCCCGCCAGGGCACGCGGAACGGCAGAACCGAGAGCAGCACGGACAGCGGCCGCGCGACCAGCGTCAACACCGCGCCGGCGACAAGACCGGGAATGACCGCCGACAACAACCGGGACGGCGAGGCGAACAGGCCGAGTAAAACGAACAACCCGATCTGGGAAAGCCAGCCAAGGCCCTCGGCAAAGGAAAGCGTGTCCGACCGGTGCGGCAACCGGGAATTGCCAAGCACGAGACCGGCGACATAAGTCGCGAGCAACCCGGACGCATGCGCGAATTGCCCGCTCGCGAAAGCGAAAACGCACACCGCGACGGTTGCCAGCGGGTACAGACCCGTTGCGGGCAAAGCCACATGGCGCAACGCCACCGCGCCCAACCAGCCCAGCAGCAGCCCGATCACCGCGCCCGCGAGCAACTCGTACACCACGAGCGCGGGAACCGACCAGTCCAGCGTCGTCGCCGTGGACAACAACACGACCGCGATGTACGAAGGCGCGTCGTTGAGACCCGACTCCAGCTCCAGCGAACCGACCAAGCGCTTGCTCACACCCAGTCCGCGCAACACCGAGAACACCGCGGCGGCGTCGGTCGAGGCGAGCACCGCGCCCCACAGCGCGGCCATCTTCCAGTCCAGCCCGAGGATGAGATGTAAACCCGCCGCAGTCACACCGATACTGAGCGCAACAGCCACAGTGGACAGTGCGATGCCGATCCCGATGGACGGCCGCACATCGGACCACCGGGTGGTCAGCCCGCCTTCGGTCAGGATGAGCACCAGGGCGGCCAGCCCGAGTGCCTGCGTGAGCTGGGCGTCGTCGAACCGGATGCCGAACCCGGCCTCGCCGAGGACGACGCCGATCCCCAGGTAGACCAGCAGCGAAGGCAGGCCCAAGCGGACCGACACCCGGACCGCGAGCACGGCCACGAGCACGACGACAGCCCCGATCCCGAGGGCGAGAGTCAGCCCGTTCACCCGGGCATTGTCTCATCTGTCCTAATTGCTCACGAAGTTGATTCTCGTGGAGCGGAATTCTCTTACGGCACCGGTTGTCCGGCGAGCAACCGGCTGAGCCGTTCGGCCGCATCGCCGGGCGCCGGGTGCAGCTCGACGATCTTGTCCCGGCCGCGGGCACCCGCCACAACGGACACATCCGCGCGCCGCACCCCGAACGCCTTGGCCAGCACCGCCCGTACCGCCTCGTTGGCCTTGCCTTCCACCGCGGGCGCGGCCACCGCGATCACGAGAGCGTTCTCACCCCAGCACCCGCCCACCTGATCCTTGCGAGCCCCGGGTTTCACCCTGACCGCGAACCGAAACGCCACCCGCCCAGTGTGGCATTGGCGGCCCGCAAGGCCGCCAATGCCACGTCAGAGCCCTATCCCAGCGCCACCGTCAGGATCGCGCGCATCTGGGCCACGATGTCGGTGCGGTTCTGTTCGAACACCGGGTCGGTGAGCTGGCTGGTGTTGCCCGGGCCGAATTCCAGAACAGGTGTGTGCACGTGCCCGGCGGCCAGCGTCGGCCGGACGGCGTCACGCAGCAGGGTCGCGCGGTAGGCGATCTCGTTCGACAGGTAGGAACCCCCACTGCCCGCACGGGCGACCGAACCCGGTGTTGGGCCGTTCGGGGAGACCACCGGAACGGTCTCGCCGGGCCGGATCTCGGTCACGGTGGTGTTGTCGAACACCGGGAAGCGGCCGGTCGAGGCGGCCACGATCTTCGCGTACGGCAACGTGGTCGGCACGAACTCCGGCTGCGGGGTCACGGTCGGCACGTCCGGCGGGATGGGGATCGTGGTCGCCCGGGACATGTTGTCGTTGTCCAGGCCGGTGTGCCAGCGGCCGTTGAACCGCTCCACGTCGATCCGGCCGACGCGGCCCTGCGACACCGTGGTCAGCATGTCCAGGCGGGGCAGCTGGGCGAGGAACGTGTGCTCGACCATGCCCTGCTCGAACGGCTCCCACAGCACCGGGAACATCGCCGTCTCCACCCGCGCGGGCCCGGACGGCGTCTGCAAGGTCACCCCGTCGAGCGCCAGGGCGTTGGCGCCGGACGGGTTGCTCCGCCGGATGTCGCCGTCCAGCTGGAACGGGTCGAACCCGCTGACCAGGACCCGCCGGACGCCCGCCGGGTAGGTGATCGAGTTCTGCCCGCGCGAACCGGTCTCCACGGCCGAGATCAGCTCGCTCCGCGCCGAAGCGGGTAACGAGAACGACGGCGTCCACTGCCGCAAAGCCCGCGTCAGCTGCAGCCGCGCCCAGTACAGCGGCCGGTCGTCACCGCGGGACAGGTCACCGCCGGCCGGCCCGCGCCCCTGAACGCGGTCGACCGCGGCCCGCCACAGCGCCGGACCTTCGTTGCGTACCAGCACTTCCGCCGCGCGCTTGGTCCGCGAAGCGCACAGCAGCTTCTCGAAGCGTGGCGCGAAGCGGTCGAACCCGCTGCGCTGCAACACCTCCTGAGGTGCGGTGAGGTCGAGTCGCTTCTCGGAAACGGTGATCGGCGCCGTGCGGTCGAAACACGGCCCGGCTGCCGCCGCCATGCCCGGCACGGCGACCGACAGCGCCCCAAGGACGATCCCGCAGGTCATTGCCCCGCGTAGTAGGTTTCTCACAGTCAGCCATCAAAGCAGGACCACTTCCCACACCCACAACCCGCCAAAAGTCGCCCATCCCCCGCGTGTCCCCCTTTCCTCCCCCGCGTGTCCCACGTTCACGGCCCCCGTGTCCCACATTCGTGGCCCCCGAGATCCCCACCGCGCGGACCCGAATGTGGAACTCGGGGTCCGCGAACGTGGGACACGGCCACCACGAATGTGGGACACGGGGGTTAGAGGGCGCGGAGGAACTTGGCGGCCACTTGGACTGCGAGGGTCGAGGTCTTGCCGTTGGCCACGAGGACCGCGAAGGCCATGTCGCCCTTGAAGCCGATGAACCAGCCGTGCGCCTGGTCGCCGCCGTTCGTGATCTCCGCAGTGCCGGTCTTGCCGCCGACGCCCGGGATGCCCTTGAGGTCCGTCGCCGTGCCCTCCTGGACCACGGCGGTCATCATCGTCCGCAGGTTCGAGCAGACCCCCGCGGACGGCGGCGAGTAGGGCGTTCCGACAGTGGTCTCGGCGTCCCGGCGCAGTTTCGGCACGATCGCCTTGCACTGCACGACGGTGGCCGCGACGATCGCCATGCCCAGCGGGGACGCGTTGACCGTGCCCTGCCCGATGGCGTTCTCCACCTGGCGGCTGGGGCTGTCCGAGTCGTCCACGCGGCCCAGCTCGGTGGTCACGCCCGGCACGGTGTAGTCGGCGTTCAGGCCGAACTCGTTGGCCGCCTTGTGCAACGCGTCCACCGGCAGCTGGCTGGCGATCGAGGCGAACGTCGTGTTGCACGACTTCGCGAACGCCCGCCGCATCGGCACGGTGCCCAGCTGGAAGTCGCTGGCGTTGTGGATGGTCCGGCCGTTGTAGGTGCCCTGGGATGGGCAGTCAAGCTGGGAATCGGCGTTCAGGCCCTTGCGTTCCATGCCGGCCGTCGCGGTGATCACCTTGAACGTCGACCCCGGCTGGTACTGCCCGTTGAACGCCTGCAGCGCGGTCCCGGCGGCATTGCTCTGCGCCACGGCCATGATCGCGCCAGTCGACGGTTTGATGGCCACCAGGTATGTCGGCAGCGGCACGTCGGACACGGCGTTCTGCGCGGCGATGGACGCCTTGGCGTTCAACGTCGACTGCACCGGTTTGGCCGTGTTCTCGACCTGCTTGGTGCCGTGCAGCGGTTCGCCGATCTCCTTGCCCGCCGCGTCCACGGCCGACAGCCGGCGGTTGTCCTGCTCACCCGGCTTCGAGGTGTCCTTGGCCAGCGCGGTCATGATCAGCGGGGAGATCCTGGCGTCGACCGGTTTGACCGAGCTGCCGTCCCAGGTCGCCAGCGCCTTGCCGTCGTCACCGACGATCGCGTCCGTCCCGGCCTGGCCGGTCTCGCCCAGCACGGCCAGGTTCTCGCCCGGCTTGAGCGTCGGGTACAGGATCGAGGACGCCCACTTCACCAGCCACTTGTTGTCCTTGAGGACGAAGTCGAGCCTGCCGGGGCTCGGGAACGTCCACGTGTCGCCGGAACCACGCGACCAGGTTCCCTTGATCGGCACCGAAGCGGTGGTCTGGCCGGGTTTCGGCTCGTTCGAAGTGGTCCGGGTATAGCCGAACTTCGTCCCCGCGGTGTTCTTTGCGAATGCCGCGATGGCCGCCTGTGCGGCGGCCGGGTCATCGGTCAACGGCGCCGCGCCATCGGCATTTCCGGCGCTCAGATAATTGAGGAACTCGTCGGCGAGCTTTCCCGTGGCCGCGGGCGGAACCGTCGTCCCGATGGTCGGCACATCCGCCGGGCCGGCCGTCGGTTTCGGCGATGGCCACAACACGATCACCCCGGTGACGATCACCAGCACGGCCAGTACGCCGCCACCAATGAGGATCGCGCGTTTTCGTCCATCGGTCACAGAACACCCCCAGTTCTGACTCTCCCGCCCCTAGGGCGCGAGCATGCCAGAACCGGGGGTGCGCAACAAAGCGATGACTAGACTTTGTTAACTTCCACGCTCACGGCAACCCCGTCGCCCACTGATCCGTTGAACCCATCGGAAACCGGGCCATAGCCAACGGAAGTCGCCAACGTCTCGGACGCGACGAACTTCTCGTGCGCCCGCGCGGCCGCCTCGACCTCGCCGGACACCGACAGCACCAACGAGATCCGGTCGGCCACGTCCAGGTTGGCGTCCCGGCGGGCCTGCTGGACCACCCGGACCAGGTCGCGCACCAGGCCCTCGGCGGCCAGCTCCGGCGTCACGTCGGTGTCCAGCACGACCAGGCCCGAACCGCCCGGCAGCGGAGCCGCCACGCCGTGGTCGCCCGTGACCAGCCGGCGCTCGTACTCGCCTTCGCGCAGCTCGACCCCTGCCGCCACAACGGCTCCCGACTCGGACGTGGTCCACTCGCCCGCCTTCACCGCCTTGATCACCGTCTGGACGTCCTTGCCCAGCCGGGGACCGGCGGCCCGAGCGTTCACCACGAGCTCGAAATGCCCGTGTGCGGCCACATCCGTGGTCAGCTCCACCTGCTTGACGTTCACCTCGTCGGCCAGCAGGTCCGTGAACGGCTCGAGCACCTCGGCGTCGTCGGCCGCGATCACCAGGCGTGCCAACGGAAGCCGCACGCGCAGCTTGTTGGCCTTGCGCAACGACAACGCCGCCGACGCCACCTGCCGGACCCGGTCCATGCCCTCGACCAACGCACTGTCCGCGGGCAGCAGGTCCACCGACGGCCAGTCCGCCATGTGCACCGACCGCTCACCGGTCAGCCCGCGCCACACCGCTTCCGTTGTCAGTGGCAGCAAGGGCGCGGTCACCCGGCTCACCACCTCCAGCACGGTGTGCAGGGTGTCGATCGCATCCTTGTCACCGGCCCAGAACCGGTCCCGCGACCGCCGGACGTACCAGTTGGTCAGCACCTCCAGGTACTCCCGGACCGCCGCACACGCCCCGGAAACGTCGTACGTCTCAAGGGCTTCGCCGACGTAGGCGACCAGATCATGAGTCTTGGCAAGGACATACCGGTCCAGCACGTGCCGCGAGTCGGTCCGCCACGTGCCCTCGACGCCTTCCGCGTTGGCGTACAACGCGAGGAAGTAGTACGAGTTCCACAACGGCAGCACGGCCTGGCGCACCGCGTCCCGGATCCCGCGGTCGGTGACGATCAGGTTGCCACCGCGGAGGATCGGCGAGGACATCAGGAACCAGCGCATGGCGTCCGCGCCGTCCCGCTCGAACACCTCGTTGACGTCCGGGTAGTTGCGCAGCGACTTGGACATCTTCTGCCCGTCGTCGCCGAGCACGATCCCGTGCGCCACGCAGTTGCGGAACGCCGGCCGGTCGAACAGCGCCGTCGCCAGCACGTGCAGCGTGTAGAACCAGCCCCGCGTCTGGCCGTTGTACTCGACGATGAAGTCGCCCGGGTAGTGGTGCTCGAACCAGTCGGCGTTCTCGAACGGATAGTGCACCTGGGCGAACGGCATCGACCCGGACTCGAACCAGCAGTCCAGCACCTCGGGAACGCGGCGCATCATGGATTTCCCGGTCGGGTCGTCCGGGTTGGGCCGCACCAGGTCGTCGATCGCCGGGCGGTGCAGATCCGTTGGCCGCACACCGAAGTCGCGCTCCAGCTCGTCCAGCGAGCCGTACACGTCGGTGCGCGGGTACTCCGGGTTGTCCGAGCGCCAGACCGGGATCGGCGAGCCCCAGTACCGGTTGCGCGAGATGCCCCAGTCGATCGCGTTGGCCAGCCACTTGCCGAACTGGCCGTCCTTGATGTGCTCGGGCACCCAGTTGATCTGCTGGTTGAGCTCCACCATCCGGTCACGGAACTGGGTCACCGCAACGAACCACGACGAGACCGCCCGCTGGATCAGCGGGTTGTCGCACCGCCAGCAGTGCGGGTACGGGTGGTCGTAGGTCTCGTGCCGCAGCAGCAGGCCCGCTTCCTTGAGGTCGCGGATGATCACCCGGTTCGCGTCGAACACGTGCATGCCAACGTAGGGCGCCACCTCGTCGGTGAACTCGCCGTGCGGGCTCACCGGCAGCACCACGTCGATCCCGGCAGCGTCGGTGACGACCTTGTCGTCCTCACCGAAGGCGGGGGCGATGTGCACGATGCCCGTACCGTCCTCTGTGGTCACATAGTCGGCCGCGAGGAACTGGTGCGCGTTGGGCTGCTTGCCGTAGAAGAAGTCGAACGGCGGCCGGTAGCGGCGGCCGACGAGGTCGCTTCCCTTGTACCGGGCCACGATCCGCTCGGCAGCGTCCTCGCCCAGCTCGCGGGTGTAGGCGTACAGCCGGGCCTCGGCCAGCAGGTAGCGCTCGCCCTCGTGCTCGACGGTGACGTAGTCGACGTCCGGGTGCACGGCCGCGGCCAGGTTGCTCGGCAGCGTCCACGGCGTAGTGGTCCAGACCAGCGCCTTCTCGCCGGTGTCCAGCCGCAGCGCGACGGTCACCGCCGGGTCCTGCCGGTCCTTGTAGACCTCGTCCATCTTGGTCTCGGTGTTGGACAGCGGCGTCTCACATCGCCAGCAGTACCACATCACCTTGAAGCCCTCGTAGACCAAGCCCTTGTCCCACAAGGACTTGAACGCCCACATGACGCTTTCCATGTAGTCGAGGTCGAGCGTCTTGTAGTCGTTGTCGAAGTCGACCCAGCGGGCCTGGCGGGTGACGTAGTCGCGCCATTCCTGGGTGAACCGCAGCACCGAGGTGCGGCAGGCGTCGTTGAACGCGGCGACACCGAACTCCTCGATGTCGGCCTTGGTCTTGAAGCCCAGCTCCTGCTCGGCGGTGATCTCGGCCGGCATGCCGTGCGTGTCCCAGCCGAACCGGCGCTCGACGTGCTTGCCGCGCATGGTCTGGAACCGCGGGACGACGTCCTTGACGTAGCCGGTCAGCAGGTGGCCGTAGTGCGGCAGGCCGTTGGCGAACGGGGGGCCGTCGTAGAAGACGTACTCGTTCGAGCCGTTCTGGCCGGCCGGGCGTGCCTCGATCGAGGCCGGGAAGGTCCGGTCGATCTCCCAGTACTGGAGAACCTCGGCCTCGAGCTTCGGGAAGGACGGCTGGGCGGGCACGCTCGCCTCGCCGCCATGCGTGGCCTTGGGGTACGGCATCGCTCGGGTACCTCTCGCGGTCGTCACGTCCTCGTGGGGACGACACGCCAGGCTTCCTGGCGTACCGCGGTACCACCCCGATTGCGCCCGTGAAACCCCGAGCGCCTCTCGTTGACGGCTGTGACGGGCCTGCCCGTCCGGTTCTACTGAGGCCGTGACAATCGCCACAGCCCGTTCTTCCGGAGGCTCCCCGGTGATGGCCGGATCGGTGCCTGTACCTCAAAGGATACGGGTCCGTGCAAACGGCTTAACGGCCAGCCCGGTGGCGGGCCGCCAGCATCGCGTCCGGCCCGCACAGGGCGCACGGGGTGAAGCCGAGGTCGCGGGCCTCGGACACCGGCAACGGCAGGGTCGGGCGGTCGCCCAGCCACTTGCACGTCACCAGGTGGTACCGGGGCCGCTCGTCGATCACCACGACCTGGTCGGACAGCTCGCTGACCACCAGCAGGTCGGTGGCGTCGGTGTTCTCCTCGGCCGGCTCGGTCGCCGGGTCGAGCGGCACGAACGGCTCCACCGACGTGACCTCGGCCACCGGCGGCTGGGTCTGGGTGACCTCCGGACCCTCCAGCGGACCGTCCAGCTCGGGCACGTGCTCCCACTCGTCGTCGCGAGCCGGAGTCGTGCCGGGCTGCTCCCCGACGGTCCTCAGGTCGATCCGGGAGATCTGCGGACCCAGCGGCTGGGACTCGTGGCCCAGCACGTCGGCGACCGTCGTATCGCCCACCATGGGCAGGTCACTGCGGGAGATGGCCTGACCGGACCTCGTCGTCGCGGCGGCCACCTTCGCCTTGTCCTGCCCGGACGCAGCCGTCTGCGCCCGGCGTCGCCTGTTGCGCAGCCAGTCCATCACCAGCAGGCCGGCAGCGACCACGCTGATCAGGACCGAGATCCAGGCCCACAAGGTGTTGGCCGTGGTCAGTGCCGCGATCAGCAGACCGAGCGCGGCCACCACGAGCAACAGCACCAGAACGAGCATGAGAACTACTCAGACCCCGTCTCAGCCCGCTTCGGCCGCGCGCGGCCCGAACGAGTACCCCTGCTGGCTGGCCGACCGGCTCCCCTCCGACGGCGGTGCCGCCGGTGCCCGGTCCTCCAGCTCGCGGAGCGAGGACTGGAGCAGCGTCTTCAGGCGCGTGCGGTACTCGCGCTCGAAGGTCCGCAGGGTCTCCAGCTTCTTCTCCAGGGTCGTGCGTTCCTGCTGCGCCGAGCCGATCAGCTCGGTGTGCTTGCGCTGCGCGTCGCGCTCCAGCGCGGTCGCCTTCTCGCGGGCCTGCCGCTCCAGCGTGTCCGCCCGGGTGCGCGCGTCGTTGAGCATGGTCTCGGCCCGGGTCCGGGACTCGTTGATCATGGTGTCGGACTTCGCGCGGGCCTCGGACATCAGCTGCTCGGCCTTGGTGCGGGCCTCGGCGAGCATGCCGTCCGACTCGGCCTTGGCCTCGCCGGTGAGCCGGTCGGCCATCTCCTGGGCCAAGCCGAGCACCTTGGCGGCCTGCACGTGGTGGTCACCACCGCCGGCGCCCGGGTTGGTCTGCTCCAGCGCGCTCGGTGGCGGCACCGGGGTCAGGCGCCGCGAGGGCACCGGCTCCTCCACGACACGGGTGGGCGGGCCGGAGGAGAGGTTCGCCCTGGCGTCGTCCAGATCCGCCCGCGACGCTTCGAGCTGCGCGTCCAGCTGCTCGACCTGTGCACGCAGATCGTTGTTCTCCTCGATCAGCCGGGCCAGTTCGCCCTCGACCAGGTCGAGGAAAGCGTCCACCTCGTCCTCGTTGTAGCCCCGCTTCCCGATAGGAGGCTTGCTGAACGCGACGTTATGCACGTCAGCGGGGGTCAACGACATCAGATCACCTCACGCACTCACGGCCTGCGGGCATCCCGGGTTCCCCGTTCACCCGGGATACACCAGTCGCATTCCGATGAACACGACCAGCAGCAGCACCATAATCGATAAGTCCAGTCCTACGCCTCCGATCCGGACCATCGGGATCAGCCGACGGGCTAGCCGGACCGGAGGGTCGGTCACTGTGTAGATGGTCTCCAGCGCAACCGCAACCCCGCCCGCTGGATGCCACTCACGGGCGAACGCGCGGACCAACTCCACGATCACCCGCGCCGTGAGCAGCAGCCAGAACGCGAACAGCACGTACCAAACTGCGAGAAGCACTGGTTCCACGGTTACAACTCTGCCATTGGTCAGCCCCGGGAGGCGAACCCACCCTCGGCGAGCCGTCTGCGGTCCTCGGCACTGACGTCGACGTTCGGCGGTGAGATCAAGAACACTTTGTTGGTGACCTTGTCCATCGCGCCGCGCATCGCGAACGCCAGACCGGCCGCGAAGTCGACCAGCCGCCGGGCGTCCGAGTCGTCCATCTCGGTCAGGTTCATGATCACCGGCGTGCCCTCGCGGTAGTGCTCGCCGATGGTCCTGGCCTCGATGTAGCTGGTCGGATGCAGGGTGATGATCCGGCCGAGCGGCGAGGCCGCGGGTGCCGTCTCGGGCACCGGGCGCAGCCGTCCGGCGGGCTCGCGGTGCGGTTCGACGGCCAGCGCGCCCCTGGTCGGCGGCGTGTCCCCGGCCCAGGCGGCCGGGCGCCCCCGGCCACGGTCGGCCGGCTGGTAGTCGTCCTCGGGGTCGTCGCGGTAGCCGGAGCGGCGGCGACGGGCCGGGCGCTCCGAATACGGAGAGTAGTCATCCTCGACGTACTCCGAGCGATAGCCGTCCGAGCGGTACGACCCATAGCGGTCGTCCTCGCCCTCGTACTCCTCGTCGTCCGCCGGGACCATTCCGAAGTAGGCCTTCAGCTTCTGCAGCGCGCTCATGCGTGTGCCTCTCCTCCGCGACTCCCGAGGCTCGCGGACCCCGCCCTTGCCCGATCCAGGTATACCCAAAACCGCAGGGGACCGGGCCGTGAATCGCACTCAGGGTGAGGTTAACGGCCGCTCCCCTAGCAGAGCGGTTCCGACACGCACGCAGGTGGACCCGTATGCGATGGCGGTCTCCAGATCGGCACTCATTCCAGCGGACATCTCGATTGCTTCGGGGTGATCGTTACGGGTCCGCTCGAAGACCTTTGCCAGCAGGTCGAAGGCCTTTTCCGCAGGCCAGCCGAGTGGAGCCACCGCCATCAGACCACGAAATCTCAGTTCACTCGACCGAGTTACCCCGTCGGCCAGGGCGGCAACCCCCGAAATGGGGACGCCGCCGCGAGCCGAATCACCGTCGAGGCTCACCTGAATAAGAACGTCGAGTGGCGAACTTCGGTCACCCGCTGTCAGCGCCGCGTCCACCCCTCGGGTCAACGCGTCCGCCAGCCGGGCGGAGTCCAGGGACTGGACCACCGAGGCCCACCGGGCCACCGACCTGGCCTTGTTCCGCTGGAGCTGCCCGACCATGTGCCACCGCACACCGACGCCAGGCAGCAGTTCACCGACGGCCCGGGACTTCGGCCCGGCTTCCTGGTCGCGATTCTCAGCCAGCTCGGTCAGCCCGAGCCGGGCCAGCTCAGCGGCATCCTCGGCGGGGAAACGCTTGGTCACCGGCAGCAGTTTGACGGTGTCGGCACCCCGGTTGACCTGCGCACATGCCCGTTCGATACGATCTTGGACACGCGCGATCGCGGCCTTGAGCTCCTCGGCGCGTTTCGTCATGCCGGCTCGACCCAGGTCAGAGCGGCCAATCGCCCAGTGGTCCCTTCCCTGCGGTGACTGAACAGCGAACGGTCCTCCACCGTGCACCGGGGGTCGATTCCGATCTTGGCCACGCCCACCGCGGCGAGCTGCTCCCACAACCCGGCACGGAGGTCCAAACCGGTCGTTCCGGACCTGGTCTTGCTCGCGCTGCCCGGCAGGTGCTTCTCCACGTCCGCCTGCATCGCCGGCGGCACCTCGTAGCACTGCCCGCAGACCGCCGGGCCGAGCAGCACCTCGATCCGGTTGATCCGGGCGCCCGCGTCCTTCATCGCCTGCAACGCTGCTGGCAGCACGCCAACCCGAGCGCCCACCCGACCGGCGTGCACCGCGCCGACGACACCCGCCTCCGGGTCGGCGAGCAGGACTGGCACACAGTCGGCAGTGAGAACCGCCACTGCCAGTCCCGGCTGCGCGGTGACGATCGCGTCGGTCGCCTCGACCGGTTCGGTCGCCGGCCCGTCGATGATCACAGCGTTGCGGCCGTGGACCTGTTCCATCCAGACGATGTGGTCCTCGGCGAGCTTGAGGTCGTGGGCGAGCCGGCGATGGTTGGCGGCGACCGCCGCCGGATCATCACCGACCCGGCCGCCCAGGTTGAACGAGTCGTAAGGCTTGGCCGACACCCCACCGGCCCGGGTCGTGACCACCCGACGGATCCGCAAAGTCTGCTCCCAAAAGACTCGTGAGTGCCCTCGCCGGGTCTCCGGCGTGGGCACTCACGAGGATATGTCTCAGCGTCCCTTGCTCAGCGGCGCATGAACGGCGGAACGTCCACCTCGTCGTCCGGGTCGTCCGGGACCGGGGTGATCCGGCCGGGCAGCTGGCCCGGGCGGACCGGTTCGGACCGGTCGAAGCTGCGCTGGCCGGGCAGGCTCGGGTTGCGCGGCTCCACCCGTGGCGTCTGGTAGGTCGTCGCCGGGGGCGGGGTCTGCGGAGCGGCCGGCGCCCGGTACTCGGTGGGCGGCGGCTGCGTCTGGGCGACCGGCGGCGGAGGTGGCGGCGTCACGGGGGCCGGCGGCTGCTCCGGTTCCGGCTTGGCCACCTGGCCCGCCGTCGCGGCCGCGGTCGTCGTGGACGACCGGGACACGACCATGGTCGGGTCCAGCTTCTTGTGCGTCGGCGTCCCGCTGTCGAACCCGGCCGCGATCACGGTGACCCGCACCTCGTCGCCGAGCGAGTCGTCGATGACCGTACCGAAGATGATGTTGGCCTCGGGGTGCGCGGACTCCTGGACCAGCGAGGCCGCCTCGTTGATCTCGAACAGGCCGAGGTCCGAGCCGCCCGCGATGGCCAGCAGCACGCCGTGCGCGCCGTCCATCGAGGCCTCGAGCAGCGGCGAGTTGATCGCCTTCTGCGCGGCCTGCATCGCTCTGCCCTCGCCGCGCGACGAGCCGATGCCCATCAGCGCGCTGCCCGCGCCGGACATGACGCTCTTCACGTCGGCGAAGTCGAGGTTGATCAGACCGGGGGTGGTGATCAGGTCGGTGATGCCCTGGACACCGGACAGCAGCACCTCGTCGGCCGACCGGAACGCGTCCATCAGGCTCACGCCCACGTCGCCGAGCTGCAGCAGCCGGTCGTTCGGGATGACGATGAGCGTGTCGCACTCGTTGCGCAGCTCTGTTATCCCCTCTTCGGCCTGGCGCGCGCGGCGCTTGCCCTCGAAGGAGAACGGGCGGGTGACCACACCGATGGTCAGCGCGCCGAGCTTGCGGGCGACCGACGCGACCACGGGGGCACCACCGGTACCCGTGCCGCCGCCCTCGCCCGCGGTCACGAACACCATGTCCGCGCCCTTGAGGACCTCTTCGATCTCCTCGCGGTGGTCTTCGGCGGCCTTGTGGCCCACTTCGGGGTTGGCACCGGCACCAAGGCCACGGGTCAGCTCACGACCGATGTCCAGCTTCACGTCGGCGTCGGACATCAGCAGGGCTTGCGCGTCGGTGTTCACCGCGATGAACTCGACGCCCTTGAGGCCGACCTCGATCATTCGGTTGACGGCGTTGACCCCGCCGCCGCCGATACCGACGACCTTGATCACCGCCAGATAGTTGTGCGGGGGCGTCATCGGTTCCGCCTTCCTCCAGTCTTGGGCTCACACATGGACACGCCGTCCGGCGGCCACGCAAACCCTCAACCTCAACCAGAGATCCAGAGTCATGTCAACCCCGTACGTCTTCCCGCAGGACGTTAAGCACCTAACGGGCCCGGGTCCAGCCACCACGCCGTATGTGACCGAGCCGATCCTCGATGATCACCCGTATCCACTACCGCCCGGCGGTCGCGGAAAGGATATCGAGATCCGGCCGGGCGCGGTGATTCAGCGCCCACCAAGCGGAATGTCCACACTGGACGACCCCGGCCGGCGTTGCGGCGAGTTCCCGCCCAAGATCACCTGGACATGTTTCACCAAACACCCATAACCTGCGGAAAGTCACCAACCGCAACCAGGGAGGTTACTTTGCGCGCACGTGTGCTGATCAGGTCATTAGTGGGTATGGCCGTCGTCGCGGCCGGTGTCACGCTCACCATCACGTCCGGTTCGGCCCAGCCCGGACCGCCCCCGGCCGGCGCCCCCAAGGCCGCCGCACAGGTCGACGCCGGGCCCCAGCCGCCGCCGGCGGCGGTCGCGGCCCAGGTCAGGAACGCCGCGCCGGGCCGTGAGCTGGGCAAAGGCCCATCGCTTCGGGTGGACGAGGTCGCCACGGCGGGCGCCAAAGCGCCAGCCGTGCGGCTGACCATCTCGGGCACGTTCCCCCTCCGCGACCTGGACCCCACCGTGCTCGTCGACAACACACCGGTCGGCCGGGGCATCACCGCAGCTGACGCGGGTTCCCTTCGGGTGGCCGTCGGCGATCCGTCGGTGCTCAAGACCGGCGCCGTCGTGGCCTATCGCTACGGAACCGGGCCAGTCACCGTCGTCGGCGCGCTCACCCAGGGGGTCAGGTGAAACGCGTACTCATCGCGCTGGGCGCGGCCATGCTCGTGCCGTTGGTTCCGTTGACGGCCACAGCCGCTGATGTGCCAGACCCGTTGGCTCCCGGCTCACATCAGGTTTCGGAGACTGGCTACACCCTGGGCGACACGGCGTTCCAGCCGCCGAACTTTCCCGGCCCGGTGGAGCTGACCGGTCAGGCCTACTACCCCACAGACGTGGACAACGGTCCGTACCCCACTGTCGTACTGCTGCACGGGCGGCACGCGACCTGTGTGATCGATGGTCAACCGTACCCGTCCGGAGACTGGCCCTGTCCCAGCAACGGCAAGCCGATCCCGAGTTACCTCGGCTACGGCGAACTGGCGCGCAACCTGGCGAGTCACGGGTACTCCGTCATCTCCGTCAGCGCCAACGGCATCAACTCGGCCGACGCGATGGACCCGTCCTATGGCCAACCGGCCCGCGGCGAGCTGGTGTTGAAGCACCTGGATCTGCTGAAGCAGTGGAGCCAGCAGGCCGATGGAGCATTGCCGCAGAACGTGGCCAAGGCGTACGACCTCACCAAGGTCGGTGTGATGGGGCACTCGCGCGGTGGTGAGGGTGTAGTCAATGCCGTCGACCTGAACTCGCAACGGGAACAGCGGTACGGCATCAAGGCCCTGCTGCCTCTGGCGGCGACCGACTTCGAACGCCGTATTCCTACCGGTGTTGCCATGGCCGCGGTGGAGCCAACGTGTGACGGTGACGTCTCGGACCTGCAGGGTGTGCACTACTACGACGACGGCCGCTACCGCATAGCCACAGATCATGCGGTGCGTCACGTCATCACCGTGTTCGGCGCCAACCACAACTACTTCAACAGCGTGTGGTCCGACAGCTCAGGTCTGCCAGGGTCCGGCGACGACTGGGGCTACACCAACGCGCCAAACTCGCCGTGTTCACCGGGGACGCCTACGCGCCTGACGGAACAACAGCAGCGCGCGGTCGGTACGGCATACATGGGTGCATTCTTCCGCTACGCCCTCGGCGGCGAATCGGCCTTCGCGCCGCTGTTTAACGGCAGCGAATCCGTGGGGGCGCTGGGCAAGGTGCTCGTGTCGTACTCGCCGCCGTCAGCTTCCGGGCGTCGCTTGGATGTCAACCGGTTCGCGAGCTGGCGGCTGGCCGGTCCGAACGACCTCGGCGGGCAGACCACGACAAGCGGAAAGCTGACGTCGAAATCCTGCGGTGGGGGGACGGACGCGTACGGGTCATGCCTGCGCTGGGGCCAGGCCAGCAGTCTGCGGGAACCGCACCGCGGGTTCGGGTTCGGCGGTGTGCAGGCGCAGTCAGTGAGCTGGACGGCCACGGACGCCGTGCTGGCCAACGCCATTCCCGAGCAGCGCGGGGATGTCCACGGCTACAAGGCGATCCAGTTCCGGGCCGCGGTCGACTACACCAGTGAGCTCAACAAGCCAGGTGCGGTGCAGGATCTGCACGTGACTGTGACGGATGCCAGCGGCCACACGGCTTCCGCACCGGCGGGCCAGTTCGGCAAGGGCCTGGAGTACCCGCCGACCAACGCGGCCGACGACGTGGTCCCGCACCTGCTGCTCAACCAGATCCGGATCCCGTTGAACGCCTTCACCGGCGTGGACCTGACCCAGATCCGCTCGGTCGGCCTGGCCTTCGACGCCACCCCCAGCGGCACCCTCACCCTCGCCGACCTCTCCTTCACCGACTAATCCCCAGCTAGCTGGGAGTTAGGAGGCGATGGTGGGCAGGTCGGGGGCGGAGACGTCGTAGGTCTTTCCTGGTCGGGTCAGCAGCGCGGCCAGCACCATCGCCTTGCGCTCGGTGTCCGCGCTGTTGCCCCACTTCACCACGCGGCCGTCGGTCAGCGTCAGCTGGACGCTGCCGGCGGTCTGCGCGGTGAGGCCCACGACCATGTTCCGCAGCTGCTGCGGAATCCTTGCCAGCACGTCGACAACGGCGTGTGTCGCCGGATCCGCGGGGTTGATGTTGGCGACCTCGATCGACGGCAGTCCCGTCGGTACCTGGGGGATGGTGGCGAAGTCCGTGCCACTGCCGTCGACCATGTGCACACCGTCGGGCCGTTTCACGAAACCAACGGGATCCCGTTCGTGCACGGTGATGACCACAGTCGTGGGCCAGGACCGTTCCACGTCGACCTTCGCCACCCGCGGCAGCGTGGCCACGCGTTTCACGATCTCGTCGGTGTCGAGGCGCACCAACGGAGTGTCCATCTCCACCGCGGCCACCTGACGGACCTGTTCGGGTGTCAGGCCCTGCGTGCCCTCGACTTCCACGTTGTGCACACCCAGCACACCGGTGAACAGCAACAGATACAGCGAACCGAGGACCGCCAGGAACACGACCAGCACCGTCCACCGGCGCATCAGCGCGCGACGGCGAGTGGGCCGCAGCCGGTCCCGCTTCTCCCGACGCGCCCGCGCCGCCGCACCCGCAGTGGACGGAGTGCGGCGACGATCAGGACGCGTCGGGGTAGTCACGCGCGGTCCAGTGCGGCGATCAGTTCGGGACCCAGCGAGGTGACATCGCCCGCGCCCATGGTCAGGACGAGGTCCCCGTCGGTGACCAGGCCTGCGACCAGGTCGGGCACCTTGTCGAACGCGGGCTCGTAGTGCACGTAGTCGCTGGACAATGGCACGGCGTCGGCGATCAGCGCGCCGCTCACCCCGGGCTCCGGGGCCTCGCGCGCGCCGAACACGTCCAGCACCACGACCTCGTCGGCCAGCGCCAGCGCCTCGCCGAACTCCTTGGCGAACGTGCGGGTCCGCGAGTAGAGGTGCGGCTGGAACACCACGATCACGCGGCCGCCCTGAGCCGCGGGGCGGACCGCCCGCAGCTGCGCTGCGACCTCGGTGGGGTGGTGCGCGTAGTCGTCGTACACGCGGACGCCCCGCGAGCGGCCCTTGAACTCGAACCGCCGCCGCACCCCGCCGAACGCGGCCATGCCTTCCAGCAGGCCCTCCAGTGGCGCGCCGAGCTCGAGACCGGCGAGCAGCGCGGCCAGCCCGTTGGCGGCCATGTGCTCGCCCGGCACCGCGATGCCGACCTCGATCTCCTTGCCCGCCAACGAGATCACCGCACGTCCGGCGCCGTCGACCGGGTCGTAGGACAGCAGCTTGGCCGCGTCGTCGCCGTATGCCGTCTTGCCGTACCGGCGAACCCGGATGCCACGCGCCTCCGCCTTCTCGGCCAGTGCGGCCGCGCCTGGGTCGTCCGCACAGGCGATGAGCACGCCGCCAGGCACGATCCGGTCCACAAAGGACTCGAAGACCTCCGCGTAGGCCTCGGGGGTGCCGTGGTGGTCCAGGTGGTCCGCCTCGACGTTGGTGACCACCGTGACCGACGGGGAGAACGCCAGGAACGACCCGTCGCTCTCGTCCGCCTCGGCCACGAAGATCCCGCCGGTGCCCTGGTGCGCGTTGGCCCCGGACTCGTTGAGATCGCCACCGATGGCGAACGACGGGTCCAACCGGCAGTGTTGTAGCGCAACGGTCAGCATCGACGTGGTCGACGTCTTGCCGTGTGTACCGGCGATGCACGCGACCCGGTGGCCGGCCATCAGGCCCGCGAGCGCCTCGGACCGGTGCAGCACGGTGATCCCGCGCCGCCGGGCCTCGACCAGCTCCGGGTTGTCCTCCTTGATCGCGGTGGACACCACCACCGCGCTCGGGCCGTCCGGCAGCAGGTCCAGGTTCTCCGCCGCCTGGCCGACCGCGATGTTCGCGCCCTGCGCCCGCAGCGCGAGCATGGTCCGCGACTCCTTGGCGTCCGACCCGGACACCGGCAGGCCGCGGGCCAGCAGGATCCGCGCGATGCCGCTCATCCCGGCGCCGCCGATGCCGACCAGGTGCGTCCTGGACAGCACCTCGGGGGTCTCCGGGGTCTCGATGTCTCCGATCGCGCTGCTCACTTGCCCACCACGTCCAGCACCATCCGGGCCAGCACGTCGGCGGCGTGCTTGTGTCCGGTGTTCATCGTCGCCTGGCTCATCGCCTCGAGCTGCCGCGAGTTGGTCATCAGCGGGAGCACGGACTCACGCACCCGCTCCGGGGTCAGGTCGGCGTCGTCGATCATCAGCGCGCCACCGGCCTTGACCACCGGCAGGCCGTTGAGCGCCTGCTCACCGTTGCCGTGCGGGAGCGGCACGAAGATCGCCGGCAGGCCGACCGCGGACACCTCGGCCACGGTCATCGCGCCGGACCGGCACAGCACCGCGTCGGCCGCCGCGTAGGCCAGGTCCATCCGGTCCACGTACGGCACCGGGACGTACGGCGGCGCGCCCGGAACCTGTTGCACCGCAACGGTGTTCTTCGGGCCGTGGACGTGCAGCACGCCCACCCCGGCCCGGGCGAACTCGCTGGCCAGCGGCGACACCGCGGTGTTGATCGAGCGCGCACCCTGCGAACCGCCGGTGACCAGCAGCGTCGGCGCGGTCGGGTGCAGCTGGAAGTACTGGCGGGCCTGGGCTCGCAGCGCGGCCCGGTTGAGCTCGGTGATGGACGCCCGCAGCGGGATGCCGATCACCTCGGCGTCCGGCAGGCCCGAGTCCGGCACGGCCGCGGCCACCTTGGCGGCGAACCTGGCGCCCACCTTGTTGGCCAGCCCGGCGCGTGCGTTGGCCTCGTGCACGACGATCGGCGTGCGGCCGCGTGCGGCCAGGTAGGCCGGCAGCGCCACGTAGCCGCCGAACCCGACGACGACGTCCGCGCCGACCCGTTCGAGCACCGCACGGGTGTGCTTGATCGCGCCGCGCACGTTCAACGGCAGCTTCAGCAGGTCCATCGTGGGCTTACGGGGCATCGGCACCGGCGGGATCATCTCCAGCGGGTAGCCCCGCGCCGGCACGATCTTGCCCTCCAGGCCCTTCTCCGTGCCGAGGGCGACCACCCGGGCGTCCGGCCGGGCCCGCATGACCGCGTCGGCCAACGCGAGAGCCGGCTCGATGTGCCCGGCCGTGCCCCCTCCGGCCACGACGACACATGGTCCCTGGTTAATGACGTCCTCCTTCGTCCGCACGGGGGTGGCCGGCGCGGCCCTGTGCGGAACGACGACGGTGTTCCGGTACCGGAACGCTGCGACGAGTCCTGCGACGCTCCTGAGGCTGACGCTCCGCCGTGCCGCCCCGCCCGGCGACCTTGCCCGGGCGCCCGGCCGCGCGTGGCGGCGTGGACGGTCGCACCGGTTTCTTCCTCGCGGGCGGGTTGTACACGTCGGGGGCGGGCAGCTTCAGCAGCCGGCCGAACCGACCTGGTCCCTGGGAGCGTAGTGCGGCCACCGATTCGGGTTCATGGCGAGCACAGTTAGCCAGGATCCCGAACACGAACATGGTGACGACGATGGAGCTGCCACCTGCGGAAATCATCGGCAGCGTGATGCCGGTGACGGGCAGCAGGCCGACCACGTAGGCGATGTTGATGGCGGCCTGGCCGACCAGCCAGACGGTCAGCGTGGCGGCCACCATCCGGATCCACGGGTCGATGTTGCGCGCCGCGATCCGCAGCCCGACCACCGCGAGCATGGCGAACAGGCCCAGCACCAGCGCGCAGCCGAGGAACCCCAGCTCCTCGCCGATCAGCGCGAAGATGAAGTCGTTGTGCACGTTGGGCAGGTACTTCCACTTCGACGAGCCCTGCCCGAGCCCCCGGCCCAGCAGCCCCCCGTTGGCCAGCGCGAGCAGCGCCTGAGTTGCCTGGTGGCCGGAGCCGGTCGGGTCGTCGTCGGGATGCAGGAACGACAACACCCGGTCCAGCCGGTACCCGGCGCCGATGGCCAGCACCAGCAGCCCCGCGAGGCCGCCGCCGGCGATCGCGCCGAACAGCCGCATCGGCGCCCCGGCGAACCACAGCAGCGAGAACAGCACCACGACCAGGGTGACCGTGCCGCCGAGGTCGGGCTGCATCATCACCAGCGCGAACATCAGCAGCGCGGCGGGCACGACCGGGACGAGAAGATGCCGATACTGGTGCAGCACGGCCTTCTTCTGCACGAGCACGTGCGCGCCCCACAGCACCAGCGCGAGCTTGGCGACCTCGATGGGCTGGAAGGACAGCGGCCCGATCACGAACCAGCTGCGCGCCCCGTTGAACTTCCTGCCCAGGAACAACACGAGCACGAGCAGCCCGATGCAGACGGCCAGCGCGCCGCTGGCGGACTGGCGCATGACCCGCAGCGGCATCCGCAGCCCGATCCAGAACACGACCGCGCCGATGATCACGAACAGCAGCTGCTTCTTGAACACGGCGTAGACCGAGTGGCTGGCCTCGTCCTGCAGCGACACGACCGAGGAGGCGGACAGCACCATCACCAGGCCGAGCACGGTGAGCAGGCCGAACACGGCCAGAACCAGGTGGAAGGAGGCCAGCGGCCGGCCGAGCCATGCGGTGAGCACCTTCCACACGCTGGTCCGTTTGCGGCGTTCCGCCCTGGCGCGCTTGCGCTCCTCGGCCTCGGTGAGGGTGGCCGTCACAACCGTGCCTCCGCCCGTGTGGTCAAGTCCCCAATGCTTGCTGGACCGCCGCGGTGAACGCCTCGCCCCGGTGCACGTAGCTGCGGAACATGTCGAAGGACTTGGCAGCCGGTGCGAGCAGTACGACGTCACCCGGGCGCGCGAGCGCCCTGGCCGCGTGCACCGCAGCAGTCATGGGCTCATCGTCTCCCGAACCGACCCTCGTCACGGGGACCTCGGGCGCGTGTCGCCGCATCGCGTCGGCGAAAACGTCCTGATCAACCCCGATCAGCACGACGCCACGCAGCCGGTTCTTGATCTTGGTCACCAGATCGTCCACCTCGGCGCCGCGCAGCTCGCCGCCGCCGATCCAGACAATGGACTCGAACGCTGTTAGAGAGCCTTCGGCGGCGTGGGTGTTGGTGGCCTTGGAGTCGTTGACGAACTGCACGCCATCCTGTTCGCCGACCAGCTCGACGCGGTGCGGGGAGGGTTGGTAGGCGCGCAGGCCATCGCGGACCGCTTCGGGCTCGACGCCGTAGGCGCGGGCGAGGGCCGCGGCGGCGAGGGCGTTGCTGACGTTGTGCGGACCCGGTGGCCGGACCTCGTCAACCGGGCAGAGCCGGATCACCCCCGAGTTGTCCACACCCCCACCAGTTGTCCCCAGATCGCCGCCGACCCCCCCGCCAGCGCCCCCACCTCGATAGACTGGCACTGGGGTCGCCCCCCGGGAGGGTGGGGGCTGGTCTTGCGGCGGTTCAGGATTTTGGACTAGCCAGCCGTCGGCGACGCTGTAGTCGGCGTTGGGGGACTCGGTGACGGTGAACGTGATGGGGCCGGGGCCTGCCAGGCGGAGCGACCAGGGGTCGTCGGCGTTGGCGATGCGGACCTTGGCGCCGACGTAGATCTCGCCCTTGGCGGCGGCGTACTCATCCATGGTGCCGTGCCAGTCCAGGTGGTCCTCGGCGAGGTTGAGCACCACGGCGGCGTCCGCACGCAGCGAGTGCTGCCAATGCAGCTGGTAGGACGACAGCTCCACCGCGAGCACCTCGTGCCCGGCCAGGACCGCGTCGACCACCGGGAGACCGACGTTCCCGCAGGCCACAGCCTTGAGTCCGGCGGCGCGGAGGATCGACTCCAGCATGCCGACCGTGGTCGTCTTGCCGTCGGTGCCGGTCACCGCGAGCCACGCGGGCGGATCGGGCAGGCTCCGGGAGATCCGCCAGGCCAGTTCGACCTCGCCGATGACCTCGATCCCGGCGTCCACGGCGGCGAGCAGCAACGGGCTCGACGGCTTCCAGCCCGGGCTGGTCACCACCAGGTCCGTGCCGTCCGGGATGCCGGTGACGGCCATCGGCCCGAAGTCGGCCAGCGCGTCGGGGTTGCCGTCGGTCACCGAGACGTTCGCGCCCAGCTCACGCAACGCGAAGACGGCCGACCGGCCGGTCACCCCGGCTCCGGCCACCAGGACGTTGCGTCCCGCGAACTCACCCACCGGCGGCCAGCCAGTCGCTGTAGAACAGGCCGAGGCCGAACATCGCGCACACCCCGCCGAGCAGCCAGAACCGGATGATGACCGTGGTCTCGGCCCAGCCGGCCAGCTCGAAGTGGTGGTGGAACGGCGCCATCCGGAAGATCCGCCGCCCGGTGGCGCGGAACATCGCGATCTGCAGGATCACCGACAGCATCTCCACCGCGAAGATGCCGCCGATCACGATCATCAGCAGCTCGGTGCGGGTCATCATGGACAGCCCCGCGACCAGGCCGCCCAGCGCCAGCGAACCCGTGTCGCCCATGAAGATCTTGGCCGGGGCCGCGTTCCACCACAGGAAGCCGATGCAGCCGCCCATCGCCGCGGCCGCCACGATCGCCAGGTCCAGCGGGTCGCGCACGTCGTAGCAGCCCGGCGACAGGAAGGTCGTGCAGTCGTTGCGGAACTGCCAGAAGCCGATCACCACGTAGGTGCCGAACACCATGGCCGCGCTGCCACCGGCCAGGCCGTCCAGGCCGTCGGTGAAGTTCACCGCGTTCGACCAGGCGCCGATGATGCCGTAGCAGAACACGATGAAGCCGATGGTGCCGAACGAGATGAACGAGATGTCCCGGATGAACGACAGGTTCGGCGTGGCCGGGGTCATGTCGTGCTCGTCGGCGAAGCGCAGCGCCAGGATGGCGAAGCTGATGCCGACCACCAGCTGGCCGACCAGCTTGGCGGTCTTGTTCAGGCCGAGGTTGCGCTGCTTGCGGATCTTGATGAAGTCGTCCAGGAAGCCGACCAGGCCGAGGCCGCTGGTCAGCATCATCACCAGCCAGCCGGACGCGCTGGGCGTCTCGGTTCGGCCCATCAGCATGTTCACGCCGTACGAGCCGAGGTAACCGGCCCACATGGCGACGATGATCGCCACGCCGCCCATGGTCGGCGTACCGCGCTTGGACTTGTGCCCCTGCGGGCCCTCCTCGCGGATCTCCTGGCCGAAACCCTGCCGGGAGAACACCCGGATCAGGTACGGCGTGAACAGGATGGAGATCAGCAGCGCGATGGCGCCGGCCAGACCGATGCCGATCACTGGGTGTCCTCCAGCAGGGCGTCCGCGACCCGCCACAGCGCCTCCGACTTGGAGGCCTTGACCAGCACGATGTCACCGGGGGCCAGCTGCGCCCTGAGCACCCCGATGGCCGCTTCGACGTCCGGCACGTGCACGGACTCCTCTCCCCATGAGCCTTCGAGGTGGGCGCCCTGGTGCATCGCGCGCGCCTTGTCACCCACCACGATCAGCCGGTTGATGTCGAGCCGTACCGCGAGCCGGCCGATGCCGTCGTGCGCCGATGTGTGCTCCGGGCCGAGCTCGCCCATCATGCCGAGCACGGCCCAGCTGCGACGGCCGCCGCGGGCCATCTCGGCGAGGCTCTTCAGCGCGGCCCGCATCGACTCGGGGTTGGCGTTGAACGAGTCGTTCACCACCGTCACGCCGTCGGGACGAGTGGTCACCTCCATGCGGCGCGCGGAGACCCGCTGCGCGCCGGACAGCCGCTGCGCCACTTCCTCAGGCGTGGCACCGAGTTCGAGCGCGACCGCGGCGGCGGACAGGGCGTTGCCCACGTGGTGGGCGCCGTGCAGGCCCAGCTTGACCTGGGCGTTCCCTCGCGGGGTGACGAGCGTGAACGAGGCGCGGGCCTCTCCGTCCAGCACCACGTTCTCGGCGCGGACGTCCGCGTCCGGCGCCTCACCGACGAACACGACCCGGGCCTTGGTGCGGCTGTCCATCGCGCGCACCAGCGGGTCGTCGGCGTTCAGGATCGCGACGCCGTCCTCGGGCAGGGCCTCGACCAGCTCGCCCTTGGTCTGCGCGATCACCTCACGGGAACCGAACTCGGCAAGGTGCGAGGTGCCGACGTTGAGCACCACCCCGATCCGGGGCGTCGCCGTGCGGCACAGCGCGGCGATGTGCCCGGGGCCGCGCGCGGACAGCTCCAGCACGAGGTGCTTGGTCTGCGCATCGGCGCGCAGGACCGTGTACGGGTGGCCGAGCTCGCTGTTGAACGACCCGGGCGGCGCCACGGTGTTGCCCATCGGCGTCAGCACCTGGGCGATCAGGTCCTTGGTGGACGTCTTCCCGGACGAACCGGTGACTCCCACGATCGTGAGGTCGGGCAGCCGGGACACGACGTAGTGCGCCAGCGACGCTAAGCCGGCGAGCACCGCCGCACCGGACCCGTCCTTGTCGCCGAGCAGCGCGACCGACCGGGTGTGCGCCTCGCTGACCGGCGGCACGATCACCGACGGCGCGTCGATCTCCCGCGCGGCCAGGGTGATCCGGGCGCCGGACTGCTTGGCGAAGTCGTGCCCGTCCACCTTCTGCCCGGGCAGCGCGACGAACACGCCGTCCGGAGCGACCTTGCGGGAGTCGAACTCGACCGGGCCGGTGACGACCACCGACGGGTCGACGTTGTGCGGACGGCCGCCGACGGCGTCGGCGATCTCCGCCACGGACAGCGGGATCACAGGCTCACCTCGCGGATCGCGGCCTCCAGCTCGTCGCGGTCGGAGAACGGATACACCACGCCGTTGACCTCCTGGCCCGTCTCGTGCCCCTTGCCGGCGATCACCACCGCGTCGCCCGGCCGGGCCTCGGCCACGGCGGCGGCGATGGCCTCACGCCGGTTGCCGATGTCCAGTACCTCGCCGCGGCCCTCGGTGGCCAGCGCGCCCTCGACCATCGCCTGGCGGATCGCCGCCGGGTCCTCGCTGCGCGGGTTGTCGTCGGTGACGATCAGCAGGTCGCTGCGCAGGGCGGCCTCGCGGCCCATCAGCGGGCGCTTGGCCACGTCCCGGTCGCCGCCGCAGCCGAGCACGACGATGATGCGGCCGGTCGTGCGGGCACGGATCGCGTCCAGCGCGAGCGCGACCGCGGCGGGCTTGTGCGAGTAGTCCACGACGGCGGTGAACTGCTGGCCGAGCGCGACCCGTTCCATCCGGCCGGGGACCTGGACCCCGGCCAGGCCACTGCGGATCGCCTCGGCGTCCACCCCGACCGCGGTCAGGCAGGCGGCGGCGAGCAGGGCGTTGGCCACGTTGAAGGTTCCCGGCATCGGGAGTCTGACCGGGAATGTCGCATCCGGACCGTGCACGGTGAAGGTCTGCTCACCGTCCACAGAGGACTTGAGGTCGGTCGCCGTCCACAGCGCGTCCTTGGTGAGCGCGACGGTAACCGTGTCGGCGTTGACCAGTCGCGGACCCCACTCACCGTCCACACAGACGACCTCGGTGGTGGACCTGCCGTCGAACAGCAACGCCTTGGCCTGGAAGTAGTCCTCCATCGTCGGATGGAAGTCCAGGTGGTCCTGCGACAGGTTGGTGAACGCGCCGACCGAGAACCGCGTGCCGCCGACCCGGCCCAGCGACAACGCGTGGCTGGACACCTCCATCGGCACGTGCGTGACGCCCTTCTCGACCATCACGGCGAACAACGCCTGCAGGTCCGGGGCCTCGGGCGTGGTGAACGCGCTGGCCAGCCGCTGCCCGGCGATCCGGGTCTCCACCGTGCCGACCAGGCCCGTCGTGTGCCCGGCGGCCCGCAGGCCCGCGTCGATCATGTACGTCGTCGTGGTCTTGCCCGACGTGCCGGTCACCCCCATGACAGAGAGGTGCAGCGACGGCTCGCCGTAGATCCACGCGGCCACCGAGCCGAGCACCCCGCGGGGATCCGGGTGGGTGAGCACGGGAACGCGCAGGTCACCGAGCATGGCCGCGCCGGCCTCGTCGGTCAGGATCGCCACCGCGCCGGACGCCACCGCCTCCTGGGCGAACTGGGCGCCGTGCACCCTCGCCCCGGGCAACGCGGCGAAGATGTCCCCGGGCAGCACATGCTGCGCACGCAGGGTGGCCCCGCTGACCAGCACATCCAGGCTCGCCCCGGCGGAGCGGGCGCCGTTCGCCGGGCTGACGCGGACACCGTTCGCCTGGCCGACCCAGGCGCCGCCGGCCTGGCCGCCACCGGCCTGGCCGCTCTGGGCACCGCCGGCCTGACCGGTTTGGGCACCGCCGGCCTGACCGGTTTGGGCACCGTCCGCCGGGCTGATGTGGACGCCGCCGGCCTGGCCGGTGCGGCCGCTGGCCTGGCCGGTTTGGGCGGTCTGGGCGCTGCGGGCCTGGCCGGTGCGGCCGTTCGCCGGGCTGGTGTAGGCGTCCGCGCGGGCCACCAGCGTGGCGAGCGGGACTGGTTCGGTTCGGACAGGCCGGGGCGGGGCGTTCACGGCCTTGCCCTCGAGCTTCGCGGGCACGCGCGAGAGGCTACCTGCGCCCCTCCGGCCGCCACCCGGCGGTGCGCGGATCTTGCCCCACCCCCCTCGTGCTAAGCCCCGCCCCACCCCAACACCCCGCGTGTCCCCCATTCACCGCCCCCGTGTCCCACACTCACCGCCCCCGTGTCCCCCTTTCCTCCCCCGCGTGTCCCCCTTTCCTCCGGCCCGTGTCCCGTGTTCCTCCGGGGTATGGCCTTCTGGCGGGCTTTGGCTGTGGCGCGGTTCGGACGGACGTGCGGCAGGCGGGGGCGGAACGGAGAACATGGGACGGAGCAAAGGGGGACACACCCCGGAGCAAAGGGGGACACGGCCCGGAGGAAAGGGGGACACGCCGGTGGGGTGGAGGTGGGGGTGGGGTCAGTTGACGATGAGGGGGACTACGGGAGACTGCTCCTTGGACAGCGGGATGGTGAAGCGCTGGGCCAGGTAGGACGCGATGTCGTGGAACAGTGGCGCGGCCGTGCCCGTGAAGTGGCGGTCGCCCTTGGCCGGGTCGGGGGCGTCGATCATGATGCCCACCACGAACCGGGGGTCGTCGGCGGGCAGGATCCCGGCGAAGGTGATCCAGTACTTCGAACGGCTGTAGCCGCCGCCCGGCTCGACCTGCTGGGCCGTGCCGGTCTTCCCGGAGATCTGGTAGCCCGCCAGTGCCGCGGGGACGCCCGTCCCGGAGTTGGCGGCGTTGGACTTCTGCATCACGGCGCGGAGCATGTCGCGCACGGTCGATGCGGTCTGGTCGCTCACCACACGCACGCCTTGGGGCCGCGGCTCTTCTTTCCGGGTGCCGTCGGGGGCGATGGTGCTCTTGATGATGCGTGGGGGCATGCGCAGGCCGTTGTTCGCGATGGTCTGGTACATCCCGGCCATCTGCAGCACGGTCATCGACAGGCCCTGGCCGATCGGGAGGTTGCCGAACGTCGAACCCGACCACTGCTTGCGGTCCGGTACCGACCCGGCCGACTCGCCGGGCAGCCCCAGCCCGGTCTTCTCGCCCAGCCCGAACTTCTTCAGCATGTCCGCGTACCGGTCCTGGCCCACCTGCTCGGCCAGCATCAGCGTGCCGATGTTGGACGACTTGGCGAAGATGCCCGGGACGGTCAGGTTGATCGGGCCGTGGTTCCACCAGTCGTGGATGGTCCGGTCGGCGACCTTGCGGGTGCCGTCGACGCGCAGCGAGTCGGTGGGTTTGACGATGCCGAACTCGATCGCGGACGCTGCCGTGACGACCTTGTTCACCGACCCTGGTTCGTACGGTGTGGACACCGCCGGGTTGCCGGTAGCCAGCGGGTTTCCATACCCGTTGGGGCCGTTGGGATCGTTCGGGTCGAAGCTCTTGTCGTTGGCCAGCGCGTAGACCTCGCCGGTGTGCGCGTCCAGCACGACCGCGGACCCGCCCTTGGCACCCGCCTTCGCCACGTACTCGGTGAGCATCTGCTGCACCTCGTACTGGACGTCAGCGTCGATGGTCAGCTCGATGCTCGAGCCGTCCCTGGCCTGGCGGACATCCCGTTCGGTGCCGGGGATCATCACGCCCTCGGCACCCTCCTCGGTGTCGAACGTGATGCTGCCCGGTTCGCCGGCGAGCAGGGTGTCCTTGTCGTTCTCCATCCCGAACAGGCCGTGGATGTTGTGCTTGGACCGGTCCGGGTCGTCGTTGCGCCAGTTCGCGTAGCCCAGGATGTTGGACGCCAGCGAGCCGCCCGGGTACTCGCGCTGGGCCTGCGGCTCGGAGATGATCTCCTTGTACTTGTTGCGGATCTCGCGTTCCTGGGTCGGCAGCACGTCCTTGACCAGGTACGTGTAGCTGTCCCCGCGCATCTTGGCGATCAGGTCCTGCTCGTTGACCTTGTCGCCGAGCACGGACTTGATCTTGGCGGCGATCTCCGCGGTCCGGGCGTCGTAGTCGAACTTGCCCGCGTACGTCTTGCGCATCAGCTTGGGCGACCACGCCAGCGCGCGGGTCTCCACGCTGAACGCGAGCTTCACCCCGTTGCGGTCGATGATGTCGCCGCGCTCGGCCTGGATCGGCTGGGTCTCGGCGCGCTGCTTGTCCGCCTTGGCCGACAGCGTGGAGGCCTCGATCGCCTGGACCTGAACGAGTTTGAGCCCGGCCGCGACCAAGGCCGCCACCAGCACGAACCGGACGGTCAGGATGCGCAGCCGGGAGTTGTTGCCGGGCGGGCGTTTGCGCCGCGGCGGCTTCGGCGGGCGCCGGGCCTCCGGGCGGCGCACGGGCTGGCGGACCGGCTTGCGCGCCGGGCGGCGCGCGGGAGCCGGGCGGCGAGGCCGGCCCTGACGGGGCGGCGGCTCGGCCCAGTCACGGGGCATCAGCCGCCGCCCTGCTGCTGGTCACCGGGCTGGGCCGGCGGAGCCTCGTCCAGCGGGGCGGGCGGCGGCGGCACCTCGGCCGTCGCGCTCGATGGCGGCGCGGCGCTGGGCGCCACCGGCTTCGGGTCGCCGACCACGGTCACCTTGCCGTCCGGCCCGACCACCAGCCGGGACGGGTCACCGGCCGGGACCATGCCGAGCTTGCGGGCCGCGTCGGCCAGCGAGGACGCCGACTCCATGCCCGCGACCTCGCGTTGCAGCACCTCGGCCCGCTCGGACTGCTCGGTGACCGCCTTCTTGGCCTGGTCCAGCCGGTACGAGTCGGCGATGGCCTGGGTGGACAGCCACAGCGTGGTGATCACGCCGACCACCAGCAGGCCCATCACGAGCATCACGAACGACGCGCGCGAGGCCGTGCCACGCTCGGGCCGTGGCCCCTTCGCGCGGGGTGCGCGGCGGACCGGCTCCCCGACCGAACGGCCCTCGCGCTGCGCACGACGTGCATACGCGCGCTCGGCCGCGGCGGTCCGCGGCCGTCGCTCGGTGCGCGGCGGGGCCCCCGCGGAGGTTTCCGTGGTCTGCGTGGTGGCCTCGGTCGCGGCGGTCTGCGCCGCCGCGCTCTTGGCAGCGGCCGCGGCCTTCCTGCGGGTCGAACGGCCGCGCGAGGACGATCCGCCCACCCTTGCCGGTGCGGTCATGACGCCTCCCTGATCCGTTCGGCCGCGCGGAGCCGGACCGATGCGGCTCGCGGGTTGTGCTCGTTCTCCGTCTCGTCGGCCTGCTCGGCTCCCCTGGTGAGCAGGCGGATCTCCGGGCCGTGCCCGGGCAGCTCCACCGGCAGGCCCTCCGGCGTGCGGGACCTGGCCAGCTCCGCGAACGCCTGCTTGACCAGCCGGTCCTCCAGTGACTGGTAGGACTCGACCACGATCCGGCCGCCCACCTTGAGCGCCTTCAACGCGGCCGGGATGGCTCGCTTGAGCACGTCCAGCTCGCCGTTGACCTCGATGCGCAGGGCCTGGAAGGTGCGCTTGGCCGGGTGCCCGCCGGTGCGCCGGCTGGCCGCCGGGACCGCGTTGTACAGCAGCTCGACCAGCCGCGCGCTGGTGTCGAACGGCTCCTTGGCGCGCGCGTTGACCACGGCCTTGGCGATCCTCCCGGCGAACCGCTCCTCGCCGTACTCGCGCAGGATCCGGGCCAGGTCACCGGCCTCGTACGTGTTGAGCACGTCGGCGGCGGTGATGCCCTTGGTCTGGTCCATCCGCATGTCCAGCGGCGCGTCCTGGGCGTAGGCGAACCCGCGGCCGGCCTCGTCCAGCTGCATCGAGGACACGCCGAGGTCGAACAGGATCCCGTCCACCTGGGGAATGCCGAGATCGGCCAGGACTTGCGGCATCTCGTCGTAGACCGCGTGCACGAGGTGGATCCGGCCGGCGAACCGGGAAAGCCGCTCGCCCGACAGCTTCAGGGCGTTCGGGTCGCGGTCCAGGCCGACCAGGGTGAGCCGCGGGTGTGCCTCGAGCAGGGCGTTCGCGTGACCGCCGAGGCCGAGGGTGGCGTCGACCAGCACGGCGGGCTTGTTCTCCAGGGCCGGGGCCAGCAACGCCAGAACGCGCTCGAGCAGCACTGGGACGTGCCTCTCGCGCGCCATGGTCCCAACCCCTCTCGCGGTACCGCCCGGCTAGAACGAGGAATGCCGTCAGGTCCCAGCCCGGGGTCACGAACCTGGCGCCGGGGAAGGTGCGTCAGGGCCGATACCGGGCCGAGGCCTCACGGCATCCGGATCTAGAAGAATCCGGGCAGTACCTCCTCCCGCGCCTGCGAGTAGCTGTCCTCGTGCTGGTCCAGATATGCCTGCCAGGCCTGGGCGTCCCAGATCTCCAGGCGGGTGATCGCGCCGATCACCACGCACTCCTTGGTGAGCCCGGCGTACTTCCGGAGCTCAGGCGCGACCGCGATCCGCCCCTGCCCATCGGGCCGCTGCTCGTCGGTTCCGGCGAACAGGTACCGCTGGTAGGCGCGTACCGCCTCGTTCGTCAGCGGGGCGGCGGCGACCTTGCGGGCCATCTCCTCGAACTCGGCACGGGGGAAGACGTAGAGGCAGTGATCCTGACCCTTCGTGACCATCAGGCCCCCCGCGAGCGCGTCGCGGAACTTGGCCGGCAGCGTCAGCCTCCCCTTGTCGTCCAGCTTGGGGGTGTGGGTACCGAGGAACACCGGCTGCCACCTCCCCACCGACCCTGGTGGACCGGCCATGGGGCACCCGTCTGCCCCACTTGCGGCCACAGTACCCCACTTTTCACCACAGTCAACGCGGAACCAGCCGCGTTCGCCCGGTCGATTGACACGTTTCCGCAGGTAACCGCGATGGACCGCAGGTGGGGGACGGTGGGGCGGGTTCCCGCCACGGGTGAGGCCGAACGACTGTTCAGAAGGTGTTCAGTTGTCCACAATGGCCGCTCATCCGGCCGCTCATCCGGCCGCCCGGCACGGCGGTGGGTGGTTGTGGGGAACCGGGGAGAACCGTCCGACTGGCGTACCCCGCGCGGGTTGGTCACCGACTGTGACGGCAGATCTCCCGGAGCGACGAAACTTCACAGAGTCACCGGTCGTGTGAAGGGAGCGCTCTCCGCGACCGGGCCACCTGGCCCGCCCGCGTCCGTGAGTGATCGAACAGCGACATCCGTACCCGTGGCCGCGTCCTAGGGTCAGCCTTTGTGCCGTGCGGGCCCGAACCTGAGCTTCTCGTCCTTCGGGGCGGGTCCGGGCAGCAGCCTGGCCACCCGCGTCCCCAGCAACCAGCCGAGCGGGCCGAGGCTGAGCAACGCCATCATCATCACGAAGTACAGCGCCCCGTCGACCTTCACCGGGTAGTCGTTGGCCACCACCTCGACCGAGCGGCGGGTTTTCTGCCGCTCCAGCACGTAGACCAGGTCCGACAGGTCGTGCGTCGAGCGGACGGTGACCGTCACGGCTGTCGATTCGCCGGGCCATTGAACCCGGGCGGAGCATCGCGACGTAAGCCACATGTAGAGGGCGTCGCTGGTGCAGGAGTCGATCTGCGCCGTGGCGCCGCGGCGGACTTCCGGAGGCGAGTCGACGGTGAGGCCCATCTTCTCCGTGGCGGAGATGAACGCCCAGATCCCGAGCAGGGTGAACACCGCGGTCAGCACGGCGGAAGGCCAATAGTGCACACGCCGGGACATGGGGCTGAGGGTAAATCACCGGACGCTGGGCAACCGGATCGTCACTCACGCGTCCGGACAGTCGTGGCGGGAACCCGGGCCCGCCCGGCGGTGTCAAAGGTGACCAGGCGGCCGAAGGCATCCGGGGAGGTCAAGTCGGTGGAACTGTCCTGCACGACGGACGTGTCTTGCCGGATACTTGGCTGCAAGCCCGGAGCACTTCGCCCCGGTTTGACACCGCACGTGTCAAGCTGTGCCGCCGCGCCCGTTCACCCATTCGGGAGCCGGCATCGCATCGGTGGGATCTGGGTGGGTACCACCGAGGAGTTTCAGGAGGTCGAGTGACGTCGTCTACCCCGTCCGCCGCGATACCTGGCCACCCGTACGGGGGCAACGGCGCAGGATCCGACCCCTACGCGGCCCTGCGCGCGGCGGAGTCCACACCCGGTATCCCGTCGGTGTCCGCACCCACCGTGGCCGTCCGCCCGGGTGAGCAGCCCGCGCCGACGCCCTCGCCGGCGCCGCGGGTCACCAACCCGCTGGACGAGGTGCACAGCACCGCCCAGCGCATCGCGGCCAACGTCGAGCGCGTGCTGGTGGGCAAGCCCGAGGTGGTCCGGATCGCGCTCGTCACCCTGCTCGCCGAGGGCCACCTGCTGGTCGAGGACGTGCCTGGGGTCGGCAAGACCTCACTGGCCAAGGCGCTGGCCCGGTCGATCGACTGCACGGTCAGCCGCCTGCAGTTCACCCCCGACCTGCTGCCCAGCGACGTGACCGGGGTGTCCGTGTTCAACCGCCAGACCACTGGGTTCGAGTTCCGGCCGGGGCCGGTTTTCGCCAACATCGTGGTCGGCGACGAGATCAACCGCGCCTCGCCGAAGACCCAGTCCGCGCTGCTGGAGTGCATGGAAGAGCACCAGGTCACCGTGGACGGCAAGACCTACCGGCTGGAGTCGCCGTTCATGGTGATCGCGACCCAGAACCCGATCGAGATGGAGGGCACCTACGCCCTGCCCGAGGCGCAGCGCGACCGGTTCACCGCGCGCGTGTCGATCGGTTACCCGGACCCGGCCGCCGAGCTGGCCATGGTCGACGAGCACGCGGGCACCGACCCGCTGGCGTCGCTGCAGCCGGTGTCGGACGCGGAGTCGGTGCGCGCCCTGATCGAGGCGGTCCGCGGCGTGCACATGGCCCCGGAGATCCGCCGGTACTCGGTCGAGCTGGTGTCGGCGACCCGGCGGCTGCCGGAGATCCGCCTCGGCGCCTCACCCCGCTCCACGCTGCACCTCGTACGCGCCGCGCGGGCACAAGCCGCCCTGGCCGGGCGTGACTTCGTCGTGCCGGACGACATCCACGCCGTGGCCGTGCCGGTCCTGGCGCACCGCCTGGTGCTCACCGCCGAGGCGCAGGCCGCCCGCCGGTCCCCCGCGGACATGATCCGCGGTCTTCTCCAGCGCGTGCCCGTTCCCCAGGGCGCCGAACCAGTCTCGCCGTGGGCGGACGGACGCGGAAGCAGGTAGCAGTCGATGGGCGGGCCACTGGCTGGAATGACGACCCGCGGCCGGTGCCTGCTGGCGGCCGGCCTGGCCGCGGCCCTGTGCTCGGCCGTGCTGAACGAGCGTGACCTGCTGCGGGTGTCGGTGTTCGTGATCGCGATGCCGGTGCTGGTGTGCGTGCTCATCGGCCGGTCACGGATCGGCCTGCACACCGAGCGGCACGTCAACCCGGCGCGCACCCCCGTGGGCGGGCGCGCCGAGGTCTCGCTGAACGTGTGGAGCACCGGCCGGCTGCCCACCGGCGGCCTGCTGCTGCAGGACGGCGTGCCGTACACGCTGGGCGGGCGGCCCCGGTTCGTGATCGAGCACCTGCCCCGCAACAACGGCATCCAGCTGCGGTACAACGTCGACCCGTCGATGCGCGGCATCCACCACCTCGGGCCGTTGCGTGCCAAGGTCACCGACCCGTTCGGCCTGGCGGAGTTCGACCGTGAGCTCGCCGGGGTGACCCGCCTGGTCGTCGTGCCGCGCGCGGTCCCGCTGATCGGCCTGCCCGGCGGGTCCGGCCTGGGCGCGGGCGACGACGGCTCGGTCCGGCTGCACTCCGGCCAGGGTGAGGACGACGCGGTCGTCCGGCCCTACAGGCAGGGCGATGACCTGCGGAAAGTGCACTGGCGGTCGACCGCGCACCGGGACGAGATGATGGTGCGGGTCGAGGAACGCCCCTGGAAGGGCGGCACCACGATCCTGCTGGACCACCGCGAGTCCGCGCACAAGGGCAGCGGCCCGACCGCGAGCCTGGAGTGGGCGGTGTCGATGGCCGCGAGCGTGGCCATCCACCTGCACCGGCACGGCCACCACATCCGCCTGGTCACCGAGAACGGCCGGGCCATCGCCCCGGACAGCGGCGACGGCGTGCACAGCGACCACATCCTGCTGGATTCGCTGGCCGCGTTGCAGTCCACCCACCAGCGTGACATCTCGCTGGCCGGCGACCCGGGGCACGGCCAGGAGCTGATCGCCGTGCTCGGCGCGGTCGACCCCGACTCGGTCGAGCAGCTGATCCGCTACCGGCCGCGGTCCAGCCGCAGCCTGGCGATCCTGCTGGACACCCGGTCGTGGGCGGCCAAGGACGACGCGGGCGCCGATCCCGAACAAGCCGAGTCCCTGCTGCAGGGCGCCGGGTGGAGCACCATCGTGGCCCGCCCGGAGATGCCGATGCCGCAGGTGTGGACGAACCTGTGCCGCGTGAGTGCCAACCGCGGCGCGATGCATGCGGGGGGTTGGGCCTGATGACGACTTCGGCGAGACCTGCGGCGGACCAGTGGTCGAACACCGTCACCCCGGTGTTCGCGGCGATCACGACGCTGTGCGCGGCGACCGCGTTGTCCGGGGTGATCGACGGCAGCGTGTGGCTGGGCCACGTCGCCGTCGCGATCATCGTGGTGACCGGCGCCGGGATCGGGTTGCGGGCGTTGCGCGTTCCGATTCTGCTGATCGGGCTGTGCCAGCTGCTGGCTCTGGCGTTCCTGGTGACGGCTTTGTTCACCACGGAGGGCGTGTTCGGGTTCATCCCCGGGCCGAAGGCCATCGACCAGTTAGGTGACGTGCTTCGCGGCGCGGTCACGGTGATCCAGACCGGGGTGCCGCCGGTCGAGCCGACGACGCCGATCCTGTGCCTGGTAGTGATCGCCATCGGTTTGGTAGCGGTGCTAGTGGACGCGTTGGCTGTGGCTGCGGGTACGCCTGCTGCTAGTGGTCTCGTGCTGCTGTGTGTGTACGCGGTGCCTGCGTCGCTGGCCGACGAGATGCTGCCGTGGTGGTCGTTCGTTCTCGGCGCTGGGTCGTACGCGTTGCTGCTGTGGGTCGACGGCACGCACCGTCATCAGGTGTGGCGTGGTCGTTCGTCGCGGACGACGGGTCTGGCTATTGGTGCGCCGACAGTGCTGGTGGCTGCGGCGGTGCTGTTGTCGTTGCTGACTGGTGAGACGGTGACCGCGATCGGCACGGTCGGCCAACTGCCGGGCAACGCGGGCACGGGCGCGACCACGGGCGGCTATCAGATCAAGCCGTTCACCAAGCTGCGCGGGATGCTCAACCAGAAGGGCAACCAGGAGATGTTCCGCGTCCGCGGACTCACCGAGGACCACCGCTACCTGCGGGCGGTCACCCTGAAGGTGTACAACGCCAACGACGGCTGGAGCATCACCCCCACCATGCCGCCCGGCACGCCGCTGGCCGGTGACCTGCCTTTGGAGCCGGGGCGGACCGCCGACGGCCCGCCGACCCGGATCGAGGTCGAGCCGGTCAACTCCGAGGACAACTGGGCACCCGTGTACGGCTCCCCGCGCCGGGTCGAGGGCGTCCCCGGGGATGTCCGGTACGACGAGTTCACCGGTTCGGTGTACGTCAAGCGGGCCCGCAAGCTGCCGAAGTACGTCGAGTGGGCCGACCTGGCCCGGCCGACCTACGAGCAGCTCGAGGCGGCGACCCCGGCCGACGGCGGCTCGGTCCAGGCGGACTACCTGAACCTGCCGCCGCTGGACCCGCGGATCACCGGTCTGGCGCGTCAGCTGACCCAGGGCAAGACCAAGCAGTGGGACAAGGTCAACGCGCTGCTGAAGTACTTCTCGCCGGACAACGGGTTCGTGTACAAGACCGAGACCGCGCAGGCGAGTGACAGCGACGCACTGTCGGACTTCCTGTTCAACGGCAAGGCCGGCTACTGCGAGCAGTACGCGTCGGCCATGGCTGTGCTCGTGCGGGCCGCGGGCATCCCGGCGCGCGTGGCGATCGGCTACACCTCCGGGTTCCAGATGGCCGACTACCGCTCGATCACCACCCAGGACGCGCACGCGTGGGTCGAGGTGTTCTTCCCGCAGTTCGGCTGGGTGACCGTTGACCCCACGCCGTTGTCCGACGGTCGCGGCGAGACCCCGCCGTACATGAACCCCCAGTCGTCCACCCCCGGCCGGCTGCCCGACGGCGGCGAGTCGTCGGCGGCCCAGCCACCCGCGTCGAGCAGCGCAAGCGCCGCGACGGGCCCGGACAAGGAAGCGGGCCTGAACAACGGCGGGGAGATCCCGACGGAGGAGAAGAGCTACCTCGCCGAGTACGTCACCGCGGGCATCGCCGGAGTGGCGTTGGTCTTGACGCTGCTGGTGTTGTTCTGGCGGCGTAAACGGTGGGCGGGCACGGTCGCGTTGGTGGCGGCCTTCGTGTGGGTGGCCGCGGTGATGGCGGCGGTGGGCCTCTACAGCTGGTGGATAGCCATCCCGCTGGGGATCATCCTGCTGGCCGGGTTCCCCGCGTTCATCCGGATGTGGCGCAGACGGGAGCGGCTGCACACCGTCAACGAACGGTCGATGAGCGCGGCGGAGGCGGCGTGGCAGGAGCTCCTCGCCGAGTCCTGGGACCGCGGAGCCACGATCCCGGACACCGACACGGTGCGGATGACCGCAAGACGCCTGGTCCGGGAACACAGCCTGGACGAAGAGGGCATGGAGGGCCTGCGCACAGTCGTGGGCGTGATCGAGCGAAGCTGGTACGGCTCAACCACCGAAGCCGACCCAGCCCTCCCCGCGGCGGTGAACAACGTCCGGGCGAGCATGCGCCGAAACGCCCCCCTGGCACTGCGCGCCAAACTGATGCCCAAATCCATCCTCAAACCCCGCCGCCGCCGAACATCCCTATCCGAAGACGAAGAAAACTGACCCAAGAGACACCCGGCCCACCAGCCGGGTGTCTTTCTTCCAACGCCATACCCGCAAGCCCCATCACCGCAGGCCCTTTCCGCCGCCTGATCCCGCCGGGCTCCGGTGGCGAAGCAGGACTCACCACTGCTCTCCGCATCGCCACGCCCGTGTCCCGGGGCACCGCTCCAGGAGCTCCACCGCTCCCACTACGCAGCCCGGCCACCCTCACCAGCGCGTCGCCATTCCTGCCGAGCCCTGCTCCCGCCCCCGCGCCCAGTCGCCATTACCAACCGCGCCACGCCTTCCGCGCCCCACGCTGAGTCGCCATGCGGGCCACCTCACCCAGCTCTCCCAGGAGCCATCTCCGAGGCCCATCCCGGGTAGTCCCACCCCCAAGGCTGCGCCGCCCTCGCCAAGGTCCGGCGCTATCTCCTGCCGAGCCACCTCCCCAAGCCCCCTGCGGGCCACCGCAAGCCCGCACCGCAGTGCTTCCACGCGGCCCCTTCCGGTCGTCCGTCGACGCGGTTGCTTCCCAGCAGTCCGTCCCACCGCCGCCCAGTCCCGCCAGTCACCTCACCGAGCCCAACTCATCGGCACCCCAGCCTCGCCTCGCCTGCCGCCCCCACTGCCACTCCCTCGCCATCCCCCACGGCCGCCCTCCGGGGACAGTCCCCTTCACCGCAGCCGTTCCCACAGCCATCCCACCCCGGCGGGGTCACCGAGCCCGGCTCGCCTCCAACCGCCGCCCAGGCCTCTACCTGGCGACAAATGCCGCTAATGCCCCGATCCCGGCAAACCGCCCATTCACCGCCCTTTACGCGCGCATGGTGAAGGCCACCCTGCCGGAGCGGGGTGGCCTGCGGTTTTCTGGATGTCAGTCTTGTTCGAAGCGCTTGCGGAAGCGCTCCTCCATGCGCTGGGAGAAGGAGCTGCGGCGGGCGGCGTTCTTGCCGCCCGACTCTCCCTCTGGCCCGCTGTCCCCGCCGCGGCGGATGGCGGTCAGCGTTATGAGCGCGCCGAAGAACATTACTAGGAAGCCGAGCAGGCTGACGGCGGGGAACCCGCCGAACCAGAACTCTTGCACGACAACACCGAGCACCAGCAGTGCGACGCCCACCACGAACAGCGCCGCGCCTTGCAGCCGCCGGCGACGTGACGGACGCCGGAGCCGCGCCCGGCCCACGGTGGATGCGAACTTGGGGTCTTCGGCATAGAGCGCGCGCTCGATCTGGTCGAGCAGTCGCTGCTCGTGCTCGGAGAGTGGCATCTTTCCTCCTCCGGCACAGCTCTCACGGGCGCCGGGCGTTTGCGGCCGCCGTACCCGGCGGGCGCCCCATCCCTGGGACGTCACCCCCAAGGATACGAGCCCCGGGCCTGCGCGACTACCCGATCTGACCACACAGCTGCATGCTCTTGCCAACCCACGGCCACAGCGGCGAGGATGCCCGCCGGGTACGCACACGCGATCGGCTCAACAGGGACGGCGTTCGGGGGCGCGCCATGTGGCATGTCCAGCGGTTATGACCGTGTGTAACGGAAAGTACCGGTAAACCACCGCCCACCCGACGCTTGGGTGAAAACCCTCGCGATTTCCTGTCGAAACCGCGAGGGTCTCAGTTGGGCCGTCAGATCAGGCCCAGGAAAGCCGCCCCATTGGGCGCCCCCAGGCCGGTGACGTTGTCGTAGCCCGGCGTGGTGTGAATGGTCAGGCCAGGCCAGTCGAACGTGCGCGCCGTGGTGGTCGTGCCGTCGGCCGGATCGGTGCCGTTGACGTAGTCGACCCGCACCACACCACCGGATGCGTGCTGCACATCTTTGACCACCGGACGGCCGAAGAAGTACAGCGCGGGGTTGACGAACCCGTGGTGGAACCCGGTCACCTGGTCGGAGACCGCCATCAGCCCGGCGAACAGCGGCGAGGCCAGGCTGGTGCCGCCGATCCGGTACTGGTCGTAGTGCGCGCCCTCGGGGAACGTCTGGGTGATGCCGATCAGCATCCCGGTGTTCGGGTCACCGGCCATCGAGATGTCCGGCACAACCCGGCCACGGTGGTTGCCGTTCTGGTTCTGCCGCGCGAGCGCGTCGGGCACCATGCCGCGCTGGTAGAACGGCTCGTCGAACAGCCGGCTGGTCGACCCGCCGGAGCCGTACTGGTAGGCCGCCGCACCCCACGCGCCGTTGGCCAGCGCGCTGCGGCCGGTCTCCCAGCCGGTCTCGACGACCTTGCGGCCGTCCTTGCCGATCCCGAGGCTGGTGCCGCCCACCGCGGTGACCCACGGGCTGGACGCGGAGAAGTCGGCGGACGGCTGCGGCAGCCGGGTGGACTCGTCGCCGTTGTCACCGGACGAGAAGTACAGGCCGATGCCCTCGAGCGCCGCGTTGCGGGCGATCTTCTCGAACACCTTCACCTCGTCGGCGGGCACGTCCTCGCCCTCGTCGCCGTAGGAGTTGGACACGATGTCCGCCTCGTGCCCGGCGACGATCTTGTTCAGCGCCTTGTCCAGCGAGAGGTCCTCGCAGTCCGAGCCGCCCACGTAGTAGATGTCCGCGCCGGGCGCCATCGCATGCACGGCCTCGACGTCCAGCGACTGCTCGCCGTACCAGCCCGCGGCGTCGCACTGGTCCGGCGGCTCCAGGATCGGGTTCGGCGGGTAGACGAACTCGTGGAACTGGGACTTGCGCAACGGGTGCGAAGCATCGTTGCGCTTGGCGTACTCGGCCGCGTCGGCGTACAGGGTCGGCGACGCGAACGCGTCGACGATCGCCACTGTCACGCCACGGCCGTCAACGCCATGCCCTACAACGCCGTCGATGCCGTAGGCCGAGCGGAGCTGTCCGGGCTTGTAGCCGCACGGCGCGTACGGCAGGTGCTGGCCGTTGTAAGCAGGGTCAGTGGTGTCGACCTTCTCACCCCAGTAGTTGCTGCACGGCGGCGCATTGCGGAACCCCGCGGGCGGCGCGACATCCGTCGGCGCGACGAGGGCCCGTTGGGACGACGCGGTGTCGTCGCTGCCACCGACGTGGTCGGGCCGCATCAGGTTCATCGACTGGTCGACGCCGAGCACCCCGTCGACCACGCCGTTCAGCGAGGCGGGCACCGACAGGTCCGTGTCCGGGGCGCGGAGTGTGCGCCCGTTCACCTGGTACTCGCCCAAGTGCACGCCAAACGCTTGCTGCGCCTGGGAAACCGTGCCGACGGCCTCCACGTACGCGTTGTTCGACGGCACGTCGCCGATGGTGAACCCGTTGGCGGTCAGCCAGGAGCGCACCTGCTGCACGGACTGCTGGGTGGGCGCGTACCGGTCGAGCACCTGGCCCGGTGTGAGGTAGCGGCGGTACGACGGGTCGCGCGGGTCCGAAACGGCCTGCGCGGCGGCCTCCGCCCCCTGATCGTCCCGTGTGGACAGGTACACCCGGAAACGCAAATGGTCCCCCGGTGCCGCATCCGCCACTTTGGACTTCGCCCATTCCGGATGCGATGCCGGAATCACACTCCGGCCCGCGGGCGCCGCGGCGGCCGGTAAGGCTGCCGCGGTCATCGCCACCAGGGCGACGCCCAGCGCGAAAGTTCTGCGCACGACTGGATTCCCCTTCCTCAATGCCCTCGCCGGAATCACTTGAGGCGGCGAACGTATGCCAAATACTTGACATTGGGAAGGTCGGACGTCAAACGTCCCTTTTGTACCGATGATTTCCAAAAACGCCGTAAAGAATTGCCCCGCTAAAGGTTACGGAGTCCAATCAGGACTCTTTCCATCATCGCGAGGTCCGGCTCGTGGCCGTTGGAGGTGTCCTGCCGGTGCACGATGACCATGCCGGCCGACGCCATGTCGCCGAGCACGATCCGCGCCACCCCGAGCGGCAACGACATCAGCGCGGCGACCTCCGCGACCGACCGGGCCATCAGGCACAGTTCGCAGACCGCGCGGTGGTCGCTGGTCATCCCGGCGCCGATCCGGCTCATGGTCGCGCGGTTCGTCGAGATCAGCGCCTCGATCGGCAGGTCGTACGCGGTCTCGGTGCGGCCACCGGTCCAGGCGTAGGGCCGGACGATGGAACGGGACCGGTCGACCTCCAGCCACTCGCCCTCGCCGCCCGCATCCTCGAGCGGGTCCGACGGATCGGGGATGAAGGGATGCGGCTGTGTCGGCTCGGGGTCGGGCTGGCCGAAGCGGGCACCGGTCCGGCCGGTGCCTGGTCGCGCCGTCGACACGGCGGGATCACCCCGTTCCTCCTCGTCGCGTCCCCGCGAATCCGAGGACACTTGGCCGAAGCGCGCACCCGTGCGCCCGACCGCGGTCTTGTCGCGCCGATCAGATCCCGCCACGCCCCCACCCCCGCGCCGGTTTCCATCCTGACCATCCGAAGAGAGGGCCAAAACGTTAGCCAGAACCCGGTGCACACAGGTAACGACGATGTTTCAGCCCAGTTTTATCCCAGTTGCCGAAAACAAGTGCTCCGCCATTCGAGTGATAAATAGGATGATGATCAGCCCTCGCCGACCCCATTTCCGCACAAACCCGCAGTTGCCCACGTGAGGCCACCCCATCGGATCATCCCTTGTATCTCGCTGGCGCGATCGGGAATGGCGGCGTGCTGGGGTTCAGGCGGGGCGGGAGGTGCCGTGCTCGAGTGGCGGCGGTCTGGGAGGCGGCGCGGTCGGGGACTCGGTCGCCCGGCAGGCGAGGCGGTGAGGTCGGCAGACGAGGCGGCGCGGTCGAGGAGGCGGCGCGGTGAGGTCACGAGGCGGGTGCGGTCGGGAGGCAGGCATGCCAGGAGGTCGGGTGCGGTTGCGAGCAGGGCGAGAGAGGCGAGTCGTCAACGAAGGCCGCCGTTGACGGCACCGAGCCAGGCCGGGTGCGGTCAGCCAGGGGCTGTCAGGGCGTGGGCCAGCCCGGTAGGTGCACGGGTGGGGAGTTGAGTTGCTCGCGGTCGACTGTGGGCATGGGGCTGGGAAGTCGGGTGCCGCCACCAGGCCGGGCGCGGTTGGGGCGAGGCGCGGTCGGCAGCCGGACATCCATCGCCAGGCCGAACACGGTCGGCATTCAGGCAGGGTCAAGAGCCGGGCACGGTCGAGGCCAGGCACGGTCTGAGCCAGGTGCGGTCGCAGCCGGGCGCTTGAAGGCCCTGACGGGAAGTCCGGGTGTAGTCGGCAGGCCAGCCACGACCACGGACCGAGGCCGCCCAGCCAGACATCCGGACACAGCCCCAAAGCCCAGCACAGCTCTGGATCAGGCCCACCCGCGAGACCAGACACCGCCGGCAGCCAGACGCTCGAAGGACCTGGCGGGAAGTCCGGGTGTGGTCAGTAGGCCGACCACAATCACGGACCGAGCCCGCCCAGCCGGACATCCGGACACAGCCCCAAGGCCGAACACAGCTCTGGATCAGGCCCAGCCGCGAGATCAGGCACGGTCGGAGGCTGGGTGCCTCCTGTGGCGCACCTGCCCTTGTGGTTATTGGGGTTTGGGGTCGGCGTGGCCGGAGCGGTCGGGGGCTTTCGCTAGGAGGGAGGCGGGGCGGATGGCGGCGAGGCCGAACTTGGCGCGGGCCTTGTCGGCGGCCTGGTCGGCCTCGCGCCAGCCGGTTTCGGGCGCGTCGAGCAACAGTTGCTGGGATGGGTCGTCGCCGAGTTGTTCAACGCGGACGCCGATCAACCGGACGGCGCCGGGTGGGGTTTGTTCTTCGAGGAGCTGGGTCGCGGTTTTGAAGATCTCCTGCGTCACGTCTGTGGGCACCAGGAGGGTTCGGGAACGGGTGATCGTGGTGAAGTCCGAGAATCTGACTTTGATCGACACCGTCCGGCCGCGCAGGCCCCGGCCGCGCAATGCGCCGGCGGTCTTCTCGGATAGGCGCAGCAGTTCTCGTTTGAGCAGAGCGCGGTCCCAATGGTCGACTTCGAACGTCTCCTCCGCGCCGATCGACTTCTCCGCCGACTCGGCAACCACCTCGCGGCCGTCCAACCCCAGCGCGAGCGGGTGGAGATGCTCGGCCATGGCGTTGCCGACGATCCGCCGCAGGCGGGGCAGCGGCGCCGCCGCCACATCCGCCACCCGTTCGAGGCCAACGTTGCGCAGGCGTTCGGCGGTCTTCTCGCCCACCCCCCACAGCGCCGATACCGGGAGCGGGTGCAGGAAGTTGAGCACCTCGCCGCGGGACACCACGAGCATGCCGTCCGGTTTGCACAGTCCCGACGCCAGCTTCGCCACGAACTTGGTCGGCGCCACCCCCACCGAACAGGTGATCCCGTGGTCCGCCTCCACCCGCTGCCGGATCCACTGCCCCACCTGACCGGAGGTCATCCCCAGCCGCTTGAGCGCCCCGCCCACGTCCAGGAACGCCTCGTCCAGGCTCAACGGCTCCACCAACGGGGTGATCTCCCGGAAGATCCCCAGCACGCCCCGGGAGATCTCCTGGTAGAGCCCGAACGTCGGCGGCACGAACACCGCGTCCGGGCACAGCCGCCGCGCCCGGGAGGTCGGCATCGCCGAGCGCACCCCGAACTCGCGCGCGATGTAGTTCGCCGACGAGACCACCCCGCGGTTGCCGATGCCGCCGACCACCACCGGCCTGTCCCTCAGCTCCGGCCGTTCCCTGATCTCCACGGACGCGTAGAAGGCGTCCATGTCCACATGCAGGATCGAGCAGCCGGTGTCGTCCGGCCACTGCCCGTCCTGAGCTCGATACCGATCCACCAGACCTCGTGGCAGATCCCCGCTGCGTCCCACGAGAAGGCACGCTAGACCACCGCACCGACAATTCCGGGTTACCGTCTGCGCGTGACCCGGTGGCCGAGGAGCGTGTACTCAGTCGGTGACGAGCCGGACCCGCGTTTCTCCCTCGCCAACGAACGCACCTTCCTCGCCTGGCTGCGCACCTCGCTGGCGTTGATGGCCGGCGGCGTCGGGTTCGCCGCCCTCGGGCCGGACGACCATGTCCTCAAGCTCGTCGTCGCCGTGGCCCTGCTGGTCACCGGCATTGTCTGCAGCGTCAGCGCACTACAGCACTGGATCGCGTGCGAACGGGCCCTACGCACCGGACAGCCACTGCCGTCGCCCTGGATGGCCGCCGTGCTCGGCGTCGGGCTCGCGATCACTGGGGTGCTGGCCGTCGTGCTGGTACTGCGATGAACCGTCAGCCCTGGGACCACGGTCTCCAGGTCGAACGAACCGCCCTTGCCTGGATCAGGACGTCGGCGTCGCTAGTGGTCGTCGCGCTCGTCGTGTTCCGCTTTGCGGCTCACTACAGTCTGGAGCTGGCCCTAGTACTGCTAGCAGTCATAGCAGGCTTGGGCCTGGCTGCGGGGTGGCTCGCATGGCGCCGTTACCGGACGTCTGACGACAGGCTCAACAAAGGCACGCCACTACCTGGCGGTGGACTAGCACTCATAGCAACGGCAATGACCGTGGTTACTGGCCTGCTGGGGCTTGTTTACGTCCTAGCGCGTGCAACCTAGCCGCGATGTCCCGCAACGGTGACAGCGTCGCGGCCGCCAGCTCCAGCTGGGCCAACGCGTCCGCCGCCCCCGGGTTGCCGTCCAGGACCGACCCGGGCACGAGATCGGCGACCACACCGTGTCCCTGGACCAACTCGACCGCCAACCCGCCCTCGACCAGCAGCTGCGTCAACCCGGCCACGTCGAACCGGCGCGTCAGCGACTCCTCCACGAGCTGGCCGGCGGGGTCGTCCAACAGGCGACGCGCGTCGACGAGCCGCCCAGTGACCGCCCGGTGCAGCACGGCGGCGAAGCGGTTCGCGACGAGAACCGACACAACCCCACCCGGCGCCACGGCCTCTGCCATGGCGGCCACAGTGGTCTTGGGGTCGTCGACGACCTCCAACACACCGTGCCCCAGCACGAGGTCAGCAGACCCGGCAGGCACGAGCGACGCGAGGGCGTCACTGTCACCCTGAACAGCGGTGATCTTGTCCAGCACCCCGGCGTCCTGGGCACGGCGGTGCAACGTGGCCAGCGCGTTGGGGCTGGGGTCGACCACGGTCACCGAGCAGCCCGACGCGGCCAGGGGCACGGCCCACACCCCGCTGCCGCCGCCCACGTCGAGCACACGAGGCACTCCACGCTCGCGTACAGCGGCCAACTCGGCGTTCAGTACGCGTCGAACGGCATCCGGTCTCATGCGAAAAATGCTAATGCGGCTGGTGGTCGGCACCCGAGACGGGGTTTGGCTGAAGACCGTACGCTCTCGGGGTGCAGACGGTCGCAGTGCTCAGTCTCAAGGGTGGTGTCGGCAAGACGACGGTGGTGCTCGGCCTGGCTTCGGCGGCGTTGCGGCGTGGCGCGCGGACCCTGGTGGTCGACCTGGACCCGCAGTGCAACGCGACCGCGACGCTGGATCCGGAGGAGACCGGTACGACCCTGGCGAACGTGCTGGAGAGCCCCCGGCTCCCCGTGGTCCGCGCGGCGATCACGGCCAGCTCCTGGGGCGAGGGGGTGGATATTCTGGTGGGCTCCGAGGACGTCGAGGAGCTCAACCATCCGAACCCCGGCGCACGCAGGCTCGGCAACCTCGGCCGCGCCCTGCAGGAGGTCAACCACTTCATCGAGGAGGGCGACCTCCCGTACGAACTGGTGCTGCTGGACTGCCCGCCTTCACTCGGACGGCTGACACGTTCGGCGCTGGTCGCCGCGGGCGGTGCCCTGCTGGTCACCGAGCCGACGCTGTACGCCGTGTCCGGTGCGCAACGCGCGTTCGACGCGATCGCCGAGACCCGCGAGCAGTACAACGCGAACCTGCAGACCCTGGGGGTCGTGGTGAACCGCGTGCGGCCACGGTCCTACGAACACCAGTTCCGGATCCAGGAACTGCGTGAGCACTTCGGTTCCCTGGTGATGCCGGTGGCGCTGCCGGACCGGCTCGCCGTTCAGCAGGCACAGGGCGCCTGCATGCCGATCCACCAGTGGGGCACGCCGGGCGCGCGCGAGGTCGCGCTGGCGTTCAACCTGATCCTGGCCCGGGTGCTCAGGTCCGGCCGGCGCGGGCGCCACCACGAGTTCGCCTGGCCGGAGAGCGACGACGACGAGGCCGCGAACACCTGATGCCCGAGGGCGACACGGTCTACTACACCGGCCTGCGGCTGACCCAGGCACTGGCCGGGAAGGTGTTGCGCCGCGGCGAACTCCGCCATCCCCGGCTGTCCACAGTGGACCTCGCCGGGCGGACGGTCGAGGGCGTCCGCACCTACGGCAAGCACATCTTCGTGCGGTTCGACAAGGACCTGAGCCTGCACAACCACCTGATGATGGACGGCTCGTGGCAGATCCACGCGACCGGTCAGCGCTGGCACTCGCCCGCGCACCACGTCCGGGCGATCCTGGCCAACGACGACCACTTCGCCCTCGGCGTGCGCCTGCACGACATGGAACTGCTGCGCACCAAGGACGAGGACGCCCGGATCGCGCACCTCGGCCCGGATCTGCTCGGCGAGAACTGGGATCCGGAGACGGCCGCACAGGCCCTCGCCGCGCGACCGGACCGCGAGATCGGCCTCGCCCTGCTCGACCAGACCGTGATGGCCGGGGTCGGCAACGTCTACAAGGCCGAGGTCTGCTTCCTGCTCGGCGTCTCACCATGGGCCAAGGTGTCCGAAGTGGACGCCCGGCGGGCCGTCGACCTCAGCCACGAACTGCTCACGCGCAACGCCACCACCCCGTCCCGCAACACGACGGGCCTGCGCCGGCCCGCCACCTGGGTCTACGGGCAACGCCAGTGCCGCAAGTGCGGCGGCCGGATCCAGGTGGCCGACCAGGGCACCGGCCTGGAGATTCGCAAGACCTGGTTCTGCCCTGTATGCCAACGGCGAAATTCGTTGGCGACCCCTCCGGAGATCACATAGGTTGGTCGTACACGAGAAAGGAGGTGGTCCAAAGTTGTATACCAACAGGACACGTGAGGTGGCTGTCCGCTAGGACCACCACTGGTCTTTTGCCGGCCCTCGAACACGGGATGACAGCGCGAGCTGCCGTGACGCGGGCGGTGGTCGGCGAATCCACAGCAGTCACCGGCCCCCGGGGTTTCCAGGAGTAGTCCGCTTCCTGGACCTTTTGTCGATCGGCACCTGTCGTCCGACACGAGGAGTCACCCCGGGGGTTGTTCTGTGTTCTGCGCAAGGCAGCATGGTGGGCGTGTACGAGCTGATTCGACGTGGCCTTTTCCGGTTCGGTGGCGGTGATGCCGAGGTGGCCCACCACCGGACCACCGCGATCCTCGCCAAGGCAGGCCCGCTGCTCGCACCCGTCCGCCGCTACTTCAGCGTCGACGCGCCCGTCGAGGCGTTCGGCCTGCGCTTCCCCAACCCGGTCGGCCTGGCGGCCGGCATGGACAAGGACGGCATCGCGCTCAACGCCTGGCCCGCGCTGGGCTTCGGCTTCGTCGAGGTGGGCACCGTCACCGCCCGGCCTCAGCCCGGGAACCCCAAGCCGCGGCTGTTCCGGCTGGTCGGCAGCGAGGCCGTGATCAACCGGATGGGCTTCAACAACGCCGGTGCCGAGGCGCTGGCGGCCCGGCTGGCCACCCACCGGCGGACCGTCCCGCTGGGCATCAGCCTGGGCAAGTCCAAGGTCGTCCCGGTCGAGGAGGCCGTCGAGGACTACCGCACCTCACTGCGCGCGCTCTACCCCTACGGCGACTACTTCGCCATCAACGTCAGCTCGCCCAACACCCCTGGCCTGCGCGGCCTGCAGGACCGCAAGGCGCTGTCCGAGCTGCTGGCCGAGCTGAGCCTGGAAAGCCGGGCCATGGCGGAGAAGGACCGCGGCAGGCCGCGGCCGCTGCTGGTCAAGATCGCGCCGGACCTGTCCGACGACGCCGTCGGCGAGGTCCTCGAGGTCTGCGAGGAGCACGGGATCAGCGGCATCATCGCCACGAACACGACGCTGAGCCGCGACGGTCTGGCACCCGGCGACCAGCACCTGGCGGCGGAGGCGGGCGGCCTGAGCGGCCGGCCGCTCACCCAGCGGGCCCTCGAGGTGGTCTCGTTCGTGCACAAGCACACTTCGCTGCCGGTCATCGGCGTGGGCGGGATCCTGGACGTGGCCGACGCGGCGCGGATGTTCGACGCCGGTGCGTCACTTGTCCAGATCTACACGGGGTTCATCTACCGCGGACCGGGTCTGGTCCGGCGGATCAGTCGACACCGTAGGGATTCACCAGGCCGTCGGGACTGAGCCGGACCGGGTACGGTTCGGCCAATTCGGCGAACTGTTCGCTGGCCAGCGAATGGGTCTCCACGTAACGGCCGTCTCGCAACGCCAGGCACCGCAGCGTCGGGATGTCCGGGTCGACGAGCCAGTAGTGCGGGCAGCCGGCCTCCTGCAGCTTGGCCCGCTTGAGCTCCAGGTCCACCAGGCGCGTGCTCGGCGAGTGCACCTCGACGGCCAGCACCGGCGGCCCGGCGAGGCCGCTGCGCGTGAAGTTCGCGCGGCGGCCGACGATGACATCAGGGATCAGCACGGTGTCGTCGGCCAGGATGACGTCGACTGGTGCCGGGAGAACCTCTAGGTCGGTGGGACAGTGGACGGTCAGCGCCGCGAGCAGTCTGGCCACGGCGCGCTGGTGGAGTGGGCGCGGCGAGGGGCTCATGACAAGCACCCCGTCGACCAACTCGAAACGGTGCCCGTCATCAGGCATCGACTCCAGGTCGGCCCGCGTCAGCGGTCTGCCGGAGGGAAACGCGGGGACTGACACCATGGTGCGACCACCCTCCATTTTCCGTCCAGCAAACGCTCTACCTGCGAAAACGACCAGCCGATGAAGCATCGATGAACCGGTGAAGTCTAGCGACCCGACCGTTGGAACGTCTCTCCCCGGGTGCTGCGCCAGATCATCTCCGGCGATCACCGTGAGTGCGATGTTCGGCCTAATCACTAGGCTTTATGGGTACCCAGCCGCCTTTCAGGTGATTTTTCCGCGACGCGCCCGTAGGCGCCGCACCACCGGGTAAAGCACGACCACAAGCATGGATCCCCAGGCCACTCCATGCAGCTCGAGTCCCCATACTGAGACGGTGAGGTCGCCCACCGCGGCCACCACCGCGATGCCGCCGACCAGCAGGGTCACCGGGTCGGTCAGGTCCACCTTGGCCTCGGTCCAGATCCGCACGCCCATCATCGCGACCAGGCCGAACAGCGCCAGGCTCATCCCGCCGACCACGCCGGGCGGCATGGTGTTGATCAACGCGGTCACCTTCGGCACGAACGCGAGCAGGATCGCCAGCACCGCGGCCATCGCGCACGCCGCCGTGGACAGCACCCTGGTACCCACCATCAGACCGGTGTTGCCGGGGTATGCCGTCGTGCCGACGGCACCCGACGTGCCTGCTAGCGCGGTGGAGATGCCGTTGGCGATCAGTGCGTCGCCGATGTTCGGGTCGAGGTCCTCGCCGCTGACCGCCGCGATCGCCTTCACGTGCGCGACCATTTCCGCCACCAGCACCAGCACGACCGGCACGGACAGCACCATCACGCTCGGCAGCAGCTCCGGCGCCTGCACGTCCGGCAGGCCCAGCCAGGACGCGTCCACCAGTGCGTCGATCTTGGTGTCCTCGATCCGCCCGCTGATGATCGCGAAGAGCCAGCCGGCACCCACCCCGATCAGGATGGACAGCCTGGCCAACGTGCCTTTGGACAGCGCCAGGCAGAGCAGGACCACCCCGAGGGTGACCGCGGCGATGCCGGGCTGGGCGGCGAACGGCTCGGTCGCGTAGGGCGCCATGCTCAACCCGACCAGCAGCACCAGCCCGCCGGTCACGATCGGCGGCAGCACCGACTCGAGCAGCCGCACACCCAGCGCCTTCACCGCGATGCCGAACACGATCAGGATGCCGCCGGCCACCAGCACCGCGCCGAGCTGGGCGGCGATCCCGTGCTCCTTGGCCATCGCCAGCGGGGTCATGAACGCGAAGGACGAGCCGAGGTAACCGGGCACCCGGTTGCGGGTGACCACCAGCAGCACGATCGTGCCGATACCGGTGAACAGCAGTGTCGTCGCAGGTGGGAGACCCACGGCCATCGGCACCAGCAGGGTCGCGGAGATCATCACGGCGGCGTGCTGGGCGCCGAAGCCGATCATCACCGGCCAGCTCAGCCGCTCCCTGGACCCGATGAGCTCGCCGTCGGCGACGCGGCGACCATCGCCGTGTACCGACCAAAGCATCACAGTGGAGCCCTTCCCTGCCGAACCTCGCAGGGCATAGTGCCATGCCACCCGCTCACCAGTCCCGCGTGACATAACTGTTATCACACGTTTGCCCTAAGGGGCGTGGGTCGAACAACCGACGGGCGGGAATCAGCCGCGTTCGGGGAAGAGTTCGCGCAGGGCGACCGCCAGGCCGTGGAGGCGGTCGGAGGCGTCGGTGAGGGCTTGTTTGTCCGGTCCGCCGGTGGAGCTCGCGGCGACCAAACGGCCCGCGGCGGCGATCAGGCTGCCGTAGCCGTCGAGGCCCTGGTCGAGCTGTTCCCGCAGGCGGCGGACGCCGTCGGCGAGCGGGCCGCGTTCGTGCGCGGGGGCGATGTCCCGGGCTCGTTCGACCGACTGGAGCTGGGCGGCGACCTCGCGCAACGCACCGGCGGCCTCGGCGCCGGTCGCACGGGCGTGGTCCACGGTGTCCTTGGGGACGCTGCTGCGCGGGGAGCTCAGCTGGCGGAGGAGGTCAGCGAGCACCCGTTCGGCGTCCTGCAGGCGCTCCATCGGTTCCCTGGCCTGCGAGGACCGGGCCGGGAGCGCGGAGACGGCGGGTTCGGCGGCCGCGGGCAGCGCGGTCCGGTTGAGCGCCCGCAGGCGCAGGCCCGCGCGGCCGCTCACGGTGAACGCGGCGAGCGCGAGGACCGCCGTGATCCCGCTGAGGATGGCGTCACCGACGCCCGGAGCGGTGGCGATGCCGGCCGCGGCCACCACCGCGATGATCATGCCGAGGAACAGGAACACCCACATCAGGGCGGCGAGCCGCCGCCTGCGCCGTTCCAGCTTGGCCGCCGGGGAGTTCCAGCGGCCGAGCCGGGTGGTGGCCTGGGTGATCTGGGTGCGGACGTGGTCGGCGATCGGACCGCGCAACTGTCGTTCGACGAGGTCGCGTAACTCCGCGAACTCCGCTCTGCGCGGCCGGTGGTCCACCACGTCCCCCTCTCAGGTCAGACGTCAGCCGTTGCGCGGTCAACCATTGCTTTGCGGGTTGGCGCGCTGCTCCTGGGCCACCCGCTGCTGGATCTCGGCCTGGATGTTGGCCGTGGGGGCGCTGGCCGCGGTCGACCCGCCGACCTGCTTGGCACCGCCGGACATCGAGGCGCGGATCTGCTCGAGACGGGACTGGCCGGCCAGCTCGGTGGTGGACATCTGGACTTCCATCATCCGGCCCTGGACCGAGTTCTGCGCCAGCTCCGCCGACCCGAGCGCGGTGGTGTACCGCTTCTCGATCTTGTCGCGGACCTCGTCGAGCGACGGCGTGTTGCCGGGGGCGGCCAGCTCGCTCATCTGGTTGAGCGACTTGGACACCTGCTCCTGCATCTTGGCCTGCTCCAGCTGGCTGAGCAGCTTGGTGCGCTCGGCGAGCTTCTGCTGCAGCACCATCGCGTTGCGCTCGACCGCCTGCTTGGCCTGGCCCGCCGCCTGCAGGGCCTGGTCGTGCAGCGTCTTGAGGTCCTCGATGCCCTGCTCGGCGGTGACCAGCTGGGTGGCGAACGACTGCGCGGCCTGCTCGAACTGGGTGGCCTTGGCGTCGTCGCCCTTGGCGCGGGCCTCGTCGGCCAGCACCAGCGCCTGGCGCGCGGACGCCTGCAGCTTCTCAACGTCGCCGAGCTGGCGGTTGAGCTTCATCTCCAGCTGGCGCTGGTTGCCGATCACGGCTGCGGCCTGCTGCGAGAGGGCCTGGTGCTGACGCTGAGCCTCCTCGATGGCCTGCTGGATCTGTACCTTCGGGTCAGCGTGCTCGTCGATCTTGGACGAGAACGACGCCATGAGGTACTTCCAGAACTTCACAAAAGGGTTGGCCATCTCCTCCGCCTGCCTTCTTGCGTGCTACGGCTGCCCACAGGCAACGACCCGGTAGGTGTCCGGGTTCCATCGTGTCAGGTGCACGATTGTGGTTCCACCGGGCCCAGGGGTAAATCAGGTAAGTCCCTGACCCGGACCAGGCAGGCTGACCCCAGCATGCCCCCACTCCGAACCTACACCGCGGGCCCAGGTAACGATTCGGCCAGCACGCGGCGCGGACGCGCGAAGCCGGCCGGGACACACCACCCGGCCGGCTCTCTCGCTCGTTGATGATCCGTTATGCGGCGAACACCCGCGCCCTGGCGATCTCCGGCCCGAGCCGATGCGACAGCGCGGGCTGGATGCGCAGGTCGGACAGCGTGTCGCCGACCACGTCCAGGCTGAGCTCGTCCGGACCGATGCCGTTGAGCTCCTGCGGAGTCAGGCCACTGAGGTCCTTCTGCGCCCGGCCGCCGTCCAGGCCTGCCGCCGACATCGCCGCCTCGTCGCCGGTGCCGGCCGGCGCGGGAGCCGGCTGCTCGGTGACGCTGGCGGACTTGGTGAACTCGCCGGCCGGGGCCTCCAGCAGCTCGCTGGGGTCCAGCCCGGTCATGTCGTTGGCGACGTTGTACAGCAGCTCCGGCAGCGGCAGCTCCAGCGCGTCGCAGATGGCGGCCAGCAGCTCGCTGGAGGCCTCCTTCTGCCCGCGCTCCACCTCTGACAGATAACCCAGACTCACCCGCGCGGTACGAGACACCTCGCGCAGTGTCCGGCGCTGGATCGTGCGGGCATGGCGCAGCCGATCACCGATCGCCTCACGCAACAGCACAGTCATCGCGCCTCCCTTCACCGGCGGGCCCGTGGAGTCAACGTTACCGAGAGCCGGTGACATCACGCATCGACTTCACGGCCCGTCCGCCAAGGGCGAACGACTCAGCGTGGCCGGTTGTTCCCCCGTCAGGGTGCGCCGAGGTGTTCCAGCAGCAGGTCAACCGCGACACGCACGGCCGCGGCCCGCACCGCGTGCCGGTCACCGGGGAAAGTGATTGTCGCCACGTCAAGGCCGGTCCCGGCGATGCCGATGTGGACAGTGCCGGGACGGACACCGTCCTGGGGATCCGGACCGGCCACCCCGGTCAGCCCGAGTCCCCAGTTCGCCCCGCAGCGGTCGCGGGCGCCGGTCGCCAGTTGGACGGCCACGTCCGGGTGGACCGCCCCGTGCTCGCGCAGCAGGACCGGGTCGACCCCGGCGAGGCCCCACTTGAGGTCGGTCGCGTAGACCACCAGGCCGCCCCGGACGGCCTTGCTGGCCCCCGGCACGCTGGTCAGGACCGCGCTGAGCAGGCCGGCGGTCAGCGACTCGGCGGTCGCCACCGTCTCGCCCCGGTTGCGCAGGCGCGCGATCACCCTGGTGAGGGTGCCTTCCGGCAGGCCCAGGACGTCCGCCAGCGGGTTCACGAGGCCTCGGCGGCCTTGCGGGCCCGGATGCCCTGCGCGCGCAGCCGTAGGGCACGGAACACATAATCCAGGCCGGTCACCACGGTCAGCACGACCGCGATGCCCATGATCGTCCACTGCACCGGGTCGAACGCGGCAGGCAGCGGCGCCAGGAAGAACCCGATCGCGACGATCTGGGTCAGCGTCTTGAGCTTGCCGCCGCGGCTGGCCGGGATCACGCCGTAGCGGATCACCCAGAAGCGCAGCAGTGTGACGCCGATCTCGCGGACGGCGATCACGATCGTCACCCACCAGGGCAGTTCGCCGAGGATGCTCAGGCCGAACAGGGCGGCCCCGGTGAGCGCCTTGTCCGCGATCGGGTCGGCGATCTTGCCGAAGTCGGTGACCAGGCCGTGCCGCCGGGCCAGCCAGCCGTCCAGCTGGTCGGTCAGCGAGGCGACACCGAACAGGATGGTCGCGCCCAGCCGCCACCCGAACGAGTGACCGCCCTCGGTGAACAGGGCGACCAGGAAGACCGGCACCAGGACCAGCCGGGAGACGGTCAGGATGTTGGCGATGTTCAGCAGCGGGACCGGCGGTCTCGGCGGCGGGGTCGGCGGGGTCGCGGGCACGGTCTGATGCTCGCGATCGGCGGGCGCGGTGCTCACCGAAGTACCTCGAGGGCACGGACCAGCAGGTCCACCCCCTCAGCGGCCTCGACCCGGCAGCGCACGAAGTCCCCGCGCTCGACCTCGAAGTCGGACTCGACCACGCACTCGCCGTCGACCTCGGGGGCCTGGTGCGCGGCACGGCCGATGATCTCGTCCTCGTCCTGTTCGATCATGACGACCACCTCGTCGCCCACCCGCTCCTCGGCCCGCTGCATGGTCAGCTGCTCGACCAGCGCGGAGATCCGGGCGACCCGCTGGGCGACCGTGTCCTCGTCGTGCTTGTCGCCGAACCCGGCCGCCTCGGTGCCCTCCTCGTCGGAGTAGCCGAACACGCCGACCGCGTCCATCCGCGCGCCGACCAGGAACCGTTCCAGCTCCCGCAGGTCCTCCTCGGTCTCCCCGGGGAATCCGACGATCACGTTGGTCCGGATACCCGCCTGTGGCGAGAACTCCCGGATCTGGTCGGTCAATTGAAGGAAGTCGTCGCAGCCGCCGAACCGGCGCATCCGGCGCAGCACCTTGGCGGAGCCGTGCTGGAAGGACAGGTCGAAGTAGTCGGCCACGTTCGGCGTGGTGGCGATGGCCTTGACCAGGCTCGGCCGCATCTCCGCGGGCTGCAGGTAGGACACCCGGACCCGTTTGGCGATCTTGGCCAGGTCCCTGAGCACGGCCTCGAGGGTCACGCCTTTGAGGTCCTTGCCATAGGACGTGGAGTTCTCGCTGACCAGGAAGAGCTCATGGGCGCCGTTCTCGGCGAGCCAGGCGGCCTCGGCGACGATCTCCTCGGGCGTGCGGGACACGAACGCGCCGCGGAAGCTCGGGATGGCGCAGAAGGTGCACCGCCGGTCGCACCCGGACGCGATCTTCAGCGCGGCCACCGGCGAGTCGTCGAGGCGCTTGCGCAGCACCCGCGGCCCCCACCCGTGCCCGGGCACGACGACCTCGTTCTCCTGGCGCTGGACCGGACTGATGGGCAGCAGGGTCCGCCGGTCGACGGGCACGTGGGACTCGACAGTCTTGCCGTGCAGCACCTCGTCGAGCCGCGAGGCCAGCTCCGGGTACTCGTCGAAGCCCAGCACGGCGGCGGCCTCCGGCATGCTCTCGGCGAGCTCCTTGCCGTACCGCTCGGCCATGCACCCGACCGCGACGACCTTGGCCCCCGTGTCCGCCGCGGCCAGCAGCGTGTCGACGGAGTCCTTCTTGGCCTGCTCCACGAACCCGCACGTGTTCACCACGATGACCTCGGCCTGCTCGGCCTCGGCCAGCTCCCAGCCACTGCCGGTCAGCCGCCCGGCCAGCTCCTCGGAGTCGACCTCATTGCGGGCACAACCGAGCGTGAGCATGGCGACACGCCGCTTCGCGGAGGGAGAAGACACAGAGTGAGAGTAACCGCCCGGCCGCCGTGCTCAGCACTCCCCAAGGGCACCGCCGACAATTCGCCAGCCGAGACCAAGCACACGTCAGCTGCGCCGATCCCGGCGGACTAGGTTCTTGGGTTGTGAGTGAGAGTCTGGTTGTCCGGCGGGCTCGGGCGACTGATGTGCGTCAGATGAAGGCGATTGTGGACCGTTATGTGGGCAAGGTCCTGCTCGCCAAGCAGTTGGTGACGTTGTACGAGGACATCCAGGAGTTCTGGGTCGCGGAGCGGGACGGCGAGCTGCTGGGGTGCGGGGCGCTGCACGTGTTGTGGGAGGACATCGCGGAGATCCGCACGATCGCGGTGGTGCCGCAGGCGAAGGGGCTGGGCATCGGGCACGCGCTGATCGAGCGGCTCATCGCCACCGCGAAGGAACTGGGGATCTCGCGGCTGTTCGCGTTGACCTTCGAGGTGAGCTTCTTCGAGCGGCACGGGTTCGTGGAGATCGACGGCACGCCGGTGAGCCCGGAGGTGTACGAGGAGATGCGGCGCAGCCTCGACCAGGGTGTGGCCGAGTTCCTGGACCTGCCGTACGTGAAGCCGAACACGCTGGGCAACAGCCGGATGCTGCTGGAGCTGTAGTCGTTAGGAACGCCGGCCGGACCGAGGGATGGCAGGGTGATCCCCGGGCCGGCCGGCGTTCGGGCGCCCGCCGGGACACATCGGCGGGGTACGACTGGCCCATGACCGTAAGCCGCCGACACGCCCGAACGCGTGGCTGGAATGACCTGCGTCACACTCTGGGAAATCACCAGTTTTCGGGCGCGTACGTGCCGAAGTGCCAGTGGTTGCCCTCCAGGTCGCGGGCGGAGTACTCGCGCGAGCCGTAGTCCTGGTCGACCAGCGGGGTGACCTCGGCGCCCGCCGCCTGGGCCCGCGCGTGGTGGGCGTCCACATCGGACACCACGAGGTAGAGGGTGCAGAACGCGCCCTTGAAGTCGTCCGGCACGGCGGGCAGCGGCCGGTCGGCCGAGTTGATCATCACGCCGCCCCTGCCGAACCTGAGCTCGGCGTGAGCGACGGTGCCCTCATCGGTGAGGTACACGGCGTGCTTCTCAAAACCGAAGGCCTCGACGAGCCAGTCGATGGCCTTGACGGCGTCGCGGTAACGCAAAGCGGGAAAGATCATGCGTCGACGCTAGGCGTCGTCGAGCACCACAGCTTGGAAAAATGGGAAGCGCGCCGGGGCGACCCCGGTGATCAGCCGGAAGTCCCGGTTGAGGTGCGACTGGTCGAAGTAGCCGCACTCCTGGGCGATCCGCGCGATCGACCAGTCCCCCGCCCGCAGCAGCCGGATCGCGTTGCGGCACCGCAGCACCCGCGCGTACGCCTTCGGCGCCAGCCCGACGTGGGTGCGGAACTGGGTCAGCAGATGCCGCCGGCTGCAGCCAAGATCTTCGACCAAAGAGGTGATGGAGGCGCGACCCTGGGTCGCCACGAGCCGCTGCCAGGCGTAGGCGGCCAGCGGGGCGGGTTGCTTCCCCTCGGCCAGCCACATCGGCAGAACGGTGTCCAGCAACGCGAACCGCTGCGGCCAGTCGGGCAGATCCGCGAGCTGTTCGATGAGCAACGCCCCCGGCGGACCCAGCAGATCGGTGAGCTCGACGACGGACGTCCCCAGCTCGTCGAGCGGAACACCAAGGAGTCGGCTAGCACCCAAAGGAGTGAATGTCACTTGCAGACCGTGCTGCTCGCCGACGTACTCCGTATCGGCCCACGATTCCTCCACCGTGGCAACGAAAGACACCACCTCGCGCAGACCGCCGACCCGCAGCCGCGGCCCGAAGCTCATGATCAGGTGCACGTCACCAGTCGGGATCTCCCTGCGCCGCAACGGAACCACCGAGTGCTCCCGATATCCGGTATACCGCCGGACGACCGAGCGCAGCCCGGCCGCGGGCGGCCGCGAGCTGAACTCCCACCACCCGGTCGCCGACTCGGCCTGGATCAGAGACATCGCACGTAGGCCAGGAAGGACCGCCAATGGGTGATGGACAGGTACGGCCCGTCAGGGTTCTTGGAGTCACGGATGAGCACAGTGGGGCGGGAGGGAGTGGTGGGCCCGCAAGCGATCTCGATGCGGTGGACGCCGTCGCCCTGGCTGAAGCTGCTGCTGGTCCAGTCCAGCTCGAAGCAGTCGATCACGTCGCTGCGCGGGAAGCAGCTGTCGACGGCCACCTCCAGCTCCTCGGTGTGGACACCTTCCATCCAAGCGACCTCGACACAGTCCCCCTGGCCCCTGCTGTAGCTGCTTTTCCGCCAGGTGAGCATGCACTTCGCCCTTCGTCGGCCGGTCTGAAGCAAGCACCTCCCCGCGATTGTCCCCCAGACAAGGCCGTTTCGGCGAGTGCACTGGTCATAAACTCACTTCACGTGACCAGTACCGCACCGTCCGGCCCGCTCGCGGGTGTCCGGGTCATCGACCTCGCTTCCGTTGTGATGGGCCCGTATGCCGCCCAGCTGCTCGGCGACATGGGCGCCGATGTGATCAAAGTGGAGCCTCCCGCCGGCGACCTCACCCGGATCACCCACCCGCAGCGGCACCCCGGGATGGGGCAGCTCGCGCTGAACGTCAACCGCAACAAGCGCAGCATCGTGCTGGACCTGAAGTCCGCCGATGGCCAGGCCGCGCTGCTGAAGCTGGTGTCCACAGCGGACATCCTGCTCACCAACATGCGGCCGGGAGCGTTGGCGCGCCTGGGTTTGGACTACGAACGACTGTCCACAGCGAACCCGAAACTCATCTACTGCAACGCCCAGGGGTTCCGCACCGACTCCGACCGGGCCGGGCTCGCCGCCTACGACGAGATCGTGCAGGCCTCGTCCGGGTTCGTCGACCTGATGCGGCGGGCGACCGGTCAGCCGAACTACGCGCCCTCGATCCTGGCCGACAAGGTGTGCGCGCTGACCATCACGTACGCCGTACTCGCCGCGTTGGTACACCAGCGCGCAACCGGTGCGGGACAACAGGTCGAGGTACCGATGACGGACACCCTGCTGGCGTTCAACCTCGTCGAGCACCTCAGCGGGCACACCTTCGAGCCGCCGATGGGCGCGACGGGGTTCAACCGGTCGATGGCCGAGCCGCACCGCGCGGTGCGCACAAAGGACGGTTGGGCCTGCATCCTGCCGTACACCGACCGGAACATCGCCGCCTTCTTCGAGGCCGTCGGCGAGCCGGATCTCGCCGCGGACCAGCGTTTCCAGGACCCCGGGCAGCGGGCGAACAATTTCTCCGCGCTTTACGCGCTGGTCGAGCAATTCGCGCCGATGTACACCACCGCGGAATGGCAGGAGATCTGCGGCGCGCGCAGTATTCCGTTCGCGCCGGTGCTCGAATTGGAGGACGCCGCCGCCGATCCCTATTTCGACCCCATGCTGACCGTGGCCGATCATCCTACCGAAGGCGCCTACCGTCAGGTGGGTTTCCCGGTGCGGTTCTCCGCGACCCCGGCCACTATCCGTGAACACTGCCCGACACTCGGCCAACACACCGGCGAAATCCTGGCGGAGCTGGGTTTGGACAACCCGAATGGAGGTAGCGCGGCGGGCTGACGGGCGCGCACGCTGTGGCTCTACTGGAGGGTCCACAAAGGAGAGTCACGTGCCCAACCTGCTCAAGCGCGTGTCCACCGCGGCGGCGACCACCGTCACCGCCATGGTGATGGTGGCCGGCACCGCGCACGCGGCGCTCAGCCCGGCGCAGCTGGCCACCGTCACGGACGACTACTCGTTCAACAAGTCGTTGTCCCAGTTCGAATCCATCCGCAACTCCCGTCCGTACGCCGACCAGCTCGACTGGTCGTCCGACGCCTGCAGCTGGTCGCCGGACAAACCGCTCGGGTTCAACTTCGCCCCCGCCTGTCACCGGCACGACTTCGGCTACCGCAACAACAAGAAACAAGGCCGCTGGAACGCCGACAAGAAACTGCGGATCGACAACAAATTCAAGTCCGACATGTACTCGATCTGCGGCGGCAACATCATCTGCAAGGGAACGGCGGAGATCTACTACGCCGCCGTCCGCAAGTGGGGCACCTGATTTAACATCGGTGGGTGCTGGAGACCCTCGCGCTCACAGTAGGACGGCAAGTCGCGACCCATGCCACGAAGGCCTGGCTCCGCCACCGTAAGGCGGCGGGGGAACGAAAAGCGCAGCTCACCGACCTGCTCGCGAGCGGTCTTCCGGACCAGTTCGCTCGACGGAAGCTGGCGCGGCAACTCGAGGACATCGGCGATCAGGTTGCCCGCCGGCTGACCCCGTTGCTGGCAGGCGAGTTCAGCCTGCCGGACAACGAACGCGAGGCCGCCCTGTCGGCCGTCGTCGACGCCCTGGAGGACGCCGACCTGACCGACACCCTGATGCTCGGCGCGGACATGGACCCGGTGCGACTCGCCCGTGAGGTCCGCGAACTCGTTCCGGTCAAACGCGCCGGCCTGAGCGAACCGGGTTTGGCGCTCTACAACGCCGTTCTGGACGAAACCTGTGTCGCCCTGGTCAACGTCGTGCAGAACCTGCCGACGTTCCAGCCACGCGCATTGACCGAGATGCTGGGGCGGTTGTCCAGAATCGAGACCGTGCTGGACCGCCTGCCGCGAACCTCGCTGGACGCCCCGCGTGGCACCGGCCACGACGCCGGGTTCACCGGGCGGTACCAGGCCTTCATCAGCAGCACCCTCGACCAGCTGGAGATGTTCGGCGTCGACATCCGGCGGTACAAACCGCAGATCTCCGTCACGGTCGCGTATCTGAGCCTGTCGGTGTCCGGCGAGGCACAGGACCTCCGGATCGAGCACGCGCTGGAGGACAGCCCGCGGACGTTGCTGCGCGGCCAGGCCGGTTCGGGCAAAACGACGTTGCTGCAATGGCTTGCCGTCAACGCCGCCCGCGGCACGTTCACGGGAGCACTGGCCGATTGGAACGGCTCGGTTCCCTTCTTGGTGCGGCTGCGCAGCTATCCCGACGGCGATCTGCCCCAGCCACAGGACCTGGTCGCCACCAACGCCCCGCCGCTGGCCGGGCTGGCGCCGGAAGGCTGGGCGCACCGCCAGTTCGCCTCCGGCAGGGCGTTGCTCCTTGTCGATGGCGTGGACGAACTCCGGGCGGAACGGCGCCCGCGCGTGCGGAAGTGGTTGTCGGAGTTGCTGTTGGCGTTCCCGCGGACCCGGGTCGTGGTGACTTCGCGTCCCAGCGCCGCCGAACCGGCGTGGCTCACCGGCTTCCGTTCGTTGTACCTGCAGCCCATGACTCCCGCGGACGTGGCCGCGTTCTGTCGCCGGTGGCACGAGGCCATCCGCGAGTCCGACCCGCCCGAGGACATCGACGAGTACGAGGCCGCCCTGGCCCGTCAGCTCGAAGCCCGCCGCCACCTCCGCACCCTCGCCTCGACCCCGCTGCTGTGCGCCTTGCTCTGTGCCCTGAACCTCGACCGCCACAAGCAGTTACCGCCCGACCGGATGCGGTTGTACGAGGCCTCCCTTGAGCTGCTGCTGGAACGCCGGGACGCCGAACGTGAGCTGCCGGTGGTCCGTGACCTCCAGCTGGCCACGAAGTCGAAGCTGACCATCCTGCAGCACCTGGCCTGGTGGCTGACCCTCAACGGCCGCTCCGAGGCGAGCCTGGCCGAAGCGGTCACCCAGGTCGAGCTGGGCATCCGCCGGATGCCCGATGTCACCGGGGATCCCACGGTCGTCCTGAAGTACCTCCTGGAGCGCAGCGGGGTGATCCGGGAACCGGTGTCCGGCCGGATCGACTTCATCCACCGGACCTTCCAGGAGTACCTCGCGGGCAAACAAGCCGCCGAGGAACACCTGATGGAGTTCCTGGTCCGCAACGCCCACCTCGACCAGTGGCGAGAGACCGTCGTGATGGGCGCGGGCCACGCCAGCGTTCCCCTCCGCACGAGCCTGCTGAACGCCCTGCTGGACCGCGCAGACAAAGAGCAGCGCCACGCTCGCCGCCTCAAACTCGTCGCGGCATCATGCTTCGACACAGCGCACACGATCGATCCCGAGGTGACGTCCCGGGTCGAGGCGGCGCTTGATCAGTTGATCCCGCCCCGGCGCGGGGAGGAGGCGCGGTCGTTGTCCCTCGGCGGGGACAGAGTGCTGCGCAAGCTGCCGCGGACGCTCGACGGGCTGACGGTTCCTCAGGCCGTGGCATGTATTCGGACGGCGGCTTTGGTCGGCGGTCAGGAAGCTTTGCGGCTCTTGGGAAGGTACGCGCCGACGGCCGAGGACAAGGTGCAGGCGGAGCTGGCGGCGGTGTGGCAGTACTTCCCGGCTGAGCAGTACGCGGCTGAGGTGCTTTCGGTTGCGCCCCTTTGCGACGGCACGATCGAAGTCAAACAGATCGACCACGTGCGGCACCTACACCACCTGAGAAGGCTCACCCAAGCTGTCGTGGATGTGGTGGAGGACAGGGACATCGAGAACCTCGACTTCCTGTCTGAGGCCACACGCTTGAAGCGACTCAGAGCCCGCGCGAAGGCGGGTGCGGTAGTCGACCTCGGCCCGCTCGCCCAGCACTCCGAGCTGGAGATGGCCAACGTGTTCACCGGCGGTGGTCACGCCACCAACGTCGAGGCATTGAGCGGCCTCCCGTTGCTCACGGACCTAGGTCTGCCCCTCACCCGTGATGTGCGATCGCTGGACTTCCTGCACGCGGTCCCCCGTCTTACCAGGCTCAACCTGATCGGCTGCAGGGCTGTGACGGACTTCGCCGCGCTGCCTTCGCTCAGCGACCTGAGGAACTTCAGTGTGTACGAATGCCGAAGTTTGGCGATGCTGCCCGAACACAATGGGCTCACCGATTTCTCGCTGCAGGACTGCGACATCATGGATGTTCCGCGGATCGCATCCCTGTTCCCGAGCCTTGACTTCGTCAGCCTCCTGGCCTGTCCCATCGAGGATGTGGGGCTCCTGGCCGGTCTGGATCTCACTTTTCTGCATTTGAGCGGCTGCGCTGAGTTGCGCGATCTGGCGGCAGCCCGCCAGATCACCACTCTCGAAACACTGATGCTGATTGCGATCCCGGTGACCGACTTGAGTCTCATCGGTGACTTGCCCGCGCTGCGCACACTGTGGCTCAACCTCATGGACCCCGACCTGACACCGCTGGCGGACATCCGTCACCCGCTGACCGTCAAGCTGGCTCCCTGGCTGGAGAAGCAGCTACCCGATCAGCTCAGTCCACAAGTGACAGTCAAGCTCCTGAGTTCGTTGCAGCGCTAGAACCGGCCCAGATCTAGGCTATTCCTCGAAGTCCTCGTCCGCGGGGGCGCCGCCACCGCGGATCGTGAACAGCACGCCTTCCAGTTCATCGGGCTTCACAAGGACTTCGCGGGCCTTCGAGCCCTCCGAAGGACCCACCACACCTCGGCTCTCCAGCAGGTCCATCAGGCGTCCCGCTTTCGCGAACCCGACGCGCAACTTCCGTTGCAGCATCGAGGTCGAGCCGAACTGCGACGTCACGATCAGCTCCGCGGCCTGCAGCAGCACGTCGAGGTCGTCGCCGATGTCGGCGTCGATCTCCTTCTTCTCGCCCGCGGAAGCCGTTGTGACGCCGTCGGTGTACTCCGGTTGCGCCTGGTCCTTGGTGAAGGCGACGACCGCCTGGATCTCCTCGTCGCTGACGAAGGCGCCCTGCACGCGCACCGGCTTGGACGCGCCCATCGGCAGGTACAGCCCGTCACCCATACCGATCAGCTTCTCCGCGCCCGGCTGGTCCAGGATGACCCGGGAGTCGGTCAGCGAGGAGGTCGCGAACGCAAGGCGGGACGGCACGTTGGTCTTGATCAGACCCGTGACGACGTCCACCGACGGCCGCTGGGTCGCCAGCACGAGGTGGATGCCTGCCGCGCGGGCCTTCTGGGTGATGCGGACGATCGCGTCCTCCACGTCGCGGGGCGCGGTCATCATCAGGTCGGCCAGCTCGTCGACGATCGCCAGGATGTACGGGTATGGGCGGTACTCGCGTTCGCTGCCGGGCGGGGCGGTGATCTCGCCGGACTTCACCTTCTTGTTGAAGTCGTCGATGTGCCGCACCCGGTTGGCCTGCATGTCCTGGTAGCGCTGCTCCATCTCCTCGACCAGCCAGGTCAGCGCCGCGGCCGCCTTCTTCGGCTGGGTGATGATCGGCGTGATCAGGTGCGGGATGCCCTCGTACGGCGTCAGCTCGACCATCTTCGGGTCGATCAGGATCATCCTGACCTCGTCCGGCGTCGCCCGGGACAGCAGCGACACCAGCATCGAGTTGACGAAGCTCGACTTACCAGAACCGGTCGACCCCGCGCACAGCAGGTGCGGCATCTTCGCGAGGTTCGCGGTGATCATGTGGCCTTCGATGTCCTTACCGAGGCCGACGACCATCGGGTGCGAGTCCTTGACCGCCGTCGCCGAACGCAGCACGTCACCGAGCCGGACCATCTCGCGGTCGCTGTTGGGCACCTCGATGCCCACCGCCGACTTGCCCGGGATCGGCGCCAGCAGCCGCACGTTGTCGGTGGCCACCGCGTAGGCGATGTTCTTGGTCAGCGCGGTGATCTTCTCGACCTTCACGCCCGGGCCCAGCTCGACCTCGTAACGCGTGACTGTCGGCCCGCGGGTGAACCCGGTGACCTGGGCGTCGATCGAGAACTGCTCCAGCACACCGGTGATCGCCTCGATCATGGTGTCGTTGGCGCGGCTGCGGGACTTGGGCGCGTCGCCCTCCTCCAGCAGGCTCGGCGGGGGCAGCTGGTAGTCGCCCTCGACGACCCGCGCGGGCTGCAACGGCAGCTGCGGCTGGGTCTCCTTCTTTGGCTTCGGCTCCCGTTTCGGCGGCGGGAGCGGCGGTTCGGCCGCCATCTCCGGTTCCGGCGCGGGCTCCTCCACCGGTTCGGCCATCGTGGCCTGTCGGCGGCGCGACGGACGGCGCAGCTTGGTCTCGGCGACCGGCTCGACGGGTTCCTCCTCGACCGGCTCCTCTTCCTCCTCGGGTTCGCGGCCGAGCTCACGCAACCGGTTGGGGATCTGGCGGATAGGCGTCCCGGTGAACACCAGCACGCCGAAGAACAACGCCAGCACCAGCAGGGGGAACGCGACCCAGGCGGTCACCCCAGCCTCCAGCAGCCCGCCGGACAGGTACCCGAGCACGCCGCCCGCGTACATCCGGTCGAGGTTGTCCGGACCACCGTTGAGCAGGTGCAACATGCCCAGCAGCGCGAAGACCATCAACAGCGAGCCGACCACGAACCGGGGCCGCGCGTCGGGCCGCGGGTCCGACCGCATCAGCGCGATCCCGACCACCAGCAGCACCAACGGGAACGCCACCGCCCCGGCCCCCATCACCGTGCGGACGCCGATCTCCACCCAGTGGCCGATCGGCCCGGCCGCACGCCACCACACGGCGGCGCCGATGATCACCGCGAACGCGATCAGCCCGAACGCCAGGCCGTCGCGGCGGTGCGCCGGGTCGAGCTCCTTGGTCCGGCCCAGGGTGCGGGCCAGGCTGCCGACCCCTTTCGCGAGCAGGTTCCAGCCACCCGCGATCACCCCCCGCTTGCGGGTGACGGGCTTCGCCGCCGGCTTGGCCGGGGCGGGCTTCTTGCGCGCGGCGCCTTTTTTGGCGGTTGTCGACCGGCTCGCCATGCGCCCCACCGTAGTCGCCTTGTCTCTCTCGTAACATCAGCCACACCGAGGCCCAGGTGAAGGCGCCTTTCGGCGGACATGCCATGCTCCCGCCATGGTTGCGCTCTACCGAGACGGGCACGAACCAGGCCATCGCAGCGACGGCCGGACCGAGGCGCCCCTGATCTGGCGGACGATGCTCGAGATCGACCGGGCCGCCGTCGCGCTGGTCGGCAAGCTCGAAGTGACCGGCGACGTCCCCGCTGAGCTGCGCAAAGGCCCGCTGGTGATGGCGGCCAACCACATCGGCGTGTTCGACGCGCTGGTGCTGATGAAGGCGTGCTGGTCGATCGGCATCGCGCCGCGGTTCATGCTGGCCGGCGGCCTGCTGGACACGCCGGTGCTCGGGTGGGCGCTGACCCAGTCCGGGCACCTGCGGGTGGAACGCGGGAAGGCGACCGTCATCGACTCGTTCGCCACCGCCGTGGAGTCGATCAGGTCCGCGAACGTGCCGCTGCTGGTCTACCCCGAGGGCCGGATCAGCCACGACCCCGGGCTGTGGCCGGAACGCGGCAAGACGGGCGTGGCCCGCATCGCCCTGGCCGCGAACGCGCCCGTCATCCCGATCTCGCAGTGGGGCGCGCACGAGGCCGCGTACTGGGGCACCGAGGTCGTCACCGGCTGGCCGGACCTCAAACCCGTGGTGACGTCGTTCCTGCGCGCGGTCCGCCGCCGCCCCACCTTCAAGGTCCACTTCGGCGCCCCCGTCGACCTCGCGGACCTCTCGGCGGGCACACCAGGCGACGCGGTGCGCGCCCACAAACGCATCATGCAAACCATCACCGACAACCTGGCGACCCTCCGCCCCAACGAACCCACCACCCCCAAGTTCCACGACCCCACCAGGCCAACGGACACCAAGTCACCCTGGCGGTAGTTCTGGGGGCAGTTCCTGCCACTCACCGATCCATTTGGCCATCCGCTGCAGGACGTCGACGAAGTTCTCGCGCTCCTCGGCACTGAGCGACGCGAAGTGCTGCTGCTGAATCTCCCGTAGGGCTTCGCGCTGGCGCTCGACCAGCCAGCGCCCGTGGTCGGTGAGGGTCACCACGACGACGCGCTCGTCGATGACGGACCGTTGGCGGGTTACGACGCTGTCCCTCTCGAGCTGCTTGAGCGCGCGGGTCGCACTCGGGCCGGAGACGCCCGCGACCGCGGCGATCCCGCTTACCGTCATGGGACCGTCGGTGAGCAGCACCTCGAGCATGCTGAGCTGCGACAACGACAGACCCGCCGTGCTCTGGGCGAGGCGGCCGCGGTTCTTGCGCATCGCCGTGTACAGGTCGTGGGTCGCGGTCACCCAGTCATCAAAGCTCGCTGCCATGTGAAGATACTAACAGGCTAATATCTAACTAGTTAGCTAATATCGTGGTAGTAGATGCTCGGCTAGTAGCTAGCCCATTAGTAGCTAGCCCATTAGTAGCTAGCCCATTAGTAGCTAGCTGGGTAGTAGCTAGCCCATTAGTAGCTGGCCCATTAGTAGCTAGCTGGGTAGTAGCTAGCCCATTAGTAGCTGGCCCATTAGTAGCTAGCTGGGTAGCAGCTAGTTGGCTAGTAGCTCGCCGGTCAGCAGCTAGCGGGGTAGCAGCTCATCGGCTAGTAGCTCGCCGGTCAGCAGGTAGCGGGTTAGACATCCCAGGGCCGTGGCTTGTCAAGCGGCGGTTTGGTGATCTTGGGTGCGGTGGGCCCAGGCGGTGTGTTCGTCATAGCAGGTGTGGT